>JBBQYX010000016.1:0-53650 GCA_038208295.1 Candidatus Nanopelagicales bacterium | reverse complement strand
CTTGGCCGCGGCGACCTGACTGGGCGAACCGTGGTGACACCACGCTGGGATCGGCGGCAAAGGTTGAAGGCGCGGAATGCGAGACGAGGGTGCAGGCCGCGGCGGTCCGGTGCTGCCCGGGCGACGGTTGTCGGTCGAGCGTCCCAACGCCGTGCGGCCGCATCGGCTCGGCGGCCGCGACGATGCCGGGACGCCGTCATACCGCCAGCTGCACGTAGACGGCCTGATCGTCACGGTCGACGGTTGGGCGGCTCGGCCTGCTGAAGAGCAGCGCGTCGCGACATGGCTCGCCGAGCAGGGGCTCCCCGTCCTCCCCGTCCGCGAGTCAAATCGTGTTGGGGTGCACACGCCGGACGCCATCACGCGCGATCAGCACGTTCCGGTGGAGTTCAAGACCCCACAGGAGTCCACCCAGGTAGCGTTCTCCCGCGCGGTGCGCAACGGTCGTCGCCAGGCGCGCCACGGTGTTATCGACCTCAGGCGATGTGGAATGGATGAGGATCAGGCCCTGCGGTTCCTTGAGCAGTCTCTTGCCGGTTACGGTGCCGCACTGGACGAGGTGTTGCTCATCGGAGACGGCTACGATTGGTTGTGGACCCGGAGGTGACCCCCTGATGAGTGATGAAGCCACGTTCTACGTACGCGCCGACTCGGAAACAGCCGTTGCAGACGCCATCGCCGAGTTGATTCCCGGGTCGCACCATCGGCTCAGTGAAACAGGCCCCCTGATCTACACCGACACATTCAGTGCCTACGTGGAGCGCGAAAACGGCGACTTCGACGGGTTCCCGATCACTGTCGATGTCTACGGCCTCGGCCTCGACGACGAGGGCCAGGCCGCCGCTGCCCGCAACCTCGCGCAAGGCCTGGTCGACCAGTTCGGCTTTACCGTCCTCGTGGATCCGGACGAGAAAAA
Source organism: Candidatus Nanopelagicales bacterium (assembly GCA_038208295.1). Classification (GTDB taxonomy): domain Bacteria; phylum Actinomycetota; class Actinomycetes; order S36-B12; family JBBQYX01; genus JBBQYX01. The sequence goes on along the minus strand of JBBQYX010000016.1, from coordinate 52,734 downwards.
CCCGCGCGTGATCGAACCTCGCCACGCCGCCACCGCCTGACAGCTTCACCCCTGCGACCCCGAAGGCCCCGCCACCTCCGGTATTTGCGCCGAGGTTCGGCTGTGATCTGCCCGCTTCGCGTACGATCCATGCGCGTATGACACTGTAATACGTGTGCGTCAAGCCTTCCGCGGAAGACCGGTGGCCAGGTTCACAGTCACCTGAGCCAGCAGCCGGTCGAGTTTCGAGGCCGGATCGACGGAGTGGCTGCGCAGTACCGCGGCCATGGCAGCCAGGGACGGACGAACTCGATCTTCCTGATATTTATGCCGCGGATGGACGCCCAGCGCCTGGCACATGTCCTCTTGATGCAATCGTCGTACGCGATTCGCGGAGTATCGCCACCGGTCAAACCGGGTGACCACGATCGAGAGCAGTTCACCGTCGCGGCGCAGCGCCACTTCTGCCGTTGGAGTTGCAGCAGCGGCCGCGGTCATGGTCCACACCTCGGCCTGGGCCAGTTCCGGATAGCGCGCCGGGGTCGGCTTGATGATGTGGGTTGAGGCCGCGCCGTTCAGCGGCAGCGTCCAGCCTTCGGCCTCGTCCCAGGCGAGCAACAGTTTGTCCTGAAAACCGCCGAGTGAATGCCGAATCTCATCGAGTGCCTCGAACGGATGAGCCGGCAGGGCTCGAAGCCGCTGGGCGATCTGATCGGCCGTGACCGGGCGGGTCTGCGCTGACTGCCCGATAGGCGGTACTTGTCCGGGCGGGACCACTGCCACGGCGCCCGCACATTCCCAGCCGATCTCACGCAACAACCCAAAGACATCCGTGGATGCGACGCCGACCATATCCGCCGCCGCCAACCGGGCCTGCCCCTCCGGTAGCAAACCGCTGAACCAGGCCAGCGTCAGGTCCGCCGGGAAGGGTTCGGGCTGCACGGGCAGGGCCGTCGATAACACCAGTCTTCCTGGGAATTCGGCCGCGACGCTGGTTGTGTAGGCAAATCGGACCTTGCCTCGACGCTGCCTGAGTTCGCCCACCAATCGATCGCCCAGCCAGACGTCGGCAACTGGGTCGCCACTGCTGGTGGTCATGAGTCTTTGGGGTTCTGCGGGCTGAGGTTGGTGGCCAATGGCTCGACGCGGACGGTCGCACCTCGGGGGACGAGCACGACGTCCAGGCCCAGGAATGATGCCGCGTCCAGGGCCGTGGCAAGCCGGACGTTGCCCGTACGTTCCAACGATCCGACAGTGGTGCGGTCGATCCCCATCCGGTCCGCGAACTGCGCCTGGGTCCAGCCCCGCGCCCGTCGGGCGCGCCGCAGGAATCGGCCCACGCCGTCAGGCCCGTACACGAACGACCAGGGCATTGATGTCATGGAAGCCTCCGCTGTGATGGGGAAAGCCATCATATGCGTGGTCGGTGCTGAATGAGGGCTTTGTTCATCATGCCGCGGATGGGCTGAGTTCGACGAGCGGCATCGCTGTCGGCGGCTGTGGACAGGACGCGCTGAGACGGCAATCTGGTCGGGGGCCAGTGAGGTGGCTGGCGTACGCGAGCATGATCTCCGCGAGTGGGGAGTTGATCAATCCGACTGTGACGCCGTGGTCGAGATTTCAAGATCGAACTCGACCACGAATACTAACTCGCAGAGTTAGCCCAACGAACGATTCCCACTCGCCGTGATCTTGGCTGTGGTCGAGGAGTCGGCGAAGCCGTTGATGGCCGCCACGTATGCCTGCAGGTCTACTCGGTGACCGAGACCGCTTGCGTGACGAGTTGCCGCGCCCAGGCCAACGCATTGCTGCGCTCCTCGTCGCTGATCAGCCCGTACCCATAGTGCGATTCCGGCGTGAGAGTGACTAGTTTGCGCAGCCTGCGACCACTCTCTCGGTCATGGCGCCCGAGCAGAATGGCGGCATCGTTGTGACTGTGTCCGGAGTAGCGCTGCCCGTCCGCGATGAGGCATATGGCGTCGCCGGCGGCAATCCCGGAGAGCACCGCGAGCCCAACGCAGACGTTGTTGGTCGGTCCTCCCTCGGCCGAGACCAGTTCCGCCACCTCGAGGTATTTCTGCGCGATCCTGGCCCGCGCCCGGGCCTGACCGCGATCCCCCGCAGCAGTCGGCAGGCGTGCCGGTGTCACGACGACGGCGCCGCTAGCGGTGACAACGCCATCGAGGTGAGTAGGTCACCGAGGTGCGGGCCGTGCAGCGTCACACCCTCGGCTAGCCAGGCCGCGACCACGGGTTCCCGTGGCGCGACCCGGGCCAGGTGAGACTGCGTCAGTGCCACAGTCTCCAGTTCGTTGCCCGACCAGGCCCGAACCCGCTCACCGATATCAACGAGCATGTCGTGCCATTCCTGCGGCTGCTCGTCCGTCGTGACGACCAATAGATCGATGTCGCTGTCGGGCCGCGCATCTCCTCGGGCGAATGACCCGAACAAGGACGCGTGCATGAGCGCCGGTCCCAGCGCGTCGAGACCGGCCCTCAGCCGCGCAATGAACTCAGCCCTGCCGGCCACTGCCGCCAGGACCGCTGGGGCTAAGACGTGCTCTCGGTTCAGACGGTATAGGTGGCCCAGGTTGCCGGGCTCGGCGAGCACCAGACCGTGCCGGACCAACCGATCGAGGACCGGCGCCTGCCCGTTACGGCTTCCATAGCCGGCCAGCCTGGCGATGGCGCTCGCGGACAGGGCAGATTCCGTACCGGCCAGCGCGGTGAGCACGCCGGCGTCCAGTCCGGGCGAGATACTGCGGAGGGGGCAGGTCAGGTCCACGCCTGCCAAGGTGCCACAATCCGGGCAAGTTGCCAAGTATTCGGGCATCCCGGATGAGCCGTCACATGCGTTGGGCGTACGCGAGCATGATCTCCGCGAGTGGGGACTTGATCAATCCGACTGTGACGCTGTGGTCGAGAATTCAAGATCGAACTCGACCACGAGTACCCACTCGCGGAACCACCCCCACCACCAGCGCCCATTCGCGGTGATCTTGGTAGCGGCGCGAACCCGGCTGTCACACCACGACGCGCAGGATCTCCTCCAGCGAGGTGACACCGGCGAGGACTTTCAGCATGCCGTCGGCGCGTAGGTTCAGCATGCCTTGCTGTGCGGCGGTCGCGGCGATGACGGTGGCGGAGGCGCGTTCGACGGTATGCCGCTCGATCTCCTCGGTCAGCGGCATGACCTCGTGCAACGCGAGTCGGCCCTTGTATCCAGTCTTCGCGCAGTTCGGGCACCCGGCTGCGCGGTGCAGGGTTGGCAGGGGCTCGCCGTCCTGCCACGGGAAACGCGCGGCGCGCAGGGCTTCTGGGGTCGGGTTGTACGGCTCCTTGCAGCGCGAGCACAGCCGCCGGGCAAGGCGTTGCGCCAGAACGCAATCGATGGCCGAACCCACCAGGAACGGCTCGATACCCATCTCAGTCAATCGGGTGATCGCCGACGGGGCGTTGTTTGTGTGCAATGTGGAGAGTACGAGGTGACCGGTCAGTGACGCCTCGACGGCGATCTGCGCGGTTTCGTGGTCACGGATCTCACCAATGAGGACGATGTCGGGGTCGGACCGCAGAATCGAGCGCAAGGCAGAAGCGAACGTCAAACCCGCCTTGGAGTTCGTCTGCACCTGGTTGACTCCGGCCAACCGATACTCGACCGGGTCCTCTACCGTGATGATGTTAACTTCGGGCTTGTTAATGATATTCAGGGTGGCGTACAGCGTGGTCGACTTTCCTGAACCGGTTGGGCCAGTGACCAGGATCATGCCGTACGGCTTGGTGAAACTCCGCGAATACCGTTCGTAATTGTCTTGCGAGAAACCCAGATCGGCTAGGTCCAGGCGTGCGGTCGAGTTGTCGAGCACACGCATGACAACCTTCTCGCCCCACACCGTCGGCAGGGTGGCGACACGCAGGTCGATCTTCTTGTCCTGATGGGCCACCGAGAGTCGACCGTCTTGCGGGATGCGGCGCTCGGCGATGTTGATGTCCGCCATGATCTTCAGACGGCTGATGACGCCGGACTGGATCGACCGCGGCGAGCGCATGACCTCGTGCAGCACTCCATCAATGCGAAACCGGACAGCCAGGTCGTGCTCCCCCGGCTCCAGGTGAATATCGGAGGCACCGTCCTGAATCGCCTGGGTGATCAGCAGGTTGACGAACTTGACGATCGGGGCGTCCTCGACGACCTCCTTGACCCTGGATAGGTCATCGTCCTCGTCGGTCGTGTCCAGCGCAGTGGTGAGGTCGTCCAGGTCGGAGTCGTTGCGGTAGCAGCGATCGATGGCCGCGTTCACGTCCCCGCGGGTTGCCACGACCGGCCGGACGTCCATGCCGGAGATCGACCGTACGTCGTCAACGGCAAATACGTTCGCCGGGTCGGCCATCGCCAGCAGCATCCGGCCATCGGCGAACCCGAACGGGATGACCAGGTGCCGGCGGCACACGTTGCCCGGCACCCGGGCCACCGCCGACCCGTCGATGGACACCTCGGACAGGTCGACGAACGGCATCCCGATCTGCGCGGCCAGGGCGGCGACGAGTTGGTTCTCCGAAAGAATGCCCTGATCGACCAGCACCCTGCCCAAACTTCGGCCCAGGCGTTGATGCTCGGAGAAGGCGGCATTCAGCTGGTCGGGGGTGACCAGGCCGCCTTGCAGCAGAACGTCACCGAGTTGCTTCACGCGGCATCACGGCGGCGCAGCACGGCCACCAACCGTTCGAAGGCCGACACGCTCGGGTCGGTCCGGGACAGGCGCACCTGTGACCCATCGGCGAATCCGAGCACGACCTGAGGTGTCGGGGCGGCGACGTCGACGCCAGCACCGACCACCGTCGGCGTTTGCCCACAATTCGCGGGCGCCTGCGACCGGTCGTCACCCTGCTGCATGGTTGCGACGCTGGTCTGATCCAGGGCCAGCTCGCTGTTCGGTGCTGTCGGGTCGGCAGGGCGGACCCCGGCCGAACCCCGCAGCCACCAGCGCAACCGCCGCCACAGCGTGGGCCGCGCCAGGACGGCGACCACCGCGAGCACGCCCGCACCCAGCGTCAACCGTTGCAGCGCAGACGAATCCTGCGCGGACGAATCCAGCGCATGGCGACCACACCGCTGATGGAACACACGCATCACACGCCCCCTAGGCGTTCGCTGCCGTGGTCTCGAACTCCTCCAGCAGCGCGTACAGCAGGGCCAGCAGGACCGCCTTCACGGAATCCTTGTCGGTGGCGTCACACGGGAGGATCGGCGTGCGCGAGGACAAGCCCAGCGACTGGCGCAACCGGGCCTCCTCCAGATCGTCCAGACCGGACGACCGGTTGACGGCGACGACGAAAGGCACCCGGGCCATCTGCTGGAACGTGCCGAGAATCGACTGGGCCTGCGGGATGGAGTCCGGGCGTTCGGCGTCGACCACCAGGACGTAGCCGAGCATCCCCTCGCCGAGGATCTCCCACATGAAGTCAAATCGTTCCTGACCCGGCGTGCCGAACAGGTAGAGCACGAGTTCACGGTCGATCGTGATCCGGCCAAAGTCCATCGCGACAGTGGTTTCCGCCTTGCGGGCTCTGGTCGTGTCGGTGATGTTCCGCTCGGTCGACAGGACCGTGATCTCGCTGATCGTACGGATGAGCGTGGTCTTGCCGGCTGCGAACGGCCCGGTCACCACGATCTTGACCGCACGACCCCCGTGGCGCTTGCGTGGCCTGGTCGCCATGGTCTACAGCCCCCGTACGCCAGCAATGAGGCGCAACAACATGCTGCGGTCGATGCTCGGGTCCCGTTCGATGAGTTTCGCCAAGCTGCCGTCGTGAGTCCCATTCTCGGACAGTGGATCCGTCGCCAGCGCCGGGGCGGCCGACCCGTTGACGGGGACGGCACCGGCATAGGACGACATCGGCCGACCGCCGCCGTAGCGGGCGCTGGGGGCACCTGCGCCGACGAGTTCCCGATCCGGTCGCTCTTCATTCCCACTGATTCGGGTATCGCTGCCCAGGCGACCGTAATCGTGCCTATTCGCCGATGCGGAGGCCGGGTTGGGCGCTGCCACCGTGGGCCGGGACTCCAGTGGTGCCAGCAGTTCTAGCATCCGCTGCACCTCACCGACATGGTCGCTGGAGTTTGTTTCGCGCACCTGCACCAAGCCGCGCCGCACCAATTCGGACAGGGTGGAGGCAGCGGCGAACTGGCCTGCGCCGGTCAGTTCTACCACGTCCCCGAGCGTGCGCCGCCCATCGACCAGAGCCAGCACAGCCCATTCATCCCGGGTCAGCATCGGGTCCTCGGCCACCGACACCGGGATCGTCAGCACCGCGTCGTTGGACGGGATCGTTGCTGCGACGGCGGCCCACGCCTCGTCCCGACCGCGGACCTGGCCGAGCAGTTCGGTGACGGTGAGGCGGACGTCGACGTCATCCGGAATGGGTTCGTTCCAGAGGAAGTCGAACGTGCCGTCCGGCCAGCGGACGAGTTCGACCACCGCGTCGAGGATTTGGTCCGTTGCGGTGGAGACCAGGGTTTCGTGGTTGACGGCGCCGTTGTCGAGCAGGGCACGCGCCGGACCTTTCTCCCCCGCCTTCGCCTTGTCCACCGCGGCACGCAATGCGTGGTCGTCGACCAGGCCCGCGCCGACCAACCGGCGTACCAAACCCTGCCGGGCGGTGTCCGCCGATGCCGCGACCACCGCGCCATCGACGAGCCACACGACCCCGTGCACATCGCGGTCGGCCTGATGCAACCGCAATCCCCCCGACTTGCCGGTCGTCGCGAGCAAAGTGACGACGTCAGCCAGTCCGAAGGCGGAGAGCGAGCCTTCCAGGTTCACGTCGGCGTCCGTTTCGGTTGGGTGCGGATGGGTTGTGTGCGTACGGTCAGATTGGTTGTCTCCCAGTCGCTATCAGGCCCAACTGCGCGGTTGGACGGGAGTGGTGCGGTGGGGTGTCGCCTCATCGAGCAGCCGCCGGGCCTCGTCGAGTTGGCCATGCGAGGTCACCGGCAGCGGCGCCGGGCGGCTGGCCCACCGGTGGGTCTCCCCCGGTTGAGCCGGGGCGGCCATGAGTAGGGGGCCCGCCGCGATGTCGGTTGCCGGGGGCGCCATCGGCGGCGACCAGGCTGCGGGGGCGGCGTAGGGATCCAGTGTCGTGTAGCCGTCTGTCGTGTAGCCGTCTGTCGTGTGGCCAGCGCCGTCCTGCGGCCACTGCGTCGCGCTCGGCGCGGTGACCTCGTACAGCGGAGTTTCCGGGTCCAAGGTGTCGAATGTGTCCAGCGCCGCGTCGAACGCGGCGGCGTAGGTGCCCGCGACGAGCTGTTCAGCCGGGCCGCGCGGATCTGATTCGACCCGCTGACCGTCCTGCGGGGCCACGAGCGTGCGAGGCGCAGTTAGTTCGGCCGGCATGGGCACCACGACGACGACGGGTTCGGCCGCCTGGGCGCTGACCGCCTGGTCGAAGGCGTGGTTCGGGTCGTCGCAGAGCACTGCAGCGACGGCGGCGGCGGCGCGGCGCACCTCATACATCATCAGGCCGGCCTTCGCCCCCCGACCAGCCACGGCGACCAGGACCGCCTCGTCCTCGGCGGAGACCAGGAACACCGTGCCATCGGCGCCCTCGATCCAGACCTGGGACAGGTCGCCGCGACCGAGCCCCTCCGCCGCGCGCTCCCCCAGGGACAGCAGCGCGGCGCTCATCGCGGCAACCCGGTCCTCATCGAAGCCGACCGGTAGCGCCGAGGCCATCGGCAGGCCGTCGAACGACACCACCGCGGCCGCCTCGAGTTCCGGCGACTCAGCGAGTAGCTGCCGAAGCACCTGATCGAGCCGTCCGGCGCGTCCTCGCGGCAGGTCGGACATGGCAGCCACCTTCGACTTCTCGCACCTGGCCGGGCGCGGGCGCGCCCTGTGCTGTCCCATCGACACCCCATCCGGGTGGCTTGAGTACGCCGACCGGGCTAAGCGCCCGCGAGGGCCGGGTCGCGGTGGTGGCGTCTCCGCCGAGATCACGAGGCTGGCGCAACCGCCTGGTCGTCTTACGAGTGAGATAGCGCTAATCGACAGCGTCCAAGCCGATGACGGTCAGGGAGTCGATCCCGGTGAAGTCCTTGGGATTACGGGTCACCACCGGCAGGTCGTTCGCGACCGCAGTCGCCGCGATGAGTGCGTCGTAAGCGCGCGCGGTTGTCTTGCCGCCCGAAGCGCGAAGCTGCGCCGCGACTCGGCCGAAGGCGCGAGCGGCCCGGTCGTCAAACGGGATCGGGCGGAAATCCGCTTCCACTTGTTGGAGCACGCTCTGGCGGGTCATCCGCTCTGCATCCGAAGCAGCGACCAGCGGCCCCACCGAGAGTTCCGCCAGAGTGATCGCGGAAACGAAGCACCGAGTCGGCAGGGTGTCGGAGTCGGTAAGCCCCGCAAGACTCACGACAACGCTCGTATCGAGCAGACCACGCTCGTAGACAGTCATAGCGACCAGTCCAGGATCTGATCCAAGTCGGACCGAAGTGCCGCGAAGTCGAGGACCGGGAGCGTGCGCCAGCGCTCCACCAATTCCGTGGCCAGCGTGCCTTCTGCCGGGATCGGGCGCAGCTCGGCGATCGGCTTGCCCTGTCGTGTCACCGTCACGCTCTGGCCGCGAGCGACGGAATCGAGCACGTCGCCACCATGGTTGCGCAGATCCCGCACGCTCACCTCAGTCATAAATGAAGCGTCTCACGCGGGTGAGACATAGGCGATAAACCCCGCAGGCGGGACACGTTCAGATGCGCCAACATGCACCTCGCGGTTGTGGTTCTTGGGTCCTCGTCGCCGCTCCAGCCGCATTCAGTTGCCAGCGAGGGCAGCGGACATGACTGCAACCGGGGCTTGCAAACCTGTCATCAGGGCCACCTGGTCGACGGCCTGCCACAACAGCAGGTCGAATCCGCCTGCCACCGCACCACCGGCCGAGGCCCAGGCTGCGGCGAGTCGGGTTGGCCAGGGCGCGTAGACCACGTCGAGCAACACCCCCGGGGAGGGTGGGATCTTGTCGGCGAATGGGTCCGTTACTCCGGCCGGGACCGTACTGATCACCACCGGCGCACCCAGCGCGTCGGCGGTCCACGGCCGGCCCTGCGCATACATACCCAGGGTTTCGGCCAGCATCACGAGTTCGGCTGTCGCCTCGGGGCGGCGGGCGACCACGCTCACCCGCGCGACCCCGAGATCAGCGAGGGCGGCGATGGCCGAGCGCGCGGTGGCGCCGGACCCCAGCACCGTCGCGGAAGCGCCCGTGACCGATCGGCCCGCACCGTTGACAGCGCGGCGGATCGCGGTGACCATCCCGGCGACGTCGGTGTTGTCGCCATGGCGTACGCCGTCCCGCAGCACCACCGTGTTGGCCGCCCCGACCCGGCGTACGGTCTCGGTGACCGAATCGAGCAGCGGCAGGACGGCCTGCTTCAGCGGCATCGTCAGCGATAGACCGACCCATTCGGGCCCGAGCGAATTCAGGAACTCCGGGAGCTGCTCCGCGGTGACGTCGAGGGCGTCGTATCGCCAGTCGAGGCCGAGTGCGGCGTAGGCGGCCCGGTGCAGCACCGGCGAGCGGCTGTGCGCGATCGGCGAGCCCAGCACGGCCGCACGGCGGGTCGGAGCCGGTGTCACAATCTGGCTCGCAACTGCGCCTTCAGCTTCAAGAACTCCTGGTACGACGCGGTGAACTTAGTGATCTTCTTGACCGGGTCGACCGTGACGAAATACAGCCAGTCGCCCTTCGCCGGCGACAGGGCCGCATCGATCGCCTCGGCGCCGGGTGAGTTGATGGGCCCGGGCGGCAGCCCCTTCACGCGATAGGTGTTGTACGGGGAGTTCACCTTCAGCTCGCTGTCGCTCAACTGGATCTCGCTCTTGTCCAACGCGTAGTTCACGGTCGAGTCGAGTTCCAGTCGCATGTTCGCGGCAAGCCGGTTGAAGATGACCCGGGACACCTTGGCGAAGTCCTCGGGGGTGCCCTCTGCCTGCACCAGACTGGCAATCACGAGCGAGCGGTAGGGCGAGATGTTGTTCTCCTGCGACCGGGTGACGATGTCGGTGTCCTCAGCCGCCTGATCGAAACGGCGCACGGTCGCCTTGAGAATCTCCGCGGCCGACATGGACGAGCTCAGGTCGTAGGTTGCCGGGAACAGGAACCCTTCCACTCCCCCGGGCTGATCCGCACCCCAGGCGGGCACGCCGAGGGTCGCCGTGTCGTCGGCCGCCTCGGTCAGTTCCTTCATCGGTAGTTTGGCCGCCTTGGAAATGGCCGCCAGCGTCTGGCTCTCCCGCAGCCCCTCCCGCAGGACGACCTTGCTGGCCTGCCGTGACCGCGGATCCAGCATCAGGGTGACCGCCGCTGTCCCGCTCATCTGCTCGCGCAATACATACGTCCCGGGCGCGATTCCGTCCGATCGCGGTTCGGCCGCGGCGGCATCCACGAACGCGCCAGCGGTTTTCACCACTCCGGTGGATTCCAGCGTCGCCGCGATCGCTCCCATGCTGTCGCCCTGGCGGACCACCACCGTCACGCTGCCCGAGCCGTCACCGGCGTAATCGGTGGAACCACCCAGCGTCCTGGTCGCGAGAACGACGAGTGCGATCCCGAGCAGCAGCATCACCAACGCCGCGCCGATCACGGCGCCCGCACCTCGCCGCCGCCGCACCCGCTCGCCGCTGTCGTCCTCCCGCATGTCCAGGCCGAGTTGACTCATTGCGGTCCTCCCGACTCGGACTGGGTTCTCGTGGGGTCCGGCCCGGGTCTGGCTGCGATGGTGTCAGTGTCCTGCTCGGTTGCCCGGCGCTCCGTGTCCAGTGCCTGCTGCACGATGACGACCGCCGCGGCCTGATCGACGACACCACGACTCGTCCGGACCGACCGGCCCGCTTCGTGCAGGCCCCGCTGCGCCTGCACGGTGCTCAGCCGCTCATCGACCAGGAGGACCGGGATGGGAGCCACCCGCGCGGCGATGTCCTCGGCATACGCACGCGCCGCACCGGCCGCTGCCCCCTCACGGCCGTCCAGACCGCGGGGCAGCCCGACAAGCACCTCGATCGCCTCATACTCACGCACCACATCGGCCAGCTCGGCCAGGTCCCGGTCGCCGCGACGCAGCGTAGCCACGGGGACGGCCAGGGTGCCGGTGGCGTCGCTGCGGGCCACGCCGATGCGTACGGAGCCGACATCCACGCCAATCCGTACGCCCGGGCGGACGCTGCTTTGGCCCTGGCCCTGGCCCTGATCCATCTGGCTCAGCCGCCCGCCGGGATGCCGAGCGACACGCCGACCGCCGCGTAGGCCGCTTCGAGGGCGGCATCGACGCCCTCGACCCCGGTGCCACCGCCCTGCGCGACATCAGCCTTGCCGCCACCGCGGCCACCGACCTCGGGCAGCACGGCGCGCAACACAGTGTTGGCGGACAGGCCGAGTTCCTGCGCCCGCTCGTTGGTCGCGGCAACCATTGCCACCTTGCCGTCGGAGACCGCCGCACCGACCACGACCCCGGGAAGTTCGATACGTACGTTGCCACGGGCCTGCAGGACGAGGTCGCGCAGATCCGCCGGGCCGGTTCCCGGATGTGCCTGGAATGTCCACACCCGGGCCTTGCCGATATCCCGACCGGCACCGAGCAGGCCCTGGGCACTGATGACCATCTCGGCCTTGCGCAACCGGTCGAGTTGCCGCTCGGCGTCCTTCAGCCGCTCCAGCACCGCACCGATCCGGTCGGGGAGTTCCTCGGGCCGGGCCTTGACGAGTTCGGACAGTTGCGACACCAAAATGTGTTCGCGCGCCAGGAACCGGTAGGCATCAGAACCCACCAGAGCCTCGACCCTGCGTACGCCGGCCCCAATCGAACCCTCGGACAGGAATGAAACGACACCGAGTTGGCCGGAACGTTGCGCGTGGGTTCCGCCACACAGTTCGTGCGCCCAGTCGCCGACGCTCACCACCCGGACCCGCTCGCCATACTTCTCCCCGAACAGGGCCATCGCACCCATCGACCGGGCCTCGTCCTGGGTCATGGTGTTGGCCCGGACAATGAGGTCCTCGATGAGTACGTCGTTGACCCGTGCCTCGACATCGCGCAACACTGCCGGCAGTACGGCTCCGTGCGACGGGAAATCAAAACGCAACCGGCCAGGCGCATTCTCCGAACCCATCTGGGTGGCCGTGTCGCCCAGGAACTCACGGAATGCCCGGTGGATCAGGTGTGTTGCGGTGTGCGCCCGGCTAATCGCCTTGCGTCGCTCCACATCGACCTCGCCGACGGCGGCAGCCCCGGCGACGAACTCGCCCTGCGTGACGGTCGCCCGGTGCACGAATAGGCCCGGCACCGGGGATTGGACGTCGTAGACCTCCGCCAGCGCACCGTCACCCAGTCGCACCCGACCGTGATCACCGAGTTGTCCGCCGGACTCGGCATAAAAGGGAGTGCGGTCCAGCACGATCTCGACGTCGTCACCCTCCCGTACGGCATCCACGACGGCCCCGTCGCGCAGCACGCCGACGACCGTAGCCTCAGACACGACGTCGTTGTATCCAGTGAAACTGGTCGTTCCGGCCCGGTCGAGGAGCTCCCGATAGGCGGTGACGTTGGTCAGCCCGGCCTTGCGGGCGCGGGCGTCAGCCTTGGCCCGGTTGCGCTGCTCGGTCATCAACGTACGGAAACCGGTCTCGTCCACCGCCAGGCCCTGCTCGGCTGCCATCTCCAGGGTCAGGTCGATCGGGAATCCGTACGTGTCATGCAGCGCGAACGCCTGGTCACCCGGGACCGTGGTGGCGCCGGTACGCCGCAGTTCTGCCACGGCGACGTCGAAGATGGTGGTGCCTTTGCTGAGCGTCTGCAGGAACGCGTTCTCCTCCGCCACCGAGATCGCGTCGATGCGCCCCGCATCGCTGACGAGTTCGGGATATTGCGTGCCCATCGATTGGACCGAAGCGGCCGCTAACTCGTGCATCACTGGGTCGTGTGCACCCAGCAGCCGCATATTGCGGATCACACGTCGCATCAGCCGGCGCAGAACGTATCCGCGGCCCTCGTTGCCGGGAAGTACGCCGTCGACGATGAGGAACGCGCAGGTACGGGCATGGTCGGCCACAACTCTGAGTGCTACGTCGTCGCGATGGTTTGCGCCGTAACGCTTCCCGCTGATCTCGCTAGCCTTGTCCAGGATGATCCGGGTCGTGTCGATCTCGTACAGGTTCTCCACGCCCTGCAGCAGGGTGGCCATGCGTTCCAGCCCCATGCCGGTGTCGATGCTCGGTGCGGGCAGCGGGCCGAGGATCGGGAAGTCGTCCTTACTCTGGCCCACCCCGCGCTCGAACTGCATGAACACGAGGTTCCACACCTCGAGGTAGCGGTCCTCGTCCGCGACCGGTCCACCCTCAGTACCATGCTCAGGCCCACGGTCGTAATAGATCTCCGAGCAGGGCCCAGCCGGACCGGGAACCCCCATCGACCAGTAGTTGTCGGCCATTCCCCGGCGCTGAATACGCTCCTTGGGTACGCCCACCTCGCGGTGCCACAGCTCCACCGCCTCGTCGTCATCGTGGAAGACGGTGACCCACAGCTTCTCCTCGTCAAACCCGAACCCGCCATCGTTCGTGTTGGCGGTCAGCAACTCCCAGGCATAGGGAATCGCCTTTTCCTTGAAATAGTTCCCGAAGGAGAAGTTGCCTGCCATCTGGAAGAAACTCGCGTGCCGAGTGGTCTTGCCCACCTCGTCGATGTCCAGGGTCCGTACGCACTTCTGCACGCTGGTCGCCCTCGGCCACGGAGCCGGCGCCTCGCCCAGGAAATACGGCTTGAACGGCACCATCCCGGCGTTGACGAACAGCAGCGTCGGGTCGTCCAGCAACAGCGACGCGCTCGGCACCACCGTGTGGCCACGGTCGGCGAAGAAACGCAGGAATCTGCTGCGGATCTCGGCGGAGTCCATCGGGTCTAACCCTTCTGCGTATGCGGTCGGTCGCGTCGCCAGCGTCGGTGTGGTGCCGGGGCGACGGATGTGCCAGTGGAGGTCGGGCCAGTGGAGGTCCGGCCAGCGTTCCTGTTGGCTTTGCCGGCGTCGCTGGACTGACCTGCGGCGGTCACCTCAGCTGCGGGGACCGTCCGTACCGAGACGATCATGGGCGGTGGGTCGTTGCGTCTGGCCTGCGCCACGCGTTCGGTCGCCCGCGCTGTTGCCGTGGCCAGTGCCGCGGTCACCTTCGCGGCGTCGGACAGCGTGCCGATCATCCCGCGCTCGCGGGCAATCTCCAGCCGGCGCTCGCCACGGCGGTAGACAAAGATGCCGCCGGCCGCTCCGACCGCCGTCCAGAACAGCCGGCGCATGCGGGGACCCTTCCCTCAGGCGCCGTCATCCGCCGTCGTGAACAACGCGGCGACGGCGCTCATCGTCAGCCGCCGACCCTAACGCAGGAGCCGACGGGCCTGGTTGGTGTCCGGGGGCCACCACGATCGCCCAGGCACGGCGATCAAGGCGCTGTCTGGTCCGACATCGATCCATCAGGGGCCGGTAGCGGGCCATCATCCGAGTCCGGCGTACCGGCGACAGGGTCTGTGCGGCCCAGCGCAGCCTGCACGGCCGCGTGGACCTGCCCCCAACGCGCCTCGGCGCCATGCGCGGTGGGTCGGTAGTACTGGTGGCCGCGCAGGGACTCCGGCGCGTACTCCTGCGCAACGATGCCACCAGGGAAGTCATGCGGGTACGCGTAGTCCAGGCCATGCCCCAACCGCGCGGCGCCGGGGTAATGCCCGTCGCGCAGATGCGGGGGGACGGTCCCGATCGCGCCGCGGCGGACGTCGGCCAGCGCCGCACCGATGGCCACGGTCACCGCGTTCGACTTGGGCGCCAGGGCGAGATGGACGGTCGCATGCGCGAGGGTCAGTTGCGCCTCCGGCAGGCCGATCACGGCCACGGCGTGCATCGCGGCCACGGCGGTCTGCAGCGCGCTCGGATCGGCCATCCCGACGTCCTCACTGGCCAGGATCATCAGCCGGCGCGAGATGAACCGCGGATCCTCACCGGCCTCGATCATCCGGGCGAGATAGTGCAGGGCGGCGTCGACGTCACTGCCGCGTACGGACTTGATGAACGCGCTGACGACGTCATAGTGCTGATCGCCATCGCGGTCGTAGCGCACCGCGGCGCGCTGGACCGCCTGTTCGACGTCACCCAGCGCCACCTCGTCGCGGCCGGCATCGGTCGCCGTCGCCGCCGAGGCCTCCAGGGCCGTGAGCGCCCGGCGGGCGTCGCCCCCAGCGATCCGTACGAGGTGATCCGTGGCCTCGGCCGAGACCCGCAGCGAGCCGTCGAAGCCACGCGGGTCGGTGAGCGCACGGTCCAGCAGGTGGCGAACGTCGTTGTCCGCCAACGGCTGCCGCGACAGGACGAGGCTGCGGGACAGCAGCGGTGCGACCACGGAGAACGACGGGTTCTCCGT
This sequence comes from Candidatus Nanopelagicales bacterium, assembly GCA_038208295.1. Taxonomy (GTDB): domain Bacteria; phylum Actinomycetota; class Actinomycetes; order S36-B12; family JBBQYX01; genus JBBQYX01. Next base: position 37,309 of record JBBQYX010000016.1, on the reverse strand, counting down.
GGTGGCCGCGACCAGGGTGACCCAACCGTTCTCGACCGCGGGCAGCAACGCGTCCTGCTGGGTCTTGCTGAACCGGTGCACCTCGTCGACGAACAGCACCGTCCCGACGCCACGCATACCGAGGTCGTCGCGCGCCCGGGCGATGACCTCCCGCACGTCCTTGACGCCCGCGGTGACCGCGCTCAGTTCGACGAAGCGGCGGCCGGTCGCACTGCTGACCATGCTGGCCAGCGTCGTCTTTCCCGTGCCCGGCGGTCCCCACAAGATCACACTGACCCGGCCCGCGTCCTGCGCCGACTCCACCAGCCTTCTGAGCGGAGAGCCGGGGCCAAGCAGTTGCTGTTGTCCGACAAGCTCGTCGAGGCTGCGCGGACGCATCCGTACGGCCAGCGGCGCATGCGGCCTGCTCGGCCCGGCGCCCTCGTCGAACAGGCTCGGCGCATCCTCCTGCATCACGCCGCCCACGGTAGGCGCACCCGCGCCCAATGCCGGCCGACCGAGCGCTGACGCGGGGCGTTCGTCCCTTCCCCGAGCGACGTATTCGTGGGGACGATGCCCCCATGATTCGTACTGAAGAAGCTCGTGATCATGATGCTGTCCGGGAGATCCTCGTACGCGCCTTCGGCCGCCCCGACGAGGCCGACCAGATCGAGAAGCTGCGCCGCGATGCCATGTGGCTGCCCGAGATGTCCTTCGTCGCCGAGCACGACGGCGCCGTGGTGGGGCACTGCGTGATGGTCCGCATGGACGTCGGCGGCGACGAGGCTTTGGCCATGTCGCCGGTCGCCGTCGATCCCGATCATCAGCGGCGCGGCATCGGCTCGGCCCTGATCCGCTGGGCGCTGGTGACGGCGGAGACCCGGCAGGAACCGATGGTCGTGGCGGCCGGTAAGCCGAATTACTACAGCCGGTTCGGGTTTGAGGCCGCGCATCTGCACGGGGTGCACGGGCCATTCCCGGAGGCTTCGGAAGAGTTCGCCGTACGGCGCTTCACCAAGGAGGGCGGCCCGAGCGGGTTCGCCAACTACTCCGACGCCTTCGGTATTGGCTGAGGCTCAGCACCCCACTTCGATTCAGGACCAACAACTGCGGCTCGCACCACGGGCAGGTCGACACCCTCGGGGCGTCGACCTGCCCGTGCGGCGTTCAGGACCGTCGTGAAAGGCCGGGCCAGGACCTGCGCCGGAACATGGCAGCATGCGGCCACGTGGACTCCGCTCGGCTGTACGCCCAGTTGCTCGCCGCCCGACCGGCCGAGCCGTTCCTGCAACTGGAGGTCGTACCGACGCAGGTCGAAGCCGTGGCCGTCGGCCGGGACTCGATCGCCTGGACAGCGCGCCATCCGCACCGTGGCACCCGCTGGATCACCGGCCTGGGCGACGGGCCGCAGTTGCTGGAGCTGGCTGCCGGATTGGCGTACGACACCAGAGAACTCGATCACCATCAGCCGAACCGTGCCAGCGGCACCAAGCCCAGCTGCCCGGATGGACGCTCCGATGGGACTCTGCGGACCAAGGCCGCGTTGCTGGCCGAAGGTTGGACACTGCCCCGTGGCATCGGCTGGCCGGGCGACCTACGCGCCGATGCCGGCAACTGGGACTGGTGGTGGACCGACCGAGAGCCCCAAGCACGCAGGGGTGAGGTCGCCGTCCACCGGCTGGCGACGGACGATCCGCGCTTGGTGCCGTTCCTCGAGATGGCCTCCCCCACCGCCTCAGCCCGGCCCGGCAACCCGCGAATCCGCTGGTGGGCCGGCATCGAGGAGCACGGCGAGTTGCTCAGCATCACGGCGGTGACCATGCATGTGCCCGGCGTGCCGCACCTGGCCGACGTGGCCACCCATCCGGACCACCGCGGCCGCGGTCTGGCCCGCGACGTCTGCGCCTGGATCACCCGCGAGTGCCTCGCCGAGTTCGGCAGCCCGGTAACCCTGGGCATGTACGCACACAACGACGCCGCACGGGCGGTCTACGCCTCGCTCGGCTACACCTGCAGCCATCGCTTCACCAGCGCGGCTGTCGCGTAACGCGGTTGCCGACTGGTACCGCGCCGGTACCATCGGTTCATGGCCATGAACCTCAGGTTGAACGAGTCCGAGACCGAGGCGCTGCGCCGCCGCGCCGAACTGGAGGGTCGCTCCATGCAAGAGGTGGCTCGCACCGCCATCCGCGAATACACCACCGATCGCCCCAGGCGCCTCGCCGCGGCGATCGCCCGAGTCCGTGACGAGGACGCCGAACTCCTCGAGCGGCTCAGCCGTTGACGAGCCCGAGCGGTCCGATCGACTACCTGTCTGTCGAGGACGTGCTGGAGATCGCAGGCGGCGTGCTTCCTGACGTCGCCGTTCGCGAGCCGGGTCTGCTGGCCTCGGCCGTGGCCCGGCCGCAGACCTCGGTGTTCGGTACCGACGCCTATCCGACGTTCGCGGAGAAGGCTGCCGCCCTCATGCACTCCCTAGCGCGCAACCACCCGCTTGTTGACGGCAACAAGAGGCTCGCCTGGTCCGCTACGCGGATCTTCTGTCTCATGAACGGGCTGGATCTGCGGATGCCGGTGGACGATGCCGAAACCCTGGTGCTCTCGGCAGCCGATGGATCACTGGACGTTCCGGAACTCTCGGCAGAACTGACCCGTTTTCTCAGGACCGCGGACTGACCCTCACCCTGGGACCGCGTCCACCCCGGCCTCCTTGCGCTGCGCGGGAGTAATCGGCGTGGGTGCACCGGTGAGCGGGTCGTAGCCGGCGCCCGTCTTGGGAAAGGCGATGACGTCCCGCAGTGAGGGGACGTCGGCCAGCAGCATGCAGATCCGGTCCCAACCGAACGCGACGCCACCATGCGGCGGCGGCCCGAAGTTGAACGCCTCCAGCAGGAAACCGAACTTGGCCTGCGCCTGCTCCGGGGTCATGCCCAACAGGGCGAAAACCCGTTGCTGCACCTCACGGCGGTGGATACGGATGGACCCGCCGCCGATTTCGTTGCCGTTGCACACCAAGTCATACGCCCACGCCAGCGCCTGGTCCGGCGCCTGCTCGAAGGAGTCCAGCCACTCGTCGTTGGGCGAGGTGAACGGGTGGTGCACAGCGGTCCAGCCCGTCGTGCCGTCGTCCAGGTCGATCTCTTCAAACATGGGCGCATCGACCACCCACAGGAACGACCACGCCTTGGTGTCGATGAGGTCGAGGCGCCGGCCGATCTCCAACCGGGTCGCACCCAGCAGGGCCAAGGCGTCGGTGCGCTTGCCGGCGGCGAAGAACACGCAGTCCCCCGGCTGCCCACCCACCGCAGCGGCCAACCCGGAACGTTCGGATTCGGACAGGTTCTTGGCGACCGGGCCGCCGAGTTCCCCGTCGGTTCCGAAGGTGACGTACGCCAGTCCACGGGCACCTCGCTGCTTGGCGAACTCCTGCCAGGCGTCGAACACCTTGCGCGGCTGCGACGCCCCACCCGCCATGACGACAGCGCCGACGTGCGGTGCCTGGAAGACGCGGAAGCCGGTGTCGGCGAAGAACTCGGTGAGGTCGACCAGCTCGATACCGAACCGCAGATCCGGCTTGTCGGAGCCATAGCGCCGCATCGCCTCGGCGAACGTCATCCTGGGAATGTCGCCGATCTCGTGCCCGAGCACCCCGGACCAGATCGAGCGAATGACCGCCTCGCCGATGTCGATCACGTCGTCCTGCTCGACGAATGACATCTCGATGTCCAACTGGGTGAACTCCGGCTGCCGGTCGGCCCGGAAGTCCTCGTCGCGATAGCAACGCGCGATCTGGAAGTAGCGCTCCAGGCCGGCCACCATCAACAACTGCTTGAACAGCTGCGGGGACTGCGGAAGGGCATACCAGGAACCGGGCTGCAACCGGGCCGGCACCAGGAAATCCCGGGCGCCTTCTGGCGTCGAGGCGGTCAACGTCGGGGTCTCCACCTCGACGAAGTCACGGGCCAGCAGCACATCGCGGGCGATCGCGCTCACCTTGGACCGCATCCGGATCGCTGCAGCCGGTCCGGCGCGGCGCAGGTCGAGATAGCGGTGCTTCAGCCGCACCTCATCGTTGACCTCAACACTGTCGTCGATGGGGAACGGCAGCGGTGCGCACTCGCTGAGCACCACGACCTCGGCAGCCACGATCTCGATGTCACCGGTCGGCAGCTCCGGGTTTTCGTTGCCTGCCGGGCGTACCGACACCTCGCCGACGATCTTCAGGCAGAACTCCAGCCGTAGACCATGGGCCACCTCGGGGTCGCGTACGACCACCTGGACAACACCGGAGGCATCGCGCAGATCCAGGAACGCGACACCACCATGGTCTCGACGGCGGGCGATCCACCCGGCCAGGGTCACGGTCGTACCGGCGTCGGCAGCGCGCAGCGTCCCGGCGTCGTGGCTACGGATCACGAGAGTCTCTCCTTCAGAGTTGCTGTCAGGTCAGCCAAGGGAACCGGAAACTGCTCGCCTGTGCTCAGAAGTTTCACCTGGGCCACCTGCTCGGCGAGGTCCCGTTCCCCCACGATCACCGCATACGTCGCACCGCTGCGGTCCGCGGCCTTCATCGACCCCTTCAGGCCACGTTCCCCGTACGCGAGATCGACCGACACCCCGGCGGCGCGCAGCCGTCCGGACAGCCCCACCGCGAAGCGTTTGGCATTCTCCCCGAGCGGCACGAGATAGACCTGGCAGCGAGCGGGATCCCCGACCGACAGCCCCTCCGCGCGGCAGGCCAGGAACGTCCGGTCGGTGCCGAGCCCGAACCCGATGCCCGACAACGGCCGCCCACCTAGGGAGGCCATCAGCCCGTCGTAGCGGCCCCCACCACCGATTCCGGACTGCGCGCCCAACCCGTCGTGACTGAACTCGAACGTGGTGCGGGTGTAGTAATCCAGCCCGCGCACCAGGCGCGGCGCCTCCACCCAGGCGACGCCTAGGTCGGCCAGGTGATTGCGTACGGCGTCATAGTGCGTACGGCAGTCCGCGCACAGGTGGTCGACCATCAGCGGGGCATCGCCGAGTTGTTCCTGCACCGATTCCCGCTTGTCGTCCAGCACCCGCAGCGGGTTTACCTCGGCACGCACTCGGGTCGCCTCGTCCAGGTCGAGCCCGGCCAGGAACTCCTGTAGCAATCCGCGGTATCCGGGTCGGCAGCCGGCACAGCCCAGCGACGTCAACTGCAGCCGATAGCCGGTGAGACCCAACGCGCGGTAGGCCTCGTCGGCCAGTGCCACGACCTCGGCGTCCAGCGCCGGATCGTCCACCCCGACGGCCTCGACCCCGACCTGCTGCAATTGCCGGTAGCGGCCGAACTGAGGGCGCTCGGCGCGAAAGAATGGACCGGCATACCAGAGTTTCACCGGCAGGCCGGCCCGGTCCATGCCGTGTTCCACGATCGAGCGGATCACACCTGCAGTGCCTTCGGGGCGCAGCGAGATGGACCGCTCTGCTCGATCGGTGAACGTGTACATCTCCTTACTGACCACGTCGGTGGACTCCCCCACGCCGCGGACGAACAGGCCCGTGTCCTCGAACACGGGCAGTTCGATGTAGCCGTAGCCGGCGCGACGCGCCGGCGCGGCAAGCGCGTCGCGCACCGCCAGGAAGGCCGCAGAGTCGGGCGGGTAATACTCCGGAACCCCTTTCGGGGCGCTGAACGTGCCGGTCATCTACAGCCCTCGCCGGGGCAGATCCGTCGCAGCGCCACGGCTACCGTCGCGCCGGTCGACACCAGCGACCACCTCGGCGACGTACGGGTTCCCGGCCCGCTCGGCACCGATGGTGGTCTGCGGCCCGTGCCCCGGCAGCACCACGGTGTCATCCGCCAGCGGCAGCACGACCTGTTCCAGTGACACGAGCATGTCGGCGAGGTTCCCCCCGGGCAGGTCGACGCGGCCGATCGAACCGGCGAACAGCAGGTCGCCGGAGAACAGCACCGGCGGTGCGTCGGCGCCGCGCGGGGTCCCGAAGGTGACCGACCCGGGGGTGTGCCCCGGGGCATGCCGTACCGCGAAAGACAGCCCGGCCAAGTCCAGGGCGGTCCCGTCGCCGAGGACCCGCACGTCGGCCGGCTCGACCGGGGTCAGCCCGCCGGTCATCCCCGCCAGCGCGGCCACCGTGTCCGGGGACAGACCCTTGGCCGGGTCGGTCAGCAGCTCGCGGTCGTCGGGGTGGATGTAGGCGGGGATCCCGTAGCCGTCGGCGACCGGCACCACCGACCAGGTGTGATCGATGTGCCCGTGGGTGAGCAGCACGGCGACGGGGTGCAGCCGATGCTCGGCGACGGTCTCCTGCAAGCGCGGACCGCAGTCCTTGCCCGGGTCGATGATCAGGCACTCACTGCCGGCGGCGGGGGCCACGACGAAGCAGTTGGTGCCCCAGGGTCCGGCAGGGAATCCGACGACGAGCACGCGGCGCCTCTCGATTTGGGTCGGATGGCCCGGGCCGGCGGGTCGCAGGACACGCCGGGGACGGACCAGGGAAGGTCAGCAGGCTATCGGGGCTCGCCTAGACTCCGGCGACGCCCTGATCAGCGGCACCGCCCGGCCATGACCACCAGATCCACCGGCCACCGGGCGAACAGGGCACCGCAACGCAGATCCGATCGTCTGGTCGGTGTCCGCGTATTCGACCGTGAGGCGGCTGCGTCCGTCCGTGTGCCGGGTGCGCCCACCACCACCTCTGGAGGTTCCGTGTCGTCCGGCAATAAGCGCGAGCGTGAGCTCGCCCGGGCCAAGTTCGAGCGCCAGCAGGCCCGCCGGGCCGCCGAGGCCAACAAGCGCAGCAATCGCAACCGGATCGTCGGGGCCGTGGTGACCCTTGGCGTGGTCGCCCTGTTCGTGGCGTGGTTCGTGCGTACGGGGTCCTCCGGTGAGACCCCGATCGCGGCACCCACGGATGCGGCAACGGCCACCGCGTCCGCCAGCCCGTCGGCCTCGAATCCCTCGCCGACGCTGACCAGCCAGGTCACGTGCACGAAGCCACCGGCCCCACGGGTCAGCGACCTGACCTGGCCGAAGGCACCGGAGCGCAAGATCGACCCGGCGAAGCCGTACACGCTGACCCTGGACACCAACTGCGGGACGATCGCGATCGACGCGTTGGCGGGCAAGGCCCCCATCACGGTGAACTCGATGGCCTTCCTCGCCGGTCAGGACTACTTCAACGCCACCCGCTGCCACCGGCTGACCACGCAGGGGATCTACGTGGTGCAGTGCGGTGACCCGAAGGGCACCGGCCAGGGTGGGCCGGGCTATCAGTTCGCCGACGAGAACCTGCCCACCGACGGCGCCAACGACTACCCCGCCGGGTCCGTCGCGATGGCGAATGCCGGGCCGGGCACCAACGGCAGTCAGTTCTTCCTGGTGTGGCAGGACACGACGCTGCCCCCCAACTACACGATCTGGGGCACCATCACCGAAGGCCTGGACATCGTCCGCTATGTCGCCAGCCAGGGCGTGGAGGGCGGGGCCACCGATGGCATCCCCGTGCAGCCATTGCAGATCGCCAGCGCCACCATGACGCCGGCGTATCCGACCGGCTGAGGGGCATATCTGGGCTGATGCAAGGATCAAGCCCGCACGCCACCGCGGCGGCGGGGAAGCAGGAGGGCACCGCGACGATGACTGAGGGCACCACGCCAGGTCACCCCTGGGGTCGCGTCGATGACGACGGAACGGTCCACCTGCGGTTGCCGGACGGCGGCGAGCGGACCGTAGGCCAGTGGGCCGCCGGTGAGCCCGAGGCTGGCCTGGCGTTCTTCGAACGCAAGTTCGCCGACCTCAAGGTCGAAGTGGACCTGGCCGAGCGTCGACTGCGCGACGGCAAGGCAACTCCCGACCAGACCACCAGCGTGATCGCCAAGGTCCGCGGCGCCCTGGTCGAGCCCGCCGTCGTCGGCGACATCGCCACCTTGACCGCGCGGCTGGATGCCTTGGACGCCGACGTCGTCGCCCGTCGTGCGGCGGTCGCCGCCGAGCGGGCCGCCGCCCGCGAGCAGGCCCTGGCGGCCCGCGAGACGATCGTCACCGAGGCGGAGTCGCTGGCGGAATCCAGCGCGTGGAAGGCGACCGGCGACCGCTTCCGGGTGCTGCTGGACCAGTGGAAGGCCGCGCCGCGGGCCGAACGGGCCAAGGAGCAGGACCTGTGGAAGCGCTTCAGCACCGCCCGATCGACCTTTGACAAGCACCGTCGCCAGCACTTCGCCACCCTCGACGCCGAACGCAAGGCGGCGATGGCGGTCAAGGAGACCATCGTCACCGAGGCGGAGGCACTGGCGACGTCTCGGGAGTGGGGCGAGTCAGCGGCTGCCTACCGCGACCTGATGACCCGCTGGAAAGCCGCGCCCCGTGGGCCGCGGCTGGACGAAGACCGGCTGTGGGGTCGCTTCCGGGCCGCGCAGGACGCCTTCTTCGCCGCCCGCAATGCCACCTTCGACGAGCGGGACGCGGGGCTGCGGGAGAACCTCACCGCCAAGCAGGTGCTGCTCGTGGAGGCCGAGGCACTGCTGCCCGTCACCGATCTGCAGGCGGCCAAGACCGCCATCCGCAGCATTGCCGAACGCTGGGAAAAGGTCGGCCATGTCCCGCGCAACGACAAGGACAGACTGGAGTCCCGGCTGCGCGCCGTCGAGGAATCCATCCGCCACGGCGAAGCCGACGAATGGCGGCGTACCGACCCCGCTGCTCGGGCCCGCGCGGAGGACACCGTGGCCATGTTCCACGCCTCTGTGGCGAAACTGGAAAAGGCCGCTGGATCCGATGATGCCCGCAAGGCCAGCGAGGCGCAGCGTTCCCTGGAGATGACCCGTCCCTTGGCGGAGGCAGCCGAGCGGGCGTTGGCGGAGTTTCAACGCTAATGAAACTGGCGGAGTTTCAACGCTAGGAGTTCGGTCAGACGCGGTAGACGTCGTAGACGCCCTCCACACCTCGTACAGACTTCAGCACCGAACCGAGGTGTTTCGGGTCGGCCATCTCGAAGGTGAAGCGGGACAACGCAATCCGGTCGCGGGTCGTCGTCACTGAGGCCGACAGAATGTTGACATGCTGGTCGGACAGGGTCCGAGTCACGTCGGAGAGCAGCCGGGCCCGGTCGAGCGCCTCGACCTGAATGTTCACCAGGAACATCGACGTGGAGTTGGGCGCCCACTCGACCTCGACCATCCGGTCTGGTTGGGCGGTTAGGCCGGGGATGTTGACGCAGTCCGAGCGGTGTACGGAAACCCCGGAACCCCGCGTGACGAATCCGGTGATGTTGTCACCTGGGACCGGCGTACAGCAGCGGGCGAGTTTCACCCAGACGTCCTCGACCCCCTTCACCACGACGCCCGGGTCACCCTGCTGGCGGGAGCGACGGGTCTGGATCAGGGTGGGTGAGGTGGCTTCGGCGACGTCGTCCGCGGCGGCCTCTTCGCCGCCGGCGCCCTGGACGAGTTTCTGCACGATGGTGGCCGCTGCGATCCGGCCCTCACCCACCGCGGCGTACAACCCCGTGATGTCCGTTTGGCGCAGGTCGGCGGCGATGGTGCCCAGCGATGCGTTGGTCATCAGGCGCTGCAACGGAAGGCCCTGCTTGCGCATCGCCCGGGTGATGGCCTCCTTGCCCTGCTCGACCGCCTCTTCCCGGCGCTCCTTGGAGAACCAGTTACGGATCTTGCCGCGGGCCCGGGGGCTCTTGACGAAACCCAGCCAGTCCCGGGACGGGCCGGCGCCCTCGGCCTTGGAGGTGAACACCTCAATGACGTCGCCGTTTTCCAGGGTGGAGTCCAGCGGCACCAGTTTGCCGTTGACGCGGGCACCGACGCAACGGTGTCCCACCTCGGTGTGCACCGCATAGGCGAAGTCGACAGGTGTTGCGGCGGCGGGCAATGCCACGACATCGCCCTTGGGGGTGAACACGAAGACCTCGTGGGCGCCGAGGTCATAGCGCAACGAGTCGAGGAACTCGTCGGGGTCCTCGGTCTCGCGCTGCCACTCCAACAGTTGACGCAGCCACGCGAAATCGTCCGGGCCGGACTTGCCGCCGACCTCGGACTGCTTGTATCGCCAGTGCGCAGCGACCCCGAATTCCGAGGCGCGGTGCATCTCCACCGTACGGAGCTGCAACTCCACCGGGCGACCCTCCGGCCCGATGACGGTGGTGTGCAACGACTGGTACATGTTGAACTTGGGCATCGCGATGTAATCCTTGAAGCGTCCGGGAACCGGACTCCAGCGCGCATGCACGATGCCGAGGACCGCGTAGCAGTCCCGAATGGTCTCGACCAGGATGCGCACCCCGACCAGGTCATAGATATCGGCGAAGTCGCGGCCTCGCACGATCATCTTCTGGTAGACGGAGTAGTAATGCTTGGGTCGGCCCGTGACCGTCGTCTTGATCCGCGCGGAGCGCAGGTCCTCGTCGAGTTCGTTGATGACCTTGGTCAGGTATTGGTCGCGGGACGGGGCGCGCTGCCCGACGAGCCGGACGATCTCGTCATACATCTTGGGATAGAGCGTGGCGAACGCAAGGTCTTCCAGCTCCCATTTGACGGTGTTCATGCCCAGTCGGTGCGCCAGCGGCGCATAGATCTCCAGCGTCTCGCGGGCCTTGGTCTCCTGCTTCTCCGGCGGCAGCCAACGCAGGGTCCGCATGTTGTGCAGCCGGTCGCACAACTTGATGACCAGCACCCGGATGTCGCGGGCCATCGCCACGACCATCTTGCGTACGGTCTCGGCGGCGGAGGACTGCCCGTATTTCACCCGGTCGAGCTTGGTGACCCCGTCCACCAGCCGGGCGATCTCGTCCCCGAAGTCCTCCCGTAGTGAGTCCAGCGCGTAGTCGGTGTCCTCGATCGTGTCGTGTAGCAGGGCCGCGGCGACGGTCGTGCCGCCCATCCCCAACTCGGCCAGGATCGTGGCCACCGCCAGGGGATGGGTGATGTACGGCTCGCCCGAGCGCCGTGACTGGTCGCGATGCAGGTAAGAGGCCGTCTCGTAGGCCCGCTCGATCACCTTCAGGTCGCTGCGTGGATGGAACTGCCGGACCGTACGGAACAGCGGCTCCAGCTCTGGGTGCGTGGAGCGACCGCCGATGCGGGCCAGGCGACCGCGCAGCCGGGGACCGGCCGGGGAGGCTCCGGGGGGGCCCGTGGGCAGCGTTCCCCCGGGAGACCCGGGCGCACGAGTGGAGACGGGGACCACGGGCCCGACAATCGGGCGCGGTGTGCTCGGCCGGGGCGATGCGGGAGCGACCTCCGTGGTGGTCGGGGCGGCCGGAGTCATGGTGGCCGGTGATACCGATGCGGCCGGAGCGGGTGGCGCCGGGGGCACCGGTCCGGTACCCATCGGGACCGTTGGCGGCGCAGGATCGTGAGCCACGCCACCTCCTCGATCGTCGGAGATGTCAGTGTACGCAGCGCGCAGCCCCCGCCCGGGTGGGGCGAGGACTGCGGCGAATCAGTGTCCGCGCTTGGACTTCGGCTGTTTGCGGGGCTGCTGCCGACCTCCGCTGGTGGCTGGGCGAACCACCACCGGTGCCTTCGCACCGGACCGGGCGCCGGTGGTCACCACCGGCTCATCACCTGGGGCGGTGGCCCCATCGCCCCCCGACCCAGCCTCGTCCGCCGGGACGTCGAGGTCATCGCCATTGCCCGCGCCGCCCCGTGACCCCGTACGGCGGCCGGTTCCGGCGGTGCGCTGCGACACCCGGCGGGCCAGCGCCTGCATCTCCGGCTGCTGCTCCTTCAACTGCGCCAGGATCGGGGTCGCAACGAAGATCGAGGAGTACGTACCGGCCAGCATGCCGATGAACAGCGCCAGCGCCAGGTCCTTCAGGGTGCCCGCGCCGAGCAGTCCGGCACCGACGAAGAGAATGCCGGCGACGGGCAGCAGCGCGACGACCGAGGTGTTGATGGACCGGACCAGGGTCTGGTTCAGTGCCAGGTTGGCGGCGTCGCTGTACGTCACCCGACTCTGCCCGGCGACCCCTCGGGTGTTTTCCTTGACCTTGTCGAAGACGACCACCGTGTCGTACAGCGAATAGCCCAAGATGGTCAGCAGCCCGATGACGGTGGCCGGCGTCACCTCGAAACCGATCAGGGCGTAGATGCCGATGGTGATGACGAGGTCATGGGCCAGCGCGATCAGCGCGGCGACGGCCATGCGCCACTCGAAGTAGACCGACAGGAACACCGAGACCAGCAGCAGGAACACCACGAGGCCCTGCAACGCCTTTCGGGTGATCTCACCGCCCCAGGTTGGGCCTACCAGCTGCACCTTGATGTCACCCGTGGCGACGTCACAGGACTTGGCGAGCTCCCCCAGAACCACGTTGGACTGCGTCGTGGACAGGGACTCGGTCTGGACGCGGATGGCTCCGTTGCCGACTTGGGTGACGATCGGGTCGGTCCCGATCACCCCGCGGGTGGCCTGCCGAGCATCGTCCACCGAACAGGTGGCGGTACTCGGCACCTGATATTCCGCACCGCCCTCGAACTCGATGCCCAGGTTGAGGCCGCGGAACAGCAGGCCGCCGATCGCGACGAGCAGGATGCCGGCGGAGATGGCATACCAGCGGCGACGCCGGCCGACGAAGTCGTAGGAGACCTTGCCTGCGTACAGGTTGTGCGCCAATCGGCCCACGCGAGACATCAGGAGTTCCCCTTCCCAGAGTCACCGGTATGACGGTCCCCGTTGGCCGTGCGGGTGGCCACACCCGGCCGGTTGCCGGCCCCGCGGGTCCCGCGTACCGGAGCGGTGCCGGTCAGTGATGTCACACCCAGCCGGTCCGGGGACAGCCCGGTCCAGGCGCTGCCGCTCTGCATCCACGGCGTACGGCCCATCAGCACGACCAAGGGTCGGCTGAACGTGAACGCGACCAGCACGTCGATCAGCGTGGTCAGACCGAGAGTGAAGGCGAATCCCCGGACCCCACCGACGGACAGCCAGTAGAGGACCACGGCGGCCAGGAACGACACGAAGTCGGCCGCCAGGATCGTTCGCTTGGCGCGATCCCAGCCCGAATCCGTGGCCTGCCGCAACGATTTTCCTTCGCGTATCTCGTCACGTATGCGTTCGAAGTAGACGACGAACGAGTCCGCGGTGATACCGATCGCGACGATCGCGCCGGCGACACCCGCCAGGGTCAGGGTGAAACCGAGGGTGCGACCCAGAACCACGAAGGCGCCGTACGTGATTGCCGCGGCCACCAGCAGCGAGGCGACCGCAACCACGCCCAGGGCGCGGTAGTAGGCCAGCAGGTAGACGATAACGAGCACCAAGCCGATAGCACCGGCCAGCAGCCCGGCATTGAGTTGGTCATCGCCCAGCGTCGCCGACACGCTCTCGACCTGTGCGACGTCCAGGGTCACCGGCAGGGCACCGTACTTCAGCACGTTGGCGAGGTCCTGCGCCTCCTGGGCGGTGAAATCGCCGGTGATCTCGGCGTTACCGCCGGTGATCTGGCTGATGAACCTCGGCGCCGAGTAGACGACCCCGTCCAGCACGATCGCGAACTGGTTCTGCGGCGGCTCCTTGCCGACCAGTTGACCGGAGACGTCGGACAGTTTGCGGGAACCCTCGGCGTCGAACGACAGGCTGACGCTCCAGCCGCCGACACCGCCCTGCGCCAGTACCGCTTCGGCGCTGGTGACGTTCGTGCCAAGGATGAAGGCTGGCTGCAGGATGTATTTGACTTGGCCGTCGCGGTCACAGGTGCCCAGCCACAATTTGGGGTCATCCGGCGTGCCGCCGGCCCGGTTGATCGGCAACGTGCAGTTCAGGTCGGCGACCTTGGTCTGGAACGGCGCGTCGTTGGCCGGGGACTGGATCAGCGTTGCCGTGCCCGGGCTGGCGCTGTCGCTCGGGCTGGGACTCGGGTTCGGGCTGGCGGCCGCTGTCGGGCTGGCCGATCCCGTCGGGGTCGGGCTGGTCGCCGCCGGCACCGCCGCCTGAGGCAGTCCGGCCAGCGGCCGGCCATTCCCGGTGGGGCTGGCACTGCCAGCAGGACTAGCACTGCCAGCAGGACTAGCACTGCCAGTCGGACTAGCACTGGCCGTCGGCGCCGGCTCGGCGGTGGGGCTGCCCAGGGAGGCGGCCGGGCTCGGGCTGGCACTTGGGTTCACCGGGCTCGCGGTCGCAGACGGGGTAGCAGAGATCGGGGCCGGGGCCAGCGCGTTCTCCACGGCCCGGAAGTCCAGCAACGCGGTGCGCCCGACCAGGTCGACGATCCGCTCCTGGCTCACACCCGGCACCGAGACGACGATGGCGGCATTGGCACCGGACCCCTGCTGGGTGACATCAGCCTCGGCGACGCCGACGCCGTTGACCCGCTGCCGGATGATCTCCACGGCCTGCTTGAGCTGGTCGTCGGTGACCGTGCCGCCCTCCTCGACCGTCTTGGGTACGAGGATGACCTGGGTGCCACCGCGCAGGTCCAGGCCCAGCTGCGGCAGGTTAGAGGTCCCCGGCCAGAAGGTCCAGACCCCAAGGGCCAGGGTTGCCAGAAGGAGCACGAGTAGCGTTCGGGCCGGCCGGCCCCGCGAAGGTGTTGCCACCGCTGTCAATCTCCCCATCACAATCGGTCCGCAGGTCTGCGGATCGGCGAGCCGTCAGATCCGGCTGCCCCGAGGTGATCCCGAACCGGTGCCCGGGTGGGCATGGGCCGGGGCCGTCGGGACGCGGGTCCGTGGGGACCCGCTCGGATCCCTCAACCCGTTCGGCTGTCCCCCGGCCCGCCGGGGGGCGGGCCGTTCTCTGTCGGATCCTGCGATCCGTCGTTGCGTGCGTCCTCGTCCTCGGCGTCCCACTCGTCGGCCCAGTCATCCAAGCTGTCGAGGTTGTCGCTGGGGTCCCGGTCATCGACAAACTCGGGGCCGTTGATCTCGTCGCTGCGAATATCGACCTCGCCGGCCAGCGCGACGGAATCCGCCGGCTCGGCCACGCGGGCGATGGCGGCCCGGACGAATGACACCACCACTCCCGGCGAGATCTCCATGTCGACCTCGTCGTCGCGTACGTCGCGCAGTGTGCCGAACAGTCCGGCCGTCGTCATCACCCGCTGCCCGACCCGCAGGCTCGCCGACAGGCTTGCGGCCTGCTGCTGCCGTCGCCGCGCCGGGCGCAGAATGAAGAAGTAAAAGGCCGCCGCGACCAACAACAGCGGCACAAAGGCGCCGAGCTGGTCCACCGCACCTCCACGCATCGATTCATCCGGGCTCGCCCAGCCTGCGGCGGACGCCCCACCCTAATGCCGCCGCAAGGGTGCCTCCGCCGAGCGCCACGCGCCTTGGCCAGGGTCACGCCAGATAGGGCATCCCGGCGCCGTCCGAGGGGGCCTTCGGTCAGTCCGGCGGGGGTAGTTCGGCCGCACCCGGCGACGGCAAGACCTGTGTCGAAGGCTCTGCCTCGGACAACGGCAGCACCGGCTGATCGCCGCCGGCACCTGCGGGTCCTGACGTCGAGCGACTCCCGCGCGTGCCCGCACCGCCCAGCCAAGCCGGCGGACCAGCCGGGACGGGTAAGCCCAGATGGCGGTAGGCGGCCTCGGTGGCGACCCGGCCCCGGGGTGTGCGGGCCAGCAGCCCGGCGCGTACCAGGAAGGGCTCGGCCACCGTCTCCACGGTCTCGGGCTCCTCCCCCACGGCGACCGCGAGGGTGGACAGACCGACCGGCCCGCCGCCGAACAGGCGCACCAGGGCGTCCAGCACGCCGCGGTCCAGTCGGTCCAGACCCAGGTGATCGACCTCATACAGGTCCAGCGCCGCCCGCGCGGTGGGCAGGTCGACGCGGCCGCTGCCGTGCACCTGGGCATAGTCACGGACCCGCCGCAGCAGCCGGTTCGCGATGCGCGGCGTGCCCCGCGAACGCCCGGCGATCTCGGCCGCGCCGTCGGTGTCGAGGTCGACCGCCAGCAGTCGCGCCGAGCGGGTGAGGATCCGGTGCAGATCTGCCGGGTCGTAGAACTCCAGGTGGGCCGTGAACCCGAACCGGTCGCGTAACGGGCCCGGCAGCAGGCCGGCCCGGGTGGTCGCGCCGACCAGGGTGAACGTCTCCAGCTCCAGCGGAATCGCCGTAGCACCAGGCCCTTTGCCGACCACGACGTCGACCCGGAAATCCTCCATCGCGAGATAGAGAAGCTCTGCGGCGGCCCGAGCGGTGCGGTGGATCTCGTCCAGGAACAGCACCTCACCGGGCTGCAGGCTGGTCAGCAGGCTGGCCAGGTCCCCGGCGTGCTGCAGGGCAGGCCCGGACGTGATCCGCAGCGGCGCGCCGAGCTCAGCGGCGATGATCGTGGCCAGCGTCGTCTTGCCGAGCCCGGGGGGGCCGGCCAACAGCACATGGTCGGCCGGTCGGCCCCGGCGGCGGGCTGCTTCCAGAACCAGGCCGAGTTGAGCCCGGACGCGTTCCTGTCCGACGAACTCCGCCAAGGACCGAGGGCGCAGCGCACCCTCCACGGCGCGGTCGTCGAGATCCGCGTCCGCGGCCACCAACCGGTCGCCCTCGTGCTCGTCGCCGGCCCCGGGGTCGTCGACGGTCATGCCGCAGGCTCGCTCACGCCGTAGCCCCGCTCACGCCGTAGCCCCGCTCACGCCAGCGCCCGTAGGGCCGCACGTAGTAGGACCGCCACGTCGATGCCATCGCCGGCGAGTTGCTCCTCAGCCAGTCGCGCCGCCGCGTCGGCGGCGGTGTCGGCGTCGCGAGCCGTCCAGCCCAGCCCGGTCAGCGCATCGACCAGGGTCGAGCGCCACGGCGCCCTGGTGTCCACCGCCGAGACGCCAGCGGCAGCGGTGGGAGCACCGATGCGGTCCTTCAGTTCGAGCACGAGACGTTGAGCGCCCTTGCGACCAACCCCGGGCACGCGTACCAAAGCGGTGAGGTCCTCGGTGGCCACGGCACGGCGGACGGCATCCGGGCGCAGCGTGGCGAGCACGGCCAGCGCGAGCCGGGGGCCGACGCCGGAGACGGTCTGCAAGAGGTCGAACAGAACCCGCTCGTCCTGCTCGGCGAACCCGTACAGGGTCAGCGAGTCCTCCCGCACGACCAGGGAGGTGGCCAACCGGGTCTGCTCCCCTGCCCGCAGCCCGGCCAACGTGGCGGGACTGCACTGCACAGCCAGCCCGATGCCGCCGACCTCGACGGTGACTTGATCCGGGCCAATGGCCGCGACCCGGCCTCGTACGGAGGCGATCACGGGCGCGCCCCGGTGGTCACCCTGGACCGCGCCACCACGGCGGCACGGGCCGCGGCGATCCGCGCATCGCTGTCACCGCGCCACAGATGGCAGATCGCCAGCGCCAGCGCGTCGGAGGCATCCGCGGGGCGAGGTGTGATGGTCAAGCGCAGCAACCGGGTGACCATGGTCGCCACCTGCTGCTTGTCGGCCCGGCCATTCCCGGTCACCGCCGCCTTCACCTCACTGGGGGTATGCAGGGCCACCGGCAGGCCATGCTGGGCGGCGGTGAGAATGGCCGCGGCGCCCGCCTGCGCGGTACCCATCACCGTAGCGACGTTGTGCTGGCTGAAAACACGTTCCACTGCAACGACATCCGGGTCATAGGCGGCAATCGCCGCGTGGAACGCCTGGGCCAGGACGAGCAGTCGCGCGGCGATGTCGTCACCAGCGGGCGTACGGATCACCTCGACGTGCACCAGCCGTACGGTCCGACCGGCCGCTCCGTCCACAACTCCCAGACCGCATCGGGTCAGGCCCGGGTCAACGCCGAGCACCCGCACGCGATCCACCCTTCGACGAACGTCAGGCTCAGCCCTGCCGAACACGTGTTCGTAAGGCTAGTCCGAGGACCTCGGCTTGCGGCGCACCGCCCGTGCCTTCGGCGTGGCGGCCACGGCCGGGGCGGCTTCCCCGAACGGATCGGCCGGCCCCACCGGCTTGCCGGTCATCGCGGCCATTCCCGCCCGCAGATCCGCGACGAGATCGTCGAGGTCGCCCACCGCCCGGTCGTCCGCGCTCACTCCCACGAACGCGGTCCGGTCGTAGGTGATCATGGTGATGTTGACCGCCGCGCCGATCGTGGCAACCAACGGATAGGCGCCCACCAGCCGGGACCCGGCCAGGTAGAAGGGGACCGGCGGCCCCGGGACGTTGCTGACGGTCACGTCACTGGCCTGCGCGACCATGGCGATCATCGGTACGGGGACCAGCCACGAGGCGTCCGCCAGCGGACCGGCCAGGGTCAGCGCCGGCTCGGCCTTGCACCGGGCCACCGTGTCGTGGGCCAGTTCCAGCCGTTCGGCGATGGTGCGCCCGGCCACCGGCAGCGTGAAGCGCGCCACCGTTACGGCATTGGCGGTGCTGCCGTCCTTCAGGATCGAGCGCAGGCTGATGGGCAGGTTGAACCGCAGCTGCCGCGCCTTGTGACCGTGGCGTTGGTGGTAGCGATCCAGGCCTTCGGCCACTCCGGCCAGGAACACGTCATTAATAGTTCGGCCGTGAACCTTCGCGGCCGTCCGCAGGTCACCGAAGGGCAGGTCGAAGGCTGCGAACGAGTAGGTGGTGCCGCGCCCGGTGAGCAGTGGGGACTTCGGCCCATCCGGCATCGAGGCGAAGCGGCCAAGCGAGGCGGCCATGCCCAGCAGGCCGCGCACGGTGTCCTCGGGGTGCTGCAGGGTGCCCAAGGTCAGTTCGGCGGCCGTACGGGCACCCAGGACGAGCACCTCCAAGCCCCGGCGGGCGTTGTCGGCGGCGTTCGCGACGCTCACCTCACCGAAACCCACCTCGGCGCCTGCCGGCAGGGGCGGCAACGGCTCGGCCGGTCCCGGCTCCTCGGTGAGTTCGAACAGGTTGGCTGCCAGCAGCACGGTCGCCTGCCCGTCGGCGATCGAATGATGCAGTTTGAGCAGGAATGCCGCCCGCTTACCGGGCAGGCCCTCGACCAGCGCGGCCTCCCACAGGGCCCGATCCCGGTCGAAATCGGTCAGGCTCATCCGCCGGGCCTCGGCCAGCAGCCCCGCCCAGCCGGCCCCGCTGGGCAGCCGGAAGCGACGCAGATGCACGTCCAGATCGAAGAACGGGTCGACGGCCAGCCGGGGTCCAGACAGCCCGGTCAGCCCGTGCAGGGGTCGCTGCCGCAAGATCGGCATGACCCGGGTGAGCCGCTCAACCCGCTCCCGCAGTCGGTCGAAGTCCGGGGCGCTATCCAGCAGCGCCAGCGCGAGCACCGGGGAGCGCATCGACACGTCTCTCGCGGACGTGCGCCAGGTGGCAGCGTCCCAGCCGCGCAATTGCCGGCCGACCGGGACGATGGCCCCGCTCAGCCGACACTCTCCATGACCTCGTCGCTGACGTCGAAGTTGGCATAAACGTTCTGCACGTCGTCACTGTCCTCCAGAGCGTCGATCAACCGGAAGACCTTGCGGGCGCCTTCCTCGTCGAGTTCGACAGTGACACTGGGCAAGAAAGTGGCCTCCGCGGACTCGTAGTCGATGCCGGCGTCCTGGAGCGCGGTCCGCACGGCCACCACATCGCCGGCCTCGCTGACCACTTCGAAGGAGTCGCCGAGGTCGTTGACCTCCTCGGCGCCGGCCTCCAGTACCGCGGCCAGCACGTCGTCCTCGCCCAGCTCACCGCGGGGCACCAGCACCACGCCCTTGCGGTTGAACAGGTAGGACACCGACCCGGGGTCGGCCATGGACCCACCGTTGCGGGTCATCGCGACCCGGACCTCCGACGCCGCCCGGTTACGGTTGTCGGTGAGGCACTCGATGAGCACGGCCACGCCGTTGGGGGCGTAACCCTCGTACGTGATGTTCTGGTATTCCGCGCCGCCGGCCTCGGCCCCCGAACCGCGCTTGAGCGCCCGATCGATGTTGTCGTTGGGGACAGAGGACTTTTTGGCCTTCTGGACGGCGTCGTACAGCGTGGGGTTCCCGGCCAGGTCGCCCCCACCGGTTCGCGCGGCCACCTCGATATTCTTGATCAGCTTGGCGAACATCTTGCCGCGCTTGGCATCGACGACAGCCTTCTTGTGCTTGGTCGTGGCCCACTTGGAGTGGCCGCTCATTCGCGCTCCTCATGCGTGCGCGGCCCCGGGATCGGGCAGCGGGTCACGCGGTCTGTCTCACCAACCGGACGAAGTAGTCATGCATCCGCAGATCACCGGTCAGTTCGGGGTGGAACGAGGTCGCCACCACCGGCCCCTGACGGACGGCGACGATCCTACCGGCGGCCGGACCGTTGGCGATGGTCGCGAGCGGGCGTACGGCCGCACCGATGCTCTCCACCCACGGTGCCCGGATGAAGACCGCGTGCAAGGGCGGGTCGCCGATGTCGGCGCACTCCAGGTCTGCCTCGAAGGAGTCGACCTGCCGACCGAAGGCGTTGCGGCGGACCGTCACGTCCAACCCGCCGATGGTCTGCTGGTCGGGCCGCGCGTCCAGCAGCCGGTCCGCCAGCATGATCATGCCAGCGCAGGAGCCGTACGCCGGGTGGCCTCGCGCCACGAACTCCCGCAAAGGTGCGATCAGCCCGGTGGCGACGGCGAGCTTGGACATGGTGGTGGACTCCCCACCGGGGATCACCAGGGCGTCGGCGGTGGCCAGGTCCTCGACGGTACGGATCCGTACCGTACGGGCAGCACACGCCGCCAATGCCGCCTCGTGCTCGCGGACGTCGCCCTGCAGGGCGAGGACCCCGATCAGCGGGCCGCTCACCACCCGCGTTCGGCGAGGCGGTGCGGCTGGGGAATCTCCTCGACGTTGATGCCGACCATCGCTTCACCCAGGCCGCGGGACACCTTGGCCAGCACGTCAGGATTGTCGTAGTGCAGCGTCGCCTGCACGATCGCGTGGGCCCGCTTGGCCGGGTCGCCGGACTTGAAGATGCCGGAACCGACGAACACACCGTCCGCGCCCAGCTGCATCATCATCGCTGCGTCGGCGGGTGTGGCGATGCCGCCGGCGGTGAACAGCACGACCGGCAGTTTTCCTCTTTCAGCAACCTCTTTGACCAACTCGTACGGTGCCTGGAGTTCCTTGGCGGCCAGATACAACTCCTCGGCGGGGAGGGTCCCGAGTCGGGCGATCTCGGCCCGGATGGTGCGCATGTGGGTGGTGGCGTTGGACACGTCACCGGTGCCGGCCTCGCCCTTGGAGCGGATCATCGCCGCCCCCTCGCTCAGCCGGCGCAGCGCCTCACCGAGATTGGTGGCCCCGCAGACGAAGGGGACGGTGAACGCCCACTTGTCGATGTGGTGGGCGTAGTCGGCGGGGGTGAGCACCTCGGACTCGTCGACGTAGTCCACACCGAGGGCCTGCAGCACCTGGGCTTCGACGAAATGGCCGATGCGCGCCTTGGCCATCACCGGGATGGACACCGCCTCGATGATCCCGTCAATCATGTCCGGGTCGGACATCCGGGAGACCCCGCCCTGGGCCCGGATGTCGGCCGGGACGCGTTCCAGGGCCATCACTGCGACAGCACCAGCATCCTCGGCGATCTTGGCCTGGTCGGGGGTGACCACGTCCATGATCACGCCACCCTTGAGCATCTCCGCCATACCGCGCTTGACCTGCATCGTTCCCGTGCGGGGCGCCGAACCGGCGCCGCGTGTCGCGGCACCGTCAGCGGGCATCGCTTCGGCTTCGGGCGCGGTGCTGCGGGTGGCTGCGGTCTCGGGCGCGGTGGGCACGGTTGATCTCCGAACGGTACGGGCCGGGAAGGGCTCTCATCGTACGTCCGCACGCCCCCGCGAGCCGAACCGTGCGCCGCGGTCCCGGGCGCCGACCGGACAGGGCCTACCTCGCCGACCGGACGGGGCCTACCTCAGGGTCACCGGGGCCACCTTGTTGACCAGCAGGACCCAGACCTGGCCAGGCCGGAAGGCGACCGGGCTCCCATCCTTACCGGCGAAAACGGTCCCGGACTCCGGGGTCGGCCGTGACCAAGTCACCTTGTATGCCTTGCCGTCCCGCAGCACCCAGCCTGCACCGGTCCCGACGGTGATGGACAGCGGCGTCTTGCCGCCGTACTTGTCGCCGAACCCGGAGTCGCGCTCCTCGACGTACTGGACCACGACGGTCCGGGCGTGCTGCAGCCCACCCTCGGCCGCGCGGGCGGGACGGTCGTTGAGTCGTACGTCATAGCGGTGCCCGGCGCTGTCGTAGCGGAACTCGGCGCTGGAGTCCGGCCAGCGCGCTTTCAGCGTGCGGCCGCTGACGCCGCCGGCGGGTGGTTTGGCAGCGAAGGTGAATCCCATGTCGTGGGCGGCGGCGGCCTTCGGGGCGCGGGCGAGGAGTTTCGCCGGGGTTCCCATGAAGTTGTACGGGGCCCGCCGGTCCGACGCCCGCCGGTAACCCGTCGGGTCCCGGTCACCCGAGACGTCATACAGGTCGGCGTTGGCCAGCAGGGGCAGCATCCGGGTCTGCGCACCGGAATAGGCGAAGGCGACCTTTCCATACTGCCGCAACAGTTCCAGGTCGGTGATACGCGCACTGCGGACCGGTCCGACGCTCTTGGGCTGCTTGCTGGAGAACACCGCAGCGATCCGGGTCAGGCCCCACTCGACCTCCTCGATGTAGACGACGTCTGCGTCGCGGAGGCCGGCCTGAGGCTGCGCCTGATGAGTGTTGTCGATCTTCACGACGAGGACCGGTTTGCCGGCGCCGCCGGGCAACCCCGACAGCGGCGAGTCGGTGCTCGATAGTCCCGACGGAACCGTGGTGGGCGTGACGAGCGCGCCGGTGGCCCCGCCGCCGGAGCGGCCGGAATCGGCCGCGGCGAAGGTTGCGCAGCCACTGGCGGTCAGGACCATGGCGACGGCCCAGGCCACCACTGCGGCGGGGCGTCGACCGGTCAGGCGATCCATTCCCACGTCTTCACCATCGGCCGAACGCGGTCGACCTTGAGCCAAAGGGGCCCGGCCCGGCGGATCAGTGCAGCCGGAATCCCGCCGGCGGGGTGTCCTCCATCTCGAAGGTCTCCGGCCACGGCGTACGCCCGGCCAACCCGAACATGCGCACGATGGTCTGGCCGCGCAGCGAACGGCAGGCTCGGACCCCGTCGTTGAGGAATCGGCGGGACAGTTCCACCCGCCGGGTGACCGCGTCGAGGTCATCGGTGAGTTCGCAGCCTTCGGGCTGCTCGCGCAGTTCAGCCACGTCCTCGGGGTCCGGCAGGGACTCCCCCAGCGCGCTGGTCAGCCGGCTTTCGGCCAGCCCCCTGCCCCGGGGGTCGTCCTCGGGTACGGCGCGGGCGGTATGCGCCGCCTCGGCGAGCACGATCGAGGTCGCCGGGTCGAGCAGACCCGAGGCGGCCAGCTCCAGGGAGATCACCGAACGCCGCAGCAACTGCGCGTCCAGGGCCAATTCGGCGGTGTCGATCCGCTTGTGCAAGCGGTCCAACCGGCCCGCCGTCGAGCTCAGGTAGAGGACGATCAGCGCGAGGATGACGACGAGCCAGACCCACGCCCAGTTCATCGGCCAGCTCCGCGCCGGGTCATCGGCCGGCCCCCCAGGCCCGCGGGCGGGCCAGGCGGCCCACGACCTGACCGCGCAGGTCCTCGCGGACGCGCTCCCCGCTGACGGTCACGCTCTCGTAGACGTTGACGATGTCCTTCGCCACCCGCACCCAGTCGTAGCGAGCCGCCACCGCGTGGCCGGCAGTGACCAGCGGGTCCCGGGCGGCCGGGTCCAGCAACAGGTCGGTGGCCGCATGGGCCAGTCCGTCGGCATCCTCGATGGGGAACAGGACACCGGCCCGGCCGCCGTCGAGGACCCGGCGGAATGCGTCTAGGTCACTGGCCAGCACTGCAGTCCCCGCCGACATGGCCTCCAGCAGCACGATCCCGAAAGACTCGCCGCCGGTGTTCGGGGCGACGTAGAGATCCACCGAGTGCAGGGCTGCGACCTTGTCCCGCTCGGACACCAGGCCGAGGAACTCCACCCGGTCCCGCATCGGCTTGGGCAACGAGGACCGGACCGCGTCGACGTCGCCCGGACCGGCCACCAGCAGCTGCACGTCCGGGACCCGCGCGGCAATGGCCGGCAGCGCCTCCAACAGCGTGGGCAGGCCTTTGCGGGGTTCGTCGATCCGGCCGAGAAAGAGCATCGTCCGCTCGCCTCGCGCCCGACCGGGCAGGGGTGCAGCGGCGGCGAACGCGGACACGTCCACCCCGTTGGGGATCAGCACCGCGTCGCCGCCCAGGTGATCGACCAGCGTGCGGCGGGCGTACTCGCTGACCGCGATCCGGGCGGTGACCTTCTCCATCACCGTTTGGGCGAGGTAAAACCCTGCGGCGAGGACCCGCGAGCGTTCCATCGAGGAGTGCCAGGTGGCCACGATCGGGCCGCGGGCCGCCCAGATGGCCACCGCCCCGATGCTGGGTGCCACCGGCTCGTGTACGTGCATGACATCGAAGTCGCCATCGCGGATCCAGCGCCTGATTCGGGCGGTAGCGCGCGGGCCGAAGGACAGTCGGGCGACGCTGCCGTTGTACGCCACTGCCACCGGCTTGCCGCTGCTGGTCACGTACGCGGGTAGATCCTCCTCGGACTCAGCGGGTGCCAGCACGGCGACCTCGTGACCCATCCGACGCAGCTGCTCACCCAGGTCGTCCACGTGGGCCTTCACCCCGCCGGGACTGTCCCAGGCGTAGGGGCAGACCAGACCTACCCGCATCCCGACCACCCACGGACGAAGACACGCGGCTGGTCGGTCACGGGACGCCCGGCCGGCCGTGGTGACCCGGTCATCGCGGCTCGCCTCGATCGTCCAACTCGTCCAGCCACAGGCGTTGCAGCATGTGCCAGTCGCTCGGGTGCTCGGCGATGCCGCGCTCGAAGGTCGCCGCGACCGACTGGGTCATCGCGGCGACCTGCTCGCTGCGGGTGCCGGCGACCGGTACGGGGACGGGCGCATGGATCCGGGCGCGGGAGTCCGGACCGTCGAACCACAAGGTGACGGGCAGCAGCGGCGCACCGGTGAGCAACGCGAGCAGCGCCGGGCCCTGGGGCATCCGGGTGCGGGCCCCGAAGAAGTCCACCGGCACGCCGGAGCGAGACAGGTCGCGGTCCCCGAGCAGGCAGACCATGCCGCCGGCCCGCAGTCGGTCGCTCAGCGTACGTATGACCCCGTCCCCACCCAACGGCAGGACCTCCATGCCCAGGGTCTCGCGGTAGGCCACGAACCGGTCGTACAGGCTCTCCGGCTTCAGCCGCTCGGCGACCGTCGTCAACGGGCGATGCGTCAGGCAGCCCCACGCCCCGGCATGGTCCCAGTTGCCCATGTGCGGCAGCACCAGCACCGCGCCCCGCTCGGCTGCCAACGCGTCGGTCAGTTGCTGCTCCCCCTCGACCTTGAAGTGATCGACGATACGGGCGGTGTCCCAGGTGGGCAGCCGGAACGATTCGCACCAGTACCGCAGGTAGCTGCGCATACCGGCCTTGGACAGCTCGCGGATCTCGGCGGGCGTGGCGTCGGGTCGGACCCGCGCCAGGTGCGCCTCCAACCGAGTGACCCCGGAGCCCCGCCGGGCCCAGGTCCGGTCCGCGATCCGGTCGAACAGCGCGTACGCGGCCCCTTCGGGGAGTCGCCGGACCGCAGCCCAGCCGACCGCGAATCCCTGCTCGGTCAACTGGTCCCGCAGGGCGCTCACGAGGCCGGTCCGACGGGCTTGTGCAACTGTTGCCGGACGACGACGAACCGCTGGATCACCGTGACCACGGTGAGGACGGCCAACACCTGCATGGCTGCCGGGAGCACGTACGGCACCCCGACACCGGCGAGGAACGCGGCCACCACAACGATGATCAGACGCTCGGCCCGCTCGGCGATGCCGACATCGGCGGTCGCCCCCACACTTTCTGCCCGCGCCTTCGCGTACGAGATCACCGCGCCGCCAACCAAGCAGGTGACCGCGGCGGCGGAGGTCCAGGTGTCGCCGATCGAGACGAACCAGATCAGCAGGCTCGCGAACAAGCAGCCATCGGCGACCCGGTCGAGGGTGGAGTCGAGGAAGTTGCCCCAGGGTCCGCTGCGGCCGGACAGTCGGGCCATGGTCCCGTCCAGCAGGTCGCTGAAGATGAACAGGACCATCACGAGCACCCCGACCAGGAATTCCCCGCGGGGGAAGAAGCCCAGGGCCGCGGCGCACACTCCCACCGTTCCGACGACGGTAACCACGTCCGGGGAGATGCCGATGCGCAGCAGACCGCGGGCGATCGGGTTGACCACGACGCCCACGACGCGGCGCGCGCCGGGGTTGTTGAGCACGCTGGATGCTATCGACGCGAGACCTTGGTCCCGAACCACCGCGACACTGTTGCCTCGGAGTGTCGCCCGGGTGAAAGGTGGACAACTGGCAGCACAACGTGACCGCGCTGGCCGCGAAGCCACCTGCCGAATCCGTCTGAAGCACGCCGAGGAGGCGCACATCCATGGCCGACAAGAACCCCGCTGGAGCCGCCGGCAAAGCACCCGTGGCCGACCGACCCGACGCTATCCGTAACGTCGTGCTGGTCGGCCCGTCCGGTTCGGGGAAGACGACCTTGGTCGAGTCCCTGTTGGCGGCGACCGGCACCATCGCGCGCGCGGGCCGCGTCGAGGACGGCACGACCGTTAGCGACTTCGACGAGGCCGAGGTCCGCCAGCAGCGGTCGGTATCGCTGTCACTGGCTCCAATCGGCCATGACGGGATCAAGATCAACCTGCTGGACACCCCTGGGTACGCGGATTTCGTTGGTGACCTGCGGGCCGGGCTGCGCGCGGCCGACGCCGCGCTGTTCGTCATCTCGTCGGTGGAGGGCGTCGACGGCTCCACCCAGCTGCTGTGGGAGGAGTGCGCGGCAGTGGAGATGCCGCGAGCCGTGGTAGTCACGAAGCTGGACAAGGACCGCGCCGACTTCGACGAGACCGTCGCCGTCGCCCAGCGGGTCTTCGGCGAGGGCGTGCTGCCGCTGTACCTCCCGCTGCATGCTGACAACGGATCGATCGGCGGACTGATCGGCCTACTGTCGCAACAGATTTATGACTACAGCTCCGGCAGCCGCGAAACCCGCGAGCCCGAGCCCGAGCACTTGCCATTGATCGAGACGACCCGGACGGCCCTCATCGAGGGGATCATCACCGAATCGGAGGACGAGTCCTTGATGGACCGCTTCCTCGAGGGCGAGTCGATCGAGATCGACACGCTGATCTCCGACCTGGAGAAGGCGGTGGCCCGCGGCCACTTCTACCCGGTGCTCGCCGCCGCGCTGCACCCTGAGGGGCTGGGCACCGCCGAACTCCTTGAACTCATCACCCGCGGGTTCCCCTCGCCCGTGGAGCATCCACTGCCCACGGTGACCACGCCGGCTGGTGACCCGGCGGAGGCCCTGGCGTGCTCGACCGACGGCCCGTTGTGCGCCGAGGTCGTCAAGACCACCACCGACCCGTACGTCGGTCGGGTGTCGCTCGTCCGCGTGTTCAGCGGTCGGCTGGAGGCCGACGCGACGGTGCATGTGTCCGGACACTTCAGCGGGGCCGCGGGGCATGAGGATCACGACCTGGACGAACGCGTCGGCGGGCTGTCCGTACCCCTGGGAAAGGTGCAGCGCTCCATCGCGTCAGGGATAGCGGGCGACGTGGTCGCGGTGGCGAAACTCACCCGCGCCGAGACCGGGGACACGTTGTCCGGCAAGGAGTCCCCGCTGCTCGTCGAACCGTGGGTGATGCCCGACCCGCTGCTGCCCGTGGCGATCGTGGCGCACACCAAGGCCGACGATGACAAGTTGGCCCAGGCGTTGGCCCGCCTGGTCGCCGAGGACCCGACGCTGCGGCTGGAGAAGAACGCGGAGACCGCGCAGTTGGTCCTGTGGTGCATGGGTGAGGCGCACGTCGACGTCCTGTTGGACCGGTTACGCAACCGCTACGGCGTGGCCGTCGACTCGGTTCCGCTGCGGGTGTCGCTACGGGAGACCTTCGCCGGGCCGGGGAAGGGCCACGGCCGGCTGGTCAAACAGTCCGGTGGACACGGCCAGTTCGCGGTATGCGACATCGAGGTGGAACCGTTGCCGTTCGGCAGCGGGTTCGAGTTTGTCGACAAGGTGGTCGGCGGTTCCGTGCCCCGGCAGTTCATCCCGTCGGTGGAAAAGGGTGTCCGGGCGCAGATGGAGAAGGGCGTCGCCGCGGGCTACCCGGTTATCGACATCCGGGTGACGCTGGTGGACGGCAAGGCGCATTCCGTGGACTCCTCGGACATGGCTTTCCAGCACGCCGGTTCCCTGGCGTTGAAGGAGGCCGCCGCCGCGGGGTCGGTGTCCCTGCTGGAGCCGGTGGACGAAATCGACGTACTGGTTTCCGATGAGTACGTCGGGGCCGTGATGAGCGACCTGTCCGGTCGCCGCGGCCGGGTGGCCGGAACGGAACCGGCGGGCAACGGCCGAACTTTGGTCAAGGCCCAGGTGCCGGCGCTGGAATTGACCCGCTATCCGGTGGAGTTGCGGTCGATGTCGCATGGCACCGCGACCTTCGCGCGGCGCTATCTCGGGCACGAACCCATGCCGGCGCAGGTGGCCGCGAAGGTCAAGGCAGCGGCCGAGAAGTCCTAGACGTTCTACCTATCGGCGGGCGGCACGTCCGGGGAGTTGATGGTCACCGGGGCGACGTGGACGCCCGCCGATCGCGCACCGGCGCGCATGCGGTTATCCCACACCGCAAAGATCGTGTTGTCGGTGTGGACCGCAAGCACGCTGGCCAGGTGCACGGCGTCGGCGCCTCGCAAGCCATGGGTGCCCGCCAGGGCGCCCGCGTGAGCACCGATCGCCTCGGTGAGTTCCACGCGCTGAGTCTGCGCCCACACGGTTTCCCAGATCGTCTCCGCCTGACGCTGTGCTACCCGCCCCAGCCGCCGAGCCCGCCCAGCGGCCGCCAACGCGGCGCGGACCTCCGGGTAGGCCAAGCGGCTGGAAACGGCGGCATCGCCGCCGTCCCACAATGCAACTGCGAGATCAGTACCGTCCTCGTCGATGAGCAGTTTCACGAAAGCGCTGCTGTCGAAGTACACGATCGCCACAGGCTCACCCGCCGACCGGCCAGGCAGCGTTCCCGTCGGTCACGGAGCCACCATCGGGCGGCCAACTCACCTGCGCTGCTCGCTGATCAGGTCAGCCACCGACCCATGGCCACGGACCCGCGCGAAACTGTTGGCCGGTGACCGGGCCATCGCCGGGCTTAGCACCCCTGCACGGACCAGCTGCTCAATGTGCGAAGCGGTAGCGACAGGCAGCATTCTGACCACCGGGATGCCTCGTTCGGTCACCACAACCTCCTCCCCCGCCTTGACCCTGTCCAGCCAACTGGACAGCTCCGCCCGCAAGGTGCTCACAGCCACGTCCATGCCGCACACTGTACAACTGGGCTCAGCGCGGGCGTACAACGCGAGGCATTCTCCGCGTCCCGGGTGTGCGAGGGATCAATCGCCGGTGGGGTCGCGGTCGGCGAGTGCCCGGGCCTCGGCGAGACCGCCGCGCAATGACTCCAGTTCCACGGCCAGCGAGTCGACGAGGTCGCCGGCGCGGTCGTGGTCGACGGCGGTTGGGCCCAGCGCGACGACTTCGCCCATCCGCGCGGCCAGGCCTTCCAGGCCCAGCACGGCGTTCTCCATCCGGGCGAGCAACGTCTGCCGCAGCGTGTCGAGCCGGGCGGAGATCTCTAGCTGCTGATTGATGGCGGCAACGCCACGCTGCTGCTCGGCGCGTAGCCGCGGGTCGGTGGTCGACTGCATGGCATGCGTCAACCGGCTGCGGCTCTCGGTCAGCCGGCGCTGGTCTCCGGCGGAGATCGACCCCTCCACGAGGGTGACCCGGCCGCCGATCTGCCGCAACGCGTCCAGCGCGGTGGCCGCCTCGTCGTCGACGTCGCTCACTTGGGCCCGCAGCCACGGATCCCCGGGGGTGGCCGCCAGGTGTCGCAGGCGACTCACCGCGTCCTCGGCGCGTGCGAGCAACAACCCGGCGGGACTGTGCGGGTGCGGGACTGGCAGCGTGTCAGCGGTCGCGGCCGGCTGCCTGCCTGCCGGGCGGGGCTCGCCGCGGGCCAGACCGACAAGCACCTTGGTGCCCAACACGCCGACGCCGACGCCCGCGGCGGCGGCGACTGGCAGGGCTGCGGCCCAGGCCACCCCGCCCACGACCGCGGCCACCAGCCAGCCCCAGGGGTCCCGCAGTTCGCGCCCGATGCTCACGTGCTCATCCTGCCGTTCGGAGCGCGGCGATTGGTAGCTGGTGGCGACCAGTGGGCCCGAAACAACCACCACAGCCCACTAGTCGCCGACACGGCGCCGATCTCAGAACGCGGCTAGAAGTTGGACAGGACGCTGACCAGGACCTTGCCGATGCTGGCCGGGTCGGATGCGTCGTAGTAGGCCGCGCGGGACGCCTGGGCGATCGACTCCAGACTGGCCCGGTCGGCCGAGTCGCCGTAGCCGATCGAGAAGACCCGGACGCTGGTGTCCAGGCTCTCGCCGCTGAGCTGGCGCAGCAGCCCGTTCAGGTCGGTGTCGACCGGGTATTCATTGCGGCCGTCGGTGAGCAGCACGATCGCGTTGATCCGGTCGGTGTTCAGGTCGGCCAGCATCTGCCGGTGGGCGGCGCGCAGGGTGGCGTACAGGCCCGTACCTCCGTCTGGGACAAGGTTCGCGACCGCCTTGGTGATCGCGGGCACCGAGGAGCGGGCTGGCCTGATCGGCACCAGCGGCGTCCACGGCTCACCTGCCGAGCCCAACTGGGTGGAGAACGCCCACAACCCCACCTCGTCGTCGGGGGCGAATCCCTGGACGGCCGAAGTGGCCGCCTGTTTCGCCAGCTCCAACTTGGTGTCCCCGCTGTCGGGAACCGCCTCCCCCATCGACCCGGACACGTCCATGACCATCAGGACACGGGCGCGCTTGCGCAGGCTGTCCCAGGAGTCCTGCACCTTCTGCAACACCGGCGGAGCCGGTGGGGCGAGGACCACCGCGGGCTGGGTGGGCAGCATCCCGTTGGCCGGGTCGATGACGTCCCCCGGCTTGCCCTCGAACGTACGGAAACCGGCCTGCTGGAACTCCTGCTGACTCTCCGGTCGCTGTACGAAGGCGAGGAAATCTGCGGCCGCCGTGCGTTTGGCGTCGGTGACCCACTCCGCCTGCAACACCACCCAGGGGTTGTCCGACAGCAGCGTCCCCTCCTTGGGATAGATGGCTGCCAGCGGCACCGCCGGAGGTGTCGCCCCGGCTTCCGTGGCCGGATCACCGGTGGGGTTCCCGCGGTTGTAGTCCAGGACGGACTTTTCCTCGACCGTGACGGCGGAGACGTACGTCAAGCCCTGCCCATCTGCGGCGGCCCTGGCCATGTTGGTGAGGAACGTCAGGGTCGTGTCGCCGTAGTGGACGACGGTGGACTCCAGGCGCTTGACGAAGGCGGTGACGGTCGGGTCGGCGACGTCCTTGACGCTCAGGTCGTTGGACCGCCCGGTCGCCGCGAAGTAGGCCCCGATCGTGGCATTGAGCCCGCTGGTGGAGAAGTGCGGATTGGTCTTGCCCAGCTTGAAGCGGCCCCATTCGGGGTGGCCCCGGGTGCCCCAGCCCTGGGGGTCCTTGGCCAGCGCGACGAGGTCGGTCCAGCCCAGTGCCTTGGCGGGCCAGCCGAGTGCCTCGGCCATCGGCCGCGGCATCGCCAGCACCAGCGGCGTCTGGGCCACCGATGGGAGTTTCTTGGGCACCAGATCGGGCCGGTCGAGCTGGGCGGTGGCCTGGCGCAGCAACACGGTCCACGAACTGGAGGCCGGGGTCCACACATCCGGCTTGGGACCGTCGACGGTCTCGTCCCAGCCACGGGCCAGGGCATCCGCGGCGCCGCCGCTGGCCTTGGACGCCACCGCCACCTGCACACACGTACCGTTCACGCTGGGATTGCTGGCGTTATACGCCTGCGCCAGACCCGACAGCAGGGCGGCCTTCTCGCTGCTGGCCGCGACCTGCAACTGCGTGCACGAAGGGTCCGCAGGACGCGGGTCGCCGCTGTCCGTCGCGGCCGACCCGCCGGGATCGTCTCCCCCGCCCAGAACCGTACGCACGACGACGATGAGCAGAATGCCCACCAGCGCGGCGACGATCAGCGGCACGGGACTGCGCCGTTCGGCTGCCATGTCTCACCCCCAACGCCCGCAGTCTGGCACCGGGGACTGACGAAACGACGGGCACCGGTGGAGTCAGGCGTCCGGCCAGTGCCGGGCGATGAGGTCGCGGGTGTCGGTCAGCAGCTGCGGAAGCACCTTGGTATGCCCGATCACGGGCATGAAGTTGGTATCCCCGCCCCATCTCGGCACCACGTGCTGATGCAGGTGCGCAGCGATCCCGGCCCCGGCAACCATCCCCTGATTGAGGCCGATGTTGAACCCCTGCGCGTTCGAACAGGCCCGCAGGGCGATCATCGCCGCTTGGGTGAACCGGCCGATCTCGTCCCGTTCGCCATCGGACAGCTCGGTGTAATCCGCGATGTGCCGGTAGGGGCAGACCAGCAGGTGCCCGGAGTTATACGGGTAGAGGTTGAGCACCACGAAGGTGTGCTCGCCCCGGACGACAATCAGCGCGTCGGCATCTGACAATCCCGGAACCCGGCAGAACGGGCAGTCCTCCCCGGCGTCAGCGTGCTCGGGCTTTCCCTCACCGCGGATATACGCCATCCGGTGCGGGGTCCACAGCCGGTCCCATTCGTCGGCTCCGGCCGCCATCTAGACCTGCACCCGGTCGGTCACGGCGCGCAGGATCTCCGCGACCGCGTCGTCGAGCGGGACACCGTTTTGCTGTTCGCCCGAGCGATAGCGGAACGACACCGCCGACGCCGCGATGTCCTCGTCACCGGCGATCAGCATGTACGGAATCTTCTGCTTCTGCGCGTTGCGGATCTTCTTCTGCATCCGGTCGTCGGAGGTGTCCACCTCCATACGGATCCCGTGCCCCCGAAGTCGCTCCGCAAGATCGGCAAGGTAGGGAGCGTGGGCGTCGGTGATGGGAATGCCGACGACCTGCACCGGTGCCAGCCAGGGCGGAAACGCTCCGGCGTAGTGCTCCAGCAGCACGCCAAAGAATCGCTCGATCGAACCGAACAGCGCCCGATGGATCATCACGGGGCGTTGCCGTGTGCCGTCGGAGGCCTGATATTCCAACTCGAACAGTCCCGGCAGGTTGAAATCCAGTTGAATGGTCGACATCTGCCAGGTCCGACCAATGGCGTCCTTGGCCTGAACGGAAATCTTCGGCCCGTAGAACGCGGCACCGCCGGGATCGAGAACCCACTCCAGGCCCTGCTTCTCAGCGGCCTGTCGCAGGATCTCCGTGGCCTGTTCCCAGACCTCGTCCGAGCCAACTGATTTGTCGGGGTTCTTGGTCGATAGTTCGAGGTAGAACTCATCCAGGCCGTAGTCCCGCAGCAGATCCAGGACGAAGGTGAGCAGTCGGTCGAGCTCGTCGGCCATCTGGTCCTGCGTACAGTAAATGTGGGCGTCGTCCTGCGTGAAACCACGGGCCCGGGTGAGCCCCTGCACAACACCGGACTTCTCATACCTATACACCGTGCCGAACTCGAACAGCCGCAGCGGGAGTTCCCGATAGGACCTCCCCCGCGACCGGAAGATCAGGTTGTGCATCGGGCAGTTCATCGGTTTGAGGTAATAGTCGGCGCCGGCCCGCTTCACGGCACCATCGGCGTCGTGCTCGGCATCCAGATGCATCGGTGGGTACATCCCGTCGGCGTACCAGTCCAGGTGTCCGGACAGCTGGAACAGCGCCCCCTTGGAGATATGCGGGGTGTTCACAAACTCGTAGCCGGCCTCCTCGTGCCGACGCCGGGAGTAGTCCTCCATCACCTTGCGGATCACGCCGCCGCGGGGGTGGAAGACGGCCAGGCCGGAACCGATCTCTTCGGGGAACGAAAACAGGTCGAGTTCGGTGCCCAACCGCCGGTGGTCCCGTTTGGCCGCCTCGGCCAGGAAGTCCAGATGCGCCCGCAGACCATCCTTGGTCGGCCAGGCAGTTCCGTAAATCCGTTGCAGTTGTTGGTTTTTCTGGTCGCCGCGCCAGTAAGCAGCAGCGGTACGCATCACCTTGAAGGCATTCGGCGCGATCAGGCGGGTCGTCGGCACGTGCGGGCCGCGGCACAGGTCGCCCCAGCGCCGTTCACCGGTACGCGCATCGAGGTTGTCGTAGATGGTCAGCTCGGCCCCACCGACCTCCATCATGTCGTCGGTGACCGCGCCACCCTTGAGCCCGATGAGTTCCAGCTTGAACGGCTCGTCGGCCAACTCCGTACGCGCCTCGTCCTCGCCAACCACCCGGCGGGAGAACCGCTGACCGGACTTCACGATCTCCTGCATCCGCTTCTCGATGCGGCCGAGGTCTTCCGGGGTGAACGGGGTGACCACGTCGAAGTCGTAGTAGAAGCCGTTCTCGATCGGCGGCCCGATCCCCAGCCGGGCCTGCGGAAACAGGTCCTGCACGGCCTGGGCCATCACGTGCGTTGTTGAGTGCCGCAGAACCGCCAGCCCGTCGGGTGAGTCGATGCGTACGGGCTCCACGACCGCACCCTCGGTCAGCGGCTGGTCGAGGTCTCGCAGCGCTCCGTCAACCCGGGCGACGACGACGGCCTTGTCCGGGAACAGGTCCGCCGCGGTAGCGGTGTCGGGCACGGTCCGCTGCTGGCTCTCGCCGTCGATCAGCACGGTGACGCTCAGCTCGGACACGCCGGACTCCTCGCTCGGTCGGGACCCGCGGGCGGCCGCCGGCACGGGACCCCGATGCTACCGAGGGCCGTCGATGCCGCCGATCGTGCAGCCGGTGCCCTGGCAGAATCCGAGCGGGCTTACAGCGCACAGCGCCTGAATACGAGTGCTTCGTGGTGGTCCGTGCAGGTTTCGAACCTTGCCCTCCGGGCGGTGGCAAGCCCGCTTCCCCGGACCCGACGGGCAGACCCGACCCGCGCCGGTCACGTTCGACACGAAGATGGACGCCGACGCGTGGCTGGGCGGCCAAGCCCACGACGTCGAGGTCGGGACATGGAGCGCACCCGACCCGGGAGCCGTCCGGGTCTCCCCCACCGTGGCGCAGTAAGCCGAGGACTGGTTGGCGTCGCGGCGTCTCAAACCCAAGACCCGCGCGCCCTGCACCACCGTCCAGGCCCAGGCATTCGCCGTTGGCGCATCCCCGGCCGGCGCCAGCGCGTACGCCAGGCTGCCGACCCGGGCCTCGGTGATGACCCACCCAGGCTCGTCACGATCCGGCTGGAGCAGTTCCACGACCAGCCGGCTCGCCTGCAGCGAGGCCCGCGCATCCATGACCTCCGCCTGGCCGTTCACCGTCACACGCACGGTCATCGCTACCTCTGTCCCGCCACGGATCGAAGTGTGTACCCAACCGTGGGTGGCCGTGCGCGACCACTCAGGCGAGTTGGGATACCCGCCCACGCGAGACGTGCATGACGGTGGCGACGTCGGAGGCGGACAGTCCAGCCGCCCGCAGGTCCCGTACGACCCGGCGGGCCTCCTCTGCGGCTTCCCGCTGGGCCGCGGCGGCCTGCGTGGTCAGGGCGCGGACGGTCGCAACCCGCTCCTGCAACCCGCCGAGGTCCGGGACGACGACCACGTCGGCGTCGCAGGGCTGGCCGGTCATGGTCTCCACCAGGTCCCGCACCTGCTGCTCAGCGCGTGCAAGGACCCGCACCTGGGTCACCCCGACGCCTTCGACGTGCAGTTCCCAACCGTGCTCCCAGCGCACAGCGCGCGCGGTATACGTCACGACAACCACCCCTCCGGCAGGCAGGACAAGCGGGCGATGGCCTGGCGGACCAGGCCGGGCGACACCATCCCGGGACGGGTCAGCACCGTCATGTGGAGTCCGCATGGGCAGAACCACTTTTCGTGATCGCCCTTGCCGGGCGCTGACGTGCAACCGGCCTCCCGCAGTGCGGCGGCTACGTCCCGGTACTTCATCGCCTTGACCACGAGAGTAGTTACCCCCCCTATACAGTCAATGTCTAGGGGGGGTAGATACGTGCGTTCAGCGGTTGCGGCTACCGGCAGGTTCCTCGGCCGGCGGTCAGCCGAGGGCGGCGCCGGCAGGTCCGCACGGGCCCGGGTGAAGTCCGCTCGTGCCGAGTTCAGCACCGACGCCGGCGGCGGATCGGCCAGGTAGTTCGCCAGCGACCCCCAACGAGCTACTCATGTCGAATATCGCCCCATGGATGATGGCGTTAGTGGACTCCCCCAGGTCCTCCGCTTGATGCCGCAGCGCCGCAAACTGGCTTGAGCAGGCCATCCAGTCCTGCGCCTGTTCGTCGTAGGAGCGCACAACGCTCTCAGCCAGGTCAAGCACCTGGATCGCTGATGCGATCCTGCCCGGGTCGATGGCCGCGCTCCTGACGGCTGCAGCCTCCGCGTCGACCTTGGCCGCGGCCTCGACGGTCTTGGCCTTAGCCTCGGCAGCGATGCTGGCGATGAGGTCGGCCTTTCGACCTGCTCCCTGGTCGTGGGACGGTCCATGGCGATAACTCCCCAGCAGGCCACGGCTCCCAGCGCGACGATCACCCCGCCCGCTGCCAGCGCCGTCATGAGGCCCCGGCCGACGACGAGCCGGTGCCAGCGTGAGCATCATCTGCCGCAGCGTCAACGGCTGGCCGGTCAGCCGTGACGCCCGTGAGATCCGGCTGGTCACCTGGCGGCTGGCTGAGGTCCCGAACCGGGCGTTCACCACCGTCAGGGTGGCGATGCCGCTGTTCATGTTCGCCGCCCGCACCTGGAACGCGCAGGTGTCGCCGTTGGCCGGTGGGCAGTTCGACGAGTGGTCGTACAACGTGAGGCAGGCCCGGACTCAGGACGGGGACGACCCGCCACGGTCCAACCACGGCAGCGGCACCGCGATCGACCTGGACGCCGCTGAACTCCCCCGCGGCAAGGTCCCCGCGGCTCGCATCCGCGACCTGGTCCACCGGTCGATCACCACCCCGGCCGGCGGTGTCCTGTTCTGGGGTGGGGACTGGCACGGCGCCAACGTCGACGGCATGCACCTGGAACTGGCGCCGGCGGGGGGGCTTTGTCTTGCCCGTTTCGTAATGGGGGGCACGAGCGGGGGGCACGCGGTGGGTCTAGATCAGGAAAGTCCTTGTCTCGCAACGGGTTTCGTGGTGGTCGATGCAGGTTTCGAACCTGCGACCCCTCGCGTGTGAAGCGAGTGCTCTACCGCTGAGCTAATCGACCGTATCGGCCGCAGACATTACAGCACCGACGGCGTCGACCGACGCCCACGCGCGCCCCGTAGGCCCCGGTCCGCGGGCCTGCGCCACCGCCGTACGACCCTCCAGGAGCACCCTGCCGAGCCGTCACGATC
>JBBQYX010000015.1:0-54236 GCA_038208295.1 Candidatus Nanopelagicales bacterium | reverse complement strand
GCTGCCGGGACCGTGGGTGGCCGGGTCGCGGGGGTCGTGTGGGGCCGGGTCGACCCGGCCGCCTTCGTGGACGCATGCGGTCGTGGCACCGGTGCCAATGCTGGCACTGGCACTGGCACTGGCACTGGCACTGGCACTGGCACTGGCACTGGCACTGGCACTGGCGCTGGCGCTAGCGCTGGCGCGCGTGGTCAGGCTGCACCGAACGACATCGCGGGCGACACGCAGCCGCGCCGCGCGGTCGCCATGCTGCAGGCGGCGAATGCCGAGGTAGGCACCCGACAGCCCATCCGGGAGGTCGCTGCGGATCTGGCCCCGATGGGCATCCCGTTGCTGGTCGACGCGCTGGCCTGCGTGGGCCGCGACGCGATCCCGGCGGGGTGGTCGG
The DNA here is from genome assembly GCA_038208295.1 of Candidatus Nanopelagicales bacterium. Taxonomy (GTDB): domain Bacteria; phylum Actinomycetota; class Actinomycetes; order S36-B12; family JBBQYX01; genus JBBQYX01. Next base: position 53,848 of record JBBQYX010000015.1, on the reverse strand, counting down.
TCCTGGCCGCCCAGGCGGTGACCTGGGGAGGTCCCCCCGGCCTGGGGCTGCTGGTGATCCGGACCGGGGTCCGCTGGCGCACCCCGTCCCCACTGGAGGACCGCGAGGCCGGCCGGGTGCCCGGCTTCTCGGCCGTGCCCCTGGCTGTGGCGGCCGCGGCCGCGCTGGAGGCCGTCGAACGAGACCGGCTCGCCGAGTCGCAGCGGCTGCAAGACCTGACCGAGCGGTTGCGCGCACAGCTCGTCCAGCGGGTGTCCGGTGTAGAGGTGCTCGGCCACCCCGACGACCGGCTGCCGTACGTGGCGGCCTTCTCATTTCTCTATGTGGACGGGGAAACACTCCTGGACGAGCTCGATCGGCTCGGCCTGGCGGTCGGCAGCGGGTCGGCGTGCACCTCGGACACGCAGCGGCCCAGCCACGTACTGGCCGCAATGGGACGGCTGAGCCAGGGAAACATCCGCGTCTCGCTGCCGCCCGGCTGCCCCACGGACACCGTCGACCGGCTCGCCGGCGCGTTGCCGGACGTAGTGGCCGACATCCGCCGACGCTGGGGAGCTGCCGACCTGTGACCACCAGTGACGTCGACAGCAACGACAGTGGGCCCGGCGGCAGCGCGCCCGGCGTGACGTCGCCCCGCGATAGTTCCGGCGACGGCGGGCTCGACGGCTACGACGTTGTGGTGGACGAACGCGGCCAGCGCTGTCCCCGACCGGTGATCTCGCTGTCCCGGACGCTGCGTGCGCAGTCCGGCGGCGCGGTGGTCGCCCTGATCAGCGATGACCCGGCCTCGGCGGTGGACCTGCCTGCGTGGTGCCGGCTGTCCGGCGCCACCCTGCTGAGCAGCACGGACCTCGGGACGAGCGGTGCCACGGTGTACGTGGTGCGCAAGCGCAACGATGACCAGCCGGCGGACTGATCGCCGGCAGCCGGCAGGCGCGCCGCGGGTTACCCGGTCGACAGCACCGGTGGCAGCGGGAGGGCGCGGGCCAGCAGTCGCAGGTAGTCCCTGCGCGCCACTTCGACAGCGCCGAGTGAGGCCAGGTGCGGGGTGGACCACTGCACGTCCAGCAGTCGATCCGCACCGGCCTGGCCGTCGTCGCCCAGCCGCTCGACCAAGGCCAGCAGCGCCACCTTCGAGCCGTCTGTGGCCGCGTGGAACATCGACTCCCCCGCGAACAGCCCGCCCACCTCCACGCCATACAGCCCTCCGGCCAATGACCCGTCCCCGGCCCATACCTCGACCGAGTGCGCCCAGCCCAGGCCGTGCAGGTGGTCGTACGCCCGCGCGATCCGCGGGGTGATCCAGCGCCCCGGCCGACCCGGCGCCGCACAGCGCGCAACTACTTCGGCGAAGCACGTGTCCACGGTGACCCGTAGGGTCCGGGCCGAACGCCGCAGGCTGCGGCTCACCCGTAGCCCGGACAGCGGCAGCACTGCCCGCGGGTCCGGCGACCACCAGCCCAGCGGCCCCCGCCACGAGACCCCCATCGGGAACACCCCTGCCCGGTAGGCGGCCAGCAGCGTCCCGGGTTCCAGATCCGCCCCGACCCCGATCAGGTCCTCCCCCGACTGTGCATCCGCTGGGTCGGGCAGCTGCCACCGGGTGGGGACGGGCTCGGTAGGTACCGGCAAGACGGCCCCCCTTACGGGCGGGGACAGCGCAACTGCGGCGAGACCTCGGACGCGGCGTCTGAGCCGTAGGTCACCGAAATCCGGTCCACGAACGCGCGCTGGGCCAACTCGTACTCCTGGGTGCCGACCGTCTCGATCACATACGTGGCCACCAGCGAGCCGACCTGGGCGCAGCGCTCGTCCGACAGCCCCCAGGCCACACCGGCCAGGAACCCGGCCCGGAACGCATCCCCCACCCCGGTCGGATCGGCGCGCAGTTCCTCCTCCGGACAACCCACCACGACAGGTTCACTGCCCCTGCGCTCGACCCGGGCCCCGTCGGGTCCCAGGGTCGTGATGCGGACCTGGACGCGGTCGAGGATCTCGGCGCTGGACCAGCCGGTCTTCTGCTCGGTCAGGGCCGCTTCGTACTCGTTGGTGAACAGGTATGCGGCTCCGTCGATCAACGCCCGTATCTCCGGGCCGTCCATCCGGGCCAACTGCTGAGAGGGGTCGGCGGCAAAGGGGTAGCCCCGGAACCGGCACTCATCGGTGTGCCGCAGCATCGCCTCCGGGTCGTTCGGCCCGATGACGACCAGGTCGATCCCGGCCAGCCGGTCCGCCACTGGCTTCAACTCGATGTCTCGCGCCTCGCTCATGGCACCGGGATAGAAGGAGGCGATCTGGTTGTGCTCCTTGTCGGTGGTGCACACGAACCGGGCGGTGTGCCGCACATCGGAGACGTGGACCGAGTCGGTGTCGACCCCATGCCGTTCCAGCCAGGAGCGGTAATCCGCGAAATCGGGGCCCACGGCACCCACCAGGACCGGGCGCAGACCCAGGCAGCCCATCCCGAAGGCAATGTTTGCGGCCACCCCGCCGCGGCGGACCTCCAACTCGTCGACCAGGAAGGACAGCGACACCTTGTCCAGCTTGTCGGCGACCAGCGAGTCGGCGAAGCGGCCCGGGAACGTCATCAGGTGGTCGGTGGCGATCGACCCGGTCACGGCAACGCGCACGCGGCATGCTCCGAGGAGGCAGGGCAGGCCTGCGCAGTACGCGGATTCGCATGCCGGCGGGACGCTGCGGGACGGGCGCCGAGACTACCTGCCGGGTGCACCCGACCCGGAACGCACCAGCGGCCGACGCCTCGAACAGGAGGTGTCGGCCGCTGGTGCGAGCGGGGGTGAACTGCTCAGTGGAACGAGTCGCCGCAGGCGCAGGACCCACTGGCGTTGGGGTTGTCGATCGTGAAGCCCTGCTTCTCGATGGTGTCGACGAAGTCGATGGTGGCTCCGGACAGGTACGGCGCGCTCATCCGGTCGGTCACGACCCCGACGCCATCAAAGTCCTTGGCGACATCCCCATCCAGCGAGCGGTCGTCGAAGAACAACTGGTACCGCAGGCCGGAACAGCCACCGGGCTGGACCGCGACCCGCAGGGTCAGGTCGTCGCGGCCCTCGGCCTCGAGCAGGGCCTGCACCTTCGCCGCTGCGACATCGGTCAGGACGATGCCGTCGGTCGTGCCGGTCGGGACGCTCGTGGTGCTGGTGTCGGCGGTCATGCAACGCTCCTTGGGCTGAGGATCGGGGTTGGCTGAAACGGATCGCCTGGCTCGGGCGCAGCGACTGCGGGTGCATGCACCCGCTGGGTACAACAGATACCAGGGGAACAGGCGGATCGGGATCGTCATTCCCAGGATCGCACAACTAGCACCCCGCACGATTCGAGGCACGCTCGGCTGCGCCCTGACGGGCCAACTCAACGCGACCAGGTACGCGCCACTCGGGCGGCCAGGTCCGCGAGCCGGTCGGCCGGGGCGGCCATCGCCGCGGCCACCGAGCCCGCCTGGTCCGCGACCGAGAAGGCGCCTGCGGCCCCCAGGGCGACCCACTCCCGCCGGCCCACCTCGACCTGGCCGGCCAGCACCAGCACCGGTCGGGCGTGCTCCACGGCGACGCCGCAGACCCCGCTGACGACCTTGCCCTGCAACGACTGCCAGTCGAAGCGACCCTCGCCGGTGAGAACCAGGTCCGCCGCCCCGACCCGCTCGGCCAGCCCGACCGAGCCCAGCACGGTGGCGATGCCGGGCACTCGGCGCGCGCCCAGGTGCAGCAGGGCGTAGCCCAGGCCGCCAGCGGCGCCAGCCCCGGCAAGCAGCGCCGGGTCCTTGCCGTCCGATCGGCGTCCGAGTGCGCGAGCGAACGCTCCCAGGGCTGATTCCAGCTCGTCGACCTGCGCCGGCGTCGCGCCCTTTTGCGAGGCGAAGCCGTGCGCCGCTCCGCGGGATCCGAGCAAGGGGACGTCCACATCGGTCGCGACGACCACCTCGACGTCGCCCAGCAGGTCCAACGGGGTGCGCAGATCCACCGACCGCACGACACCAAGACCGGCGCCGCCGTGCCGCAGCACCCCTGGCCCCCGCGTCCCCTCGTCGGTACGCACCTGCGCGGACAGCGCCGCCAGCAGGCCAGCGCCCCCATCGCAGGTCCCGGATCCGCCGAGTCCGACGACGATCCGCTGCGCCCCCGCGTCGACCGCGGCGAGCAGCAACTCCCCCACCCCGACCGTCGTGGCCCGGGTGGGATCGCGGCGCTCGGCCGGGATCAGGTGCAGGCCGCATACCTGGGCGGACTCCACGTACGCCGTCCGCGCGCCACCTTTCTCCACGAGCAGGATGTGCGCGACGACCGGTTCGCCCAGCGGCCCGGACACCATGACCTCGACCAGCCGGCCGCCCAGGCAGTGGTGCAGGACGTCGACGAAGCCCGGCCCGCCGTCGGACAGCGGGACAGTGGTCACCTGGTCATCGGGGGCCGTCCGCGTCCAACCCACCCGGATCGCCTCGGCGGCCTGGACCGCGCTCAACGTGCCGCCGAAGGAGTCCGGGGCAACAACTATGCGCACCGGGCGACCGTAACCGAGCCGAGCGATGGTGATCAGCCCGATTGTTACCCGCGAGCCGGCGCTTGGCGCGCACGGGGACCGACGTACGGCGAGACAACCGGCCGCCGCGGAAGTCGGCCAGCGGTGTGACAATTGTCGAATGGCTTCGACGTTCACCGATCCCCAGCCGACCCCCCTGGCCCTGCTGCTGCTGGGCCGCGAGGCGGACCCGGACAGCGAGCGTGGCGTGGAGTGCCCCGGGGACCTGCCGGTCGCCTCGGATCCGGACCTGGTCGACCGGGCACACCGAGCCCGGGCGGCGCTCGGTGATCGCGCGTACATCCTCGGCCACCATTACCAGCGCGACGAGGTCATCGCCTTCGCTGATGTCACCGGGGACTCTTTCAAGTTGGCCCAGCAGGCCGCCGCCCATCCCGACGCCGAGTTCATCGTGTTCTGCGGCGTGCACTTCATGGCCGAGAGCGCCGACATCCTCACCGCGGACAACCAGCAGGTGATCCTCCCGGACCTGGCCGCGGGCTGCTCGATGGCCGACATGGCTGCCATTGACCAGGTCGAGGCTGCGTGGGACGTGCTGACCGCCGCGGGCGTGGCCGAGGACACCGTGCCGGTCACGTACATGAACTCCACCGCGGCCATCAAGGCGTTCACCGGTCGCCACGGCGGGACGGTGTGCACATCCAGCAACGCCGAGCGAGCGCTGCGATGGGCGTTCGAGCAGCACTCGAAGGTGCTCTTCCTGCCCGACCAGCATCTGGGGCGCAACACCGCCGTCCGGGACCTCGGCCTGAGTCTGGACGACTGCGTCGTCTTCGACCCGCACAAGCCCGGCGGTGGCCTGACGACCGAACAGTTGCAAGCCGCCACGGTCATCCTGTGGCGGGGACACTGCTCCGTGCACGGCCGCTTCACGGTCGACTCGGTGGCCGACGTGCGCGCCCGCATCCCCGGCGTCCAGGTGCTCGTGCACCCGGAGTGCTCGTACGAGGTGGTGAGCCTAGCCGACCAGGTCGGTTCCACCGAAGTGATCATCAAGGCGGTCGAGGCCGCCCCGCCCGGCACCGCATGGGCGATCGGTACCGAACTGAATCTGGTCCGCCGGCTCGCGCTGGCCCACCCCGAGCAGCAGATCACCTATCTGGATCGAACGGTCTGCTTCTGCTCGACCATGAACCGGATCGACCTGCCGCACCTGGTGTGGGCGCTGGAGTCACTCGCCGCCGGTGTCGTCGTCAACCGGATCGAGGTCGACCCGGAGGTTGCGAAATGGGCCCGCATCGCGCTGGACCGGATGCTCGCCCTACCCGGCTGACCCTACCGGGCTGACGCTGCCGGGCTGACGCTGCCGGGCTGAGCCGACCACCCGTGCGGGCCGTCCGTCTCTCACATCCCCGGGGCCCCCCACACCGCGAACCACCGGCTCAACGTCGGCTCGACCCGCAGGTCCGAACCGAGGGCGTCGCGAACCTTGATCTCGGTGATGTTGTCGCGTTGCTGAGCCCCGCCCGGTACGGGTACGAACGGATAGAACGTGCCCTGCTTGAACAGGTAGACCATCGCGGCGGACCGGCCGGACTCGTCCACAAACGTCACCAGGGAGCACAGCAGAGTCGGGCCGAAGCCGCTGTCTTTCAGCGTCGCGTTGACCGCGTGCAGGTCGGTGACCAGGCCGGCCAGGTCCGGCGGGTCGGTGCGCACGACCAGCCAGGTGTAGCCGAAGTCGTCGGCACGGGCCTCCACCTTCGGCCCGCCGTCGGCATCCAGCAGCGCCTGCACGTCGGCCTGCACGGCCGCGAACGCGCGGCCCTCCGGCGCCCGGAACGCCACTGAGCCCATGCCGGTCGGCGTCCACCCCAGGGACACCTGCAGGGTGATCGCCGCCGAGGGCAGCGCGAAGAGTTGATCGAGATCCGGCTGGACAGCCTTCTTGCGCCCGAACACCCCGTCGAGGAAACCCACCTCAGCGGCCGAGTTCGGCCGACACGCGTGCCAGGTTCTCCAGCCGCTTCTCCAACGACGGGTGCGAGGAGAAGATCCTCGACAGGCTGACACTGGAACCACCGGACAGGGCTGGGGCGAACGCGAAGGCGCTGACCGGCTCCATCGAGCGCAGATCCGTGGACGGGATCTGGGCCATGTCGCCGCTCACCTTCTGCAACGCCCGGGCCAGCGCCGTCGGGTTCCCGGTGAGCAGGGCACCACCGCGGTCAGCACCCAGCTCGCGATACCGCGACAGCGCCGCCGTCAGGATGTACGACAACACGTAGACAATCGCGCTGACCACCAGCACGGCCAAGAACACCAAGGCGGTGTTCTGGTCGCGCCGGTCGCGAAACATGCCGCCCCACATGGCCATCCGGGTCAGCAGACCGGCCACGATCGCGGCGAACGACGCAATCGTCATGACGGTGACATCCCGGTGGGCCACGTGCGACAACTCGTGCGCGAGGACGCCCTCGAGCTCGTCGCGATCCAGCCGGCGCAGCAGCCCCGTGGTGACGCAGACGGCCGAGCGCTGCGGCGAACGGCCGGTGGCGAAAGCGTTCGGCACGTCGGTGTCCGCGATCGCGACCCGCGGCTTGGGCATGTCCGCCAACGCACACAGCCGATCGATCACGCCGTGCAACTGGGGTGCTTGCTCGGGGGTGACCTCATGTGCCCGCATGGCCTTCAGCGCCATCGAGTCGGAGAAATACCACTGCGCCCACAGCATTCCGCCGGCGAGCACCAGCACGAAGATGGCTGAGGTGCCCAGCGCTATCAGCACCGCGGCGAACACGACATACAGCAGGCCCAGGCCCGCCATCGTGCCGACCATCCGCTTGGTCAGGCCCGGGTCACTCTCGTACCGGGTCCTGCCTGTCCTACCCGACTTCGCCACGGCCCCATCCTCGCTCACACCGACGCCTGGACGCATGCGTACCCAGGCGGGACGGCAACCGCCGTCTCAGCGTTCAACGTCGAGCGCAGCGTCCCTGTTCCGGCTGCTGGCCGAAGTTCCGACGGCGCCTCGCAGCACCACCACACGCGGCGCCTCAGATGGGCGCTACATCGTCCTCGTGCAGCGGCGCCTCGCGGTGCAGGTGCGGTGCCATCGGCCGATAGCTGAAGAACACCGTCGCACCGTCCGGCCCGACATGGGTCGTCGGATGCTCAGTGCCCGGCGGGATGTAGGCATAGGAATAGGGCGTCAACGGGCGGCCCCCGATGGAGCACTCGCCCTGCACGACAACGAAGTGGTGGTGGGCTGCCAAGTGCGGTTGCCCCGGCTCCTCAGCGCCAGGCTCCAGACGGATGAACCCCAGCGTGATGTCCCCGGACTGCCAGAGAACCTTGTGCGTCACGCCGGGCAGGTCGTGCAGCGGCTCCCAGTCGATCGCCTCCACAGCCTCGGCGTCCAGCACCCGAAGGATCCCGATGTCGTCGCGGTGCATGCCGCCGTCCTTCCTCATCCGTCCTGTGGCGCCGCCGGCCTAACCGGGCAGCAGTCCCTCTTCGGTGAGCATCTCGCGCACCTCGTCCTCCGTCGCGTCGGGGGCCGGCAAAATCACATCGGACCCCATGAGTTCGTCGTCGGCCAGCGGGGCGCCCAGGGCCCGGACCCGCTCTAGCAACTCTGTGAGAGCCGCCCGAAAGGCGGCCTCCGGCTGCGTCAGGGCCTCCTCCAACGCAGCATCCAGTCGGTTGATCTCCTCGATCGCGGCGTCATCGAGCCGGAACTGACCCTCGCCGGAGATTCGTACGATCATCATGTCTCCCTGGTCAGGACTGCGAGGTCAGGGCTGGGCCGGGGGGTTCTGGCTGCCCTCGATCGCCGGAGCCGGCGCGCTGCCACCGATTTGCGACTTCATGGCGGCGAGTTGAGCGTCCACATCGGTGCCGCTGGCGAGCTTCTCCAGCTCCAGCGTCAAGCTGTCCTTTGTCGTCCCAGTGGGGTCGTCCAGGGCCCCCGAAGCCATCAGCTCGTCGATCGCCCCGGCTCGTGCGGTCATCTGCGCGGTCTTGTCCTCGGCGCGCTGGATCGCCATCCCGACATCGCCCATCTCCTCAGAGATGCCGCTGAACGCCTCGTTGATCTTGGTCTGGGCCTCTGCCGCGGAGTACGTGGCCTTGATGGTCTCCTTCTTCGTACGGAAGGACTCCACCTTCGCCTGCAACCGCTGCGACGCCTGGACCAGCTTCTCCTCCTGCGCCTGCAGACCGGCAAGCTGCGCCTGCAGATCAGCCAGCTGCTGCTGCAACCCGCTGCGCCGGGTCAACGCCTCGCGGGCGAGATCCTCGCGACCGGCGCCGAGCGCCGCCTTGGCCTGCCCCTCCAACTTGTCGCTCTGCTGCTGCAGGCCCTGCATCTGCAATTCGAGCCGCTTACGGCTGGTAGCGACGTCCGCGACGCCGCGACGCACCTGCTGCAGGAGTTCGAGCTGCTTTTCGTAGGAGTAGTCGAGGGTCTCGCGTGGATCCTCGGCCTTGTCCAGTGCCTTGCTGGCTTTCGCCTTGAAAACCATGGTGAAGCGCTGCCACAAACCCATGTCGGCTGCACCTTTCTCGACGGGAGCCACGCGTTTCGCAGATCACCCTAGGGGGCTGGGCGCAGTGACGCCACGGTGGCTGCCCAATCGCCCGGGCGGCCGGCTGCGGCCCTACTGCCAGTTAGGCTGCGTTGCTGTGTTCAACCGCCGCAACGACCCCGTCATCGAACCCGCCAGCGAGTCGAATGAAGGCACCGACGGGTACCGGCCCACGACACCGCCCAAGGGCCGACCCACGCCGAGCCGCAAGGAGGCGGAGGCCGCCCGCAAGCAATCGATGAAGTTGCCGAAGGACCCGAAAGCCGCCAAGCGGGCGATGCGCGAACGCGACCGGGAGGCCCGGGCGACGTCGCGGGCGGCGCTGCTGTCCGGGGACGAGCGGGCGCTGCCCGCGCGCGACGCCGGCCCGGTGCGGTCGTTCACCCGGGACTTCGTCGACTCCCGCCGGTCCCTGGCGGAATACTTCATCGTGGTGGCGTTCCTGGTCCTGATCCTGGGTTTCGTCCGCAATCCCGCCCTGCAGTTGGGCGTGTCGCTGTTCTGGCTGCTGGCCACCGTGCTGATCGTGGTGGACACCATCTGGATGCTGCGGAGGTTGTCCAAGGCGCTCACGGAGCGTTGGCCGGACAAGGCCGACCGCAAGGGCGCCGCTTTCTACGCCGGCCTGCGCGCCCTGCAGTTGCGTCGGTTGCGACTGCCCAAGCCGAAGGTCGCGATCGGCGGCACCCCGGTGGTGCGCCGGACGAAGCGCTGAGCCGGCCGGCACTGCGCCCAGAACGGTCCCACGCGAACTTTCAGGCGAAGATCCGCTGATCACGGACGGGCCACCCGACATAGGGTCCAGGCATGGAATACCGACACCTCGGACGTAGTGGGCTCAAGGTCAGCGAGATCGCCTACGGCAACTGGATCACCCATGCCTCCCAGGTCGAGGAGGAGGCCGCGCACGCATGCGTACGGGCCGCCCTCGACGCGGGCATCACCACCTTCGACACGGCCGACGTGTATGCGGCCACCGCGGCCGAGGAGGTTCTGGGCCGCGCCCTACGTGGGGAGCGTCGGGAGGGCCTGGAGATCTTCACCAAGGTCTATTGGCCGACCGGCTCCGGCACGAACGACCGGGGCCTGTCCCGCAAGCACATCCTGGAGTCCGCACACGCCTCGCTGCGGCGGTTGCAGACGGATTACGTCGACCTCTATCAGGCGCACCGCTACGACGTGGAGACCCCGCTGGAGGAGACGCTGCGCGCCTTCGACGACCTCGTCCGTCAGGGCAAGGTGCTCTACGTCGGGGTCTCGGAGTGGACCGCCGCGCAGATCCGTGCGGCGGTGGAGATCGCCGAGCAGATGGGGTTCGACCGGCTGGTCAGTAATCAGCCGCAGTACTCCATGCTCTGGCGGGTCATCGAGGACCAGGTCGTGCCTACGTCCCGAGAACTCGGCCTGGGCCAGGTTGTGTGGTCCCCGATCGCGCAGGGTGTGCTGACTGGGAAATACCTGCCCGGCAACGCGCCGCCGGAGGGGTCCCGGGCGACTGACGCGCAGGGCGGCTCGTTCATCCAGTCGTGGCTGCGCGAAGACGTGCTGGAGCGGGTCCAGAAGCTGGGCCCGATCGCCGCCGACTGTGGGCTGAGCATGGCCCAATTGGCGGTCGCGTGGGTTTTGGCCAACGACAACGTCTCCGCGGCCATCGTTGGCGCGACCCGACCCGAGCAGGTGGCCGACAACGCCGGCGCCAGCGGTCACCGCCTCGGTGCGGACGTGCTGGCTGCAATCGATGCCGCGCTGGGAGACGTGGTCGAGCGGGATCCGGCCAAGACCCGGTCACCCTCACCCCGGGCCTGACTCAGGCGCCGGACGGACGGCCGGGAAATCAGACCGGCGGCCTGCCGGTCGGCGGCTCGCCGGCGACTGGCGGCGTCGACCCCTGCGGCGGGTGCAGGCTCATCGGCCCGTACACCACCCGGTCCCCCTCGCGCAGCGTCACCGCGTCGACGCCGGCGGCCAGCAGATCCGGCCACGCCTCACCGACCCAGCTCTCCGCGTCGGCCTGTGTCGGGAACCCTTCCGCCGGCGCCCCGGCAATGCCGGGGCCGGGATCACTGCCGGAGCCGGGATCACTGCCGGAGCCGGGACCACCGCCGAGGCCGGGACCACCGCCGGAGCCGGGATCACTGCCAGCGTCGGTGCTGAACTGCCAGTGCCAACTCGGCGACCCAGAAGCCGAACCCTCGGCGGCCATGTCCATCGCAGACTCCTTGGCATCGTGGTGGCTCTTGTGCGCGGCGCGGGAGCACCGTGCTTCGCGGGAGAACGTACGGGGTCGATAGGTCGCTGCCGCTTCGCACTGTGCCGGGGCACCTGCTTTGACGACCATCGGGTGCGCGTGGAACGCTGCCCCCGGCCCCACCGGGGTCGCACAAGTCCACACGCGCCTGACATCCAGGGGAAGCCGGTGCAAAACCGGCGCTGACCCGCAACCGTGAACCGCATTCTTGTCCTTGGCCCAGCGGCCTTGGCCGGATCGGTGAGCCGGAGCACCTGGCTGGCGCGAGCGGCTCCACCGCCGAGGTCTGCGGGGCGGAGCCCGGGCGGTTCCCCGCCCGAGCCCTCGCCCTCTCGATCGCGACGTATCTGTTGCGCCAGAGAGGTCGTTGCATGTCACCGAGAACGAGTTCCCGGCTATTCCGTACGGCACTGGCTGGCGGCCTGACGGTCGGGCTACTTGCCGGTCTGGTTCCGGGCGCCATGGCCGCATCGCATGGTGGCACTGCCATCAGCATCCCGGCAGCCGTCACCAGCAACACGGGCCTGTTTGGCAGTGCCGATCCGACCTTCGACGGGGTGTACCGGCAGGCACTGTCGATCGTCGCTCTGCGACGCGCGGGGGTGAGCGTCCCGGCATCCTCGATCACCTGGCTGCTCCGCCAGCAGTGTCCGGACGGCGGTTTCCAGGCCTATCGGGCCGACCTGGGTAAGCCTTGTGCCACAACGGATCTGAAGGCTTTCACCGGCGAGGATGCGAACTCAACCGCCCTGGCGGTCATCGCCCTGCGCGCCGTGGGGCAGCGAGTTGCGGCCCATCGTGCGATCGGCTGGCTGCAGCGAGCGCAGAACCCCGACGGTGGTTTCGGCTACCTCGCCGGTTCGGCCTCGGACGCCAACTCCACCGGCCTGGTCCTCACCGCGATGCCCGCCGCGAATCTGCCCCGCACCTGGCTGCGCAACGGTGGTCGTAACGGCGTCGACTTCCTCCAACAGGTGCAGATCCGCTGCACCGGGGCGACGACCACCTGGGGCGCACTGGCCTTCCAGGCGACGAACCCGTTGGTGGCCAACGACTATGCCGCCGCCCAGGGCCTGGCCGGGATGTCCTTCGGGCTGGCGACCCGGTCGACGGTCCCGGCGCCTGGGGGGATGTCCTGCCAGGGTGGCCGCCCCACCGGCTATGTCAATCCGGTCCGCGCATCGGCGCACTACCTCGACGCCCGGCTCGCGGCGGGCAACGGCGTCCTGGCCTCGGCCTACGGCACCGGCGCGGACTGGAATACCACCGCGTGGGCGGTCCTGGGGCTGGCGAGCGCGGGTGTGCAGACTCCGGCCGCCCTGCGCGCGCGGTACGTACTCAGCCGCAACGTCGACAGCTACGTACGCGGGACGGCCGAGGATCGTCCGGCGGCACTGGCCACGCTCACCCTGGTGGCGACCGGCGCCGACCTGAACCCGCGTCGGTTCGGTGGCGCCGACCTGCCTGGGCGGCTGTTGGCGACGCGCACGCCGTGACGCCACAGTTCGGTGCTCGCTGCGACTCGGCGATTTCGCCACAGCCGACCTCGCGGAACGGGCGCCAATCCGGGTCACCGGGTCGCCGCTGTGGTTGCGGCGGCCCGTCAGACCCACGCGCCTGGCCCCACCTTGTGCTGGCGCTCGTCGTACTCCTGGTCAGCGGCTGGGTCGCGGCGGGGACCGCACAGGCGTCCGCCTACCGGTACTGGACGTACTGGACCGTCGATTCCGCCGGCGGTTGGGTCTTCGCCCAGTCCGGGCCGGCGTTCCGCATCCCGGCCGACGGCACCGTGGAGGGTTGGCGGTTTGCCGTCTCGGCCGGTACGTCGGGTTCTGGGAGCAAGCCGCGAACGATTGCGGGACAGGCGTTCTCGAGTCTGTGTCAGAGCACGCAACCCGCAGCTGGCAAGAAGCGGGTGGCGTTGGTCGTGGACTACGGCACCGCTGCGGATGCCCCGCCGGGACAGTCAGCGCCGAGCGCCCGCGGGGTGTGTGTCGTCGTCCCGACCGCGGCAACCGGGTTCCAGGTGCTGACCGCAGCCGGGTCCGCCCGGGTCGAGAACGGCCTCATCTGCGCGGTCGACGGGTTTCCGCGCGGTGAGTGCGCCGTGGTCGTGTCCGACCCAACTGCGGCTGCGACCCCGAACCGACCCGCCACCTCGCCCCCAGCTCGGCCGACCGCTCGCCCGACCGCGACCCGTACCACCGCGACATCTCGACCCAGCGTCCCGCCTGAGCCCGTCCCAGATGCCCCGAAGGCCAGCATTCCGGGCGAACTCACCGCCTCTGGGTCAGCAGCGGGTACGGGGGTCCCCGGCGGGGGGACCGCGACGACATCCCCCACCACCAGCGTGCCAGCCACCCGATCCCAACCGCCGACGCCCGCCCCGGCCACAACCGCGGGCACCACCCCGCCGATATCGGGCCCGGCGGGACCCTCGGCATCGGGAGCAGCATCGGCATCGGCGGCAGCATCGGCATCAGCATCGGCATCAGCGGCAGCATCAGCACTGAGCCCGACCCAGACGGATGCCAAGCCCGAGCCGACGGTCTCGTTGAACACCGCGGCCAGCCAGCCGAACGACTCCGGGGGCGGGGCGGCCGGGCCGGCCCTCCTGCTCGGCGGTGGCATCCTGCTGCTGGGGGCGCTCGCGTACTACCTGAACAGCCGTCGGGAGCCACGGTGACTGCGGCGGCGTCCGCTGCCGGACCTGCGGATGAAGTCAGCGGCGCCGGCGCGCTGCCCCGCTGGCTGCATCCGGGGGCGTGGTGGCTGTGGGCCATCGGGCTGTCCACGGCCGCGAGTCGCACCACGAACCCGTTGCTGCTGCTGCTGATCATCGTGGTGGCCGGGGTCGTCGTCGGCGCCCGGCGACCCGATGCGCCGTGGGCCCGGTCGTACATCTTCTTTCTCAAGTTGGGCCTGTTCGTGGTCGCGATCCGGGTGGTCCTGCAGGTGCTGCTCGGCGCGCCGATGGGCACCACGGTGGTGCTCTCGCTGCCGCAGGTGCCGCTGCCCGGCTGGCTGGCCGGGGTCCGGCTCGGCGGAGACGTGACGGTGGAGTCGATCCTGTTCGCGGTCTACGACGGGTTGCGGCTGGCGACGATGCTGGCGTGTATCGGTGCGGCCAATTCGCTGGCCAGCCCCAGTCGGCTGCTGCGGTCCCTGCCGGCCGCGCTGTACGAGGTCGGGGTGGCCGTCGTCGTAGCTCTGACCTTCGCCCCGCAGTTGGTCACGGACATCGGCCGGGTCCGAACCGCGCGGCGGCTGCGGGGCCGGCCCACCCGGGGGGTCCGGGGCATCGCGGGCGCGGCGATGCCGGTCTTCGAAGGAGCCCTGGACCGGGCCGTCGTGCTGGCCGCCGCGATGGACTCACGCGGTTACGGGCGGACGGCCGACCTGAGCCGCGCGACCCGCCAGATCTCGGCCGGCCTGCTGCTCGGCGGGGTCCTGGGAGTGTGCCTGGGCGTGTACGGCCTGCTGGACGCCTCCGCGCCGGCGCTGCTCGGGCTGCCGATGCTGCTGGCCGGCGCGTTCGCCGCCGTCCTGGGCCTCGGCTTGGCCGGGCGCCGGTCCATCCGCAGCCGCTACCGACCCGATCCGTGGCGGGCACCGGAGTGGCTCGTCGCGGGCTGCGGCGTCATGGCTGCCGCAGGGGTCCTCGTCACAGCGGGCCTGGGCCTGGACGGCCTGACGGCGCAAGTGTTTCCGCCGA
Organism: Candidatus Nanopelagicales bacterium; assembly: GCA_038208295.1. GTDB lineage: Bacteria > Actinomycetota > Actinomycetes > S36-B12 > JBBQYX01 > JBBQYX01. The sequence continues at coordinate 38,799 of JBBQYX010000015.1, read as the reverse complement.
CGTGGCCACAACTGCCGGCACCGGCAGTCCTGGGCATCCTGCTGGGCCTGCTGCCGGCAGTCATCGCTCCCCCGATACCGAGGTCCGCGACCGCCGCCGTACCGCCCCGGCCGGCACGTCCGGTGGAGGTGGCGGCGTGATCCGTTTCGACGGTGTCAGTGTCACGTACGACGGCTGCGTCGAACCGGTGCTGGCCGATGTGAACCTGCACGTACCGGAGGGCGAGTTGTGCCTGGTCGTCGGCCGTACCGGCACCGGCAAGTCGACCCTGCTGCGCGCGGTCAACGGCCTGGTCCCGCACTTCAGTGGCGGGACCCTGCGGGGCCGGGTCACGGTCGCGGGCCGCGACACGGCCGGGCATCCCCCGCGGGACATGGCCGACCTGGTGGGAGTCGTCCCGCAGGACCCGCGCAGCGGTTTCGTCACTGACGTGGTCGAGGACGAGTTGGCGTACGCCATGGAGTCTCTGGGACTTCCGGAGCCGGTGATGCGGCGTCGGGTCGAGGAGACGATGGACCTGCTGGGCCTGGCCGATCTGCGCGAGCGTGCCCTGAGCACCCTGTCCGGCGGACAGATGCAGCGCGTCGCCATCGCCTCGGTGCTCACCACCCACCCCCGGGTGCTCGTCCTGGACGAGCCCACCTCGGCGCTGGACCCCGGTGCCGCCGAGGAGGTGCTGGCCGCCGTGCAACGCCTGGTGCACGACCTGGGGATGACCGTGCTGCTGGCCGAGCACCGGCTGGAACGCGTGGTGCAGTATGCCGACCGGATGATCGTGGTCCCCGGCCACGGCCAACCGCTGATCGTCGGGTCCCCAGCCCAGGTGATGGCCATCGCTCCGGTGGCACCGCCAGTGGTGCAGTTGGGCCGGGCGGCGGGCTGGGAGCCGCTGCCCCTATCGGTACGCGATGCCCGTCGGCAGGCCGGCGAGCTGCGACGCCGGCTGGACGGGCACCGGCCGCCGCTGCGCATCGTGGCGCCCAGCGCCGCGGCGCCGGTCGCCGAGGTCTGTGGACTCGTCGTGCGCTACGGCTCGGTCGTTGCCCTACGCGGCGTCGACGTTGCCGTCCGGGCCGGGGAGGTGACCGCGCTGATGGGGCGCAACGGGGCAGGCAAGTCCACGCTGCTCGCTGCGCTGGTCGGACTGCGCCGCCCGGACGCCGGCACGGTCCGGTTGGCTCCACCCACCACCGCCGGCGACAGGCCGGTCGGGACAACGGAGGAGGCAGTGCGCGAAGCCCGCCGCCGGCCGTTCCGGTCCCGGCGCGGCTCGCGGGTCGTGGCGACTCGCTCGGATGACCCGGCCGAGCTGCGCGGTACGGGACTCGTACGCCGGGTGGGCCTCGTACCGCAGGATCCCGCCGATCTGCTGTACGCGGACCGGGTGGCCGACGAGTGCCGCCACGCCGACGCCGACGCCGGCGTTCCCGCCGGCTCGACCCGGGCACTGCTGGCCCTGCTGGCCCCCGACGTGGAGGACGGCACCCACCCGCGGGATCTGTCGGAGGGGCAGCGGCTGTCGCTGGCGCTGGCCGTGGTACTCGCCGGCGAACCGCCGCTGCTGCTGCTGGACGAGCCGACCCGTGGCCTGGACTACACCGCCAAGGCGCGACTGGTCACCGCGCTGCGCCGGCTGGCGGATGCCGGTCATGCCGTGGTCCTGGCCACCCACGACGTGGAACTGGTCGCGGAGGTTGCGACCCGAGTGATCGTGCTGGCCGAGGGCGAGGTGGTCGCGGACGGTCCCACCGCCGACGTTGTCGTGTCCTCGCCGATGTTCGCCCCGCAGGTGGCCAAGGTGCTGGCACCCGCCGCGTGGCTGACGGTCGCCGACGTGGCCGCGGCGCTGCAGGAGTCCGTCACGACCAGCCTCCAGGCGCCGGGTAACGAGCCTGCTGCGGATCCCACGCGGCCGTCCTGGTGGGCGGCCGGGTGAGCGCCGCGCCGCAGCTTCCCGCGAGCCCCGCGCAGGCCCCCGCGCCTGCTGGTCCGGCAATGTCGGCTCCCACGCGGACGTCCCACCGCCGCACGCCCCGCCCGAGTGCGGTCCGGCTCCGGCCGCGGTCGCTGCTCGCACTGGCCGCGGTGACCTTCGTAGGGATGGTCGCCTTCGTGTGGCCGTTCGTCGCCGAACCTGGCTCCACTGCCGTCGCGCACTCGGGTGACGCCCCGTGGCTGTTCGCGGCGCTGCTGCCGCTGGTCCTGGCGGTGCTGCTGGCGCAACTCGCCGACGGTGCCCTGGACGCCAAGGCGGTGGCTCTGCTGGGCGTCCTGAGTGCTGTGATTGCGGGTCTGCGCCCGCTTGGCGCGGGGACCGCGGGTCTGGAGCCGGTCTGGGTCGTGATCGTGCTGGGGGGCCGCGCCCTGGGACCCGGTTTTGGCTTCGCGCTCGGGTCGGTGTCCATGTTCGCCTCAGCGCTGATCACTGCAGGAGTGGGGCCGTGGCTGCCGTTCCAGGCCCTGGCGGCCGGCTGGGTCGGGCTGGGCGCGGGCCTACTCCCCCGTGCCCGCGGCCGCCACGAGCTGCTGCTGTGTGCGGCCTTCGGAGCGGTGGCGGCGGTCCTGTACGGCTGGCTCCTGAACTTGTGGTTTTGGCCCTTCACCACCGGGATGGCCTCGCAGATCGCCTATCTGCCCGGCGGCGCCGTGACCGAGAACCTGGGCCGGTGGTTCACCTTCAACCTCACCACCTCGCTCGGTTACGACCTGCCGCGTGCCCTGCTGACGGCGACGCTGATCCTGGTGGCCGGTCGCCCTGTCCTGCTGGCTCTGCGGCGGGCCGCCCGGCGAGCGGCCTTCGACGCGCGCGTGGTGTTCGAGCAGACTCCCCCGTAGATGGAGATCCTGCTGCTGGGTACCGGGTCGGCCGACGGGTGGCCGAACCCGTTCTGCCGCTGCGCCTCCTGTACGGCTCTGCGTACCGCTGGACTCACCCGCGGGCAGAGCGCGGCACTGCTGGATGACACCGTGCTGCTCGACTGCGGCCCGCAGACCCCGGGTGCCGCCACCCGCGCCGGGCGAGCCCTGGACGGGGTACGGCACGTGCTGCTCACCCACGGCCACCCCGACCACACCGCCCCGGCCTTCCTGCTGTGGCGGGCCTGGGCGCAGCCCCGAGAGCGCCTCACCGTCTGGGGGCCTGCCGCGGCGGTCGAGCCGTGTCGTGATTGGGTCGGCCCAGACGACGCGGTCACCTTCGAGACACTGACCGCCGGGGAGCGCAGGGTCCTGCCGACCCCGCGCGGGGAGTACGCCGTGCAGGCGCTGGCCGCGGCCCACTCCAGCCGGTCTGGGGCAATCGACGACGGCACGGCCCTGCTGTACGACATCACCGGCCCGGATCGCGGCCGCCTCTTGTACGCGACCGACACCGGACCGCTGCCCGCGGACACGTGGGCTGCGCTCGCCGGCGTCGCGCGCTATGACGTCGTGCTGCTGGAGGAGACCTTCGGGGACACCACCGGGCATGGCACTGGGCACCTGGACCTGCCGGGATTCGCCGCGGTCCTCGCCCGGCTGCGCGAAACCCGAGCGGTCACCGCCACCACCCAGATCGCGCCCATCCACCTCAGCCATCACAACCCGCCGGATCTGCACCGTCGGCTGGCCGGGTGGGGTGTCCGGCTGGTCGACGACCTCGACATCCTGGACACTCGCGGTGGTCGGCGAGCCAGTAGCCGGCCGGCCGCGGTGCCGCACCGGGCACTGATCCTGGGTGGTGCCCGCAGCGGTAAGTCGAGCGAGGCCGAGCGGCGGCTGGCTGCCGCCTCCGATGTCCTGTATGTCGCCACCGCAGCTCCCCGTAACGACGATCCCGAATGGCAGGCCCGGGTCCAGGCGCACGTCGCCCGGCGACCGACCGGCTGGACGACCACGCAGACTCTCGACGTGGCCGGCGTGCTCCGGCGGGCAACCGGGAAGCGGGCCGTACTGGTGGACTGCCTGACCCTGTGGCTGACCGCACACCTGGACGCCCGCGGCACCTGGTGGGACGACCCCACCCTGGTGACCGCTGTCCTGGCCGACGACGTCCCGGAGCTCGTCGAGGCCGTGCGGGACACCCGCGCCCAGGTGGTGCTGGTGAGCAACGAGGTCGGCTGGGGGCTGGTGCCCGAGCGCCCCGCCGGCCGGGTGTTCCGCGACGCGTTGGGCCGGCTCAACGCCGCGGTCGCGGCGGTGTGCGACAGCGTCGACCTCGTCGTCGCCGGCCGGGTGCTGCCACTGACCGCGGCGGCGGCCGGACCCGACCTGCCCCATGCGGGCCCGTAGCGACAGGCCCACCGGACAGCCCGCGACAGAACACGACCCGTCGTGCTCCCGCACCAGATCCCGACACACTCACCGGAAGAGAAGATCAGCATGGACGACCTCGATGCCATCGCCTCCCTGGTGGGTGTGCCGGCGGCCGACTACGCCGAGCAGGCCGCGCGCCGGCAGGACACTTTGACCAAGCCGGCGGGGTCCCTCGGCCGCCTTGAGCAGTTGGCGGTATGGCTGTCGTCGGTCCAGGGGGCATGCCCGCCGCGGCCGTTGACCCGACCCCGTGTTGTGATCTTCGCTGGTGACCACGGCGTTGCCCGTACGGCCGGCACCTCCGCGTACCCCCCCGAGGTGACCGCGCAAATGGTGGCCAACTTCCTAGCCGGCGGCGCCGCGGTGAACGTGCTGGCGGCGCAGGTGGGAGCCGGGGTCCGGGTCGTCGACATGGCCGTGGACGCGGTGTATGCGGACCTGGGCATCGACGTTCCTGCCGAGGTCACCCGCTGGAAGGTACGGCGGGCCAGCGGCTCCATCGACCGGGCCGACGCCCTCACCCAGGATGAGGCGAGCGCGGCCTTCGAAGCGGGCCGCTCGATCGCCGACGAGGAGGTCGACGCCGGCGCGGACCTGCTGATCCCCGGTGACATGGGCATCGGCAACACCACGCCGGCGGCGACCCTGGTCGGCCTGCTCACCGGCAGCGACGCGGCCAGTGTCGTCGGGCGCGGCACGGGCATCGACGACGCCGGCTGGATGCGCAAGTGCGCGGCCGTACGGGATGCCATGCACCGCGGCCGGCCGGTGGCCAGCGATCCGCTCGCGCTGCTGGCCCGAGTGGGCGGCGCGGATATCGCGGCGATGACCGGGTTCCTGGTCCAGGCCGCAGTCCGGCGTACCCCGGTGATCCTGGACGGGGTGGTGTCCGGCGCGGCGGCCGTCGTCGCGCACCAGATCGCGTTCCGGTCCCGCGAGTGGTGGGTGGCCGGACATCGGTCCACCGAACCGTGCCACTCGCTGGCTCTGGAGCACCTGGGCCTGGAGCCGCTGCTGGACCTGGGCATGCGGCTGGGCGAGGGCACCGGCGCGCTGCTCGCCCTGCCGTTGCTGTCCGCCGCCGGCGCGGTCCTGTCCGACATGGCGACCTTCGCCGCGGCCGGAGTCAGCGGCCCGGCGGGCGACGTAGGCGGTACGGGTACGTGACCGAGCAAGCGGCAACCGGATCACCCGGCGGATTCCTCGACGGCGTACGGCTGGCGGTGGGCACCTTCACCGTGCTGCGGGTCCGGCCGCCGAGCCGGGTCGATCGCGGCGTCGCGCGCACGGCCATCCTGCTCGCCCCGGTGGTCGGCGCCGCGCTCGCCGTGATCGCAGCCATGGCCGGTCTGGCGGTCCGCTACGTGGCATCGGGGCCGGACTCCCTGGCCCATCTCAGCGGTTCCCAGCCCCGCATCACCACGGCCAACGTGCTTGCGGCAGCGCTCACCATCTCAGTCCTAGCGCTGCTCACCCGCGGCCTGCACCTGGACGGCCTAGCGGACACCGCGGACGGCCTGGCCAGCGGCCGGCCGGCCGACGAAGCCCTCGAGGTGATGCGGCGGGGCGACGTGGGCGCGCTGGGCGCCGCGACGCTGATGCTGACGCTGCTGGTCCAGGTGGCCGCCCTGGCCACCGTGATGTCGGCCCACCACGGGTCGCTCGGCGTCGTGACGGCGGTGGTGACCGGTCGACTGGCGATCGTGTGGGCATGCCTGCGAGGCATCCCCGCGGCCCGGCCCGGCGGGCTCGGGGCGGCCGTGGCCGGGGTCGTCCCGCGGCTGATTGCGTTCGCCTGGACGCTGGCCGTTCTCGGTCTGGCCGGCGCTTTGGTGCTACTGGACGACGACGAGACCCGGCGCCAGTTGTTCTTTGCCCCGCTGGCCGTCCTGGTCGGGCTCGCCGTCGCCTTCGTGCTGCTGCGGCGGTGCGTACGCCGGTTTGGGGGTGTCACCGGGGACGTGCTCGGTGCCGTCTGCGAAGTCGCCACGGCCGGTGCCCTGCTGGCCCTCGCCGCCGGTTGATGGGTGCTGGGTGCTGACCCGGTCGTGGTCAGCGGACGTCTCAGCTCCAGTTCCGCCAGTCCGTGAGCGAGGTGCCGTTCTGGGTCCATCCGGTGCGGTTGATCACCGAACTCGGCCCGTTCCCGCCGAACGCGGACCGAGGTCCCCCGGTGATCGCCACATTCACCAGGCTGACGCGCGATGTGTGGTTGGCACCGTCGGCGATGAATCGCACGTTGTCGGTGGCACTGTCACGGGTGTCGACAATCGTCAGATTCTTGATGGTCACATCGGTGATCGCCCGACTGGTGGAGTCGTAGATGATCACAGCTCCATGATCTTCCTTGCCCTGGTTGGAGCCGGTGAGCGTGCCCCCGTCGACCGTCACCCGAGCAACACCGAAGGTGTCATAGCTGCTCTCACTGGCGATGTAGATCGCGGCTGCAGAGGACCGCTCGGCGTAGACATCAGAGAACACGATGTCCGCTCCGCCGACGACGGAGAATCCGCGGCCGTGGATCTGGCCATAGAACCTTGGTGACGTGACGGAGATGTCACTGGTGATCCGGCCATCGCGCGCGTACGACACCACGGCGATGCCGTCATCGCCCGCGTTGCGGATAACCGGACGGACGATCGTGCCGCCCGTCGAACCGCCAGTCAGGTGGATCGCATCCGCGCGGGTGTTCGCCACGCTGACATCGGTCAAGGTGAAACCAGTCGCGCCGCCGACGTAGATGCCGGCCGCAGCTGCACCATCCACCGCAACGCTGTCCAAAACTGTTCCCGAGCGGGGGGCAAGACGCACCTTCATCTCCTCGAACCGCTCACCACGGTGAGTAGTGACGGCCCTGAAGGTCAGATGATCCACGGTGACATCGTCGGCATCCACGGTAAAGGCGGAACGTGCCTCGTTCGTGGCCAGCAGGGTTCCGCCGCCGGTGATGCGAACCCCGTTCGTCCGGACGGTTAGCACGTCGGTGTGGCGGAAGGTCTTCTCGGCCGGGACGATCAGAACGTCGCCAGCTCTTAGGGCCGCCAGGGCCTGCTGCAGTGCCGCGGTGTCATCGGTTGTGCCGTCCCCGACCGCTCCGAAACTCAGCACGGAGGTGCCTGCAGTGGGAACCGGAGTCGGGGTTGGTGTCGGTGCGGGGGTGACCGTTGGGGTCGGCGTCGGGGTAGCGGTAGGCGTGGGGATCGGAGCGGGGGCCGGGGGCACGGTGTTCATTGCCACCCGACCGAATACCTGGATCTCGGCGAGACCGACGTTGCTCGTAGAGGCGGACACGGCATCGACGGAGAAGAGCAGGGACGAGGTTGTCTTCTGCGGGACGATCAGTGTCTTCGCCGCACCGTTGTTCGACAGCGAACCCGTCGTCATGCGACTGCCGTCGGAGAAGTACACGGACGACTTCGTGATCCGGTCGGACGAGTTCGGCCGATCATTGATCACAATCTTGGAGACCACAATCGGGTTCGGCCACGACAGTCGCAGCCAAGATTTGGCCCGGCCATTGACAGTGGCCCATTCGCGCGAGTAGTCCCCGGGATACCCGGCCGAGGACCCGTCGACGGCCTTCACGGCCAATTGACCGGTACCCCTGTTCTCCGAGGATGCCGTGACCACCGAGGGTTTCAGCAGCACGGAACGGGTGTTGTTGGCGGCTTCCGCGGTTCCGGCCCCGAAGGGCAGAACCGCCACCAAGAGAGCGCCCGCGGCGGGCAGTGCGGCAAGGAGAAGTCGTGTACGCATGGGTGATACATCGGAACCGCACCATGACCATTTGAGCCCGTTGTGACAAGGCCGACAATGCGACCCCGCACCTCAAGTCAGCACGTGCGGCATCCGATAACCGCTGTGCCAGGTCTAGGTTCAGAGTCGATCATGAAGCCGTCGGAGCGAGACTCCCGACGTCACGGTGCTGGCCCGGTCCACTCCAGGCCGAGTTTCGGATGGCTGCGCCACGCGTCCGCGACCAGCGCTTGGTAGTCACCGACGACGCAGCCGGAGGTCGGATCCCGCCAGCCCGACCGGCGCCACCAGCCGAGGGTGACGGCTGCCGCCGCCTGCCGCGTCGTCATGCCCGATGCCTTCGCGGCCGCATCGAACCAACGGAAGGCCCACGCGGATTCGGGCAATTCGCCGGCCCACAGTCGGGCGATCCACCGGACCCGGTCGGCGTCCACATGCGGGCCTGACGACTGGAGCAGCAGATCACTGACCAGAGCCGCGACGTCCCATACCGGGACCCCGTACGCCGCGCCGTGCTCCCAGTCGATGACACCGAAGGATCCGCGATCTACCAGCACATTGCCGGTGCAGAGATCTCCGTGCGTCACACAGACCTGGGCACGCGCCAGCTGGGCAGCCAGCGCGGCACCCGTTCGGTCGGCGTCGGCGCTGGCGTCCTCGGCGCGCGATGCATCCGTCGCTGCTGGGCTGCGCGGTGAGACTGCCGTCGCCGCGATGAGCCGGCACGCCCACGCCAACACCTGCGCACCCGTCGCGAGGGCCGCCGCCGGACGCTCGTGAGCCAGTCGTTCCAACAGCCGCCCGGGGACGGCGTCCTCGATACTCCCCACCGACCCTGCCCACGAGACCGCCCCCCGCCCCCGGGGTGCCCGGGCGGCCAGTTCCGGTGCCCGCGTACGCAGTGCCGCAAGAACCGCGCGCTCCTGGGCGGATCGGTCTCGTTCACCGCCGCGGTCGATCTTGACCACCCAGCGCGCCGAACGGCACCCCGCGGGCGACAAGAACAACGCCACCCGGCGTTCGTGATGTCCGCGGCCAAGGTCCCACCACCAGGTCACCGGCCCGGCCCAACCCAGGTGCCGCGCGGATCGTTCGACCAGCCCGGGTGGGCGCGGTCCCCGGGTTCCCACAGTCACGTTGGCGATGGCCTCGCCAACCGGCGCTCGCAGCGCTACACGTCGCAGACCGCTACGCAGTCCGGCGACGGTGGTCCACCCTCGCCATGGCTCCAGGGGCGCCGCGAGCAACCGGCCGCTGCGGTTCGCTGGCAGAAACGCGGTCGGCGTGTCCGCGGGCCCCACCCGCAAATAGGACCGCAACGTCCAGCCCGCGCCCGCCAATCGGCTGCGCCAGGCGGCCGACAGCCTGCCCTCGATGAGCATGGCGCTGGTCTCGTAGGCCAAGGCCAATCCGAGGGCACCGCTGGAGGTGAGCACGGCGCTGAACGATCCGCCCGGTGCACGGCCCGGTGTGTACACCTGCACACCGCCCTCGGCGAGGGCGGCCGCACGCACAGCCGACTGCTGGATCAATAGAAGACTGGTGGGCTCAGCTGGCAGCAGGAACTGGACGTCGGCGGCGCGGCTGCCCATTCGACGAGTGTGGCAGACCCACGCCGGCACCGGTCTCACCGCTGGCGCGGCGTCGACCACCTAGGCTCGTGCACGAGGGTCGGCTGGGCGCAGACCCGGGCATCGCCCATCCAGGAGCCGGGCTCGTCCGGGTTCGTGGGTCGACGTCGAGGGGGTGGCCAGGTGGGCCGAATGCAGCGGAACGGTGCTGGTCGGCCCCCACGAGTGCGGACTCGCGTCCTCATGGTCATGTTCAACGATTACGACACCGGTGGCCGCCGGGTGAATTGGCAGCTGGTCGCCGGACTTCGCCGAGAAGGCTTCCAGGTCCGGCTGGCCTATGTCGAGACGATGACCGCAGCGGGGAGGGGGCCGGCCGATGGTGCTGTGACGGGTTTGTACGCCAGCCCACGGCCCTTCCGCCGTCGGGATGTGCCGGTGATTGTGTGGCGACTGCGAAAGCTGGCAAAAGCATGCGACCTGGTGGTCTCAGGTGACGAGGTCGGTCATGGGCTGACCTTGTCGTACCTGGTCGCGCGGTCAGCCGCGCGACCGCTGGGCGTCATCGTGCACAGTCACCTGAGCAAGACCCTGGCACGCCAGGTTTCGCCTCGGTGGCGTGCCGCCAACGCCTGGATCGTTCAGCAGGCGCGGTTCGTCCTGTGCACCTCCGCAGGCGTACGCGACGATGTTGTCGCCCTCGGCGCTCCGGCCGAGGCGACCGGGGTGGGGTTTGTCGGAGTCGATCTCGGCAGGCTCCGTATCGAGGCCACGGCGCAACCCCATCCGCCGTTGCCCGCACCGCCGTACGTGGCAACCGTCGGTCGGCTGGATCCAATCAAGGGATTCGACACCCTCATCCGGGCGCATGCACGTGCCGTGCAGCGCCTGCCGCACCGCCTGATGATCCTCGGCGGCGGCCCGCTGGAGGCGGAACTGCGCCAGTTGACCGTAGAACTCGGCGTCGAGTCCTCCGTACTCCTGGCCGGGCACGTCGCCAATCCACACCCGCACGTCGCCGCGGCAAACCTGTTCGTGCTGTCCTCGCGCAGCGAGGCGAACGGGAGCCTGGCGCTGCTCGAAGCCCTGGCGCACGGCACCCCGGTGGTCTCCACAGACTGTCAGTTCGGCCCTCGGGACGTGCTTCTGGAGGGGCGTCTGGGCAAGCTGGTTCCCGTCGACGACATCGATGCGCTGGCAGCGGCCATCACGCAGCATTTGGAGGACCCTGACGAATTGCGCGACCGGGCCGCCGGTGGACCGCAACGCGCGGCGGAGTTCGATGCCGACGGGTTTGCCCGCGCGCTCGCCGAGCTCATCCGGCGACGGTCGTGACTGCTGGCGCGTCAGGCGTGCGGCGTTCCCGGCGCGACCCCGGAGGCGGGTTCTCGTTCACACGCAACCGGTTCGGACAGCGCCACCGACAACCGACCCGAACGTAGTGCCAGCCGTTCATACAATCCGCTGCCGAGGACGACCCGCGCCATGGACTTCCCGCGCTTCCACACGGCATCGGGCACCCACCGTTGGAACAGCAAAGTCTGCCGGAGTTTCCGATCGAAGGCCTCGACGACGTGCGCGAACTCCACCCGGTCGGGATCGGTATCGGATAGTTCGTCGACAAATCTTTTGTGTGCCAGGTGGATTGCATCGGCATACGACGCCGTGGTCCGTCGTTCCCCTCCGGTGACCCGAACGGTGCCAAAACCAGCGCTGGCCGAACCATCATGCAGCCTCGCCCCAGCCAAAGCCTCCGGCAGAAAACCGATGTCGTAGTGGCAGGCGATCCGCATCCACAAAGCCAAGTCCGCACAAGGGCCATCCGCCTCGCGGAACTCCTCGTCCGCGACAGCAGCACTCCGCAGCATCACCGTCGCTGGATTGACCATGCCGCCACAGGCCAGCGAGCGGCGAATGAAATCACGCCCGGCCATGATCGTCGACGTCTCGAACCCCGGCCAGTTGATCGCCTGGCCGGTGGGTTGCCCGTCCGCAGCGATGTCCAGGAACGAGCCGTGCAGCATGCCGACAGACGGATTCCGCTGCAGGAACCGCACTGCGCGCTCCAACGCACCTGAAAGCAACAGGTCGTCGTCGTGCAGCACGACCCGAAACACCCCGGTCCCCAGGGTCAGGCAGCGGCTGATGTTCCCGAACAGGCCAACATTCTCCGCCAGCGGGGCGTAGCGGACGCGCGGATCCTGCACCGTTGCAAGGACATCACTCGTGTTGTCCGTGGATGCGTTGTCACTGACGATGATCTCCACGTCACGCAGAGTCTGACTCTGGACGCTGGCCAGGCACCCGCGGAGCATGTCTGCCCGGTTCCGAGTGGGGATACAGACTGTTACCAGCGGTGCTGCTGACATACCCTCACCCCCCTTCCCAGCGGCGACCGGGTCGCGCCACTACGTACGACTCGTAGCATCCTAGGCAACCGGCTCGGGGTCTACGCGCCAGATTCCGCCCGATCAGCCCGCCCAAATCCCGATACCGACCTGAGGAGGGCGTCATCACCGCACCGGTCACGACCACATCGTCCGGGCACAACAGTCCGGCTCGGCGGCAGCGTCCCCGGCGGCTACTGCTCATCGTGCTCGCTGTCGTGGGAATTTTGGTCGGCTCGCTCGCCGGGCTGTTGCGGTGGTACGGCTGGGGTCCCCAGCCGCGGGCGGATCTCTCGACCGGACCAGTGGGCGCCCCACCAGGCGTAGCCGTGCCAGCTGTACCGCAGAGCGCAGAACCGACCCTGCCGCCGACGGCAGATCCTGCCGGCTCCCCTTCTCCGACGCCGCCGGTTGTCTCCGCGCCCGGGGTCATCGGTCCCGGGCGGGTGCTCTCCGCGGCGGACTTCGGCGCTGTTGGTGACGGGTCGACCGACGACACCGCCGCGCTGCACCGGGCACTGACGGCGCTGGTTCCGGGGGACACGCTGGCCTTGACCTCCGGCGCCACGTACCTGCACTCAGACGTCCTTACCGTGGCGACGCCGGATACCCGGGTGACCGGTCGCGCCGTCTTGGTGGCCACGGACCCGGAACGCTCTGCATTGGCTCTGCGGGCCGACCGCATCCGGCTGGACGGCCTCACGCTGCGCGTGCCCGCCTCCGACGTCCGTCGCGAGGGGCTGGATCAGATGACCCTGCTGCTGCGGGATCACGCCGGCATCCAGGTGTCGAACGTTTCGATCGAGGGGTCCTCAGCGGCGGGTGTCTTCGTCACGGCGGCAACGAATTTCATCCTGTCCGACGTCCGCGTATCCGGAACGAACGCTGACGGTATCCACATCACCAACGGGTCCGCTGCCGGGACGCTGGTCCGTCCGGTCGTGCGCAATGTCGGCGACGACGGGATTGCGGTGGTGTCCTACCGAAAAGATGGCGACGGCCTAGTCCACGACATCGACATCCGATCCCCGCGCTTCTACGGAAACACGTGGGGACGCGGCTTCGCCGTCGTCGGGGGGAGGGACATCACCTGGACCGACGTGTACGCCGAACGATCCAGCAGTGCCGCGCTGTACATCGCCGCTGAGGGCAGTTACGACAGTTACGGCAGCGAGCGCATCACGGTGGACGGCGGCACGCTGGTGGACTCCAACACCCGCGCCGAGGTAGACCACGGCGCGGTGCTGGTCTACAACGACAAGGCGGACGCTGAGAACCGGGACATCGACATCCGAAATGTCACCATCCGGGACACCCGAGCGGGGGCGTCCCGGCAGGTGGGGGTCATTTCCATCGACGGCGCCGTCCAAGTCGGCGTTCGACTGTCGGGGTTCACGGTGCTGGGCGGGCCCGACCGGCTGCTGCTGGCGACCGGCGGCGATGAGGTCGTACGCACCGATGCCTGGCGCTACAACGGAAAACCGGTGACGCCTCGCGGGTGATGCCCTGCCAGGCCAATCCACGTGTTCTCGACGGGCGCAGCCGGCCGGCTCCGCTGCGTTCGTCATCCGGACATGTCCCTCCGGTGACGGTAGCGTGACCTTCGGTTGACCAGCAGTGCGGCGATGGGGGCGGGGTTCTCGCTGACCGGGCGCGTCTAAGGCACCGACGAGGCGGAGGTGATGCCGTGCTGGGCAGCAGTGACAGCTGGGATGTGACCCGGTTCGCGGCAAGCAGCTATCGCCTCGTAGTCGTGAGTGACTCCGTCGAGGTCGGTGGAGCCGAAACCGTTCTTCGGCACCTGGTCGGCGCCCTGCCGGCCGAGGTGGACGTGATGGTGGCCGGGATCGACGAGGACGTCGTCACGGTCGTTGCCGAGGGCCGCCCGACCGCCGCTCGCCTCGTGTTGCCAGAAAACCAGGTCACCCGGTGGCGTCGAGCGATGCGCGGGTGCGACGTGGTCCATATCAACCTGCGCTCCTTCACCGCCTGCCGGCCGGCACTGGTCGCGGCGTGGACGCTGGGCGTCCCGACGGTCCTGGTGGACCATCTGCCGACCCCCGGGTTGACCTGGCGCGGACGTGGCGTGCAACGGATCGTGACCCGACTCGCGGCGCGCCGCCTGTCGATCGGCTGGCAGTCCAGTCGCGACGTGGAGCGGTTCGGCGGGCTGCGCCCCCGCACCATCCACACCATCATGAATGGTGTCCCGCCGTTGCGCCCCGCGCCCATGGCGGCGGCAACGGATCGACTGGTCCTGGGAACGCTGGGTCGCCTGGAACCCCACAAGGGGCTGGACCTCATGGTCGAGGCGATGAGTCGGCTGCCACAGGCGAGCCTGCGGATTGCCGGCGTCGGGTCGCAGCACGATGCGCTCGAACGAATGATCGCAGTTCGTCGCCTCACGGACCGCGTACAGCTCATTGGCCCCGTGCACGACGTGACCGCGTTCCTGCACTCCATCCAGACGCTGGTGCTCCCGTCCCGTTCGGAGGGGATGCCGTTGGTGATCATGGAGGCAATGCATGCCGGCGTCCCAGTCGTCGCGGCCGATGTGGGCAGCATCAACGAGATCATCGAAGACGGCGTGAACGGGCGGCTGGTGCCGGCCGGTGACGTCAACCGGTTGGTCACCGCCCTGCGTCAACTGGCCGACGATCATGAGGCGCGGCGACGGTTGGTTGCGGCCGGCCGCGGCACCGCCGAGTACTTCACCGACACGCGGATGGCGGCGGACTACGACGCGCTGTACCGCTCAGTCCTGCGGGCCCGACGCGGCAACCGGGCCGCCCACGACGCGCACGACGGCGTGCAGGCGATGCGGAACGGTTGACCGCAACCAGTCGGCGTCCGCGTTTTCCAGCAACGGGGCCCGCCACGCCAACCCGACGAAGACTGCCAGGCCGGCGACGAACCCCGCCAGCAGGGCAACCCAGCCGGTCAGCGCATTGGCCACGGCGTAGGCGGTCAGCCCAGCAAGCGCATTGACCACCAATGCCCACAGCCACCTTCGCCCCATCAGGGGAAAGCGATCGGTGCGGGTCCAGGTGTAGGCGATGACGAGAATCGCCACTGTGCCCTGACCGACGACGTTCGCGACCGCCGCGCCCTGCGCGCCGTACCGCGGGATCAAGGTCACCGCGACGGCGACGTCCAGCGCACCGCCGGTCACGGTGGCGGCGAGCAATGGGCCCAATCGGTTGCGGGCCTCCCACAGCATCCAGCCCAAACTGCTCATCGGAGCCAGCAACGCGACCACGGACATCAGTGGCACCAGTTCTGCCGCCTGCCGGAAATCAGCGCCATAGACCAGCAGAACCAGCGGCCCCCCCAGGGCGACCAGCCCCGCCGTGAGCATCATGCCCAAGACCGCGGCCACCCGGATCGCGTGTCCCACCTGGGCCGTGACCTTGTGGTCGTCGCCAGCACCGACCGCGGCTGCGATGGCTGGCATCCCGGAACCGATGACGGAGGTCACCGTCAGTACCGCCATCGACACGATCATGAAAGGGATCGAGTACATCGCGATCTGATCCGGCGTCGACATGGCGGCCAGGAACAGGAACTCGACACGCTTCGAGACGACTTGGTTCAGCCCCTCGAACACGATGAACTTGCCCCACAGGACGAACAGCGGGCGCGGCAGCGGCCGCCACGGGCCGGGCGCGAGTTTCTGAGGAAGTCGGCGGACCGTCCACAGCAGTCCGACCGCCGCGATCGCATTCGCGGCGAACACACCGGAGATGCCGAAACCGGCGACGACTGCCCCGATGCCCAGTCCCTGCGCGATGCTCTGCCACACAAGCCGCCGCTGGGCCACCCGCTGCCAGCCGTCCGCAGCGATGGACCGGGCCGAGTAGGCCCAACCGAGGCCGTTCAACAATGCCGTGAGCGAGACGATCGCCCAGGGCAATGGGGTGTCCGAGAGCAACGCGACCCCGCCCAGGATGACCGCCCCAACCGCACCCATCGCAGTATTGGCAATCATCGACCAGCGCTGCAGGTGCGCGATCTCCGTATCGTTGCCTGCACCGATCGCCACGGCCAGCATCCGGATGACCGCCCCGGTCATGGCGAAGACGAGTAGCGCACCGAGCAGCGACTCGACGTAGGCGATCAGGCTCTGCACGCCGAGGTCGATGGGTCCGAGGATGCGCGCCATGACCACCGACAAAACGGTGGTCCCGAACAGTGGGACGACGTTGCTGGCCGATGCCCAGAGGCCACCGACCAGGGCGTGCCGACGACCGATCGCTCGGGGGCCAGACACGCGCGCTCCGTTCGAGGGGGGCGACCCAGGGGGCCGTGGGACGAGTTGACGCTACCTGAGGCCAACGCGCCCGGGGGCCATCTAGCGTGGCCGGATGCCTGCCGCCCGTACCGCTGATCCTGGCCTGCCGCGACCGCGCATCCTGGTGACGCTGCCGGACGCCGCCTGGCCTGCTGACCGCGGCAAGCGGATGCGGACCGCCAACGTCGTGCGGGGTCTGGCCAGCGTCGCTGGGGCTTTGGATGTGGTCGTCGTCGGCGCCGAGCCCCAGTTGCCGCCGGGGGTGGCCGCGGATCGCGTGGTCGAGGTGCCCCTCCCGCCCCTTCGCCGTGGCCCGGCGCTCGGGTCGCTGCTGCGGCACCCGGTTCCCTGGCGGATTGCCGCGCACGATTGGCGCCCGGTGCGGACGGCGTTGCAGGGCATGGTCCGCCCTGGTGTTTCCTACGACCTGGTGTGGTTCGGCTCGATGGACCACGCCTGGATGCTGGCCGCGGACGTGCACGCCGCACGGGTGATCGTGGATGTCGACGATGTCGAGTCCCAGAAGATCCGTGGCTATCTGGCGATGGGGCCGGGACCGGGCCGGCCGCAGCGCGCCACGCGTCTGCAACGACGGATGGAACTGCCCGGCTGGCAACGGATCGAACGATCGCTGCTCGGGTCTGCAGACGCGTTCGTCGTCGCCAGCAGCCTCGACCAGTCGCGACTGACTGGCCGGGCCCGGGTGGCGGTCGTGCCGAACACCTATCCCGATCCCGGACCGCTACCGCCACCCACGAACCCGATGCTGATGGTGATGGTGGGCAACTATGCGTACGAGCCCAACGCCGATGCCGCTCGGGTGCTGTGCCGCAGTGTGCTGCCCCGGGTCCGCGCCCAGTTGTCGGACGCGCACGTCCGCTTGGTCGGTCGGGGCGGCGACCAGGTGCTGACCGACCTGCGGGGACTACCCGGTGTGACCATCACCGGCGCGGTCGAGGACCCAGTGGCCGAACTCGCGGACGCCGCCCTCGTGGCCACCCCGGTCCGCTACGGCGGCGGCACCCGAATCAAGATCATCGAGGCCTTTGCGTGCGCCCGACCGATCGTCAGCACCAGCCGCGGCGCCGAGGGTCTGGACGCAATTGATGGTGTCCACCTGCTGCTGCGCGACAACACCACATCCTTCGCCCGCGCGTGCGTGGACGTCCTCACGGACACGGCGTTACGGGACCGGTTGACCCATGCCGCGCGGCTGTTGTACGAGCGGAGCCTGCGGCCCGAACAGGGGCAGCGCATGGTCGCCAATGTGGTGCGCGACGTGCTGGCTGGCGAGTTCCCAGCCTGATCGTGGCGGCCCCCCAGCGGCACTCGGTGTGCCAGCATGGGTGGGGTGGGCCGTATCGCTGTTCTGCACGAATGGATGGAGGCCATCGGCGGTTCCGAAGCCGTCACGCTGGAGATCCTGCGGGCACTGCCGGGTTCGGATCTGCTAGCCCTGTGGGTCGCGCCCGACGCCCGCGACCGGTTCCCACCGGTTCAGGAGACGGCTCTGCGGCGGCTGCCGCGACCCGGCCGAAAAATGATCGCCCTGGCCGCGACTCCGGTCGTCTGGCGCACCATGCGCACCGCCCGCTACGACACCGTCATCGCCGGCAGTCATGCCCTGGGGCACACGGCCCGGCTGCGTTCCTCACCCGATGCGCGGTATCTCAGTTACGTGCACACCCCGGCGCGGTACGTATGGATGCCTGAACTCGACGGCCGCGGCAGTAGCCGCTGGTTGACCCCCGCCCGTCGCGCGCTGGGTCGGATCGATGTGGCCGCCTCCCGGCACATCGATTCCTATGCGGCGAACTCCACCGAGACCCGCGAGCGCATCCGGCGACACTGGAACGCTGACGCCGTGGTGATCCCGCCACCGGTCGATACGGAGTTCTTCGCTGCGGAGCGACATTCCGGGCGCGGCGGCTACCTGCTCAGCGTGGGCCGGCTGATTCCGTACAAGCGGCACGACATGGCCATTAGCGCCGGTGAGCAGCTCGGTGTCCCGGTACGGATCATCGGCACCGGCCCCCTGGCGGCCGAGCTGCGGCGCCGCGCCGCGGCTGCCCGTGTTCCGGTCGAGGTCATCACCACCGGCCCGGATGGTGGCCGACCGTCCCGCGAGCAGATCCGGTCCGCCATGGCCGAGGCCCTTGCCTTGATCTTCGCCGCCCACGAGGACTTCGGGATCGTCCCCGTCGAAGCGCAGGCGGTGGGCCTGCCGGTGGTCGGCCTGGGCCGTGGGGGTATCCGGGACACCGTGCTCCCCGGTCGCACGGGGGTCCTGCTGGACTCCTTGGATCCACCTCGCTGGGCGGCGGCGATCGAGGAGGCGGTCGGTCTGGATCGGGACACGATCCGGGCCCATGCCCAGACATTCAGCTCTCGTGCCTTCCGGGCCGCCATCCGAGAATGGGTGGGCACGACCGGTCTGACGCATGAAGACGATCCGAGGCTGGCGGCATCATGAGGATGCTGGTGGAAACCGCCGGTGTTGGACCCGGGGGGGTGTCCCGGTTCGTGACTCAAACCCTGCGCGCGTGGCCGGAGCAGGACGAGATCGCCGTCCTGACGACGCAGGAGTCCCTGGCTGCGGACCTGCCAAGCCGCGTCGAAACCACCGTGTTGGCCCACGGCGGGCGAGTCCGGACCATCGCCTCGGTGGGTGCTGCGACGGTAATGCTGACCCGGGCGTGGCGCCCCGATGTCATCCTGACCCCGTCCCCAACGCTGCAGCTGCCGACGTGGTCGCCAGCCCGCCGAGTGGTGGTCCTGCACGACGTGTTCTTCCGCCTGGTGCCGGCGACGCTCAGCCCGGGACAGCGCATCTACCGATCCGCCGTGTACCGGCAGGCCCTGCGCCGCGCGGATGCCGTGGTGGCGGTCAGCGAACGGACCCGCCACGACCTTGCGGGTTGGCTACCGGATGTCGCGGCGCGCACCTCGGTGGTGCACCAGGCCGCGGCCGAGGTGTTCCATGGCGGCGCGGACGGCTGGTCGCCAGACCCGGATGATCCGTACCTGGTCGCCCCCAGTCACAACACCCTCAAGGGCTCCGACCTGATCATGGCGGCAGCTCGGCGCGGACTGCCGATGCCCGTGACCCTGCTGGCTGGTTCGCCACAGCGCCGCGCCCGCCTGCAGGCCGAGGTGGATCGACATCAGCTGTCGGGTTCGGTACGGGTTCTCGGCCACGTCAGCGATGCGGAACTGCACGTGTTGCTGTCGCGTTCTCGTGGCCTGCTGATGGCCTCCGACGTGGAGGGTTTCGGGCTGCCGGCGCTGGAGGCGCTGGCCGGCGGCGTACCGGTAGTGGTCTCGCCCGATCCGGCGCTGCGCGAGGCGACCGGCGGCTACGCGATCACCATGACGGAATGGAGCCCGCCGGCCCTGCGGCGCGCGGTCGAACAGCTCGACGCAACACCCGTCGAGCACTGGCACGCTGCCCGCAGGTGGGCCAGCCGACGCGACTGGACCGCCGTGGCAGCCGACCTGCGGGCCATCGTGTCGGGAACGCTCAACCCGACGGCAGGCGCTGGCCTGCCCTGATCAGCCGACTGGGAGGGCGTGGCGTTCTGGCGGTCGGGTCGTCGCGGGATCACGCCCGGCCCGATGGAGGTACCAGCCGGTGAAACCCAGAACAGCCAGGGCCGGCAGGATCCGGCCCTGGGTCCAGTACATGTACCGCGGCAACTCGAACAGGCCGGTGACCAGCGGCGGGTAGATCAGCAGGGCGGTGACGCTTCCCTTGCAGTATTCGACGTAGATCCAGCCCAGCACCAGCCCGGCCAGCGCCAGGAACACCATCCCGCCGGGAATCCCCCAGTCCACGAATGGGTCACAGATTCCGCAGGGGTTGTTGAACTCGGGATTCCCGTACTGCGCAACGGCCTCGCCCAGCAGCTGACCGCTGCCTGGCGCCGACAGTTTGCCGAATGCGTCGACCTGGTCCACGACGGGGGCGGTCCACAGCGCCTCCAGCGTCCGCAATGGCAATCGCCCGGGCAATCGGTCGTAGGTGATGGCCAGGAATCCGTTGTTGTACGACGTGACGTAATAGCCGGCCAGCCGTTCGACGGCGAAGTCCCAGAACGAGCCGCCGGTGCGAGCGGCGTAGTAGACCCAGCTGCGGGAGTATTCGAAGGCACCGAACACGACGAGCAGCGCGGGCAGCAGGATCACCGGGGCGGCCCGGACCCCGGAGCGGACCCAGCGCCGCCGATGGGTCAGCCGCGCCGTCATCCACAACGCGAGCATGGGCACCAGGAGTTCCAGGACCGCCAGCCGCTCGCTCAGCAGGAAGGAACGGGCACCCCCGAGCAGCACCACGATGACGATGCGCGAACGAAGCCGGGGAGCCGGGCCGCTGAGAAGGGTCACCGTGGCGAGGACCACGAAGGCGATCCCGAACTGGGTGAAGGTGGTGACCCCGGCGATGGGGGCGAATGCCTTCTTCAGCTCGTTGCTGAGCAGGTCCTGGGCCACGACCGCGTCGATGAGCGTCTGCGGCGTGACGCCCCGCGAGACACCCGCGGCCGCCATGGCCAGGTAGCCGAAGATGGTGGCCCAGAAGGCCCACGAGGTCACCCGCAGCAGTCGGGCTCGTTGCCCATCGCTCAACCCCGGCCAGGTCGTCGGACGGGGCATCCGCAGGGCTACCCGCGGCACCAGGCTCGCCGCCATGAAGACCAGCGTCCCGATGATCAGCAGCACCACGGTGGCGTCGTCCAGCGACTTCGGTGATCGCCATGCGTCACGGAAGGTGGCGTCGCTGATCGAGCGGGCCAACAGCAGCGTGGGCAGCACGATCAGGCCTACCGCCCCTGCTGGCGAGATCCACCACAGTCCCGAAGCGGACCGAGGCGGACCCGCTGGCGTCATCGGTCGGGGGTGCCGCGGTAACCGCGCAGCACCCCGCGGGCAAAGGCCAGGTCGGCCGACGCACGGATCCGCTCACCGCGGGCATACCGGACGGCGGCCGCGGCGAGTTTTCGGGACAGGACGTAGCCCAGGTGCGTACGGGGTAGACCGTGTCGGCGGTAGAGCAGGCCGAAACCCGCTCCGTACCCGGCCAGCTTCGGTACGAAGGCCGGGGTGGGGTCGTCACCCGGATCCTCCTGGTAAACCACGATGCTCGGCTGGTAGGTGATCGCCAGGCCGCGGCCGAGCCCCCGCAGCAGCAGATCGGTGGCCTCACCCGACTGGTACGGCCCTGCCGATCCCACCCCGATGCTCTCGTCGAAACCGGCCAGCAGCTCGAACACGGTGCGGCGCATGAAGATTGTCGATTCAATGGCGGTCCGGTGCACATTGCCGCGGGTCACCGCGCACGGTTGCGACTTCCAGCGAAGCATCGAAGGCGCCCCGCGATCGGTCAACTGGATCCCGCAGACGGCGGCTACCGCAGGAGCCGCGGCCGCCGCCGACAGCACCCTGGACACGGTGTCGGCGGCGTACCAGCAGTTGTCGTCGGGGAATGCCACGAGCTCGCCCCGCGCGAGCCCCGCCCCAACGTTGCGCCCTCGGCTGGCGCCCCGTTGGGACGTCGTGCCGATCCACCGCAGCGGGGTGTCCAGCGCTGCCAGCATGGCTAGGCACGATTGGTCCGGGCTTTGATCGACGACCACCAATTCGACTCGGTCCGCAGCCGCGCCGCCCTCCACCGAGCGGACCAGGCGTCGCAACTCTGCCGGCCGCCCCACGGTGGAAACGACCAACGACAGGGTGGGTTCGGGCGGGGTCATGCGGCCCAGTCGTCGCGCGACATCGCGTTCCACCGTCGGCGGATCAGCACGACGCCGACGCCGACCAAACCGCCGAGCAGCCCACCCATTGCCAGCAGCGTGACCGTGGAGGACGTCCGGGTCGCCAGTTCCGGGTCGGCCTCCGCCACCACCCGCTGGGCGGCCTCGATGGTGTTGCGCTGGACCGTCAGATCCGCCTGCTGTCGGGTCAGTTTGGTCAGTTCTGCGGTCAACGCGGCGCGCTGCCCGGACTGCGTCGGGGTGCCACCGGCCTCGGGCAGGCGCGACAACTCCGTTCTGATCTCGCCGAGTCGGGCCCGCGTCTCGGACAGACCCCGCTGCAGATCGGCCGTAGCGCGATTCTTCCAATCGCGGATGTACACCGCACTGGCGATGTTGGCCATGTCCGATGCCGTCTGAGGGCTGAACCCGACCATGGCCAGCTCGACGACGTTGGTGTTGCCCACCTGACGGCTCACCACGGACGGCGGGTTCTCGATGGACAGCCGCGCGGAGATGACGGACCGGATCTGCGGATCCTCGATCCCGATGAAGATCAATTCGGTCTGCACGAATCGATTGGAACTGTCGGTGCCCACCGCGAGGGAGTCAGCAACCGTGGCGCCCGGCCCAGCGTCGACCAGCGCCACTGCTCGGTACTGCGTCGGCCGGAGTACCCCGAGGAGAAGTCCCAGCACCAGTCCGCCCAAAACGGCGACGGCGATCACCACGACCTCGGCCCGCCAGATCGGCTGCGCCCGCGATCCCCGGCTGTAGGGAGTCGTCACGCGCTGCGCCTCGTGCGATACGGCCACGGCATTTGCTCCTGGTCTCGTCGGCTGGCACCGCGCGTCGTCGCTCGATCGTTCGGCTGGGCGACCCGGGCGCAGCCCACACGACCGCATCGGCCCAGATCGATGACGCTGCCACCGCGGACGGGCCCGCGGGGCCCGAGACAGCGCAAGTCGTCGCTGCGGGCAGAGAGCCCCGTCAGCCCGCGGAGGACTTTACCCGTCCGAACACGTCGGCCTGCTCGCGTCGCAACGCGTCGATCAGCCGTCCCGCCGGGAGTTCGACGTCGCCGTAGGTCAGCACCGCATCCTTGGGCACGTCCCGCAGCAGCCGGCAGCCAGCGGCCACCCCCATCGGCAGCAGGCCCTCGGCCTCGCGCACCGGCTCGGCCTCCGCCACTCCATAGGTGTCGTAGCCGCCCAGACCGTCCAGGACCGTCCCCGCGATGAGGTCCCGCTTGGCCACCGCCACCACCTCGACGAACGGTCCGTCGATCGGCTCGATCGTCGCGTCCCCGAAAAGCACCGCCCGAGCGACCGAGGTCGGCACCTCGAAGTGGCACAGGTGGTAGGGGGTGTAGAAGGAGTACAGGGGCCCGGTGCCCAGCTTGTACAACTCCAGGTAGTGACGCTGTTGGGGATCGTCGTGGCTGGCCAGCACGAACACGCCCGGACCGGGCTTGCTGCCCACGACGTAGTCCACATAGCCGCCGGCCGCGCGCAGCGCTTCGAGGTCGTACGCGGCGGTGAGTTCATCGACATGGCCGCCATGGTCGGCACCGCGCATGCCGCGGCGCTCCACGGTCATGCCGGTCGCGTTGGCGACGATCGCCTGCTCGAATGAGATCTTGGTGCCGTCCGCGAACGACGTGACCATGTGGGGGTCTTGTCCCCAGCGGGCGGCGAAACCGGCCTGGGTTGTCGGCGTACGGTACGGATCCTGCAGCCCCTTGATGTTGCCGCACACCAAGGGCGTCAGGCCGATACCGCGGACGAACCGCACCAGATCCAGTTGCACTCCCGGCTGGTCGCCGGAGCAGCCGGTGTACACCACCCCCGCCGCTCGCGCCCGACGGGCCAGCAGCGGCCCGACGGTGCCGTCCACCTCGGCGTTGAGCAGCACCACGTGTTTGCCGGCGTCGATCGCCGCTACCACCACCTGGGCGCCGTACTCCACCTGCCCGGTCGCTTCGACGACGACATCGACGGACTCGGCGGCACAAACCGCCTGCACGTCGCTGGTCACCGCTGGAACTCCAGCACGGATAGCGGCTTCCACCCCGGCGCCGTCGGCCACGTCCCGCCACGCGTCGACACCCGCCTCGCGCAGGGCCCGGTAGGCATGCTCAGGTGTCCGATTGACGATGGCGGCGATCACCATGCCGGGCACCGAGTTGACGACCTGATTGACGAAACCGCGGCCCATGAAACCGGCGCCCACCAACGCGACCCGGATGGGCCGGCCCTGCTCGACCCGCTGCCGCAGCGCCACGTCAACGAGGATCACTGCAGACTCCCCCGCTCGATCAACGGCCAGGTGGCGTCCTTGTCGCTGATCACCGTGATCGGCAACGGCCAGGCCAGCCCGAGGGCGGGGTCGTCGTGGCGCAGGCCCCGCTCAGCCCCTGGTGTGTAGGCGGAACTCACCTGATAGACCACCTCGGTCGCATCGACCAGCGTCTGGTAGCCATGGGCGAACAGCGGCGGGATGTAGATGGCCCGGCGGTTCTCGGCGCTGAGTTCGACCGCGACGTGCTGCAGAAATGTCGGCGAGGCAGGGCGTACGTCCACGACGGTGTCCACGACAGCGCCTCGGGTGCAGCGCACCAGCTTGGCCTCCGGCGCCGACTCCGTCTGGTAGTGCATCCCCCGCAGCGTGCCCGCCCGGTGGTTGAAGGACACGTTGCACTGTTCGACAGCGGGCTCCAGACCGGCAGCCTCGAACTCCTGACGGCAGAACGTACGGGCGAAGAAGCCTCGGTCGTCCGCACGCTGCTCGAGGTCGACGATGGCCACCCCTTCGATGGCCGTAGCCGTGATGATCATCAAACACTCCAGAAGAGGTCGCCATCGACCTGTTTGGTCCGGATCAGGTGCTCCAGTTGCTTCAGCCGGACATGTCCCCGACCGGTGAATGTCTCGCTGTCCAGGTCGATCGCCGCGAAGACGCTGCGCAATTGCTCCGCACCCCGTTCGGCATTCCAGTCGCAGCTGAAACCGGGCAGCTTCCCAGCGATCTTCGTGAAATCAACCCGATAACTTCGGTTGTCACCGCCAGAGTCCCCGAACGTGAGTCGGCAATCGGGGAAAGCGCCCTGCACCGCCTGCGCGATCTCGCGTACCCGATAGTTGTGGGCGCTGTCACCG
This sequence comes from Candidatus Nanopelagicales bacterium, assembly GCA_038208295.1. Lineage (GTDB taxonomy): Bacteria > Actinomycetota > Actinomycetes > S36-B12 > JBBQYX01 > JBBQYX01. The sequence continues at coordinate 13,596 of JBBQYX010000015.1, read as the reverse complement.
ACGTTGAACACCTCACCATGGATGACGTCCAGGGGGGCATCGAGCACGCATCGGATGGCCTTGGCGATGTCCAGGGCGTGCACCAGCGGGCGATGCGGTGATCCGTCACTGGTCATCGCGATCTCGCCGGTGGTCCAGGCGAGCCCGGCGAGGTTGTTCAGGACGATGTCGAAGCGCATCCGTGGGGAGGCGCCGTAGGCGGTGGCGTTGCGCAGGAAGGTCGGCGAGAACGAGTCATCGGCGAGGAGACCGACATCCCGTTCGACCAGCACCTTGCAGTTGGCGTAGGCCGTCTGAGGTGACACCGGGGACGACTCATCGACCCAGTCCTCGGCGACCCCATAGACCGAGCAGGACGACATGTAGACGAATCGACGCACGCCCGCCTGCTTGGCCAGGTGCGCCAGCCGTACGGAGCCCGCGTGATTGACGCGATAGGTGACGTCGGGGGCCAACTGTCCCAGCGGATCATTAGAGAGTTCAGCCATGTGCACGACGGCGTCGAAGCCCCGCAGGTCCTCCTCGGTGAGGCGGCGGATGTCCGTCAGTCGGGTCAGTGCGGCTGATGCCACACCGGGGTACAGCCACCCATTGCGGTAATAGCCGGTGTCGACGCCGGTGACGTCATCGCCGCGGGTGAGCAACCGGTCCGCCAACAGGCAGCCCAGGTATCCCTCGGTGCCGGTGACCAGAATCTTCACGTCAGTGTCCCTCGTTCGACCGAATGGGGTCCTGCAGTCGTGGGGCGGCTCAGCCGTTCCAGACCTTCCAGGGCGCGTCACCACTGGACCAACGCTGGTTGAGCTCTGTCCAGTCGCGGAACGTATCCATCCCCATCCAGAACCCCTCGTGCCGGTGCAGGCCCAGTTGGCCATCGCGGGCGAGTTGTTGCAACGGCCGGTGCTCGAGCAGCAAGTCGGGATCGTCATCCAGATAGTCGTCCGCGAACTCGCGCCGGAACGCGAAAAAACCACCGGAAACCCAGCCGGTCGCCAGCGTGGGCTTCTCGTTGAACTCGGTGACCTCACCGTCGCCGACGTGCATCTCCCCATACCGACTGGCCGGGTGGACTCCGGTCACCGTGCCCACCCGGCCGCTCTCCAGATGCCGGGACACCAGGGTCGATATGTCGACGTCGCCGATCCCGTCACCGTAGGTGAGCAGGAAATGAGGTTGATCCAGGTGCTGGCGGACCCGGCGGATCCGGGCGCCGGTGCCGGCCAGCAGACCAGTCTCCACGAAGGTCACCTCGAAGTTCTCCTGCACCCCGCTCCCGAAGAACTTCGGTGCGTGGTCTCCGCCGAGGTCGAGGGTGAAGTCGGCCACATGCTCGCGGTACGCCAGGAAATATTCCTTGATCAAGTGACTCTTGTAACCCAGGCACAGAATGAATCGTCGATAACCGAAATGGGCGTACGTCTTCATAATGTGCCACAGGATCGGCTTGCCGCCGATGTCGACCAGCGGTTTGGGCAGCTTCTCGCTGGCCTCGCGCAGCCGGGTGCCCATCCCGCCGCACAGGATCACCACCGGCATCTGCTCGACATCGAGCTCAGTCTGCTGCGTCACTCAGTCCCCCCTCAGCGGTCACCCGCCCGCTCCGGTCAGCACTGCGGAGACCGTTCGCAGGATGATCTTAAGATCCAGCCAGAGCGACCAGTTCTCGATGTAGTAATTGTCGAACCGCGCCCGATCCTCGATCGAGGTGTCGCCGCGCAGGCCATGCACCTGAGCCCAGCCGGTGAGTCCGGAGGGGACCCGATGGCGCGCCGTGTAACCCGGGTAGGCGGCCTGGAACTGCTGGACGAAGTGCGGACGCTCCGGCCGGGGACCGACCAGGCTCATGTCCCCACGCAGGATGTTTATGAGTTGTGGCAACTCATCGATCGAGGACTTCCGCAGGAATCTGCCGACGGGACCGAGACGGTCGTCCAGCGCGATATTCCAGGTGGTCTGCGCTTCACTGTCGGAGGCCGGCTTCAACGTGCGGAATTTGAGGACCTCGAACTCGCGCCCATCGATGCCCACACGTACCTGTCGGAAGAGCACACCGGGACCGCCCTCCCGGCGCACCGCCAGTGCCGCCAGCAGCAGCACGGGAGCGAGTACGACCAGTGCGGACGCTGCGACGACATAGTCGAAGACGCGCTTGCAGTCCCACGCAAAGGTCCGGTGCGACGCGCGCCGCAACCGCACGAGCGGCATACCCCAGACGTTGTCCATGTGGTCGCCCACGACATGATGCAACTCGAACAGACGCGGCACGATGAACACCTCAGCACCGTGCCGGTCACAGGTCCGGATGATCTCCACCACCTGCGACTCCGGCATCGCGCCGAAAGCCACGACGACGTCGTCGATGCGATGCTCGGCCAGCGCCTCGGCGAGTTGGCTTTCCCGACCGAGAATCGGCACCGGAGTTCGCTCATGGTCCGACCACGGGTCGCCGTCCAGAAAGCCCACCGGGAGCAGGCCGTACTGCGGGTGCCGGTGCATGGCTGCGGCCAGTTGGCACCCGATCACCCCCGCACCCACCACGAGAGTCCGCCGACTCAGCCGACGGGTGGCCCGAAGCCGTCGCACGGCGGCAGCAGCGGCCGCCCGAAAGATGATCAGCACCAGCAGGCTCGCCGCCGCGCCCCACATGAGCAGGTCGCGGCCAATCGTCAAACCGAGACCAACCTGCGCCATGACCGTGTCCGCAACGACGGCAGCCCCGACAGCGACGGCCCATCGCCCCACCAGCCCGGGTAGGTCGTCCAAGGCCGACAGTTCCAGGCGCGGCACCGTCGAAAGGTTCTGCAGCAGGAACACGAGCGTGAACACGGCGGTCACCGGCCAGGACAGCCCGACCACTGCGCAGACCAGCAGGCAGGCCGTGACATCGAACGAGCGCAGGATCACCCCAGCTCGGTCGATACCGACCCGGCCGCCGGCGTTCGCCAAAGAGCCGGCCCGCCGCGGGTGAACTCCCTGCTGATGAACTCCCTGCGCCACCCGGGGCGTCGCGGGGGGATCTGCTGAGGCCGGTGGGCGCAGGGGGTGAGCCGACTCGAGCCCAGCCTGGGTCGAACTGATGTATTCCCCGACGGTCGGGGCATCGACGAGTCGTGATGCGTGCTCAAGTCGTGATGCGTGCTCAAGTCGTGATGCGTGCTCAAGTCGTGGTGCGTGCTCAAGTCGTGGTGCGTGCTCAAGTCGTGGTGCGTGCTCAAGTCGTGGTGCGTGCTCGAGTCTTGGTGTGTTGTCCGGTGCTGATGATGCGTTCAACGTGGTGACCCCTTCGCCTGCCTGGATCACGTCGCCGCCGACGGCGACATGTCCCTGAGCGTCCGACAGAGACCTCGCCTCCCAAGGTCTCGCCCTCCCCAAGCCCTACGGCCGCGCCTCCCCAGGATTTCGTGCTCCCACGCACTGCTTACCCATTGGAGCATCAGCGCATCGCCCGTGCCACCCGATTGGCGTAAACGCCCGGCAACCCTTCCGCCAGACCCGCACGCGTCCGCGTGGCCAGACCCAAAGTGGCTGCGGGACAGGCGTTCGGCGAGCAGCTTGCAGACCAGCGCCGGGCCTGCGTGGCCGGAACGCCAGCGGCCACAGACATGGCGTGGATCGGTGCATACGCAATCACTCACTGCTCGACGTGCCCCCGGACCGGACGCTGGCTCGGCTTGGCTCATGACCCCCGTGGCCGGGGCCAAGGTTAGCCTGCCCTGACCCGGTTCGCGCGTCCCTCGAAGGGATGATGACCCGCGGCCCGCTCGACCGCGCTGTCCCGCGCTTCGTCGGGTCCGCTGCGGTCCAGTGAACTCAGCGGACGCCGCCGACGACGAAGGGTGGGTTCACCACCTCGTACCGTGCCGATCTGCCGCGGACGTCCAGACGAACCGTCGAGCCGACAGCCAGATCGGGCGGCAGCAGGGCCAGTGCGATCCCGCTGCGTAGGGTCGGGGAGAAGGTGCCACTGGTTACCTCGCCCAGGTCAGTCCCGGACTCGTCGTGGACCGACATGTGCGGCCGCGGGATGGACCTGTCCCGCGCGAGCAGTCCACGCAGCACCCTGTGCGGCCCGCGGGCCTTTTCCGCGGTCAGAGCTTCGCGGCCGGCGAAGGACGCCTTCGTCCAACCGACTGCCCAGCCCAGACGGGCCTGAACCGGACTGATGGACGGGCCCAGGTCTTGTCCGTGCAGCGGGTATCCCATCTCCGTTCGCAGGGTGTCCCGGGCCCCCAACCCCGCCGGCGTCATGCCATAAGGACGGCCCAGGGTCAGCAGGTCATCCCACAACGCCACCAGCAGGCCCACCGGCGCGATGATCTCGAAACCACGGGCGCCCGTATAACCACTGCGGCAGACGCTGAGCAGCTGATCGTCGACCGCTGCGTCGCGAAAAGTCATGTAGTCGTAAGAGGTCGGCAGGCCACGCGCGTCCAGCACTGCCGTCGCTGCCGGGCCCTGCACGGCCAGGATCCCCAGCTCCGCCCGTCGGTCCCACACCTCGACCTCGGGCTGCAGGGCATCGCGCAGCGTGGCGACCACCCGGTCGGAGTTGGCGGCGTTGGGCACGATCATGACCTCGTCGTCGCTGCGCCGGTAGACGAGCATGTCGTCGATGACGCCGCCGCTCTCGTCGCAGAGCAACGTGTATTGCGCCTGGCCGGCGCCGATCCGATTCAGGTCGTTGGTCAGCACGGCGTTCAGCGCGGCGACCGCTCCGGGTCCGCGGACGATCGCGGTGCCCATGTGCGATACGTCGAAGAGGCCGACAGCCGTACGTACGGCCCGGTGCTCGGCCAGGACACCGGTCCCTGCGTACTCGATGGGCATTGCCCACCCGCCGAAGTCGGCCATCTTGGCGCCCAGCATCAGGTGTCGCTCGTACAAGGGTGTGCGCCGCGGTCGGCTCTCGGCCCCGCTGGCCACATCGCTTCCGTCGTCGGTCATGGCAGGGACGGTATCCGCCGCGCCGGGCATCGGGACGCGCCGATTTCGGGGCGGTGCAGGCTGATCCGCGACGGATTCGGCCGATGATCGGGACCGGCAGCGCCAGCCGGCATAGCTAGGCTGGCTCTTCGTGCCCACTCTCACGCTGACTGCCGCCTCCCCCACCGCCATCAAGACGGACGCCCTCGTCGTCGCCACCACCGCGGACGGCTCGACCGCTCGCCCGTTGCTGGGCCCGGACTGGCCGACCGCGGCCAGTGCGTGGCTGGAGCAGACGCTGGCCGCCCTCGGCGCGGCCGGCACCGCCGGTGAGGTGCTCGTGCTGGCCGCCGGCGACGCCGTCGCGGCTGGCGTCGTGATCGCGGTGGGAGTCGGTCGCGACGCCTCCGACCTGGAGGCGTTGCGGAGAGCCGCTGGAGTCGGTTTGCGGCGCGCGGCCGGGCGGCGCAGCGTGGCTCTCGCGCTGCCGGTCGACGACCCGGGACAGCTGGACGCGGTTGCCCAAGGAGCGCTGCTGGGCAACTACGCATTCGACTCCTTCCGCGCTTCCACCGCCGGCGACCGCAAGGAACCCGTGCGTACCCTCACCATCTGCACCTCCCAGGCCCGCTCGGCGGCGGCCAAGGCCACGGTCTCCCGTGCGGAGGTGCTCGCGACGGCGGTCGGCCTGGCCCGCGACCTGGTGAATACCCCCCCGTCCCATCTGCATCCCGCGGACCTGGCCGAGCAGGCGCGCACGGCCGCCGACGGGCTGCCCCTCGACGTCGAGATCATGGATGAGAAGGCGTTGCGCAAGAAGGGTTTCGGGGGCATTCTCGGCGTCGGCCAGGGCTCGGCGCACCCGCCACGGCTCACCCGGGTGGCCTACCGGCCGGCCATGGCCACCCGGCACTTGGCCCTGATCGGCAAGGGCATCACCTTCGACAGTGGCGGCATTTCGATCAAGCCGGCCCTGCACATGGATGTGATGAAGTCCGACATGGGCGGCGCCGCGGCGGTGCTGGCAGCGGTGGTGGCGATCGCGCGACTGGGCCTGCCGATCGCGGTCACAGCGTGGCTGCCGAGCGCGGAGAACATGCCCAGCGGGACCGCACAGCGCCCCGGCGACATCCTCACGATGTACGGCGGCCAGACGGTGGAGGTGCTGAACACCGACGCCGAAGGCCGGCTCATCCTGGCCGACGCGATCGTCCGGGCGGGAGAGGAGTCCCCCGATGTCATGGTCGACGTCGCCACCCTGACGGGGGCGCAACTCGTCGCACTGGGCAGCCGGGTATCCGGGATCATGAGCAACGACGAGGAACTGCGCGCTCTTGTGTACGGCGCGGCTGGGCGGGCCGGTGAGTCCATGTGGCCGATGCCGCTGCCAGCTGATCTGCGGCCCGGTCTGGACTCCGCTGTGGCCGACCTGGCCAACATCGGTGACCGCCAGGGCGGCATGCTCAGCGCCGGACTGTTCCTGCAGGAGTTCGTCCCGACCGGCACCCCGTGGGCGCACCTGGACATCGCCGGTCCCTCGTTCAACGAGGGGGACGCCTACGGCTACACCCCCAAGGGCGGCACCGGCGCCTCAGTCCGCACGCTGGTGCAGCTGGCCGAGGAGCTCGCCGCCGACACCTCGTGACCGCAGCGGTTCGGAATCAGATCATCGTGACTGGTGGCGGCGCTACCTGGTGGCGGCGCTACAACGCCGGGCGGTCGTCCTTGTGCCGCGCGTTGTAGTCCCGCATCCGCTGCGGGTAGCCCACGATCCCGGCGTCATACACCGGGATCTTCCATTTCGCCGCCAGCCGCCAGCCGACCTCGGGGCCCCCCACCCGGCGTCGGGTCCACTCCCCATCCGCCGCGATCAGCACGACGGTGCTCTGGGTGGCCATAGTCTGCGGTTCGACGTACGCCTCGACCCCTCGGCGGCTACGAGCGAACTCGGCCAGGTGCTCGACGTCGGCACGCGTGGCGCCCCGGTCGAGCGGGGCGCCGCCGCGACCAGTCTGCTTCTTGTTCCGACGTCGACCGAACCGGCCAAACCAACTCATGCGTGCCTCCTCAGAGATCACCGTAACCGTCCGGCGCGCCGACCGCCGGGCGGCGATCACCGGGTGTGCCGCAGGCCCGTCCGGATGGAAGGATGACCGGCGCAGCGCGCCGCGGTGACTCGCACCGGGTGTCACCGGGTGTCATAGGAGCAGCACAGAACGGGAGCCCTTGTGTATGACGTGGTGATCCTGGGCGGGGGCAGCGGCGGCTACGCCTGCGCCCTGCGCGCCTCGCAACTCGGCCTGTCGGTGGCGCTGGTCGAGAAGGGCAAGCTGGGCGGCACCTGCCTGCACAACGGCTGCATCCCGACCAAGGCGCTGCTGCACGCGGCCGAGGTCGCGGACGCGGCCCGCGAGAGCGAGGACGTCGGGGTCCGCGCCACCCTAGACGGCATCGACATGGACAAGGTGAATGCGTATAAGAACGCCGTGGTCGGTCGGTTGTACAAGGGCCTGCAGGGCCTGGTGAAGAGCCGCAAAATCACCTACGTGGAGGGCACCGGCGGGCTGGTCGCGCCCAACGCCGTGGAGGTGGACGGGCAGCGCTACGAGGGCAAGGCCGTTGTGCTCGCCACCGGTTCGTACGCCCGCTCGCTGCCCGGCCTGGACATTGGCGGCGCGATCATGACGTCGGACCAGGCGCTGTTGCTGGACTACGTCCCGGGCAGTGTCATCGTCTTGGGCGGTGGCGTCATCGGCGTCGAGTTCGCCAGCGTCTGGCGCTCGTTCGGCGCGGAGGTGACCATCGTGGAGGCCCTGCCCAGGCTCGTCCCGGCCGAGGACGAGGCGTGCAGCAAGGCCCTGGAGCGAGCCTTCCGCAAACGGAAGATCAACTTCAGGACCGGGGTGCGGTTTGCCGGGGCCACCCAAGACGATTCCGGGGTGCACGTCACCCTGGAAAATGGTGACGTGCTGGACGCGGACCTGCTGCTCGTGGCCGTTGGACGCGGCCCCAATGCCAACGGGATGGGCTTCGAGGAGGCCGGCGTCGCGATGGACCGCGGCTTCGTGCTCACCGACGAACGACTGCGCACCAATGTCCCGGGGGTCTTCGCGGTCGGCGACATCGTGCCCGGGTTGCAACTGGCGCACCGCGGCTTCCAGCAGGGCATCTTCCTGGCCGAAGAACTCGCCGGCCTGGCTCCGCGGGCGATCGAGGAGTCCGGCATCCCGCGGGTCACTTATAGCGAGCCGGAGGTCGCCTCCGTCGGTCTGACCCAGGCGCAGGCGATCGAGAAGTACGGCGCCGACGGAGTCACGTCGTACGAATACAACCTGGCTGGCAACGGCCGCAGCCAGATCCTCACTACCGCCGGGTTCGTGAAACTGGTTCGTCGGGTGGATGGCCCCGTGATCGGCGTCCACATGGTCGGCTCGCGCATCGGCGAGCAGATCGGGGAGGCCCAGCTGATCGTCAACTGGGAGGCGTACCCCGAGGACGTCGCCCCCCTGGTCCATGCGCACCCCACCCAGAATGAGGCACTCGGCGAGGCGCATCTGGCGCTGGCCGGTAAACCACTGCACTCCCATTCCTGACCGCAGCACCCGCACTCGCCGATTCGTCCAGCGCCGCACCGACTCAAGGAGCACAGAGCCGATATGCCGGTCTCCGTCACCATGCCCCAACTCGGGGAGAGCGTCACCGAGGGCACCGTCACCCGCTGGCTGAAGCAGGTGGGTGACACCGTCACCGCCGACGAGCCCCTACTGGAGGTTTCGACCGACAAGGTTGACACCGAGATCCCGGCCCCGGCCAGCGGGGTGCTGCTGTCCATCGCCGCCGGCGAGGACGCCACCGTCGACGTTGGCGCCGAACTGGCCGTCATCGGTGACTCGGATGAGGCACCGTCAGCTGCTGCGGCGCCGGCGGACGCACCCGCCGACGAAGCGCCGAGTCCCACCACACCGGCAGCGCCCGAGGAGTCCGGTCCGCAAACCAGTCCCGCACCAGCGCAGGCGGCTGCCGAGCAGTCAGCGCCCGCCGAAGAATCCTCGACACCGGCGGGCGCGACTGACGGCACCCCCGTTCTGCTGCCCGCGTTGGGTGAGAGCGTGACCGAGGGCACGGTCACCCGGTGGCTGAAGCAGGTCGGTGACGAGGTCGCCGCCGATGAGCCCCTGGTCGAGGTATCCACCGACAAGGTCGACACCGAGATTCCGGCTCCAGTCGGCGGAGTGCTGCTGGCCATCAACGTGGAAACCGATGCCACCGTCGAGGTCGGCACCGCGCTGGGCGTGATCGGCACCCCTGGCGCCGCCCCGGCGGGTCCCTCCGCCAGCGGCGGTAGCGCGTCCGCGAACAGCACTCCCGCCGCCACCGCGCCGACCGCCGCGACCCCGGCCCAGGCGGGACCGCCCGAGTCGACGCCAGCACCCGTACCGGCTGCGCCCCCGGCAGCCGGTGCCCCGCCGGTTCCGCCGGCCGGTTCCCCCCCGGCCCCGGCGCCTTCGGCCGCAACTGCACCGTCGGCCGAGTCGTCGACTGGGTCGGGGCTGTACGTCACCCCGCTGGTCCGCAAGCTGGCTGCGGAGCACGACGTCGACCTGGCCGGCCTCACCGGCACCGGAGTGGGCGGTCGGATCCGCAAGCAGGACGTGCTCGACGCGGCGGAAGCCGCGCGGCAACCGGCACCCGCACCAGCCGCAGGACCGGCCAGCGCTGCTGCACCGGCCGATGCAGCTCCGGCTGCCACACCGACCACGGCCGCGCCGACGCCATCAGCAGGTGCGTCGAGTTCCTCGACGCCATCAGCAGGTGCGTCGAGTTCCTCGACGCCATCAGCACTGCGCGGCCGCACTGAGAAGCTGACCCGGCTGCGCAAGGTCATCGCCACGCGGATGGTCGAGTCGCTGCAGACCTCGGCCCAGCTGACGACCGTGGCCGAGGTCGACGTCACCCGTATCGCCCTGTTGCGCGCCAGGACCAAGGACTCGTTCGCCGCCCGGGAGGGCGTCAAGCTGTCGTTCCTGCCGTTCTTCGCCCGGGCGGCGCTGGATGCTTTGCGTACGTACCCGCAGGTGAACGCCACGATCGACACGAATGCTGGAACCGTGACGTACCCCGACGGGGAGCATCTGGGCGTCGCCGTCGACACCGAGCGGGGCCTGCTCGTGCCGGTCATCCGGGACGCAGGGGACCTGAGCATCCCCGGGCTGGCCCGCAAGATCGCCGACCTGGCGGAACGAACCCGGACGAACAAGGTGAGCCCGGACGAGCTGTCCGGTGGCACCTTCACGCTGACGAACACCGGCAGCCGCGGCGCCCTGTTCGACACCCCGATCATCAACCAGCCCCAGGTTGCGATCCTCGGCACTGGAGCCGTGGTCAAGCGCGCGGTTGTCGTGACCGACGACACCGGCACCGACGCCATCGCCATCCGGTCCATGGTCTATCTGGCCCTCACTTACGACCACCGGTTGGTGGACGGTGCCGGTGCGGCCCGTTTCTTGGCCACGGTCAAGGCGCGGCTGGAAACCGCGGCGTTCGAGGCGGACCTCGGAGTGTGACCGCGTTGTCGCGGGGGTGCAGGGCCGCGAGGCTCGGTGGCGCGCGCGCACGGGCCACGCCATAGTGCAGGGATGAAGATCGCTGTCACAGGAGCGTCCGGCTTGATCGGCTCTGCCCTCGTTCCGGCGCTGGAGGCGGATGGCCACGGCGTGGTGCGGCTCGTGCGGCGCCTGCCGTCCACCCCGCAGGAGGCCCGCTGGGACCCCGCTGCGGGCACTGTCGACCAGGCCGCCCTGGCGGGCACCGATGCCGTTGTCCACTTGGCCGGCGCGGGTGTCGGTGACCATCGCTGGACCGATTCCTACAAGGCCGAGATCCGCTCCTCCAGGGTCCTGGGGACAGGCACGATTGCCCGCAGCATCGCGGCGTTGGATCCGCCCCCCCGGGTCCTGGTGTCCGCCTCGGCCATCGGCTTCTACGGCGACACCGGCGCGCGCGAGGTCGATGAGTCCGCGCCGCAGGGTGCGGGTTTCCTGGCCGAGGTCGTCCGCGACTGGGAGGCGGCAGCCGATCCGGCCCGCGAGGCTGGCATCCGGGTGGTACATCCGCGTACCGGACTGGTCGTCAGCGCCGATGGCGGCGCCTGGGCCCGGCTCTTCCCGCTGTTCCGGTTGGGCGTCGGCGGCCGGCTCGGCAACGGCCAGCAGTACTGGTCGTTCATCTCCCTGCGCGACCAGGTCCGTGCCCTGCAGTTCCTGATCTCCACCGCCGAACTGGCCGGGCCGGTCAACCTCACCGCCCAGCACCCGGTGACCAACGCGGAGGTGACTGCGGCGATGGGACGCGCCCTGCACCGGCCCACCCCCCTAGCGGTGCCGGCCTTCGCGCTGCGGCTGGCGCTCGGCGAATTTTCCAGCGAGGTCCTGGGCAGCGCCCGAATCTTCCCGGGGAAGCTCACCGAGGCAGGGTTCACGTGGCGCGACGGCACGATCGAGCAGGCGATCGAGGCGGCCCGTTGAGCTCGGCCGACCGCGCGCAACAGTGACGAAGTCCACTCAATCTCCTCAACGACCGCCCGGGGAGATCTCTCAGGGCAGGACTCCGATCGCCGATGATGTTCATGACAGGCACCGGAGTCACGGCGCCGGAGAACCTCGGGGGAGCTCAGACGAAGAGGGCGGAAGCGTGCGGCATCACAGCTTCGCGGCACCGGCCAGTTGGGCTGCGCCCGCTGACCCGGGGCGACCCAGCGAGCTGCCCGTAACCCGCCCCGTACCGCTGCGTCAGCCCGGCGACCAGCACAGCGGGCACGTGCCTGGTGTGGTCGCCGATGCCCTGTGGTCCTATCTGCACACCGGCGGAACTCCCCTGTTGGTCATCGCCGCCGGCACCAACGAACGGCCGCCGCACTGTGTGTGGGCCACCGGCTCCTGCGCTGAGGTGTTCCATCGGGAACCCGCGGATCTGATCGGCTCGCCGGTCGATGCGTTGTTGTGGGGGGTGGACGGTGAACCCGATGATGGGACGGCCCTCGCCGAGCTCATGCGGCCGACCCGTACTGTCACCGGTCCCCTCGGCGCCCGCCACGCCGACGGATCCTGGCATCGGGTGGTGGTCACGGCCCACCCACTGCTGACGCCCCGCGATTACGACACCCCGGTGTGGGTCCTGAGTTTGACCGGTGACTTGGGTGCCACCCAGGAACTGCTGGCCGCCTCCGAACACCGATTCGTGGCCCTCGCGGAGCGATCCCCGATCCCGACCATGTTGTCCGAGGTGGGCATCCGGCTGGCCCATGTCAACGACGCGTTCGTCGAACTGATCGGTGCCAGCGCCGAGACGCTGCTGGGGGTGGGGTGGATGGAGCACGTGCATCCGGCCGATCGGGACCGGGTCGTCGCCCTCATACAGGAGACCATGCTGGGCGAGAACACCCAGGCACACATCCGGCTGGTGACATCTCGCCAGGACGAGCGCCGGGTGGAACTGCGCCTCGCGCCGGTAACCACTCGCGGCCGGGCGGCTGGATTCGTCGGCACGATCGAGGACATCACCGAACGCCTGGCCCTGCAGGAGGAGTTGTACCAGCAGGCTCGGCAGGACCCCCTGACCGGGCTCATGAATCGGACGCAGTTGTGGGATTTCCTGCTCGGGGCTATGGATCAGCCAGGTCTGGTCGTCTTCTTCCTGGATCTCGACAACTTCAAGGTCATCAACGATTCTCTCGGCCACGACGCTGGCGATGCCCTACTCATTCAGATCGCCGCCCGATTGCGCACGGCCACCAGGGCCCCCGATGCCGTCGCCCGGTTCGGCGGTGACGAATTCGTCGTCGCCTGCCCACTCGTGGGCCTGGGAATCGGGGCGGTGTCGATGGCGGAGCGGCTGTTGACCGCTGTCACGACGCCCGTCACCCTCGGGTCGGTTCAGATCCGTCCTTCCGCCAGCATCGGGGTCGTCGTCCGGGGGCCGGAACATGCCAGTCCGCAGGACCTGCTGCGCGACGCGGACATCGCGATGTACCAGGCCAAGAACGGCGGAAAGAACCGATACGCCCTGTGCGACAGCGAGGCCCGGGAGGCGGCGCTCCGCGAACTGACTCTGGTCAGCGATCTGCACGCCGCCCTGGACACGGGTTCGGTGGTGTCGGTCTACCAACCGGTGGTGTCCCTGCAGGATGGTTCCATTCGTGCGGTCGAAGCACTGGCGCGCTGGACGCATCCGGTACACGGCGCGGTCTCCCCCGAGGTATTCGTCGGCCTGGCCGAACGCAACGGCCTGGTGGACGCGTTGACCCGGCTCATGGTGGAACGCGCCTGCGCGGATATACGTTGGTGGCACGACGAACTCGGTGACCTGTGCCCGCGTCAGGTTCACGTCAATGTCTCTCCGCTGCAACTGCCCGGTGACTTCGTTCCGCAGTTGATGTCGGAGATGTTGGAGCGGTACGCCGTCCCACCCGAGGCGGTTTGCCTGGAGATTACTGAGGGCGCGCTCATGGTGAATCCGGATGCGGCGTTGGCGACCTTGACGCGGTTGCATGACATGGGTGTCGGGTTGGCGATCGATGATTTCGGTACGGGGCAGTCGAGTTTGGCCTATCTGTGCCGGCTGCCGGTCGACTGTTTGAAGATCGACCGGTCGTTTGTGGCGGATCTGCCGGATCCG
>JBBQYX010000014.1:0-54307 GCA_038208295.1 Candidatus Nanopelagicales bacterium | reverse complement strand
GAGGTCGAGGTCTATTTCGCCAGCCGGCCGCACGGAAGTCGTTTGGGCGCGCTGGCCAGCCGGCAGTCCAGCGTGCTCGGCTCCCGCGCGGAGCTCGACGAACGGGCCGGCGCGCTGGCCGCGCAGTTCCCGCCGGGAACTCCCGTCCCGGTGCCGGTCGGCTGGGGCGGCTATGTCGTCCACCCGGTCAGTGTCGAGTTCTGGCAAGGCCGCCCCTCCCGGTTGCACGACCGGCTGCGCTTCCGGCGCCGGCACGCCGACGTCGCCGGGGCGATGGACGATCCCGCCGCCTGGCTGGTGGAGCGGCTGTCGCCCTGACGCAGGCAAGTTGCCGTCGGATCCCGCGGCGTACCCTGCCCGCTCGTGTCCCGTGTGCTGGCCGATCTGACGCCACTGCGGCTCAGCCCCGCGTACCGCCGGCTGTGGCTGGCGATTGGTATCAGCAACGTCGGCCAGCAGATGACTGCGGTCGCCGTGGGCATCCAGGTGTACGCCATCACGGGGTCCTCGCTGGCCGTCGGACTGGTCGGGCTGTTCCAACTCGTACCCCTGGTGATCTTCGGTTTGTACGGGGGTGCGCTGTCCGACACCCACGACCGGCGACGCCTGGGGATTCTGACCGCGGCGGCGTTGTGGGTGTGCTCGCTGGCGTTCTTCACCCAGGCCGTCCTGGGCCTGGGGAATGTGGCCTTGCTCTACGTCATCGTGGCGATCCAGTCGGCGGCCTTCGCGGTGGGAAACCCGGCACGACAGGCGATCATCCCCAGACTCGTTCCGCTGGAACAACTCCCCGCGGCGAACGCGCTGGGCATGTTCTCGTGGAACATCGGTTTCACCCTTGGCCCGCTGCTGGGCGGGCTGTTGATCGCCGTCAGTGGCGGCCAGGTCGCGGTCGCCTACTTCGGGGATCTGTTGGCGTTCGGCGTCACCCTGTACGCGATGTGGCGGCTGCCCCCCTTGCCGCCGGGGGAGGGCGCACCCCGCCGGGCCGGGCTGGCCAGCATCCTGGAGGGGCTGAGCTTCCTGCGTGGGAAACGAAACCTGCAGATGTCGTTCTACGTGGACATCGCCGCGATGGTGTTCGGAATGCCGCGGGCGTTGTTCCCGGCCATGGCGGCGCAGTGGTACGGCGGCAGTGTCGCGCAGGTGGCCACCGTCGTCGGCCTGCTCTCCGCCGCTCCCGCAGTCGGTGCCGTGGTTTCGGGGGTGCTGTCCGGCTCGTTGGTGCGTATCCGGCGGCAGGGCCTGGCGATCGTGGCGGCCATCGCGGTGTGGGGCATCAGCATCGCTGCGTTCGGCCTGGTCCGCTGGCTGCCCCTGGCGTTGCTCTTCCTGGCAGTGGCCGGCGCTGCGGACAACGTCAGCGCCGTGTTCCGCGCGACCATCCTTCAGTCGGCGGTACCCGATGAGTTCCGCGGCCGGCTGCAGGGGGTCTACACGGTCGTCGTCGCCGGCGGCCCGCGGTTGGGGGATGTGGAGGCGGGGTCGGTGGCCGCGCTGCTCGGGGAGGCGTTCTCGGTCGTGTCGGGTGGTCTCGGCGGCCTGGTCGTCCTCGCCGCCTTGGTGGCCTGGTCGCCGGGGTTCCTGCGCTACGACTCCCACCACCCGATCCCCTGAGGTGGCTGCTGTATCACCCGGTGAGGGCGGCGGTGGCGACCCGCAGATCGGCCACCAGCGCGGCGTACGCGGCGTCGCGGTCCGGGGTCCGCAGCACGGCTGATGGGTGGGTGGTGATCAGCCACCAGGCCAGGTGCACCCGGGCGGGTTCGTCCGGCCAGGTCGGCCGGGGGATCAACCGACCGCGGTCGCGGGTGACCCGCAATTCCGGGCCCAGCAGCGAGCGCACCGCAGTCGCGCCCAGCAGGACCACCACGGCGGGGTCGACGATGCCGAGTTCGGCCAGTAACCAGGGTTTGCAGGCCTCCAGGTGTTCCAGGTCTGGCGTCACGTGGATGCGGCGTGTGCCGGGCGCCTCTTGCCGAAAACGGAAATGCTTGACCGCGTTGGTCACGTAGACGTCGGCCCGAGGGATGCCCGCATCTGCCAGTGCCCGGTCCAACAATTGTCCGGCGGGACCAACGAACGGAATACCGCGGCGGTCCTCGACATCCCCGGGCTGTTCACCCACCAGGGCCAGCCGGGCCAGCGGGTCGCCGGCGGAGAACACCGTACGCACACCATCCTGGGCGGCGAGTCGGCACCCACGGCAGGACACGGCCGCCTGCCGCAGCCCGACCAGCGAAACGCCGATCGGTACGAACTCTCCAGCGCTCACTTCACTGCTCGAGGCCGCCGAGCAGCCACTCAGTGATCAGGGCTGCGACGACATCCTCCGGCGGGACGGACAACTGCGTCGCACGTACGCCCAACGCTCGGTGCAGCGACCGTGGGAGGGACACCGTCAGTTCTACCGTGGGTTCGACCAGAACCTCCTCGACGACTGCCACGACGCCGGTCTCGGCGGGACCCTTCTTCGGGTGCTTGGTGGTGTCCTTGTGCTTGCCCTTGCCGGTGGCCTTTCCGTCGGTCTTCGCGTCCTTCTTGACCTTCTTTCCGGTCGGGCGCCCGTCGTCGGCGGTCTCGGAATCCGGACGAGTTTTCTTGCCTTTGCGCTTGCCCCAGATGGAGTCCGACGTCGAGACACCGGCGAGCGCGAACCGCTCCCGGCGCAGGACGACGCGCTGCATGCCGGGGACCGGTGGCGATGGGAGCAGCTCCGATGGACGGATGGGCAGGGCAGGCCCTGCCGACGCTTGGGTCGATGTGGCTGGCAGGTCAGAGGTTTGCGCAACGTACGGCTCGACCATGGGCGGACGTAACGTTGTGGTGGTGTGCGGCGGATCGGCAGCAGAATCCGGTTCGACGACCTCCGGTTCGACGTCCTCCGGCGCCGAGTTGCCGACGGCCGGGAGCGCCGGGTGGACGCCCGCGTCGGCCGCCTTGCGCAGGGCTGGTCGAGGTGCCGGATTGCCTTGCCGCGCAGTCGTTTCGGAATTCATGCGGTCACCTCCTCGGATTGGTACGTGGGGACGAGAGCTGGTCGAGCAACTGGTCAAAGACAGCCGCTGCCTCACGCCCGCCCGGGGAGCGCCACCCGTGCAATGGGCGCCCGGCGCCTTGGGCCTGTTGCACCGCCGACCGATCGGGAATCGTCGGCTGCAGGACGATGTCAGGGTAGGCCTGGGTGAGTTCGTTCAGCCGGTAGGCATGTTCGGCATTGCGGGCGCGTACGCGATTGACGACGATGCCCGCGACCCGCAAACCGAGATTGGTGGTCCGGCGTACGACGTCAACGGCCTCCAGGGCCTGCGCGGTCGCCTGCAGCGCGAAATACCCCGGTTCGGTGACCACCAAGGCCAGACTGGCTGCGGCAAGTGCGTTGCGGGTGAGTTCGCCGAGAGCCGGCGGGCAGTCGATCAGAGTCAGGTCGAACCCGTCGGTGACGCCCTGCAGGGACAAACGCAGTCGGAGTGCGGAGTCGCGGCCCGCTGGGATGTTGCGGTGCTCCAGCGCCCGCTCGCTCGGCAGCAGCATGACGGCCTCGCCCCATCCGGAGGGGACCAGCGCATCGGCAGCCACCGCAGGACGGGCGTCGGCGAGTACGTCGCTGCTGCTGAACGCGAACGGCGGCGGGTCCAGCCCGACGGTCGCATTCGCCTGCGGGTCCAGATCGACGACCAGGCAGCGCAGCCCACGGTGCGCCGCCGCCGACGAGAGCCCCAGGACCACCGTGCTTTTGCCAACCCCGCCCTTCAACGACAGGACGGCGACGGTCAGCATCGAGGCAGTCTCCCACCGGAGCGCCGCACATGGGCTGGTGGCACGCCGGGAAACCAGTCTGCGGCGACCGCGAGGACGTCGTAGCGTGCGCGGGTGCCGACGATCCTGTGGCTGCGCCGCGATCTGCGCCTGGCCGACCACCCCGCGCTGCTCGCCGCCGCCACCCAGGCGGCAACCGAGGGGGACGGCCGGGTCGTGCCCCTGTTCGTGTTCGACGACGCCCTGTGGCGTCCGGCCGGCCCGACCCGCCGGGCCTGGCTGCTGCGCTCGCTTGCCCGTCTCGACGCCGACATTCGAGCCCGAGGCGGCGATGGTGTCCTGATCCGGTACGGGGATCCGCGCCAAGTGCTGCCCGCGGTCGCAGCCGCCGAGGGCGCCAACGCCGTCCACGTCTCGGCGGACTTCGCTCCCTACGGCCGTCAGCGGGACGAGGCGGTCGAGCAGGCGCTCGCCGCGGACCACATCGATTGGGTGCCCACCGGCTCTCCGTACGCCGTGGGCCCCGGCCGGGTGACCAAGGCAGACGCCTCGGCCTACCGGGTGTTCACGCCGTTCTTTCGGGCCTGGCAGGCACACGGCTGGCGGGCACCCGCACCCGACCCCGACCCGTGGCCTTCGCTGTCCTGGGTGAGTGGCCCAGCGGATGCGCCGCCGCCCGAACCGGACGACGTACCGGATCTGCCGGAGGTCGGCGAAACCGCCGCGGCGCAACGCTGGGAAGAGTTTCGGACCGACGGCTTGGCCGAATACCGCGAACACCGCGACCGCCCGGATCTGCGTGGTACCAGTGGGTTGTCGGCGCACCTGCGCTGGGGTGAGATTCACCCGCGGACGTTACTGGCCGATCTGGACGATTCCCGCGGCGCGGCGGTGTTCCGCAGTGAACTGGCCTGGCGCGAGTTCTACGCCGACGTACTGACACGCTGGCCGCACAGCGCCCGCGCGGACCTCGACCCGCGCTGGGCCGACATGCCCTACGACAGTGGGCCCGATGCCGACACCCGGTTCGACGCCTGGACCCGCGGTGCCACCGGGTATCCCATGGTCGACGCCGGGATGCGGCAGCTGCGCGAGATCGGCTGGGTGCACAACCGCGTGCGGATGCTGGTGGCCTCCTTCCTGGTGAAGGACCTGCATCTGCCGTGGCAGCGCGGCGCAGCGGTCTTCATGCGGTGGCTGCGCGACGGCGATCTGGCCAGCAACGCCCATGGCTGGCAGTGGACCGCCGGCTCCGGAACGGATGCCGCGCCGTACTTCCGGGTGTTCAATCCGGTCACCCAGGGCCTGCGCTATGACCCAAACGGCGACTACGTACGAGCCTACGTACCCGAACTGCGACACCTGTCCGGCGCCGCGGTGCACGAGCCGTGGCGCTGGCCCGACGGCTACGCCCACGGATATCCCGATCGGATCGCGGACCACGCGGCCGAACGCACGGAGTCGCTGCGCAGGCTGGCGACGCTGTCCTGACCGATAGCCGTACGCCGCCCCGCGGGTCGGGCAGCCGCATGGAGGGGACGAGTGGGACACAATGTCGGGTTACTGGCGATGTCCGACGGCGCAGGGGGCGTGACGTGAGCGACCTGATCGACACCACCGAGATGTATCTACGCACCGTATTTGAGCTCGAGGAGGAGGGCGTCGTCGCGCTGCGCGCCCGGATAGCCGAACGACTCGGGCAGAGCGGCCCCACCGTGTCCCAGACCGTGGCGCGAATGGAACGCGACGGCCTGCTGCGGGTCGAGGGAGACCGACACCTGCGGCTGACCCCCACCGGGGCCGAGATGGCGACGCGGGTGATGCGCAAGCACCGGTTGGCGGAGTGCCTGCTGGTGCAGGTGATCGGCATCGACTGGGAGGACGTGCACGTCGAGGCCTGCCGGTGGGAGCACGTCATGAGCGAATCCGTCGAGCGGCGGCTGCTGGAACTGCTCGGCCATCCTGTGGTCTCGCCGTTCGGCAATCCGATTCCCGGCCTGGAGGAGTTGGGTGCGGGGCTGCGGTCGACGCCAGAACTACCAGCCGAACTCGCTCCGCTGGACCAGGTTGCGACCGAGGCCGTCGCCCGGGTAACCGTTCGGCGCATCGGGGAACCGGTGCAGAACAATGCGGCGATCATGTCGATGTTGCGCCGCTCCGGCGCGTTGCCCGGGGAGACGGTGAAGGTGCATGCGTCCCCCGGTGGGGTGCTGATCGGCAGCGGCGGGGAGTACGTAGAACTGGACACATCGATCGCCTCGCACGTGTTCGTAGACCGGGTTGTGGTTCCGGCGTGATGATGTCGGTGCTGGACGTCCTGAGCCCGGGTGCGCTGGCAGGCCGCAGCGCGCTGGTCACCGGCGGTGGCTCGGGGATCGGTCGTGCGACAGCGCTACTGCTGGCCCGCCTCGGTGCCCAGGTGGCGGTTGTCGGCCGACGCCCGGAACCCCTGGCCGAGACTGCCAACCTGGCCACTGACCTCGGGGCGTCGCACCGCATCCTGACTTCTTCGTGTGATATCCGAGAACCCGACGATGTCGATGCGATGCTCGATGCGGTGCTGGCCGCGCAGGGTCATGTCGACGTGCTGGTGAATAATGCCGGCGGGCAGTTTGTGACCCCAGCGGAGTCGTTGTCCTACAACGGTTTTCGCGCAGTTCAGCGGCTCAACCTGGATGCCACCTGGTATGCCACCACCCAGGTCGCCACGCGCAGCATGATTCCCGACGGCTACGGCAAGGTGCTGTCCGTGACGATGACGCCCCGCCGCGGCATGCCGGGCATGGCGCACTCCTCGGCCGCGCGCGCCGCGGTGGAGAGTCTGACCCGGACCCTGGCAGTCGAGTGGGGCCGTTTTGGGATCCGGCTGGTTGCCGTGGCGCCGGGGATCGTGCACACACCAGCCTGGGAACGCTATGGGTTGGACGCGGCGCAGGTCGCCCAGGTTGTGCCCGTCGGTCGGCTGCAAGCCGCCGAGGAGGTGGCCGCGATGCTCGCTTTCCTGGCCTCCCCTGCCGGGGACTACGTGACCGGAACGACCATCGTCGTCGACGGTGGCCTGGACGTCAGCGGCCCCGGCCCGGCGTTGACGGGTGTGCGGCAGGACTGAACTGGGTTCACCTCATGATGGTCGCGAGTGGTCCATCAACTCAGCGCAGCCGGTCGGCGTCGCTGCGCTCCCAGTCCGGACGTATGGGCATGCCCGACCCGCCGTGGTCATCCAGTCGGACGCCGAGGAACTGGTGCAGACCGATCAGGTTGCGGGTGAACGACATCCGGGACGCGGCTAGATAAAGCCGCCAGACGCGGGCGCGACCCTCACCGACCTCCGCCACCGCATCGTCCCAACGAGCATCCAGATTGGCGCTCCACCAGCGCAGCGTCTCGGCGTAGTGCTCGCGCAAGTTCTCCCCATGGCGCAACTCGAAGCCGGCAGCGGTCATGGCTCTGATGACGATCCCGGGTCCGGTCACCTCGCCGTCGGGGAAAACGTAGCGGTTAATGAAACCGTCACCGTAGAACGTCCGACCGACATCGTTGGGCCGCATGATCGAGTGGTTCAACAACCGGCCCGGCGGCCGCAGTTTGGAATACAGGAATTCGAAATAGTCGGCATAGTTGGGTCGGCCGATGTGTTCGGTCAGGCCGATCGAGGACAGGGCGTCGAATCCGGTCTCGCGGATGTCCCGATAGTCGCTGCGGCGGATCTCGGCGCGGTCGCCCAGTCCAGCGTCAGCGATCGCCTGCTGCCCCCACTCGGCCTGCTGCGCGGACAAGGTCACGCCGACGGCGGAAACCCCGTAATTCTTGACCGCGTGCAGGACCATGCCGCCCCAGCCGCAGCCGACATCCAGCAGCCGCATCCCGGGCTGCAGGCCAAGCTTGCGGCACACCAGATCGAACTTCTCTTCCTGGGCCTGCTCCAGAGTTGAGTCCCAGGTGGGGAAGACCGCGCAGGTGTAGGCCATCGACGGGCCGAGAACCCAGGAATAGAACCGGTTGCTCACGTCGTAGTGATGCTCGATGGCCACCGAGTCCCGGCGCTTGCTGTGCCGCCGCCCGGCCAGCTTGACCTCTTGGGGGGGTGGGCTCTCGCGGCGCAGCGCGTACGGGGCGAGCGTGCGCGCGACCTTGATCCGGTCCACCACCGACAGGTGCTGCTCGGTGACTCCGGACAACTGGACCAACGTCTCGAACAGGTCGCCATCGACCTGGAGTTCCCCCGCCACATAGGCGCGGGCCAGACCCAACTGACCCGGCGCAGATGCCAGCAGGCCAGCACCTCGTTCGGAGCGAATGTGCATGGTGGCAACCGGCGCCGCTACGACACGTCTGCTGCCATCGAACGCGGTGAAGTTCACTCGCGCATCGGGTCCCGCGGCAACGGCGAACACATCGGCGATCTTCACGGCTGACGCACCTCCGCTCAGCGTCGTTCCACGCACTTGGCATACATGTCTAACAATCGGGACTGCGGGTCATAGTGCTTGCGCAGCAGCTGATAGTCCGTGCCCCCGTAGATCTGGTCGAAATCCTCACGGGAATAGTGCGCGTCGGAGTAGAGCGACTTGCGGCCGCCCAGCTCGCTGACCACCGCTTCGATCCGTCGGTTCGTGGGTCCGTCGGCCGGATCGAGCTCGGCGGGCAGTGGGACGCTGGACCAGAAGCCGACGTTGACATAGGTCGTCTGCGGGTCGAGCTCGTACGACGGCCAGCGGCGTGAGTCGCGCTGCCGCAGCGGGCACACCCACATGGGTTCGATGCCCACCTCGGCGTGGAAGAACTCCAGGAACTCGGCGAGCCGATCGACCGGAATCTCGACGTCCTGCACGACATTCTCCCGCCAGGGCTTGCCGCGCCACCGGTCCCAGCGGTCCGAGGCCGACCAGCGCCGGTCCAGGGCAACGAGTTTCCAGTAGACGTCACTGCGCAGCTTCGGCTTCGGCCACAACCGTCGAATGGCCGGGCGCTGGGCGCCGAAGGCCCGCGAGCACCAGAACCAGTCGGTGTCCCAGCGCCACAGGTAGTCGTGGATGGACAGAACATCCGTACGACGGTGCTGGATCGAGCGGTAATAGACCAGCATGCCGGTGTAGTCCGACGGTGGCTCCGGTGCCTGCTCCACCAGTTCACCGAGGCTGAGGTAGTGCTCGCTCGGGCTGAACACCGTGCCGTCCGCATAGTCGACACGCCTGCCTTGATACGTCCGACTCCGAGTGATCTGCGCAATAGCCTCCGCGAGGGCATCCGCGGTCCGGAATGGGATGTGCCGCAGGTGCACATACGGCTTCACGGGTTCCAGCTCGATGCGTAGCCGCAGCGCATAACCCAGCGAGCCGTATGAGTTCGGGAAACCCCGGAACAGTGCCAGGTGCGGGTCGTCCTCGGCGTCGCTGACGGTCAGTACCTCCCCGGCTCCGGTCAAAATGTCCATGTTCAGCACGGACTCGTGCGGGCAGCCGTTGCGGAACGACGAACTCTCGATCCCCAAGCCCGTGACCGCCCCGCCCAGCGTGATGGTCCGCAGTTGTGGCACACACAGCGGCGCCAGCCCGTACGCCAGGGTCGCCGCAACCAGGTCCTCATATGTCGTCATCCCGCCGACGTCCGCTGTCCCCGCGTCTGGATCCACGCTCAGCACCGTGTCCAAGCCGCTCACGTCCAGTCCGGGCGCGGTCGAGGCCGAACGGGTTCGAAACAGATTCGAGGTGGGTTTAGCAAGTCGGACCGGAGCGCCCGCAGGCAGGGCGGCGTACTGGCGGGTGATGTCCGCGACCCGCGCGGCGTACCGCGAACGGGCAGCGGAGGAGACGACCGGAGTCACCTAAGAACGGTAACCCCGATCGTCAGGCCCGCCGAAACGCTCCCGGCTGTCCGAGTGCCCAGCGGGGGACCGGCTCAGGCTGGTTTGAGTGCCAGCAGGGCGTCCAATTCGGTCTCGAACGCAGATACCAGCCGCTCCGGGCCGGGGATGACCTTGCGGTCGGCCTTGAAGCCCACCCGGATGGTGCCGTTGAAGGAGAAGATGCACGAGCCCAGCGTCTGGTCGCCAGCTCCCGGCACCCAGCCCAGGACCCCGGTGACCTCAGCTCCGGCCAGCCACCGTGCCTTCGGCGGCCCGGCGACATTGGTGGTGACCCCGACTGCCTTGGTGGAGAAGAACTCCACGGCGGCGTGCGCGAGTTGCTGGTTGATGGCGCCGAGGCTCTCTAGCAGGCCGAACGTGAGCACCGCCTCCGGGCCCGCCTTGATCTCGTCCATCCGCTCCTTGGTCATGGCCAACCGCGCCCGGATGTCCGTGCCGCCGACGGGCAGTCGCAGCAGCACCAGGGCGAACTTGTTGCCGAGTTCGCGAGGCAGCGGCTGGTCCAGGGGGCGCAGATTGACCGGCACCATGGTGCCGAGGTCACCCGGCGGGTCACCGTAGAAGTCCAGGTGCTCGCGCAGCGCGCCGGACAGCGCAGTGATCATCAAGTCGTTGACCGTCACGCCGTGCGCGTGGGCCGCGGTGCGCAGGGTCGCCAGCGGGATGGGCTGGGACCACACGGCCCGCTTGGTCACGCCAGCCTTGCCGATGACGACCGTGGGCGGGTTCTGCGAGAACAGTAGTTTCCCGGCCACACCGGCGCTGTCGTTGACCAGGTGCAGGAAGTCGACGACCGAGTGCGGGTCCCGCAGGTGCGGTAGTTGGCCCAGCAGGGTGAGGCCGCCACGGACTCCTCGGTCGGCCACGGCAGTCACCGCGCTGACCGTGTCCGCCACCGCCTCCACGGCGCCCTGCATCAGGGCGTTGAGGCCGCTGACGTGGGTCAACGGCTCGCGGACCGCGGGCAGCAGCGCTTCGTCGAGGTCATCGGTAGGGCCGGCGTCGGTGAGGTCTAGCAGCACGCGGGCCAGCGCGGTGCCATCGGCGAGCGCATGGTGGAACCGGCAGACGACCGCCGAGCCCTCGCCGTAGCCGTTGATCACGTGCACCTGCCACAGCGGCCGGGTGCGGTCCAGCGGCACCGACATCTGGTCCTCGACGTAGTGCTGCAGGGCGATCTCGTCACCGGGCGCCGGCAGTGTCACCTCGATGATGTGCCGGTGGACGTCGAAGTCCGGGTCGTCCACCCAGTTCAGGCCCAGCAGCGGATTGACCGAATGCAGCGGGATCTGCCGGAACACCGGATATCGGTCGGCCAGGCGGCGCTGCAGGATGCGGCCGACGCGCTCCACGTCCAGCGGCCCGTCCAGCATCATCACACTGTCGATCACCATCAGGTTCTCGGGCGTGTCCATCTGCAGCCACAGGCTGTCCACGGCTGAGATGGGTCGGCGGTCCACGCGATAACCCCCACGCTTTGATTCGAGTCAGGAACGGCTGAGCGTATGCGGGAGCGCGCCTGCGGCGCAGGGCCATCCGGCAAGTCGGTTGGTCCCGGTTCGTGAGTTCCAGCCGGTGCAAGCGTCGAAACGCGCATCACACTCCACGCTCGGGCCGGTCGGCCGTGCCACCCGACCCGAGACGCGGGGGGCTTGGGGTCGGTACGGTGACCGGCGGACACCCCGGCACGTACCGGCGTGACCTCATCCCGTGCCCCGCGCAGGCCAGCCCCTCAAGTAGGAGGACCCGTCATGTCGGACTTCGCCCTCACCTCCGGTGCCAACGCGGCCGCGCTGCCCGGCGCGTGGGTCGACCGGTTGTGGGCCCGTAGTCGTACTCGCGACGCGGTCCTCGTCACCGCCGCTGCCGGCATCACCGCAGCATCAGCCCAGGTGGCGTTCCCGATTCCCGGCTCGCCCGTGCCGGTCACTCTGCAGACCTTCGCAGTGCTCCTGACGGCCGCATCGTTAGGCGCCGGCCGCGGGGTGCTCGGGCAGATCTTGTACGTATTCCTCGGGGCCGTCGGCTTGCCGGTCTTCACCGGCGCCAGCGGCGGGATGCACGTGCTGGTCGGTGCGACCGGCGGCTACCTGATCGGGTTCATCCTGGCGGCCTGGCTGGTCGGCCGCTGGGTCGATGTGCGGAGGGTCGACCGGCCGATGGGGACGCTGGCGGCCTACGTAGGTGGCACGCTGGTCATCTACGCCTGCGGGGTCACCGGGTTGGCGATCTATAGCGGACAGGGCCTGGGTTGGGCGATCAGCAAGGGTGTCGTGCCGTTCCTGCTCGGGGATGCGTTCAAGGCGCTGCTGGCTGCTGGGCTGCTGCCGCTGGCCTGGAAGGCCGTACGCGGCCGCGAGCACGACCCGCGCTGAGCAGCTCCCAGCGACCGGCAAGACGGCCGCTATGACCGTCGTGGTCGACGATCTCGGGACCTCGATGAGCGTCGGTTCGCCGGCGACCAGGGTGGTTTCGATCGTCCCGTCCCTGACCGAGACGCTGGAGCGTTCCGCGCCCGGGTTGCTCGTCGGTGTCACGGATTGGTGCACGCAGCCGCCGGACCTCGATGTGGCGCGGATCGGCGGCACCAAGAATCCCGATGTCGCCGCGATCTGCGAGCTCGCGCCGGATCTGGTCCTAGCCAACGACGAGGAGAACCGGGCGCCGGACATCGCGGCGCTGCGCGCGGCGGGGGTCGCCGTCTACGTCACGGACATCCGTACCGTGTCCGGCGCGCTGGACTCCCTGGCCCGGTTGCTGCAGGCCTGCGGTGTGGACCGACCGGAATGGCTGGACGCCGCGGCAAGGGCGTGGGACGCGGTCGTGCCCGCGCTGACGGTCACCGCCGTGGTCCCGATCTGGCGGCGCCCATGGATGGCCATCGGGAGCGACACCTTCGCTGGCGACGTGCTGGCCCGCCTCGGTGTCGCCAATGCGCTGGCGGATGCACCCGACCGCTATCCGCGGATCGACCTGGCGATGCTGCCACCGCACGACCTGGTCGTACTGCCGGATGAGCCGTACGCGTTCACCGCCGAGGACGGCCCGGAGGCGTTTCCCGGCAAGCGGTGCGCGCTGGTGTCCGGGCGGCACCTCACCTGGTACGGCCCGTCCTTGGTGCAGGCGCCGGGGCTGTTGAGTGCGCAGTTGGCCCAGCTCAGCTAATACCGCCAGTGATGCCTCGTGGCTGCGGTGGATCGTGACAGGGCCGCCGCGATCCACCACTGCGCTGCGCTGACCGGTCAGTCCTGGCCAACCGCCGCGACGCCGGCGATTCCCGCTGCGCTGCCGGCGTAGGCCGTCAGCTGGATCAGCCGACCGAGGAAGGGCCGGGCGTGGCCGGTACGCAGTAGCCCGGTCATCACGACCCCGTCCACCAGATCGGCCAGGGCACCGGCGGCCAGGAAGCCGCGGACGGACTCGCGCGGCGCCCGCCGACTGGACAGCAGCCCGCCGACACCGATGGCTAGTTCGCGGCCGCCCACCATCCGCATCGCCCAGGCCGCGCTCGGGTCGCTGCGGTCGCTGATCATCTGCTGCGAGAAGGTCGGGGCGGCCAGCATCAGTACCCCGATCGCTGATCGGGCCGCACCCAGGGACACGAGCAGGGCGCGGGCTGTGCCCTCGTCGATGCGGTGGTCGGGCGTACCCGGCTCGCCCTGCGTCGTCGCGGTGTCGGACATGAGTGCCTCCAGATTGTCGAGCGGCGGTGTTGCCCGTCGGTGTTCAGCATTGTTACGCGGGCAGCGAGCGACGCAGCCAGCCGGCCGGATCGTCCAGCACCGCTTGCCCGGTGGCGCGGGCCGCACCGAGCATTGCGGCGTCCGTACCCAGTGCGGACACGCTGACGGTGACCGGCGCCCAGGCATCGGCCAGCACGCGGCGGCGCAGTTGCTCCTGCACGGCGGGTCGCAGCCAGGTGGCGAGGGGGGCGTAGATGCCCCCGAGGACGACCTCGTCCAGGTCCAGCAGGTTGACGGCCGCCGCGAGCGCCAAGCCGAGGGCGCGGCCGGCCCGGGTCAGCGCCGCCACGGTCCGAACCCGGCCTTGCTCGGCGGTGGAAACTAGGGCCGCGACCGAGTCAGCCGCCTCAATCGAAACGCCGCGCCGGGTGGTGACCTTGCCGATCGGGAGCCTGGCGGCCCGCAACAAGGCCTCCTGACCGGCGTACGCCTCCAAGCAGCCGCGGGCGCCACACCGGCACGTCGGTCCGGCAGGGTCCACCGTCAGGTGTCCGATCTCGCCACTCCAGCCGTGGTCGCCGCGGAACAGCTGACCGTTGATGACGATCCCGGCGCCCACACCGATTTCACCGGAGACGAGCAGGAAGCTGCGGCCAGGGTCGTGCGGGGTGGTGTACGCCTCCCCGAGCGCCGCCAGGTTGGCCTCGTTGTCGACCCCAATCGGCAGACCAGTCAGACCTGCCAGTCCCGCCAGACCTGCTGGCCCATCCAGCCCGGCCCCGCAGTCGCCGAGCAGGGCGATGACGGGTACGTCTCGCCAGCCGAGGTTGGGGGCGAAGCGCAGCACGCCCGCAGGTCCGTCAACCAGGCCGGGCACGGCCACCGTGACTCCGGCTATCGCGACCCCTTGTGCGATCGCCCACCGCACGTGCTCAGTGCCCATCTCTGCCAACGCTGCGAGCGCCTGTTGCGGTGTGCGGCTGCGCTGGTCGTCGTGGACCAGCGTGCGGTGCCGCACGGTCCCGGTCAGGTCCACGGCGCAGGCCGCCAGGTGGTCGACGGCCAACTCCAGGCCGAGACCCACCACGCCGGACCCGTCGAGCAGCAGCCCCGTCGCGGGGCGCCCGGCGCTCACCCGCGGGGCCGGTGCGACCTCTCGGACCAGTCCACCAGCCAGTAATGACTCCACCAGACTCGACACGGTCGCGCGAGTGAGACCGATGGTGCTGGCCAGCAGGGCCCGGGACACCGGCCGGGGTGCGGCACTGATCTCTCGCAGGACCAGGGCGAGGTTGTGGTCCCGGAGACCTGCTTGGCGGGCCGGCCGGTCCGTCGCGAGACGCTCGGAGGCCCACTCGATAGTGCCCTCAACCCCGGCCGATCGGGCCGCGGAACCAGGGGTCGTCACCTCTTGACGATGGCACATCCGGGGCATATGTTCAACCGATAAACAAAACCGTGGGAGCGACCCGAGGGAGCAGGCACATGGAGTTCCAGCCCACCCGTGAGGACAAGTTCAGCTTCGGTCTGTGGACGGTTGGCTGGCCGGGAGGGGACCAGTTCGGCAGCAGGACCAGGCCGCAGTTGGACCCGGTCGAGTCAGTGCGCCGGCTGTCCGACCTCGGTGCATTCGGAGTCACGTTCCACGACGACGACCTGATCCCATTCGGGGTCAGCAGCGCGGAGCGGGAGACGCACATCAAGCGGTTCCGCGCAGCGCTGGACGAGACCGGCCTGGTCGTCCCGATGATGACCACCAACCTGTTCAGCCACCCGGTATTCAAGGACGGCGGCTTCACCAGCAACGACCGTTCGGTGCGGCGCTATGCAATGCGCAAGGTGCTGCGCAATATCGACCTGGCCGCCGAACTCGGTGCCACGACGTACGTGTTCTGGGGTGGCCGCGAGGGTTCGGAGTCTGACGCCACCAAGAACGTCCGGGCCGCCCTGGACCGTTTCCGTGAGGCGATCGATTCGCTGGCGCAGTATGTCGTGGACCGTGGCTACGACATGCGGTTTGCCCTGGAGCCCAAGCCGAACGAGCCACGGGGCGACATTCTGCTGCCGACCATCGGGCACGCGCTGGCATTCATCTCCACCCTCGAACACGCGGACATGGTCGGGCTCAACCCCGAGGTCGGGCACGAGCAAATGGCGGGCATGAATTATGTGCACGGCATCGCCCAGGCCCTATGGATGGGCAAGTTGTTCCACATCGACCTGAACGGCCAGCGGGGCGTCAAGTTTGACCAGGACCTCATCTTCGGTCACGGCGACCTGCTGAGCGCATTCTTCTTGGTGGACCTGCTGGAGAACGGCGGCGCCGATGGCGGCCCGACCTACACCGGGCCGCGGCACTTCGACTACAAGCCGCTGCGTACCGACGACATCGGCGGCGTGTGGCACTCGGCTGCGGCCAACATGCGGATGTACCTCATCCTGAAGGAGCGGGCCCGGGAGTTCCGCGCCGACCCGCGCGTACAGGAGGCCCTGGCGGCCGCCCGGGTGCCCGAGCTGTCCGTGCCGACGCTGGCCCCCGGTGAGACGTACCAGGAACTGCTGGCCGACACGGGCGCCTTCGAGGACTTCGACGTCGACACCGTCGCGGCACAAAGCTGCCACTTCGTCGAGCTGTCCCAGCTGGCTGTGGAGCACGCGCTGGGGGTGACCTCGTAGTCTTTTTGCCCTGACCACCGCGCCCGGGTGGGTCCCTTCGGCCCGCCCGGGCGCGACGCTTGCCCCCCGCGCCGCCGACCGGTGCCTGGCAGGATTGCCGGGCGCCCCACCAGCGCCTCACAACGCGCCCGCGCCGAGCGGTCGGGCGACCACGAAGGGACCCGATGACCATGTCCGACCGTCCGCTGCGTGTCGCTGTCGTCGGATCAGGTCCCTCGGGGATCTACACCGCTGACGCCCTCACCGCCCAGTCGGACCAGCCGGTGGCCGTGGACGTCCTGGACCGGCTGCCGGTGCCGTACGGCCTGGTGCGCTATGGCGTGGCTCCGGATCACTTGAGCATCCGGTCGGTACGCAACACTCTGGAGAGGGTGCTCTGCCGTCCAGGGGTGCGGTTCTTGGGCAACGTCGAGGTGGGTTCGCAGGTGTCGCTGACCGACCTGCATCGCTTTTACGACGCGGTCGTCCTCACTTATGGCGCGGCAAGTGACCGGCAATTGGGGATCCCGGGGGAGGGTCTGTTCGGCAGCCTGGCGGCGACCGATTTTGTGGCTTGGTACACCGGTCACCCGCACGCCGACCGGACCGCGATCGAGTCCGCGCTCGACGGGGTGACGTCCGCGGTCGTGGTCGGCGTCGGTAACGTCGCCATCGACGTCACCCGGATCCTGGCGAAGACTCATGCCGAGTTGTCGCATACCGACATGCCGCAGCACGTGCTGGATGTGTTGAGCCACAGCAGCATCACTGATGTGCACCTGCTCGGGCGCCGCGGGCCCGCACAGGCCGCGTTCACCACTAAGGAACTGCGCGAGCTCGGCGAGCTCACCGACGCCGACGTCGTCGTGGACCGCGCCGACCTGGAACTCGATCCCGGCAGTGCAGCCTCGGTCGCCGCAGGCAAGGTGCTCGCCCGCAACTATGCGGTGTTGCAGAAGTGGTCGACGCGCGAACTCACCGGGAAACCCCGGCGCATTCACGTACGTTTCCTCACCCGGCCGGTCGAGGTCACTGGCGACGAGCGGGTGGCCGGAGTTGTGACCGAACGGACCCGGCTGGACGAGACCGCGGGCGTTGTCGGCACCGGTGAGTTCGCCACCATCGACGCGCAGTTGATCGTCAGGTCGGTGGGCTACCGCGGGCTGCCGATGCCCGGCGCCCCGTTTGACGCCCGCCGCAACGTGATCCCCAGCGAGGCTGGTCGAGTCCTTGACGGGGGCATCGTCGTGCCCGGCGATTACGTCGCAGGCTGGATCAAGCGCGGTCCCACCGGCATCATCGGCACGAACAAGAAGGACGCCGGCGAGACCGTAGACAGCTTGCTCGCCGATGCCGCCGCAGGTGCCCTGCCCCCGGCTACCGAGCCAGAGCCGGCTGCCTTCGACGCGCTGCTGAAGGTGCGGGGGATCCGTACCGTCAGCTATGCCGGCTGGCAGGCGATAGACGCAGCGGAGATCGCGTTGGGGGCGACCACCGGCCGGGACCGCACCACACTGCACGACATCGCGTCGATGCTGGCGGCCTGTGACGCGCAGGGCGTGTAATCAGCAGCCGAGCAGGCGTGGGTATGACGAGCCGGAGCTCTCGGCCATATCGGCAGCATTGGCCTGACCGCTGACAGCGGGTCCTTGACAGACCGACCGGTCGGTATGTCAGGCTCAGGGGGACCCGACAGGCATCACGATGGAGGTCGTCATGGAGTTCCGCCCCAGTCCACGCGCGCAGGAGTACGTCGACCGGGTCGAAGAGTTCCTGACCGACCACGTCTATCCGGCTGAACCCGTCTACGCGGCGCAGCGCAGCGAACTGGCAGCCGCCGGTCGGCCACATGAGTTGCCGGCGGTGGTGGAGGAACTCAAGACCGAGGCACGTAGCCGGGGACTGTGGAATCTGTTCCTGCCGGACAGTACGGAGCCGGCCCACGGACTGACCGTGCTGGACTACGCGGCGGTCGCTGAGGTCACGGGCCGAAGCCCGGAGTTGGCGCCCGAGGCGCTGAATTGCGCGGCACCGGACACCGGAAATATGGAGGTGCTGCACCTGTTCGGCACGGACGAACACAAGCGCACCTGGCTGGATCCGCTGCTGCGCGGGGAGATCCGGTCCGGTTTCGCCATGACCGAACCCGACGTCGCCTCCTCCGACGCCACGAACATCAGCACCAGTATTGAGCGGGACGGCAACGAGTTTGTCATCAACGGTCGCAAGTGGTGGACCACCGGCGCCAACGATCCGCGGTGCAAGATTCTCATCCTGATGGGCAAGACCAGCCCCGGAGCCGATGTCCACCACCAGCAGTCCATGGTTCTCGTTCCGGTGGATACCCCAGGCGTACGCATCGTCCGGTCGACACCGGTCTTCGGCTACCACGATCAGCACGGACACGGTGAGATCACGTTCACGGATGTACGGGTCCCGGTCACCAACCTGATCGGCCAAGAGGGCGGCGGCTTCGCGATCGCGCAGGCCCGGCTGGGCCCCGGCCGCATTCATCACTGCATGCGGGCAATCGGGATGGCCGAGCGGGCGCTGGAGCTCATGTGTTACCGGGTGGTGCAGCGGACCGCCTTCGGGCAGCCGCTGGCCCGCCAGGGCGTGATCCAGCAGTGGATCGCCGAGTCCCGTCTGGAGATCGAGCAGGCGCGACTGCTGACGCTCAAGGCGGCTTGGATGATCGACGAGGTTGGCGCCAAGGGCGCACGTAAGGAGATCGCCGCGATCAAGGTCGTTGCGCCGCGGGTCGCGCTGGCGGTGCTGGACCGGGCCATCCAGGCCCACGGTGGCGCTGGGGTCACGGACGACACGCCGTTGGCGGCGATGTGGGCGGCGGTACGGACGCTGCGGATCGCCGACGGACCCGACGAGGTGCATCTGCGCGATGTGGCCCGATTGGAACTGCGTCGCTACCTGCCACCGCGATGAGCGACCCCGACGACAGCGTGCAGCCGGGCGGCCCATTGGTTGCCGACGCCGGCTCGCCCGAGGCCGACAACGGGGGAGCCCGGCCGATGCGTACGGAGGATGCGCTGGACGTCCCGGCGCTGGCAACCTGGCTCGCCCAGCATGTCGAGGGGCTGTCCGGGGAGCCGGTGGTTCTGCAGTTCCCCGGCGGCGCGTCGAACCTCACCTACCTCGTCCGTTACCCCAACCGCGACGTGATCGTGCGCCGACCGCCGTTGGGGCGCAAGGCATCTGGGGCGCACGACATGCATCGGGAGTTCCGCGTTCAGCAGGCGTTGCGGCCGGTGTTCCCGTACGTCCCGGAGGTCTTCGCCTTCTGTGCCGACGAGATGGTGCTTGGCGGCCAGTTCTACGTCATGACGCGCGTGCCGGGTCTGATCCTGCGTTCCGACGTCCCCGCCGGGGTGGCCTTCGAGCCGGCCCTGGCCGGAGGTC
Organism: Candidatus Nanopelagicales bacterium; assembly: GCA_038208295.1. GTDB lineage: Bacteria > Actinomycetota > Actinomycetes > S36-B12 > JBBQYX01 > JBBQYX01. The sequence goes on along the minus strand of JBBQYX010000014.1, from coordinate 34,927 downwards.
TGGCGCAGGCCTACGTCGACCGCCTTGTCGATCTGCACGGTGTCGACGTGCAGGGGGCCGGGCTGGCGGACCTCGGCCGCGGTCCGGGCTATGTCCAGCGCCAGGTTTCCGGGTGGTCGCGTCGATACCGCGACGCGCGTACCGACGACGTGCCCGACGGTGAGGACGTGATGGCGTGGCTGGCGGCCGAGCAACCCGCCGACGTGGCCGCGTGTGTCATCCACAACGACTGGCGGCTGGACAACCTGGTTCTGGACCCAGCCGACCCGGCGACGGTGCGTGCCGCCCTGGACTGGGAGATGTCCACCGTCGGGGATCCGTTGATGGATCTCGGGTCAGCGCTGGCCTATTGGGTGCAGGCCGACGACGACGCCGGGATGCAGGCGATGCGGCGCCAGCCCACCCACCTGCCCGGCATGCCCACCCGGGACGAGATTGTCCAGCGCTATGTGGACCGCACCGGACTGGCGGTGCGCGACTGGCGGTTCTACGAGGTGTTCGGATTGTTCCGGCTCGCCGTCATTGCCCAGCAGATTTGGTACCGCTACTACCACGGGGAGACCACGAACCCGGCGTTCGCGGTATTCGGTCCCGCGGTGGGTTATCTCATCGGCCGCTGCCGGGCTCGGATCGGCGCCGAAGCGGGGTAGGCGACGAAACTCGACGTTGCCCGTACCGGGAAACAACGCTCGTCGAGTCTGTGGCTGGCTGTCAAGCCCGCAGCGCCGCCAGCAAGAGGTCGGCGAGCTGGCCTGCGATGTCTGCCAAGGACAGCGGACCGTCGGCGTGGAACCAGGTCGGGATGGCGTGGGCGGCGCCGAAGAAGGCATGAACCGCCAGGTCGGGCGACACGTCGCGGCGGAACACCTGCGCGGTTTGGCCCTGTTCGACCAGCAGTCGGAATCTGTCGTGGTAGCGGCGACGTTCGGTTCTGACCACCCGCTGTCGTTCGACGTCAAGCAGATGCGCTGACCGCAAGTAGACGACGAATGCATCGAAGTGATCGGCTGAGGTCTCGACGACATCTACGGCAGCCGCGTGTAGCCGCTCGTCAGCGGGTCCGTTGGCGGCCAGGAACTCCTCCAGGTGCGCGGCCTGCAGGGTCAGGAGGCGGTGGTAGATCTCGTACAGCAGATCGTCCTTGGACGTGAAGTAGTGGTACATCGCCCCCTTGGTCACCCCGGCGGCGGTGACCACGTCCTGCACGGAGGTCGCCTCGAAGCCGCGTTCGGCGAACAGTGCCGTCGCTGCGTCAATCAGGCGTTCGGGCACCCGTGCCGATCTGCCACCGAGCCCCGCCGCGGTTGGCTCTCCCGGCGAGGCCGATAGCGAGGCGGGTACGGAGGCATTGGGCTGCGACGGACGGTCTGATCGCGACGATGTGGCGGTCCGTCCACGGGGCATGAGGCATGATACCGACCAGTCGGTCTGTCGTTATTCCTCGCCGTATTCACCTGCTCACCTGTCGACTAGGAGGTGCTCGGATGCCCACCCGAAGCAGTCCTCATCAGTCCGAGCAGGACGCAGCAGAACCTGGCGTGATCGGACCATCGCCCACGGCCTTCGTCGAGGTGAACGGCGTACGCCTGGCCTACGACTATTTTGGCGACGCGGACGACCCCACGGTGCTGCTGATCATGGGGCTGCGTACCCAAATGATCGCCTGGCACGACGATTTCTGCCGGCTGCTGGTAGCCCGGGGTCTGCATGTGGTGCGGTTCGACAACCGCGACGTCGGCCTGTCCAGCCGGGTGCCGCACCCGTTCGGGCGGCTGGCGAACGCCGCCCCGTTGTGGCCGGCCTTTTCGCTGGCTGACATGGCCACGGACACCGCCGCCCTGATCGAGGCGCTGGACCTCGCCCCGGTCCACGTCGTCGGAGTGTCCATGGGCGGAATGATCGCGCAGACGCTGGCGATCCGGTATCCGGCTCTGGTCGCCAGCCTCACCTCGATGTCCTCCACGACCGGTAACCGGTTGGTCGGCCGCGCCCGACCCGATGCCGCTTTGAGGGTGGCGCTGACCGGGCGCCCGGCGACCCGGGCGGAGGCTGTCGAGGCATTCGTGACGGTGTTGCGGATCATTGGTTCTCCGGGATACCCGATTGAGGTGGCACGCCTGCGCGAGGCTGCCGGGCGGGCGTACGACCGGACCACCGAGCCGCCGAACGCGCGCCACCACGTTGCTGCCGTGGTCACGGCCAGGGACCGGACAGGGCAATTGGCAGCCGTCGGTGTGCCGAGCCTCGTAATTCACGGCGCCGACGATCCGCTGATCCACGTCTCGGGTGGGCGGGCGACCGCGCGGGCGCTGCCGGACTCGCGGCTGGTGGTCATCCCTGGGATGGGACACGACCTGGCGCCGGGCTTGTGGCCGGTGTTCGTCGACGAGATCTCCGATGTGGTTTCCCGTGGCCAACTATTGCTGGCCCGCAACCGGAAAAGGTGAGACGAGTATGCGCGCCGTCCAACAGCAGGAACTCACCGGACCCGATGGTCTCGGCCTGGTCGAACTGCCACGACCGACTCCGGTTGAGGGGCAGGTGCTCGTCAAGGTCGCGGCGGCCGGGGTGAGTTTCCCCGACTTGCTGCTGTCGCAGGGCCGCTATCAGGTCCGGATGGAACCACCGTACGTCCCGGGCGTGGAGGTGGCCGGAGAGGTCGTGGCGGACGCGGGGGAGTTTCATGCCGGGGACCAGGTGGCGGCCTTCCTCGGCAGCGGTGGTTGGGCGGAGTATGCCGCCGCGCCGCTGACCATGACCGTACGCGTCCCAGCAAACCTGCCGCTCATCGACGCAGCAGGGATGCTAATGAACTACCAGACTGCGCTTTTCGGACTGCAGCGCCGCGGCGCCGTCCGCGCGGGCGACACGGTGCTGGTGCACGGCGCAGCCGGCGGGGTCGGCACCGCGTGCATTCAGGTGGCCCGTGGTCTCGGTGCCCGGGTGATCGCCGTGGCTAGTACCCCGGCCAAACAGCAGGTGGCCCACGCTGCCGGAGCCGACGAGGTTGTCGCGCTGGATGGCTGGCTTGCCGCCGTACGGGAGCTGACCGCACGGCGCGGTGTCGACGTCATCGCCGACCCGGTGGGCGAGCCGGTGATCTCGGACAGCCTGCGGGCGCTGGCTCCCGAGGGCCGGCATCTGGTCTTAGGTTTCGCCGGCGGCGGTATTCCTTCGGTGGCCGCAAACCGGCTGCTGTTGAACAACGTCAGCCTGGTCGGGGTCGCCTGGGGTGCGTTCCTCGCAACCGAACCGGAGTTGTTCGCCCGGCAGTGGAAAATCCTCGCCGGGTGGGTCGAGTCCGGCATCGTCCGTCCCGTGGTCAGCCAGACATTCCTGCTGGAGCAGGCCGCCGACGCGGTCCGCGCGGTGCAGGACCGCTCCGCGGAGGGCAAGGTCACCCTGGTGGTCTCCGGCTGAAGCTGGGCCGCCTCGTCCGCGACTGCTTGCCGAACGACGCAGTCGCACGTATGGTAAGCAACCGTTGCTTACCGGGAGGCGATGATGTCGACACGGACCCTGCCCAAGGCTCAGGCCAAGGCCGCGAAGGCGGCACCAACCAAGGCGCCAGCCAAGGGGCGCACTGCGCGGACCAAGGGTGTGTCGATGCTGCCCGACGAGCTGGAAGATGCCGCCACGGTGGAGGAGTTGACCGGGGTCGGGTTCACCGAGGTGTACCGCCGTCACTTCGCACCCCAGATGAAGGCAGCCGCTGAGTTGTTGCTGGAGGTTCGGGAGGCGGGGGTCGAGCTCAACCGGGCGGTCCTGCGAGATACCTGGGACATCCACATGGGCGCGGGCGAGGTAGCGGCCATCTATACCGCGCCGTCCGAAATGACTCGTGGCCAGTGAGGGTCGGGTCTATCCCCGACCGGGGAAATACTTCGCCACCCTGACTGGGGAGCGCCCTATCTTCCAGGGCGACATCTTCCGTGGTGCTTTCGGCGCGTTCTGGCGGCACCCCGCGGCCGTCACCGCAGCCCTTGCGGGGCAGCCGACACCAGTTGACCCTGCGTTCCCTGCCCTGGAGTCACTACTGGCGCACGTCCTGGTCAAGGGCCAGGGGTACGGCATGCTGCTTTCGCAACCGTGCGAGTACTCCGAAAGCGAGAAGGGCGCCACCCACCCGTTCCGGCTCATCGCCCCCCTATTGCCCCTGAACGCGCGTGCTGGCGTCGACCACGAGCTCGTCCGCGCGGGTCGCGTGGGACACACCCTGTGGGTTCCCCGCTGGACCGAGCAGGGACCACAGGACTACGTCGCCGACCTGCGCCTCACCGCCTCCGTGGACGCCACCTTCATCACCCGCACGACACGGGTGGCAGCACTGTCTCGGCCGGCCTGGCTGTCCATGGCCGACCGGCTGAGCCGCTACTTCGTCGGCATCCCCCTGGACGCCGCCGCTTTCGCCGTCGAACAAGCCGACCGCTATCCCCACGACCGCTAGCCGCGATCCGGGAGCAAACGCTCAGAAGAGTCGGGCCGCTTATTTCGGATGATTCTCGAACTGCGCGATGAGTTCTGCGGCGGCGTCGTGAACGTAGGTGTTCAGTTCGCGCGGCGGCCGCTCGTACCCCCGGGGGGCCGGCCGCGGCGGGAGTTCCAGGGGCGGTCGGCTGGCGGCGTAATAGGGGATCGACGACAGCAGGTGACTGATCATGTTGATCCGCGCGCGCCGCTTGTCATCAGCCTCGATCACCAACCAGGGCGCCTCGGGGATGTCGGTGTGCACCAGCATCTCGTCCTTCGCCCGGGAATACTCCTCCCAGCGGGTAATCGACTCCAGGTCCATGGGGGAGAGTTTCCACTGCCGCATCGGGTCGTCCAGGCGCGACTTGAATCGGCGCTCCTGCTCAGCGTCGCTCACGCTGAACCAATACTTGCGCAGGATGATCCCGTCCTCGACGAGCAGCCGCTCGAAGATGGGGGTTTGGTGCAGGAATCGGCGGTATTCATCCGGGGTGCAGAATCCCATGACCTTCTCGACGCCGGCCCGGTTGTACCAGGATCGGTCGAACAGTCGCATCTCCCCGGCGGCCGGGAACTCCTCGACGTACCGCTGGAAATACCACTGGGTCCGCTGCCGGTCGGTGGGTGTTGGCAGCGCGACGATGCGGGCGACGCGGGGGTTCAGGTATTCGGTGACCCGCTTGATGGTCGAACCCTTGCCGGCGGCGTCGCGGCCCTCGAACACGATGACGATGCGGACGCCCTCACTGCGCACCCACTCCTGCATCTGGACGAGTTCGGCCTGCAGGCGATACAACTCGGCCTCGTACAGCGTCTTCGGCATCCGGACCACGCGGTCGTCATCCTTCGGCTTGGCGATGACCTTCCCGCTGTCCTTGGCCTTGTCCTTGGCCTTGTCCCGAGCTTTGGCGTGCTTGCGATCCAACTTGTCCTGCTTGCCCATCGTGGTCCTCCTCGTCCCGCCCGACTGGCCCGCGCGTCGCTCGTGTGGGCCGCGTCGGCGGGTCAGTCAACCACCGCCGACCTCGGGATGTCGCACGCGCATGACCCAGCGATGGGCAGGCAACGGAACCCAGGTCAGGACAGCCGCGGGCCAGGCACGCCGCGGAAGCGGAACGGCTGCGGCTCATGCCCGTACTGCACGAGCCAACACGTGCCGACCTCAGTATCGCCCAGCGCGGCGAGCATCCCGGCGACGACGTCGTCGGCCTGCATCAGCGGCAGCCCGGCCGCATCCAAACCGGCACGCAGCGGCTCGGTCAGGGCGGTGGCCGCGAAACCCGGGCACAGCCCGGTCAGGCGTACGCCATCGGCCAGCAGCACCGGTGCAGCGGATCGTACGAACGCAATCACGCCCGCCTTGGCCGCCGCGTAGACCGGGTCCAGCGGCATCGGGGTCAGCCCACCGAGGCTCGCCACCGCCACGATCCGCCCCCCACCGCTGGCCCGCAGCGCCGGCAACGCCGCCTGCGCGCCCAGCACAACGCCGTCCAGGTCCACGGCGACAACCCGGCGATAACTGTCCAGCGAGAACGCCGGATAGGGCGCGGCGGAACCGACCCCGGCGTTCAGGATGACGATGTGCAGGCCGCCGTACGTCGCCATCGCCGCGGCGACGGCGGCATCAAGATCGGCGGTGCTGGTGACATCGCAGGCCACGGCAACCCCGGACACCTGCTCGGCAACGAGTTCGGCCGCCTCGGCATCGATGTCCGCGACCACGATCCGAGCGCCCCGCTCGGCCAGCGCTCGGGCGGTGGCCGCCCCGATACCGTTGGCACCACCGGTGATCAGCGCCACCTGGTCGGTCAGATCCATCGTCATCGGCCCCGTCGCCTGCTCGTCCGAGGGCATCTCAGCGGCCCGTGAAGTTGCCGGCTCGGCGCTCGACGAAGCTCCGGACTCCCTCGGCGGCATCCTCGCTGGCCAGGATCGGGCCGAGCGCTCCGGCCAGGTGGTCGATGGCCGCCTGCGGGCCGTCGGTGACCGCGATCCGAGCGTTGGCCAGGGTGGCCTGAACCCCCAGCGGCGCCTGGGCCGCGATCAGCTGAGCCAGTTCCGTGGCGCGTTGTACGTGCTGCCCGGCTGGGACGACCTCTTGCACCAGGCCGATCCGGTACGCCTGTTCGGCGCCGAACTCCTCCCCGGTGAGCAGGAACCGCATGGCATTGCTCCAGCCCAGTTGCAGCGGCGCCCGTAGCGTTGCGCCGCCGAACGGCAGGATGCCGCGGCCGATCTCCAGTTGCCGCAGCCGCACGTCGTCCGCGGCTACCACGATGTCGCTGGCCAGGGCTAGCTCGATCGACAAGGTGTACGAGATTCCGGCCAAGGCCACCACGACCGGCTTGGGCACCCGGGGCCCCCACAACCCGAACGGGTCGTAAGCCCGACCCCCGCCGAGTGCCTGCGGGCCGTGGGCCGCGACGTGCGGGCCGACCTCGGCCAGGTCGAGACCGGCGGAGAAGTGCGGACCGTGCCCGAACACGACGGCCGCTCGGATCTGCGGGTCGTCGCCCAGGGTTTCGTACGCCTGGGCCAGGCCCTCGATGGTCGCGACATTGAACGCGTTGTACTTCTCCGGTCGGTTGACCCCGATGAGCAGGACGTGTCCGTCGCGCTCGACGGTGATCGGGTCGGTCACAGCGCCTCCTGAGTTACCGGGTTGGGCTGGTCTGGGCTTGCCGTCGCGATGCCGGTGGTGGGGAATGCGTCGGTTTCCGGCCTTGACGCGGCTCCCGGCGGTCGTTCGTCGGCGGCACCGACCGGGCGGGTTGCCCACCAGGACCCCAACAGCACCAACGGGAAACCGATCGCCATGCCGACCGTCAGCGGCTCCGACAGAACAATCAGGCCGAGCAGGATCGCCACGGCTGGGTTGACGAACGTAATGACGGTCGCGCGTACGTTGCCCACGGCCGCGATCAACTCAAAGAACAGCACGAACGCTAAAGCGGTGCAGACGATCCCCAGGAACGCCACCGCGAACAGGACCGAGCCCGACGGCAGCGATCGAGGCGCCACCCAGACTGCCCAGGGCGCGTAGACGATCGTCACCGCGACCAGTGACACCGCGATCACCCCGACCGCCGGCACCCCGGCCAGGTAGCGCACCGCGATCATCGGCGCGAGCGCGTAGCAGACCGCGACTCCGAGCATCTCCGCGATGCTGAGCGGATCCAGGTGCCCGGCCAGGGAGTCCAGCCCGATCAGCGCCGTCACGCCGAGCAGGCCCGTCGCCAACCCCAGCATCCGTACCCGGGCTAGTGCCAACCGGTCACCAGCGACCCGAGCGGCGAGCGCGCCGATCAACGGGACGGCGGCGATCATCAGTCCGGCTAGGCCCGAGGTGATCCGCTGCTCGGCATGGTTCAGCAGTAGCCATGGGATCGCGATCTCGATGCCCGCGAACGCCAGGACGGGTTTCCACCTGGCCAGCGTGAGTCCCACCGAGCGGCGGTGCAGAGCGATCGGGACCAGCACCAGCGCACCGATCGCGGTGCGCAGGGCGACCAGGACGGGCGGGGAGAGTTCTTCGCCCGCGATCTTGATGAACAGGTACGGCAGGCCCCAGATGACGCCCATCGCGGCGAACAGCGCCCACGCGCGGGGGGTCATCGCACCGGCAGAGGTCGTCATGGCGCCCCGAGGCTACGGCCCGCAGCGGTAGGTCCCAAAGTTCGCGTCGCGGATTGATCGGAGGCTGGCGGGGAAGATCCGGGCCATGACTCATCACGACGAAACCCGAGCCCTGTCCGCGCTGATCTCCGCCGGCCAGATCGCCATGGTCACCACTGCCGACCCGACCGGCCTGGCGGCCCGTCCAGTCACCTGCGTCGAGGCCACCGAGACCACGTTGAGCTTCCTGGTGGATCGGACCGCCGACTGGGTGGAGCCGATCGGGCCCGAGGGCACGACCGTGGCCGTGTCGTTCGCGGACAGCCGGGAGAACACCTACATCTGCGTCAGCGGGACCGCTCGGGTGCTGCCCGATTCGGCCGTGGTCGGGCGCCTGTGGAACCCGGCGGCCAAGGCATTCTTCGATGGCCCGGAGGACCCGCACGTCGCGGCCCTGCAGGTCGCGGTCGAGTCGGGGCAGTGGTGGGACGGCCCCAGCGGGCGGCTGCGGCAGGCGCTCGCGCTGGTCCGCGCGGCCGTTTCTGACGGCTCCGACATGGTCGGCGAGCAAGGATCGTTGGACGTGCCCGGGCGTTGATGGCCCGCCTGTTGCCGACAGATCCGACTCGGGGGGATCGCTGGCCCACGTGAGAAGACGTGCCCATGGTGAGAAGACGTGCCCATGCCGCCCAACCGGTGCCGCTGGGTACGAACTTGGAACCTGTCAGTCACTTCCCTCTATGATACTCTCATTGATGAGAGTCTCATTGATGAGACAAAGTGTCTCTAAGCAGGGGAGTGCAGGATGGCCGCCTTCATCGGTCGAGACCGTGAGTTGGCCATGTTGCGCCGCCAATTGGCGCGGCTGACGGATGCGCGGGCAGGGAATCGCCCCGGAGCCGCGCTGCTGGTCCGTGGGCGGCGGCGGGTCGGCAAGTCCCGCTTGCTGGAGGAGTTCGTCGAGCGAGCCGGTGTGCCGTACGTGTATTTCACCGCGTCGAAGCAGCCACCCGAGCAGGAACTCGCGCTGTTCGCTGCCGAAGTGGCCGGGTCGAATCTGCCCGGCGCGGACGTGTTCAGGGACGTGACGCCCGCGACGTGGGAGGCGGCCCTGCGGCTGTACGGAACTGTGGTTCCCGATGATTCGCCCAGCATCCTCATTCTCGACGAACTGCCATATCTGACCAGTGGCGACGGTGCCTTCGAGGGCACCCTGCAGAAGATCTTCGATACGGTCATCGCGCGCCGCCCGGTCCTGCTGATTGGCGTCGGCTCGGATCTGGCGATGATGGAAGCGCTCAACGAGTACGGGCGCCCGTTCCATCAACGGGCCACCGAGATGGTCGTCCTGCCGCTGGCGCCCAGCGAGGTCGCCTCGATGCTGCAGTTGGACGCCGCAGACGCCTTTGATGCTTACCTGGTCACCGGGGGACTTCCGCTCATCTGCGATGAGTGGCCGACCGGAATGCACGTATGGGACTACCTGGCCGATGCCCTATCTACCTCAACGTCCGCGCTCGTGGTCAGCGGCGAGCGCTCACTCGCCGCCGAGTTTCCACTACCAGCCCAGGCTCGCCAGGTTCTCACCGCCATCGGTTCCGGCGAGCGGAGCTTCACCGCCATCGCCACCAAGGCTGGTGGGCTGAGATCCGGATCACTCCACCGCAGCCTGGAGATACTGCAGGAGAAGCGCGTTGTCGTTGCGGACCTGCCGCTGTCCACTGCGGCGAGCAAGGAGAAGCGATACAGCGTCGCTGACCCCTACCTGAGGTTCTGGCTGGCATTCGTCGGGCCGGCGCTCCCCGAGATCGAACGCGGGGCGTACCGCAGAGTCCTTGCCCGGCTGCGGACAAGTTGGACACCATGGCGGGGCCGCGCTATCGAACCGATTGTGCGGCAAGCATTGGAACGCTTGGGTGCAGATGGTCCAGCGGGCGCGTCAGGAATCGTTGGTGGCTACTGGACGCGGACCAACGACCCCGAGATCGATCTCGTGATCGCGGACCGGCGACCGGCCAGACACGTACTCGCTGTTGGGTCGATCAAGTGGCTGGAAACCGCGGCGTTCGACGGCAATGACCTCACTCGACTCGTGATCCATCGAGACCAACTCCCCGGTGCCAACAACACAACGCCCCTCGTCGTCGTCTCCCGGTCCGGCGTCGACGTGACCGGAGTGACGGCGATCGGGCCGCGCGAACTGCTTGCGGCTTGGTAGCACAGGCTCGTGCATTACGCAGGGACCGTTGGATCGGCGTCGGCTCCGCTCAGCGCGCCAGGCGGTGCGCCAGCCACTCCAGCGCCATCGGGTATCGGTAGTCGATGGCCATGTGCGTGGCGTCGAATAATTCGAAGTGGACTCGGTCGTCGGGCAGACCGACGGCGGCGAGTTCGGCCCGGTAGGCCTGCGCGCCGACATCGAGGAACCACTCGTCGCGAGTTCCCGCATCGATCCAGACCGCGTGCAGGTTGCGGCAGGCATCGGCATACCGGGGCACCATGCGTACTGGATCGAGGTCGAGCCACCGCTGCCAGACATCCGGAAGCAGGACCCCGGTGGTGGTATTGAAGGGCAGTTCCGGGGTGCCGTCCTCTTTCGCGGAGAAACAGGCCGCCACACCGAGGAGGCCGAGCAGTTCGCTATCGGCAGGTTTAGTGAACGCGGTACGGGAGTTGAAGTCCGCCCACCAGGCCATCGGGTCGCCGTTATAGGCGCGTAGGTGCCGTACGACCGAACCAAATTCAGGTATGTAGCACAACTCGTACAGCGAATCCCCCGCGTGCGTGGCCAAAGCGCCGAACAGGTCCGGCCGCAGCATCGGCGTGATCATCGCCCCGAAACCTCCGCTGGACTTGCCCAAGATCGCCCGGGAGGCGGCGGCGTCAATGGTGCGATAGTGCGCATCCACGAACGGCACGACCTCGTCGCACAGATAGGAGTGGTAGTTCCCGGTCCCGGGGGAATCGACGAACTGGGACCCGCCGAAGGAGGTCCAGGCATCGACGTAGACGATGATGCAGCCCGGTGCACGACCGTCGGCGAACACTGCATCGGCCGTCTCCAGGAACGGTTGCCGGTACGGCGATCGGTTGTGCCACATGCTGATCGTGCCGGTGAACCCCTGGATGACGTAGATGCTCGGATACCGCACGGAACTGTCCGCGTCGTAGCCGGGCGGGGAATAGACCCACAGCGGCCGTTCGTACGGATCACCTAACGGGTTGTCCCGCAACAGGTCACTGTCGATGACGAGTTCGTCCAGGTTACCGGCGAGCGGTGTTGACCAGGGCAACATCGGTTTCCTCCAACTCTTGTCGGGACACGAACCTCGAATTACTCAGCAAGCACTGATCAGCCAGTCGGCGGTGTGCTGCTCACCGGGACCCAGCACCACGACGTCGATCCCGGAATTGAAGGCGTCCGGGGGGCAACTCATCGGTTCCACCGCGAGCCCAACCCGGTTGTTGTCGGGTTCGGGCCGGTCAGCAGTGTGGATCTGAACCCACGGGGCCCAGCCGCCCCACGTCAACGCGACCCCGCCGCCGTCGCGATGCCGCACGGTCACGGTGGTCCGGCCGGCGGCATCGCGTACCAGCGCGGTGAAGGCATGGTCGAGTACGACGCCCGCCATCGACCGGCCGACGAAGCGGCTGTCGGAGTCGGCCACCGCCCGCAACGTCGTCGGCGCCAATGAGTCGTCCACGTCGAGCCGCTGCACCGCCGGAAGTGTGAGCATCCAGTCATCGATCCGTCCGGGACCGGCGACCAGGTACGGATGCGGGCAGCAGCCGTACGGGGCAGCACCACGGCCGCTGTTGGTCGCCGTCAGATCGCCGCGCAGACCCTGCTCCGATACCGAATAGGTCATCGTCAAGTTCAATCGCCACGGATACCCCGGCTGCGGCACGACCTCGCCGCAAAGCATGACCTCGTCGGTGTCCAGCAGGACGCGTTCCCAGCGCAGCCAGTTCACCAGCCCGTGCAGGGCATGCCCGCGTTTCGGCTCGGTCAGGGCGAGTTGGTGCTCGTAACCATCGAACACATACCGACCGTCCACGACTCGGTTAGGCCAGGGCGCGACGAGCGCGCCACGGTAGAGGGGCCGGACCTCGTCGGGGCCGTACGGGACGATGAGCGGACGGCCGTGGTGGCTGAGGGTGCGCAGGCTGGCCCCGATCGCGCTCACGTCCGCGCGGTAGCCGGCGGCTTGGATCGTGGCCGCGTCAGACACCGGTGCTCCCGGCCACGTTGGCCGCGGGCGGCAACGTACGACGTCGGCTCACGGCGGCATCCTCGCGCGGGCGATGCACGAAGGTCACGCTGGGGTGCGGCGGGGGCTGGACGGCAACTCAGTCAGACGTTGGCCGTGGTCGCCGTCTTGGTCCTGCTGGTAGCCGGCTCAGTGTGACCTGGGTTCTGGCCACGGCGTCGTCGCCTGCAGCACCGCCTCGACCAGCGACCGACTGCGCAGGCCGGTGACGGTCTGGTATTCCGGGTCGGCGACCATCGCGCTGAATGCCGATCGGCTCGGGTAGCGCACCAGCACGACCATGTCCCAGGCCTGCCCATCCTCGGCCACCAGGACGGTGGACGCCGCGCCGGCGTAGACCACTTCGGCGCCGTACCGGGCCAGGAAGGTCTCCTGCAGTGCGTGGACGTACGCCTTTTAGGAAGCCAGGCCGTTGTCGGTGAACCGCAGCAGATTCAGCATCACCACCGGCCCGCCGTCGTCGTCGGCCAGCAGTCGTTTCAGGTCGGCACCGCGGGGATCGATCGCCATGGGCAGCGAACCTAGCCGTCCGCGCGTCGTCGCCGCCGCGAACATGGACCCGCCGCCGGCACGGGTCCGGGCGTCGTAGCCTGCCGGTCATGGGTACGGGACACTCGCACACCGGCCCCCGGGACGCGCGCTACCTGTTCGCCGCTTTGGTGGTGATCCTCGCGTTCATGGTCGTCGAGGTGGTCGCCGGGATCCTCGCCTCGTCGCTGGCGCTGATCACCGACGCCGGCCACATGCTCACCGACGCCGGGGCGATCGCGCTGGCCATCGTCGCCGCTCGGCTCGCGGCCCGGCCACCGCGCGGGAACCTCACGTACGGGTTGAAGCGTGTCGAGATCCTTTCTGCACAGGCCAACGGGATCACCCTGTGGCTGCTCGTCGCGCTGTTCACGTACGAGGGAATCAGCCGGCTGCTCGACCCACCGGAGGTCGCCGGTGGCCTGGTGCTGATCATCGCGGTGGTCGGCATTGGGGTGAACCTGCTCGCTACCTGGTTGATCAGCCGGGCGGATCGGCGCTCCTTGAACGTGGAGGGCGCCTTTCAGCACATCCTCAATGACCTGTTCGCCTTCATCGGGACCGCGATCGCGGGCCTGGCCGTCCTGACCACCGGGTGGAACCGGGCCGATGCTGTCGCCGCGCTGGTCGTCGCCGCCCTGATGGCCCGTGCCGGCTGGGGCCTGCTGCGCGACTCCTGGCGGATCTTCCTGGAAGCTGCCCCCCGCGGCATCGATGTCGCGGCGATCGACGCGGCCATCCACGAGGTCGACGGGGTCACCGATGTGCACGACCTGCATGTGTGGGAGGTGACGTCGGGTTTCCCGGCGCTGTCCGCGCACATCCTCGTACGCCAGGGCGCCCCCTGCCACGAGCGCCGCGAGACCATCGAGGCGTTAATCGCGCAGCGGTGGGGCATCCGGCACTCCACCCTGCAGGTCGATCACTGCGCGCCGACCGTCTTCCCCGTCGAGCAACTGCACCGCCCGCCCAGCGGCTGACCCGGCCACAGCGCACAAAGCCATGGCGGAGCAGCTCGGGCTGGGCTGCTCCGCCACGTGCCTACTCAGGGGAACTGAACCCCGCATCGCCTAAGCAAGCGCGGGGGCCGGTGATCAATCAGGTACTGGACGCCTGCGCGATGCTGGCGATCGAGGCGTCCAGGGTGGCGTCGAACTCGGCCGCGGTCTGCTGAGCGGACAGTCCCTCAGACAGCGCCCGGGAGAAACTGGCGATGACTCCGTGGTTGCGGGCCAGCTTCTCATTGGCGTCCTCGCGGGTGTAACCGCCGGACAACGCGACCACGCGCAGCACCTGGGGGTGCTTGACCAGGTCGGCATAGAAGTCGGCCTGCTCGGGCAGCGTCAGCTTCAGCATCACGTGCTGGTCGGAGCCCAGGGCGTCCAGCTTCTTGGTCAGGGCGGCCTTCAGCAGGTCCTCAGCGGCCGCCTTCTCGGGTGAGTTGATGTCGACCTCAGGCTCGATGATCGGGATGAGACCGGCGGCCAGGATCTGGTGTCCCACCTCGAACTGCTGGTCGACGACCGCGTCGACGCCGGTGGAGTTCGCCAGCTTGATGACCGAGCGCATCTTCGTACCGAACATGCCGTGCTCATTGGCCCGGTCGAGCAGGGCGGCCAACTCGGGCATCGGCTTCATGACCTGCGCGCCGTCGGCCTCCGCGGCCAAGCCGAGGTCCACCTTCAGGAACGGGACGACCTGCTTGTCCTCCCACAAGTAGGCGCCGGTGCTCTTGCCCTCGATCTGCCGTTCCATGGTCATCTCGAACAGGATCGCACCGAGGATCCGCTCGCCGGTGAAGGACGGGCTGACGATGATGCGGCTGCGCATCTCATGGATCCGGTCATACATCTCGGCGTCGTTGCTGTAGGCGCTGCTCTCCACGCCGTACAGTCCCAGCGCCTTGGGAGTGCTGCCGCCGCTCTGGTCCAGTGCCGCGATGAAGCCCTGGCCGGTCTTGACCTTGTCGAACTGTGCTTGATTCACGTGGTGGTCCTTCCGCGCTTCCGGGGGTTGTCGCCGTCGAGGTTACTGCGCACCGGTGGTGTGCGGTGGATCTGCGCGTGCGCGGACGCCCTGGCGGCGGTGCTGCGCCGAACAGGTGAGCCGGGTCGGGTCGCCTGGTTGGGCACCCGATGCTTTCGGACAGCCTCCCGAGGAGGTGCGCCATGCGAGTTCCGGAGACGCCGGTCCAGCAGCAGGCGACGCGTTTCGTCGCCAGCCAGCGGACGACGTACGACCGACTGCGGGCGCGGCACCACCTGGACTCTGCGCCGGGTGCCGCGTCTGGAGAAAGCGTGCCCGACGGGCCCCAGCGGGCCTTTGCGGCCACCCTGGCGCGCGTGTCCGGGGATGCGCCAGAGATCGTCACCGGAGCGCGTCCGGTCGTGGCCGCCCGGTCAGGGCCCGCATCCGGCGAGGGTGACGTGCCGAAGTTCGAGGTGCTCAAGGCGATTCTGGAATCGATTCCCGGGATGGTCGACATCGCCGGCCCGCCGACCGTGCGCGGGCAGCCGCTGCCGCCGCGCCCGACGCCGGCACAAGTTGCTCCGCTGCGGCCCGCTTCGCGCGAACCGCCCGCAGAGCCGGCCCATGGCCACGCAGCCGCACAGTCGCCCCAGCCCGCGGCGGCGGTCGCCGTCACCGGGCCGAGCGTCGTCGCCGAGCTGCGGGCTCGGGCTCGCGCCGTGAGTCCGACGGTGGCCCGGGTCGACACGGCCGGGGCTGCCCGCGATGTGGTCGATGGTGCGGCCGGATTACGCCGAATCGGTGCGTACGTGGCCATGGCCCACGCAGCGGATCCCGCCGGTTCGCACAGCAGCGTCGACTGGGCGGTATGACTGGTCGCTCTGGTCACGTCCGCGAAGTAGGACAGACGATCTCGGGCGTAGGTCGTCAGTTCGCGCCGGGACCGGACAGCGACTCGCGAGGTGTTCTGTCCAGCAACTCGCCCAACGACCGGCTGAGCCCGGCTACCTCGGTGGCCAAACCCGCCCGCAGTTCACCCCCCCGCGTGGCGAGTTCCCGCTGCCGCGCGACGAACTCGCGGCGACCCGCGGGCGTCTCGATCCGGACGGGCTCATAGCCCAGATCCCGAAGGTCGTAGGGGGCGACCCGCATGTCCAGGTCGCGCGCGTCGCGGGCGAGGGCGAAGGCATCGGTCGTGATCGACGACGAGGTCAGTGGCTGGAGTTTGTAGGCCCACTTGTACAGATCCATGACCGCGTGCAGGCAGCCCGGTTGTTCCAGATCGGGTTGGTCGGCTCGGTTCGGCTGGCGGTCGTTGCGCGGGCGCGCCGCTGGGGTGAAGAAGCGGAACGCGTCGAAGTGGGTGCAGCGCAACGCCTGCGAGTCGACAAACTCTGCGATCTGCGCTGGGCTGAGCCGCAGCGGCCAGGGGTGGCGTACCTCATCCGGTGCGCACCGGTAGACCATGGCCCACTCGTGCAGGGCGAGGCAGCCCAGGTGCGGCTCCCGCGCGGCCGTACGTCGTAACAGGTCGCCCACCCACGTCACCAACTCCGCGCGCGCGAGCAGCGTGGCGGGTGAGACTGTGATTCCGTCCGCCGTGCGGCGATAGGCGGGCAGCGCGAGGTAGGCATCGGCAGCGCCGGCTAGCGTGATCCCGTACCCGGGGTGCCAACGCCGCAATTGGGCCGGTCGATAGGCGTAGTAGTCGAAGAGGAAGTCGTCAACCGGATGCACCTGCCCGGTGGAGCGCCGGGCCAGCCGCGGGGCGATCCACGCCTGAACTCGCCGTTCGTGCCGATCGCGCAGCTGCGTCCAATCCGATTCGGCCAGTACGCGGGTCGACTCCGCCAGCACGCCCGGGGCAACCGTTCCGCCGTCAGACACCGGTGGGCCAGTGACGGGGATGCCCACCTCAGCCCACTCGGACCAGGCCGAGGTCAGCGCAGCCCAGCTGCAGCGCATCCAGTCCGAAGGCGTCGACCGGGCCGAGTACTCCAGGCCCGGACTCCCGGCGCGCGAGCAGCGCACCGGCGGCCCAGGTGAGCAGCTCCGCGGTGAGGTCGTACGGAGACGGACCGACCACGTGCACCCGGGCCACCGGCCGACCGACCGCGTCGACGGCTTCGGCTACCGCAACGGTGCGGCTGTCGCGACGCTGCTCTTCGTTGGGGCCGCCGGTCGAGCCTCGACCGGCGATCAGTGATACGACGGAGGTGGCGGCACGCCCGGCGACCGGCACCTTGGCCAGCCCCCCGAGCGCGGCGCCACCGAGGGCAGCCAGCCAGGTCGCCGAACCCGCCCAGCCGAGCCAGACGCCTACGTCGCTCAGTTGCGGCGATAACCGGGGCAGCGCCAGATGCTCGCTGCCGCCGACGGCCATCGCGCTGCGGCGGGTGCCAGCGACGTAGAAGGCCCGCACGCCGAAGCCGAGGCCGGTGGGCTGCAACGTTCCGTGCCGAAACACGTAGGAAGGTCCACCGAACACGCCGGCGGCGCTGGCCCGGGTGCCGCCCGACACGCCCAACGGGCCGTCCACGAAGTAGCCGACGTCGATCCGCGCGGCGGATCGTCCCGACTCCTCGGCGGTCCGCAGCGCCAGCGCCGCGGCCAGGTTTCCCGGCACGTAGTCATAGCCGAAGGCCGGGATCAGCCGCGCCCCGTGCAGGCGGGCGGCGTCGTGCCGGGCGGTGAACAACTCGTGCAGGAAGGGCGGTTCGCCGGTGGAGTCCACGTAGGCGCTGCCGGCGTCGATGGCCGCGTCCACGGCGGCCTGCCCCCACCGGGTGAACGGGCCGACGGTCGTGATCAACACGTCGTCGGGCCCGTGCAGAAGGGCCCGGACGGAGGCGGGCTCCGTGGCCGAGGCGACGGCCACGTCAAGTGGCCTGGTGGGGACCACCTGCGCGGCCAGGGCCGTCAGTCGGTCCCGGGATCGACCGGCCAGGACGGGTCTGATCCCAGCGCGGACCAGCGCTGCCGCGGTCAGTCGCCCGGTGTAGCCGGTGGCGCCGAAGAGCACGACCCGGCCGGGGCGGGGCGCCAGGGCGCCGGACGGATCGGTCATCGTGGCCTCGATTCGGTCGGGCGGTGCCGACGAAACTATGTGGCGTCGGCATTCGCTCAGTAGTCGGCGATCAGGGGGTCTGGGATCGATCCAGCTAGCGTGTCGCGGTGTGACCCGAACCAGTGCTACCGACGGCGATCCGGACGGTCCCTCGCTGCACGGTGACCCACCGGTGAAACCAGCCACCGAACGGCTCGTGCAGACCTCGCAGCTCGCGCAGACCGCCAGGCCCGGCTTGGACCGGTCCCGCCTGGACACCGACATTCTGCCCGAGCAGACCAGCGACGACTGCGACCCACCCGGCGACGGCCCGGACCCCGCCGACCTCCGGCGCTTCCTGGACGAACGCCCGCCGCACCACCGCGCCTGACCCTGTCCAGGCGCTTCAGCCGCTCGGTGGCGTCAGGACTGCGGGCCGCGCAGCGAGTCCCGGATGTCGCGCAGGAGCAGGATCTCCTCGGCCACGACCATTTCCTCGGGCCTGCGGTAGCGGGCTGCGAGGGCGTTCATGGGGACCACGACGACGAAGTACACGGCAGCGGCCACCAGCAAGAAGTTGACCACCTGGGTCAGGATCAGGCCGATGCTGAACTGCGCGTTGTTGACGGTGAAGTTCCAGACGCTGTCCAGATTCGGCTTGCCGAACAGCGCCGCGATGATCGGGTTGATCAGTCCGGCGACGAGCGCGTCGACGACGGTCTTGAACGCAGCACCGATGACGACGGCGACCGCCAGGTCGATGACGTTGCCGCGCATGATGAAGTCGCGGAATCCTTGATCATGGCATTGGTCCTGCCGTCCTGGGAGCGATTGGGCTCGCCCGTACGAGCGTCACGCTAGTAGTCGCGGTCGCCGGCTGTGGACGGTGCGGAGCGCCGACGGGCAGCCTCGATTTACGCTGCGGCGCAGTCGAGGGGCGGAGACCCAGCCATGCGTTCTGCACAGCCGCGGGCTGCCATGATCCGGTCGCCACGGGCCACTGACGGGCTGCGCCGAGCCGCCCGGCGGGCGGTGCTCCGGCACCGGCGCTGGCTCGCCGCCATGCTGGCCGCGGCCGCGGTGTTGCTGACCGTGGGGGCGATCCGAGCGCCTGCGCCGATCGGTGAACCGGTGCTCACCGCGGCTGCCGATTTACCAGCCGGTGCCGCTTTGCGACCGAGCGACGGTCGGGTTCAGCGGGTCCCGGCGGAGATCGTGCCGCCGGGGGCGGTCACGGACCCGGCGCAGCTGGCCAACCGAGTCCTGACCGGCCCGCTCGGAGCTGGGGAGATCCTCACCACCAGTCGGTTGCTGACGGCGTCGCAACTGACCCCGGAGCCCGGGCGTCGGGCCGCGCCGGTGCGGATAGCCGACCCCGGCGCCGTGGCTCTGCTGCGGCCCGGCGACATCATCGATGTGCTCGGGACCTCCGGCGGCGGGCTCGGGGTCTCGGCGGCCGCCGTGGTCGCTGCGAAGGTACGGGTGCTCACCGTGCCTCGCCGCGGTCCGGAGGGCGGCGGCGGTGGCCTGCTGAACGGTTCACCGGCCACAGCGACCGAGTCGACCCCGCAGGGCAGTCTGATCGTGCTGGACGTCAGGGAGGACACCGCCTTGGCGCTGGCCCGTGCGGCCGCGGCGGGGCGACTGTCGGTAGTGCTGCGCGCGCCGCAGGACTGACCCGGACTGCCCGTGTTGGTCAGGTTGGATCGGTCAGGTTTGGCCTTTGCAGCCGGGCTGCTCAGGCTGCGCTGGAGGTGCTGCTGGCCGACTTACTGGACGACCGGCTGGACGACTTACGGGACGACTTACTGGCCGAGGATGCGCTACCGGACTTCGAACCGCCGGAATCCGCATTGCCCGACGTGGCAGGCGTACCCGATGCGCTCGATTCGGCCTTGTTGGCCGAGTCGGCCTTGCGGGACGCGGCCAGCGACGACTTGGCGTTCTCGCGGCTATCCGTACGGTAAAAGCCCGATCCTTTGAAGACCACGCCGACCGCCCCGAACAGCTTGCGCAACCGGCCGTCCTCGCAAACCGGGCAGTCCGTCAGGGCCTCGTCGGTGAAGGCCTGCACGACCTCGAGGCGCTCGTCACAACTGGTGCAGGCGTATTCGTACCGAGGCACGGGTTCCTCCGACGGCGCAGGGGTGGGGCGGCGAATCCAGGAGCCTGTCCAACGACTTTGGCACTCCCAGGGTTCGAGTGCCAATGGTGCCTCATGCCCGGGGTTGCAGTCCACTCAGCTCCCGCCTGCACCCAGCCGGGTGCTGCATCCCAGCTCATCCGCTGCTTCGATCGCTCAAGCCGCGGGGACGGACGGCCGATACTCCTGAGGTGCCGGTCTATGTCAGTCGCGTCGGGCGCCCCGCCAATCGCGCTGCAACCAGGCCCGGTACGGCAACCCTGCTGGCCGGTCCCACGGCCGACATCGCCGTGCTCGCCCTGGCAGCGGTGTTCGCGCTGACTGCCACCGCGCTCATGGCTTCCGCGCTGGGCGCCGTACCGGATTCGGCCTCCGCATCGATCACCGCCCCGACGGCTGTGTTCTGCATTCTCGTCGCGCTGTCGCTGGTCGTGGCCCGGCGGCGGCTCGGTGCCCCCGCGGCGGTCGGCCTGGTCACCTTGAACATCGGCATCAACAGCGCCCTGGTGGCCCTCGCCCAGAGCTCCGGAGCCGCGGCGCTACCTGCTCTGGGTTACGCAGGCCTGGCGCTATACGTCGGTGGCGTGCTGGAGCCGTGGCTGGCCCGGACCCTGGTCGCCGTCATGCTGACCAGCCTGGCCGCGGCCCTGCTTGTCGGCGGGCAGCCGCTGCGGCTGATGACCTGGCTGTCGGTGGCCGCCATCGTGGTGGCGGTGGAGGAGACGGTCGCGGCCCTGGTGGCCAGCCTGCGGATGCAGGCGCACACCGACCCCTTGACCGGCCTGCTGAATCGCACAGGGCTGTACGAGGTCGGTGATCGCACCCTGGCCATGGCCCGTCGTACCGGCGAAGACCTGTCTGCGGTCACCCTGGACCTCGACGGCTTCAAGCAGATCAATGATCGCAAGGGCCACGCGGCGGGGGACCGGGTGCTCATCGAGACCACCCAGGACTGGCATCGGCAACTGCGCGCCGGTGACGTGCTCGCCCGGGTCGGCGGTGACGAGTTCGTGCTGCTGCTCCCCGGCGCCACGCTGGACGATGCGCACCGCACCGTCGGACGACTGCGTGCGGCGAACCCGCAACCGGCCTCCGCCGGGGTCGTTGCCGTCGAATTCTCCGATGATCTGGAAGTCGTCCTCCGCCGCGCGGATAAGGCGATGTACGCGGACAAGTCACGCCGGGGCCTTAGCTCCGACGCCATTAGCTCCGACGCCACGTCTCCCGATCCGTGACCACGACGTCGACCCCGACGTCGTGGTCCAGCGCCGGGACCTGCCCTTCGGTCAGCAGTTCGTCGGCATGCACCATCGCCACGACCAGCGGTCGGCTGCTATCCGTCGCCTTGCCCAGCAGTCGGTCGTAGAAGCCGCCGCCCTGTCCGAGTCGGGTCCCGTCCCCGCCGACCGCCAACGCCGGGACGAGCAGTACTCGCACGGCCTCGCGCTGCAGGGTCGCCAGTCCCTCGCCCAGGACAACGCCGGCCGGTCGCGGCAGCGCGGTTCCCGCTCGCGTCCCCACTGATTTCACGTCCGAAGCTGCTGTCACGTCCGAAGCTGCTGTCACGTCTGGGACCGCTGTCACATCCGGTACTGCCGGCGAGGTCGGCATTGCTGTCGAAAACTCCGTCGGGGGCGCGTACCGCACCCAACCAAGCCGGGCTTCGGTGATCCGACCGAGCACGATCGGCAGGAGCACCGGAACGCCCCGGTGCGAGAGCGCCGCCAGGATCGGACCCGTACCGGGTTCTCCGCCGTAGGACAGATACGCGGCGACCGCACCGGGGCGTCCGGTACCCAAGGCGGCCACCTCAGGCAGGGACATGAATGCCCGGGCGAGGCGGTCAGCGACCTGGGCACGAGCTGCGCCATCGCGTCGGTCCCGACGGCCACGGATCTGACGGCGCAGCTCCTGCTTGCGGGCAATCACCGGGTCGACCGGCCCAGGCTCCGGCTGTTCGGCCACCCCGACATGATGACGTTGCCGGCTGGGGTCGGACGACGCCCACCCGACGCTCAAGCCCAGGTCGTACAGTCCGGGGCATGTCCACGGTCACCAAAGCGGTCATCCCGGCGGCCGGTTTGGGCACGCGTTTCCTGCCGGCCACCAAGGCCACCCCCAAAGAGATGCTGCCGGTCGTCGACAAGCCGGCCATCCAGTACGTCGTCGAGGAGGCCGTCGCGGCCGGCCTGGAGGACGTACTGTTCATCACCGGCCGGGGCAAGCGCCCGCTGGAGGATCACTTCGACCGCAATCGGGAACTCGAACACGCTCTGAAGGTCAAGGGTGATTACGACCGGTTGGCCATGGTGCGCGAGCCGACCGAGTTGGCGCGGGTGCATTACGTACGCCAGGGGGATGCCCTTGGTCTGGGGCATGCGGTGTCAGTGGCCGTCCAGCACGTGGGTGCGGAGCCCTTCGCCGTCCTGCTGGGTGATGACCTGATCGATCCGCGCAATCCGGTGCTCCCGGCGATGCTGCGAGTACGAGAATCGTTGGGTGGCAGCGTGATCTGCCTCATGGAGGTCCCGCCGGATCAGATCTCGCTGTACGGATGTGCGCAGGTCCGACCCACCGCCGACGACCGCGTCGTCGAGGTGGTCGACCTGGTCGAGAAGCCCACGCCGGAGGAGGCACCCAGTCGGTACGCCGTCATCGGCCGTTACGTACTGGACCCGGCCGTCTTCGGGGTCCTGGCGCAGACTCCGCCAGGTCGCGGCGGCGAGGTGCAGCTCACCGATGCGCTACGTACCCTTGCCGCGATGCCCAGCGAGGAAGGCGGCGGGGTGCACGGCTATGTCTTCGACGGGTTGCGCTATGACACCGGGGACAAGCTGTCCTACCTGGAGGCGGTGATCCGGCTGGCCTGCGACCGGGCCGACCTGGGACCGCAGCTGCGTGCGTGGCTGGTCGACTTCGTCGCGACGGAGGAACTGCGCGAGGGGAGTTGCCCGGCATGAGAACTGTCGAAGAGCATCTGGCCCGCATCCTGGCGGACATCACGCCGCTGGAGCCGCTGGAGGTGACGCTGTCCGACGCCCGCGGGTGCGTCCTAGCCGAGGACATCACCGCCGCCGCCCCCCTGCCTGGCTTCGACAACAGCGCTATGGACGGCTACGCGGTACGCGCCGTGGACGTCGAAGCCGCCGGGCCGGAGCAGCCGGTGGTCCTGCAGGTCATCGACGACGTGCCTGCGGGGTTCCGGTCCTCGCGCAGCGTCCTGCCGGGCACCGCGATCCGGATCATGACGGGCGCCCCGATGCCGGCCGGCGCCGACGCCATCGTCCCGGTCGAGGAGACCGACGCCGGCACCCGGGACGTGTCGATCACCAAGGGCTCGCCGCCAGGTGCCTATATCCGCCGCGCCGGGGAGGACGTGGCCGCTGGCCAGTTGGTGCTGCAGGCCGGTGAAGAAGTGGGACCCCGACAGATTGCCCTGCTCGCCGCCGTGGGACGTGGCCGGGTCAGCATCCGCCCCCGGCCCCGGGTCGTCGTCGTGTCCACGGGCAGCGAGTTGGTGGAACCCGGCGAGCCTCTCGCGCCCGGTCTGCTCGCCGATTCCAACGGGGTCATGCTCACCGCGGCCGCGTGGGATGCCGGGGGGGTCCCGTACCGGGTCGGACCTATTTCCGATGACGCCCGGGTGCTGGCCGCCACGCTGGAGGACCAGTTGGTCCGCGCCGACCTCATCGTCACCTCCGGCGGGGTCAGCGCCGGCGCCTACGACACCGTCAAGGCGGTCCTGTCCCGGTTGGGCACCGTCGACTTCGTGAAGGTGGCCATGCAGCCCGGGATGCCGCAGGGGCATGGAGTGCTGGGCCCGGATCGCACCCCGATCATCACACTGCCGGGCAACCCAGTGAGCTCCTACGTCTCCTTCGAGGTCTTCGTCCGGCCGGTCATCCGCCGCATGCTGGGGCATCCCAGCGTCCACCGCCCGACCGTACGGGCGACCTGCCTGTCCGGCTTCGCCTCCCCGGCCGGCAAGGTGCAGCTCGTCCGCGGCTGGCTGCGGGTGGCCGAGGGCCGCTACGTCGTGGAGCCGGTCGGCGGGCACGGCTCGCACCTGCTCGGCGCGCTGGCGCACAGCAACGCCCTGCTGATCGTGCCGGCCGATGTCACCCAGGTCTCCGACGGTGATGCGGTAACTGTCCTGACCCTGGACCGGGCTCGATGACCGAGTTCACGCACCTGGACGCGCGCGGCGCCGCGCACATGGTCGACGTCTCAGCCAAGGCGGTCAGCGTGCGCACCGCCACGGCCACCGGCCGGGTCCGGCTCAACCCCGAAGTCATCGCGTTGCTGCGCTCCGGTGAGGTGCCCAAGGGAGACGCACTCGCGGTGGCGCGGATCGCCGGGATCCAGGCGGCCAAGCGCACCCCCGATCTGGTGCCGCTGTGCCACCCGAGTGCGATCCACGCAGTCTCGGTCGACCTAGAATTGCGGGACGACTCGGTCGCGGTGACCGCAACGGTACGTACGGCCGACCGTACGGGCGTCGAGATGGAGGCGCTGACCAGCGTGACCGTCGCCTGCCTGACGCTGGTCGACATGGTCAAGGCCGTGGACCCGGCCGCGGTGATCGAGGCCGTCCAGGTCGAGGAGAAGGCCGGGGGCCAGACCGGTCGGTGGCAGCGGGACGCCTCGTGAGCAAGCAGTTGGGCCGTGCTCTGGTCGTGACGGTGTCGACCCGGGCGGCTGCCGGGGCGTACGCGGACACCGCCGGCCCCCTGCTCGCCGAGGGGTTGCGAGCTTGGGGTTTGACCGTGGCCGGACCCGTCGTCGTCGCCGACGGGCCTGATCTCGAACCCGTGTTGCGCGACGGTGTCGCCGCTGCCTACGACCTCATCGTGACCACCGGTGGGACCGGGCTGGCCCCCGACGACGGCACGCCCGAGGCGACCGCCCGTGTGGTCCAGCGACCGGTGCCGGGCATTCCCGAGGCGCTGCGCGCGGACGGCGTTGCTCGTGGAATTACCACCGCGATGCTGTCCCGCGGGGTGGCCGGTGTGGCTGACGCCACGTTGCTGATCAACCTGCCGGGATCGACCGGAGCGGTCCGTGACGGCCTGCTGGTGCTGCGCCCACTGCTCGGCCATGCTCTGGACCAACTCCGCGGCGGAGATCACCCGCGTCAGGTTGACGGAGTTCCGGCAGCGATAGGAACGCTGTTGACAGAGTCAGCCGCTGATACCGGGGAGCCGCGGTGACCGGTGCCTGGCCCGCTCGCCTCGGTGCCGGACCGGTTGGGTTGCGCCCGATTCACCGGGGCGATCAGGCCGCCTGGCGGGAGGTTCGGCATCGCAACGCCGAGTGGTTGCGCCCCTGGGAGGCCACCGTCCCCGACCCGAGCAGAGAGCAGATCCCGACCTTCACCCAGATGGTCCGCCGGCTACGCGTCGAGGCCCGCGACGGCCGGTCGATGCCGTTCGTCGTCACCTATGAAGATCACCTCGTTGGGCAGCTCACCGTGGGCGGCATCGGCTGGGGGTCATTGCGGTGCGGCCACATCGGCTATTGGATCGATCGCCGGGTAGCGGGCCGCGGTGTCATGCCGACCGCGGTCGCGCTGGCGGCGGACCACTGTTTTCGCGCTGCCGGACTGCACCGCATCGAGATCAACATTAGGCCGGAGAACATGGCCAGCCGCCGGGTCGTGGAAAAGCTGGGGCTGCGGCTGGAGGGAACCCGGCCGCGTTACCTGCACATCGACGGTGGGTGGCGTGACCATCTGGCGTACGCCATCACCGCCGAGGAGGTGCCGGACGGCCTGCTCCGGCGCTGGCAACAGCTGAGCGGGCGATTGGGCGCAGAGACTCGCAGCGGTTCCGACTCGCCGCCGTGGGGTCCATGATCCGGCGGGGCTCGGCCATTACCGTTCGCTCCCGTGACCGGTGTCATCTACTTGGCGATCATTGCCATGTGGGCGGTCGTCCTCGTGCCGATGTGGCTGCGCCGACATGAGGAGAACGAGGGCATCCGGAGCGCGGCCAACTATCGCAAGGCCCTGTCAACGCTTTCGGACCGATCCACCCCGGCGCCGCGCAACGCCGCTCGGGCCCGAACCACGCCGCGAGTAACGGTAGCCGGGCAGCCCGATGCGGTCGCCCGAGTGGCCCGGATCCAAGCCGCCGCACGGCGCCGCCGAGTGCTGGGCCTGCTCTGCGTTGTGACTCTCGGGTTCGGGGCTGCTGCCCTGCGCGGGTTGGTGCCGGTCTGGGCGTCGTTGATCCCGGTCGGGTTGATCGTCGTTTTCGTTGCGGTGTCGGTACGGACGGTTCGGCAGCAGCGCCAGCGGCGCCCGGCTCGTCCTGCGGCACAGCGGCTCCCGGCGGTCGCCCACTCAGCTGCCCCGCGCCGCGGTGGCCGCTCGGTCGAACCGCCCGTGCGCCTGACCCTCGAGCAGCCGAGTACGCCGCGGCATGCCGCCGCAGGCTGGTCCCCCCGGACGACCGCGTGGCCACCGACGGTGACCGGGCAGGGCTCCCGGGTGCCCCGCGTCATCGACCTCACCACCCCGGGGACCTGGGCCGAGGACGGCGACTGGGACTCCGGCCTGATGTTGCGTCTGGCGGCCCAGGCCCGTACCGGAGGCAGCAACGCAACGGCTGGGGTGGGCTCACAGCCCGCTGCGACCGACCAGGTCGACCTCCGGACGCCGCCCGATCTCCCCGACCCGCGCCGCGCCCGCTCGGTGACTGCGAACGCGGAGGACCGCGACGACGACACCGACTACGTCCCGGTCGCCCGCGTCGTGGGTGGCTGAGCGGCCCGCGTGCGCCGTGCTGGTATCGTCCCTGCTCGTCCTTCGGGGCTGTAGCGCAGCCTGGTAGCGCACCTCGTTCGCATCGAGGGGGTCAGGGGTTCGAATCCCCTCAGCTCCACCCATTTCCCGGGTATTTATGCAGGTCACAGGCCCTTTGGTCACTTGAGCAAGATCACCTAAATGACGGCTTGACCCCGCCTTGACCCCCAGGACGAGCCCCCACCGGGCGTCCTGCGTCGACATGATCCACCCCAGTCGGGGACGAAAGGGCCCTGTTGCGGGCTGCCCCGCTCAGCCGGAGCCACCGAGGCGAGACGGGGGGCCCGCTGGCCGGGCACCGCGAGGCGGTGATCGTAATCGGCGCGCGGGCGGACCGGGTGATAGCTCTTTAGTCGGCAAGACCGAGGAACACCAGGAGGGCGCGGTCGAGCCGGACAAGATCTCCGGCCTCGAGTTTCCCCAGACGATCGCGCACACTGGTCCGTGGCACCGTCGTGATCTTGTCGACCATGATCCGACTGGACTGCTGGATCCCGGTGGCGGCCGTCGCCTCGACGAGGATTCGAGTCAACGGGGCGTCGATTTCGTTGGTCGTCAGCGGACATACCGTCAACCAGGCGGTGGCGTCGAACCGATCGTCTTGGACGACGACGACCGGCCGTGGCTTGCCGGTGGAGGGACCGCGGGCCGCCGCGATGCAGATGTCGCCCCGCTTCACTCGACGGGCTCCGCTTCGTCGTCCCAACCGACCGATACGGCGTCCACGAGCGCCTGGTCATCGGCCTCATGCTCGCTGGCAGCGATCAGAGCCGACTGGCGATGCGCCTCAGCGATGAACTCGGGAGCCCGTACGTCAGGCACCCAGATCTGAATCGGCCTAAGACCCTGCTCGCGTAAGCGCTGTCGGTGCTCACGTACCCGCTGTTGGGTGCTCGTCATATCGAGCACGTTACATGTAACAAAAACGGTCTACAACCTTTCCATGTGGGTGACCAAGGCCACCCAGCAGCCACCCGGACCGGGATCACGGCGCCGGTTGCGCGAGGATGCGCGCGATCACCGAATCGGCCCGTCAGTCGGAAGGCTCCTGTCATGAAGGTCGTTGTCATCGGCGGGGTCGCCGGCGGGATGTCCGCAGCAGCCCGGCTACGTCGCCTGGCCGAGGACGCCGAGATCGTCGTGCTGGAGCGGGACGACTACGTATCGTTCGCCAACTGCGGCCTGCCGTACTACATCGGCGGTGAGATCACCGACCGGGACGCGCTGCTGCTGCAGACGCCCGCGAGCCTGCGGGACTCGCTGAACCTCGACGTGCGGACCGGCCACGAGGCGTTGGGTATCGACCGCGCCGAGCAGGTGGTCACGGTGGTGGAGCGGGCGACCGGCCGGAAGTACACCGAGCCCTACGACCGGCTAGTCGTGGCCACCGGGGCCACCCCGCTTCGGCCGCCACTGCCCGGGGTCGACCACCCGCGCATCCTGGCACTGCGCAACATCCCGGACATGGACGCGATCAACGCGGTGCTGGCCGAGGGCGCGACCGCCGCGGTGGTCGTCGGCGGCGGATATATCGGCCTGGAGATGGTCGAGGCGCTGCGCCACCGGGGCCTGACGGTGACGCTGGTGGAGGCGCTGGACCAGGTGATGACCGCCCTCGATCCCGAGATGGCCCAGCCACTGCAGGACCATCTGGCCGACCACGGGGTACGGCTGCTGCTGGGTACTCGGGCCGTCGGTTTCGCCGACGATGCGGGTCGGGTAGTGGTGGATCTCGGCAGCGAGCACCTGACCGCGGATCTGGTGGTGCTGGCGGTGGGGGTGAAACCGGAGAGCAGCCTGCTGGGTGCGGCCGGGGTCGACCGCACAGAGCGCGGCGCTGTCGTGGTGGATGAGCAGCTGCGTACCAGTGACGAGCACATCTACGCGGTTGGCGACGCCGTGGCGGTGCCGGACACTGTGACCGGTGAGTCCGTCGTCGTCCCGTTGGCCGGCCCGGCGAACCGGCAGGGCCGAATCGCCGCGGACCATATCGCCGGGCGGCACACGGCGTACTCCTCCACCCAGGGCACCGGGATCGTGAAGGTGTTCGAGTTGACCGCTGGAATGACTGGGGTCACCGAACGCCGGTTAGCCGCGCTAGGTCGGGCGTTCCTGAAGGTGTACGTGCATCCGAACGGCCACGCCTCGTACTATCCGGGTACGCACCCGATGGCCCTGAAGGTGCTGTTCGATCCCGCCGACGGCGGGCTGCTGGGGGCCCAGGCGGTTGGCGTCGATGGCGTGGACAAACGGATCGACGTGCTGGCCGTGGCGATCCGGGCCGGGATGACGATCGAGGACCTGGAGCACCTGGAATTGGCCTACGCCCCGCCCTATGGCTCGGCCAAGGACCCGGTGAACATGGCCGGTTTCGTCGGCGGGAATCTGCGGCGCGGTGACGTTGCGGTGTGGTACGCGGAGCAATGGCCGCAGAAACTGCCGGCCGACGCGGTGCTCTTGGACGTACGCAGCCAGGCCGAGCACGACGCTTGGGCGATCCCCGACTCACTATTGATCCCGCACAAGGAGATCCGCGACCGGCTGGACGAGATTCCGGTCAGCGCGCCGCTGTTCATCTACTGCCGCTCGGGTTTCCGCTCCTATCTGGCGCAGCGGATCCTGGCGCAGAGCGGCTGGCCGGACGCGCGCACCTTGGCCGGCGGGGAACTCACCTTCCGGGCGGTGCACCCCGACGGCAGTGCGGGACGCCCGGGTTACCCGGTGGTGGCTTATGCGGAGGACACCCTCGGCGAGCGTGCGCACGCGGCTGAGCCGATGCCCGCCGCTACCTGATCGGCGCAAGCTACCGTGGGCGCGACGGTGAGTCAGTCCTCGAGATCTCGGGCCAGGCGGGGTACGTGTTCGCGCGCGTAGGTCCAGACCAGAGCCGGATCCGTACGGTGGTAGTGGTGCGCCAAGACGATGCGCAGGCGTGCGACCGAGCGCCAGTCGATCTGTGGGTAGTCCGCTCGGGCGGCCTCGCTCAGGTGATTGGCAGCCTCGCCGATTATCTCCAGGAGTCGCTCCGCCGCACGCGTGAGCAGCAGTTCCGAGACGTCGCCGACCGCGTGTAGGCCGACAACTTCCGCCAATTCGGCGCAGGCATCACGGATATCAGCGAGGCGCTCGTCGTCACTGCGGCTCATACCGGGACGGCCTCGCGGCGGATGGCCTCGTCACGCGCGGTCAGTCCGCCCACGGACAGAACGTCCACCCGGCAATCCAGCAACTCCTCGAGGGCATCCTGCAGGTACATCAGATCGAGCAGCGATGCGGTCGGCGCGAACTCCACGAGGAAATCGACGTCGCTGTCGGCTGTGTCATCGCCACGAGCGACCGAACCGAACACCGAGACAGAAACGGCCAGGTGCCGCCGAGCAATCTCGTGAATCGCTGCGCGACGCCGGTGGACGCCTGCCAGTCGAGAACCCATGACGAAAGCGTAGCCGTGGGCGAGATCGTCGGACCCCGGGTGGATCGGCCCGCCGGGGAAGCTCAAGACCGGCGCGCGGCCGGTGGTTTGACCGGACGCTCCGAAGCGGCCACCTGGGCATCCCGATCGGCCAACCGCGACAAGTGCGCGTTGTAGGCATTGAGCTCGGCGTCGCCGTCGCGGTCGGCGGTGCGGTCCAGCCGACGCGAGTCGCGTTCGTCGCTGCGGGCCCACTGCGCGACCAGCGCGATCAGGACCACAAGCGTCGGGATCTCTCCGAACGCCCAGGCGACACCGCCGCCGAGGAACGTGTCGCTCATCGGGTCCAGCCAGGGGGGTTGCACCCGGGAATACCACTGCGCACCCACCGGAGTGGTCGCCATCATGAGCGCGATGGCGAAGAACCCGTGCAGCACCATGGAAATCAGGACCAGCAGCAGGCGGGCCCAGTGCGGCACCTGCCGCGGTCCCGGGTCCACGCCGATGACCACCCAGTAGAACAGGAAGCCGGCGAGCAGAAAATGCACCTGCATAGCCGTATGCCCGATGTGCCCGGACATCAGCGTCGGGAAAAGCGACGTGAAGTAAAGCCCGTACACCCCGACCGTGAACACCATCAATGCCCACAACGGGTGCGCCACGAATCTCGAGACGGGTGTGTGCAAACCCCACAGCAGCCACTCCCGCGGTCCGCGGGTCCCAGAGGTGGACGGCCTTAACGCGCGCAGCGCCAGGGTGACCGGCGCGCCGAGGACCAGCAGGATCGGCGACATCATCGCCAGCATCATGTGGGCGATCATGTGATAGCCGAACGACACCATTGCGTACGCAGCGATGCCCGCGTTCGTCGCCCACACGGCCACGCCCACGCCGAGCAGCCAGGCGACCGTACGACCCACCGGCCAGCGGTCCCCACGTCGATGCAGTCGGCGTACGCCCAGCACATAAATTAACGCGGCGAACAATCCACCCACCAGGAACAACGTGTCTGGATGCCAGCCGAGCGGGACAGTCGACCAGGACGGCTCCGGCGGGAATTCGAAACCGAGCAGTTCCTCGGCCGGGCTGGGCAGTGCGACGTCCACGCGGGGATAGGCCGTACGTGACAGCGCCACCGCTGTGCCGAGCGCCACTGCCAGCAGACCGAGTTCCACCGCGGCCCAACGGACGAAGGCACCCCGTCCGGTGCTGCTGGCCAGCGCCGGTAGCACCCGGCGGCGTAGGCGCAGCGCCAGCAGTGCGATCGCCCCGAGCAGCGCCACCTTGATCGTCACCAGCAGGCCGTAGCCGGTGGTCACCAGATCAGCCGGGGTCTCCAGCCGGGTGTACGCGCTCGCCACGCCGCTAACGGCCAGCAGCCCGATCGACCAGGTGGCCAGCAGGCTGAACCGCGCAACCGAGCCGGCCAATCCAGGGTCCCGGCGCCAGGCGTGCACCCACGTCGCCGCCAGGCCCCCCACCCATGCGGCGGCGGCGATCGAGTGAGCGACCCCAGCGGTCATGGCCAGGGCGTGGTCTCCCAAGGAAGAGGAGTGCCCGGCCAGTACGGGGGCCGCTACGCCCACCAGCGCCAGTACCGCCCAGCCGCCCGCGGACCCAAGTCGCGCGGTCAGCAGCGCACCGACGGAGATCGCCCCGGCGACCAGGGCGACCAGCGCGGCGGCCTGGTTCTGCGGGATCGCCCACACGTAGGTGGCGAAAGTGTCCGGCGACAGCGCCTCGCCCAACGGCAAGCCCAGCACGTTGGCGACCGTGAAGGCGATGCCGACGACGGATACGACGCACCACAGCGCCGCGGCCTTCGCGGCTCTGATGAGGTCGGCGCGACCGACCGCGCAGACCAGCCCCTTGCGCCCCTGCGGGGCCAGGAACGCGGCCGAGATTAGCCATCCGGTGGTGAGCACCCCGGCAAGCTGACCCGCCAGCAGCAGGATCGGCAGCCCCCAGCCGACCAGCGTCCCCGGGTCGGGCAGCCCTTCGACCGAGGGGGCGTACGCGTCCCCGCCGAGGATCAAGAACCCGGTGAGCGCCGCGCCAGCCAGCAGGCCCGCGAGGAGCCCGGCAGGTCCGGGTCTGAGAGTTTCAGCCCGCAGACCGCGGTCGCGCGTCGCATCGCTGGTCCGCGCTTTCGCCGTACGCGGGCCCGCGCCGCTGGGTTGCCGTTGCGCCGCTGCGCCAACGGCCCCTGCCTCGGCCGAACCCGCATCGGCCGGACCCGCATCGGCCGGACCCGCGTCGGTCTTGCGCTGCCGCACCCGCGGCGGGCGGGTCGCGCTCACGACTGGGCTCGACCGCGGAGCAGGACCGCCACGGCCGCGACCACGATCACCGCAATGCCAAGGAGCACCCATGGCAGCGGAAAGGGGCTGTCCGAGGCGCTGTCGGATGCGGCCGGCGAGCCGCTGACCAGGCTCGGCGGCGTGGTGGTCGGCGTGGTGGTCGGCGTGGTGGTCGACGTGGTCCTGCGACATGGTGTGATCATGCCATCGGCACCGCTCGTCGGAGAAGGGTCCTGCAGGCTCGGTGTACTCGACGTCGGCGGCGGCCACCGTAATTCCGACTCGGCCGGGGCGCTGAGAGAGCCGGTACGTGCGTGGTGTATCAGCCCGAGGTTCGAGGCACCGCTGAGGGGCCGGCGAGAGGTCGATGCACCACTCAGGGACCGGCGAGCGAAGCAGCGACGAACGCAAGAGCGTCGGGAATCACCGTGTTCCAGTAGCCGCGGGTGTGGTAGCCGGGGCCGAATCCGGCGATGGCGGATCCGCCGGGGATCGTCGCCGCGAGCTCCTCGACGCCGTCGAAGACAGCGTCGTCGGTACCGCACCAGATCGCGATCCGGTCACCGTCCAGATCGCCGACGCGATCGGCCAATATCCCGCCCCCGACCGCCGGGCTCAGGACGGCGACCGCCCGTAGCCAGTCCGGGTTGAGCGCGGCGAGCAGCAAGGAGCCATATCCGCCCATCGACCACCCGTGTACTGCGATCCTGGCACTGTCGAAACCACGCTCGACGCACCAGGCAGGCGCCTCATCGCGCAACATGCGCTGCGGATCGTCACCGGCGCTGCCCTCCCACCGGCTGCGCCCGCCGTCGGCGGCGACCAGCACGAACGGCGGCGAACCGGTCTCGACCGCGGCCGTCAGGAACTCCGGGTAGCCGAACCTCGCCAGGTCGTCGGTGGTGGCGCTCGCTCCGTGGAGCAGGAGACACACGGGAAGCCCGCCGCCGTCGCCGAAACCGGCCGGCACGGCGGTGAACAACCCCACGTCCTGCCCGCGAGCGTCAGACCGAACCCGTTCGAGCCGAACCTCACCGACCTCGGCCCGCGGGATCGGGGCCGTCGGCCCATCACCGAGGAAGAGACGCCGAACCCGGACGGGCACGGCGACCGCGCCGGTCGCGAACGCGAGCCCGCCGGCCAGACCGGCACCACCCAACACCGCAGCACCGCTCAAGAGTCGGCGACGTGTCGTGCGACGCTCCAGCGACCCCGCACCGTCGGTGTCGGCCGACGGTGCGCCGCCTACGTCGCTCACGCCCGGACGCCCGCTCACAGCCACCAGTGTCCCACCGGTCGCGACGCGGCACCGGTCGCGCCTGGGGTTGGACCCGATCGCTTGCGCTCGGCATCGAGACGGCCGGCGTGCTCGTGCGACACCCGCCGATCATCACAGCACGTGACCCGAGTCGGGACCGGATTCAGCTCGGCGGCGTGAACTCGACGTCGCCGGCCGACATCGTGCTGCCCGCCCGGCCCGAGGCCTTGGAGAAGCTCCAGTACATGTTGGTGTACTCGATCGCCTCCTTCGGCCCGATGGGTGCACCCCACTGCCTGAGGTCCTCGGTCGTGTGGGCGTCTTCCACCAGCACCGCGTCGTAGCCCCGAGCCAGCGCACCGTGCAACGTGGAACGGATGCAGGCGTCCGTCTGGGCGCCGGTCACGACGACCTTGCCGACGCTTCGGCGGGCCAGGATTGATTCGAGATCGGTCTCCTCGAACGAGTCGCCATAGCACTTGTGCACCAGCGGCTCGTCGTCACGACGTTGCAGTTCGTCGACGTATTGCCACGCCTCCGATCCCTGCGGCAACTCCTCGCTCGTGTGCTGCACCCAGACGACCGGGACCGACACCGAGCGGGCCCGGTCGACGAGCGTGTTGATGTTGGCGACGACAGTGTCGACCTCGTACGCGTCGGCCACGACGCCGCGCTGCATGTCGATCACCATCAACGCCGTGTTGGGTCGGTCGGCCAACGATGTCATCGACGTGCTCCTCGTCTCCTTCCAGTGGCTGACGGCCACCGAATCGACCGCGACGCTAGCCCTCCTGCAGCGAGGCGTGGGACCGTGCGGTCAGGACGACGCGATGCGGTCGTTGAGGTCGGTGATCATGTCGTCCCACACTCCGACGTAGCGCCGCAGTCCGCGCCAGAACTCCTGCGAGCGGCGCTGCTCGAACATCTCGAACGGTGTGCCCTGCTGCTCGACCCACGTGTAGTAGCCGAGCTGGAAGATGCGGCGCCGGTCGGCCTCGGTCATGTCGATCGTGTGCTCGGTGGTGACGTCGCCGAGATGCTGGCCGAACGCCTCGGCGGCGTCGGTGTGGCTGTACTCGCCCCGGTATCGGGTTCGCAGGAACTCGGCGCG
>JBBQYX010000013.1:0-54974 GCA_038208295.1 Candidatus Nanopelagicales bacterium | reverse complement strand
CTGGCCCACACCCTTGACGACGAGGGTCACTCAGTGGCCGTGATCGACCTGGACGAGGCGCCGTTCCGCCGGTTGGGCGAGCACTTCGGCGGCGTCACCATCCGTGGGGTCGGCTTCGACCGCGACACCCTGGTGGAGGCGGGGATCGAGCGCGCCCACGCGTTCGCGGCCGTGTCCAGCGGCGACAACACCAACATCCTCGCGGCCCGGGTGGCCCGCGAGACGTACGGCGTGGAGAACGTCGTCGCCCGCATCTACGACCCGAAGCGGGCCGAGGTCTACGAGCGACTCGGCATCCCGACCGTGGCGACGGTGTCGTGGAGCACCGGACAAATAATGCGCCGCCTGCTGCCGATGGGCGCCCAGGAGGAATGGCGCGATCCCACCGGCACGATCGTGCTGGCCGAGATCCACGCGGCACCGGAGTGGATCGGGCGGCGCCTGACGGCTCTGGAGGAGGCGGCCGGCTGCCGGATCGCGGCGGTCACCCGGTATGGCCAGGCGGTCCTGACGCAGTCCGACACGGTGCTGCAGGAGGGCGATCTAGCGCACGTACTGTTCCGGTCGGAGGATCGGGATCGCGTCGAGGCAGCGTTCGTCACTGCGCCGGAGGTGCACAACTGATGCGCGTCGCGATCGCCGGTGCCGGGAAGGTGGGCCGGGCCATTGCCCGGGAACTCATCGCCAACCACCACGAGATCCTGCTGATCGATCGTGATCCCGCGCAGACCCGGCCAGGGTCCGTCGAGGGAGCCTCATTCCTGCAGGCGGATGCTTGCGAGATCGCCTCGCTGGACGAGGCGGACCTGCCCCATTGCGACGTGGTCGTTGCGGCCACCGGTGACGACAAGGTCAACCTGGTCGTGTCGCTCCTCGCGAAGACCGAGTACGGCGTGCAACGCGTCGTTGCGCGGGTCAATCACCCGAAGAACGAGTGGATGTTCAACGACTCCTGGGGCGTCGACGTCGCGGTGTCGACGCCGCGGATGCTGTCGGCGCTGGTCGAGGAGGCGGTGACCGTCGGCGATCTGGTCCGGCTGTTCACATTCCGGCAGGGTGACGCGAACCTGGTCGAGCTCACGCTGCCCGGCGACTGCGGGATCGCTGGCACCCGTGTCGGGGACATGCAGTGGCCACCGGACACCGCCCTGGTGGCGATCGTGCGCGGCAATCGGGTCATCGCCCCCTCACCCGATGACCCGCTCGAGGCCCTGGACGAGCTGCTGTTCGTCTCCGCCCCCGACCAGGAGCCAGCGCTGGCCGCACTGCTCGGGCGTGGCATGGTCGTGGCCGCTCCACCAGAAGGTGGCGCCGCGCTGTCCGGGTCCGGACAGACCCCGCGGGCCAGGGGCGTCGCCGGCCCCAGCGGTCAGCCAAGCGGCCAGTCCAGCGCCGGCCACCGTATCGACACTGCCAGCGATCGGACCGCCGCGGGATAGCCGGATCAGGCCTGTGACGACTCCGGCCGATCGATGGCCGCCGGCACCGGCTGCGGCTGCAGCACCGGGGTGATGATCCGGTAACTGAGGTAGGCGGCAGCCAGGAACAGCGGCCAACCCAGGGCGAGTTTCGCGACTCCGAGCGCCGCAACGGCTCCGGCCAGGTACAGCGGCAACTGGACCACCAGGCGCAACGCGAACATCACCACCCACACCCACGAGGCGGCCGCGTACGCCCGCCGCCTGGCCGGATCGCGCCGCCACGAGGTCAGGTCGCCGGTCAGGCCGCCGACCAGAAAGCCCAGCAGCGGCCAGCCGACCAGAATCGAGACGAGGAACCCGGCGCCGTAACCGAGATTGATCAGCAGTCCGGGCAGGAAGAAGTCCTCGGCCTGCCCGGTACGCGATGCCAACCAGGCCGAGATCGCAACGCCGGCGAATCCGCCCAGGACCTGTTGGACCGACTGCCGCCGCAGCAACCGCCAGACCGCGACCAGCGCTCCGCCGGCAACGGCCGACCACACCGCAACAGCGAGATCGTTGCCGGTGACCAGGTAGGCGAGGACGAATAACGCGATCGGCAGGGAGGAGTCGAACAGGC
This sequence comes from Candidatus Nanopelagicales bacterium, assembly GCA_038208295.1. Classification (GTDB taxonomy): domain Bacteria; phylum Actinomycetota; class Actinomycetes; order S36-B12; family JBBQYX01; genus JBBQYX01. Next base: position 52,934 of record JBBQYX010000013.1, on the reverse strand, counting down.
CGCGCCAGCCGCCGACTGCCTTGGCCAGCAGGGCCTCCTCGGCGCGTACCTCGGTGCGCAGATCCATCGGATCGTCGTCATCGGGACCGCTGCTTTCTCGGGGAACACTGCCGTCATCGGGACCGCTGCTTTCTCGGGGAACACTGACGTCATCGGGACCGCTGCTTTCTCGGGGAACACTGCCGTCTCGGAGACCGCTGCTGTCTCGGGGAACACTGCCGACGCTCGGGTCGCTGCCGTCATCGGGAACACTGCCAGGACCGGTGCTGCCGATCGAGTCCCTCACGTTCCGGCCTGCGGCAGGAGCTCGTAGCGGGGGTTGAACAGGATCGCGTCGTCGCCCCGCATCGTCAGCCGGCCGAAAGCGGCCAGGGTCCGCCCCGGTTCGATCCCCCGGATCCGCCGTCGCCCTAGCCACACCAGCACGGCGACCCCGGTGCCGTCGTACAACTCCGCCTCCAACGCCGCCACGCCGCTGCGCGGACGCAGGGTGACCGAGCGCAACGTGCCCACGAAGGTCACGTGCTCGCCCCGAATCGCCTGGGCGACGGGGGTCCCACCGCGCCGCCTGGTGCTCACCTGCAAGGCAGCGGCCTCGACCTCGCGCTCCGTCGCGACCATGCCGTGCACGAACCGGCGCCAACGGCCGGGCGAGGGGGTGGTCACGGTCACCAGCCCAGGGTAACCGCGCCCTGGTGCGCGAGGATGTCGGAATGCGTGGTCTTCGACGGCGTTTCGCCGGTGGCGCGGACGCCGGGTGACCCGAGCGCGCCACTGGGCCGTGCTGGCGCACGGCGCCGGTTCGACGGCGGACTTCATCGATCGGGCGCTGCCCGCACGGGAGCTCGGCGTCGATGCCGTGCGGTGCTGGGACGACCGGACCGGGGACGTCAGCAGCATGGCGGCTCGGCTGGCCGTTGAGGTTCGCGCGCTGCGCGCGGGTGGCGACGTGGTGGCGGTCGTGGGCGGCGTCTCGCTGGGTGCGCATGCGGCCGCCTGGTGGGCCCTGGCGAACGGGTCGCTGGAGGCTGGTGGGGATTCAGCCGGCGAATCAGTCACGCTGTTGTTGGTGATGCCCGCCTGGACCGGGCCGGCCAGCGAGGTCGCTGCGGTGACGGCGCAAACGGCAGCTGCGGTACGCAAGGACGGCATGCGGCACCTGCTCGCAGCGCTGCAGGCGTCCGCACCCGCGCCGGTCGACGCCGACGCGGGGAACGCTCCGGCGTGGGTCGCCGCGGAGCTCGCCCGTGCGTGGCCGACGTACGGCGACGCCGCGCTGGCGACCGCGCTGCAGACCGCGTCGACCGGCGCTGCCCCCGACGCCCAGGCTCTGGGCCGGATCACGCTGCCGGCGGTGGTCGTCGGGCTGCGCGACGACCCACTGCATCCGCTGGCCATTGCAGAACAGTGGGCGGCCACGGTGCCGACCGCACGCCTGGTGACGCTGGACAAGGCCGAGCCGGCTCGGGCGGTCCGCATGCTGGGGGTCGCCGCCGGCGCGGAGCTGCGTGCGCTCAGCGAATCTCGGTGATCTCCGGACCTCGCTCGAAGGGGTTCAGACCAGGGGTCTGCGGTGTTACGCCCTCATCCGTTGCCTCGTTCGGGTCCTGCGGCAGGGTCAGCACCAGCGGGTCACCCGGCGCCTTGGCCTCGGCACCGCGCACGACCACCATCCCGCGCACGATGTCCTCCAGCGCCTCGGCCCCGTCGCCGCCCAGGGCGGCCTGGCCCAGGAAGACAGCCCGCAGGAACCACCGCGGCCCGTCGATCCCGACGAACCGGGCGGGCTGCACCGCCGGGCTGCCGTCGGGCAATTGGGCCGGGACCTGGGTCCGCAACTCCGGCCCGAACGGGCCGTCCTGCTCGTCCACCAGTCCGCCGCCGGAGCCGATCTGACCGCGGATCTCCTGGCGTACGTCGGCCCAGATCCCCTCCGTCCGGGGTGCGGCGAACGGTTGCACCTGGACCGCGGCGTCCCCCAGGACGGCGGTGACGGCGACCACCGAGCCACTGGATTCATCCAGCTCGACCCGGATCTCCATGCCCTCCACGCCCGGGATGCGCAGGGTTCCCAGGTCGATGCGGACGGTCTCATCGTCGTCGGCCAGTTCGTTGGCATCCCACGGTCCGTTGGGCCGCGGCCGCGGTGGCACCCGGATCGGCGAGTCATCATCGTCATCGCCGCCGACGGCCGCCCGGTCCAGCTCGGCGTCGTCGATGCCCAGCTCCGAGTCGCTCACCCCCGCGTCGGACTCGGCCGGGGCAGACTCGGCCGCTGCCTCGGTGGAGCGGTCGGTTGCTCGTCGACGTCGAAACACTCGTCTTCTCCCGTGTAGAGGTCTTCCCGCGGCACCGTTGGGCACCGCCGGTCAGGCTACGCCGACGGGTCCGGCACCGTTGTCGGGTCAGGACTGGCTGCCGCTGCAGACCCTTCCCCCGACTCGCCGGCACGGGAACCGAACCCGCCGGTCGAGCCGAACCCGCCCGAGCCCCGGTGCGACCCGGGCAGCTGCGCCACCTCGTGCAGCATGGCCGTGGCAATGGCCTGCACCACAAGCTGGGCGATCCGGTCGCCGCGCTCGAAGGAAACGGCCACCAGCGGATCGAGGTTGATGACACTCACGGCGATCTCCCCGCGGTAACCGGCATCCACGGTGCCGGGCGCGTTGACCAGGCTGACGCCGAAACGAACCGCAAGACCGCTGCGCGGGTGGACGAACGCGGCATATCCGTCGGGCAGCGCCAGCGCGATCCCGGTGGGGAGCAGGGCGCGTTCCCCCGGCTGCAGCGTGGCCGCAACGCGGGTCCGCAGGTCCAGGCCGGCATCGCCGGGATGTTCGTACGCAGGGATCGGCAGGTCGGCATCCAGCCGCTGGACCAAGACGTCCACGGCGTTACCCGGGCGCGGTGTCACGGGTTCAGTTCCAGCCGTTGCAGGCTGCTTGAGACTGCCCCATCGGCCACGGCCCGCTGCAGGTCCTCGGCCCGTCCGTGGGCGACGAAGTGTTCCACGCCGACCTGGATGAACAGGGCGGCGGCCGTCAGCGCCACGGGTCCGTCGGTGGTGTCCAGGCGGCCCACCGCCCGAGAGAACACCTTGCGCCCGCTGACCCCGGTGATCTCGGCGTCGATGTGCAGCACCGACCCGACCGGCACCGGCCGTCGGAAGTCGGTTTCCAGCCGCGCGGTGACCGCGGATGAGCGCAACGTCCAGTTCAGGGCTCCCAGCACCTCATCGAAGGCGGCCGCCAGTAATCCGCCGTGCGCCAGGCCGGGTGCGCCCTGGTGATGCTCGGTGACCAGGAACTCCCCGTGCACGCTGAGACCTTCGCCGGCCGTGACGCGCAGGTGCAGTCCGGCCGGCTCGTCCCCGCAGCCGTAGCAGCCGCGGTAGTGGCTGGGGACCGGCTGGCCCGGCGCCGGCGCATCCGGGTGCCGCGGCGGCACGGTGGCATCCGGCGGCGCGATCGTCGGCAGCGGGACCGGCGGCGTCGGGGGGAAAACCCCACGGCGTGGCCGCGGCGTACCTGGTCCTGGGCCTGATCCTGAGCCTGAGCCCGGTCCTGAGCCTGGTCCTGAGCCTGGTCCTTGGCCTGGGCCTGCGGAGTGAACGGCCTGCGCAGATCGGGGAGCCTCGGGCGTCATCACGAACCGCGACCCTACCCACGTGGGCAGGGCGGCCGGACGACTCGTGGCACGCTGGACACATGACCATGCGCTCGGCCGATGGGCAGTCGACGTGGACGGAAGGCCAGGACGGATCCGTGACGCGGTACCGGGAGCGGCTGCGGGCACCGTGGTGGATGTGGCTGATCTCGCTGCTGTTCTCCGGGTCGTTGGGAATCGCCTATGGCGGTGCGTACGGCGCTGCGGGGGGCTGGCCAGCCTTCATCGTCGCGCAGGCGCTGCTGTCGGTCGGGCTGTGGGCCTCCGCGCCGGTGATCCGGGTCGACGAAAGGGTGCTGCGGGCCGGTCGGGCGCGGCTGCCGTTGACGTGGATCGGCCAGGTGCACGCATTGGACGCCGAGCAGGCCCAGCGGGCCCGGCGGCAGGGCGGGGACCCCGCGGCCTACCTCCTGTTGCGGGTCTGGGCCGCGCCGACCGCGGTCGTCGTGGCGGTGACCGATCCGGTCGACCCGCATCCGTACTGGCTACTCACCTCCCGGCACCCCGAGGCACTGACCGAAGCTGTTCGGGCCGGCGCACAGGACGCAGTGTCGTCGGCCGCTGGGACCGGTTGACGCGCCAGTTGGGCGGCACCACGCGCCGGCACTGCGCAGGAGGCGGCTGATCCTGGAGAAACGTCCCCGGCGGCACCCGGCGTCAGACCGCTCGCGCGAACCACCGCTCACCGTGGCGGGACACGTCCAGCGCCAAGCCGAACGTACGGGACAGGACATCCGAGGTCAGCACCTCATCCAGAGGACCCTGGGCCACGACCCGGCCCTCCCGCAGAAGCAGACCGTGCGTGAAACCGGTAGGAATCTCCTCCACGTGATGGGTGACCAGCACGAGTCCCGGCGCGTCGGGGTCACCAGCCAGGTCCCCCAGCCGGCGTACGAGGTCCTCACGGGCACCGAGATCCAAACCGGCGGCCGGCTCATCCAGCAGCATCAATTCCGGGTCCGTCATGAGGGCCCGAGCGATCTGCACGCGCTTGCGCTCGCCCTCGGACAGGGTGCCGAAGGTGCGGTCGGCGAGGGCACCGGCCCCCAGTTGCGCCAGCAGGTCGACCGCGCGTTCCTCGTCGGCCAAGTCGTAGCGCTCCCGCCACCGGCCGGCAATGGCCCAGGCGGCCGTCAGCACCACATCGCGCACCCGCTCCCCCGCGGGAATCAGGTCGGCCAGGGCCAGCGAGGCCAGGCCGATCCGCGGCCGCAGCTCGAAAACGTCAACCAGGCCCAACCGCTCCCCGAGGATCTCGACGGCTCCCCGGGTCGGATGCATCAGCGTCGCGCAGATTGCCAGCAGGGTGGACTTGCCGGCCCCGTTCGGGCCGAGAACGACCCAGCGTTCCCCCTCGGCCACCCGCCAGTCGATGCCGTCGAGGATGGGCCGACCCGCCCGGGTCACCGTCACACCGAACAGGTGCAGGACCTCGCCCACGCCACTCCTCGTCTTTGCTGATGCCCGTCACGCCCGATGCCGGTACGCCCGTCACGTCCCGCGCGACCCTAGCTGTCGGGGCATCTGAGCCGCAGCGGCCACGCCTACGGACGGTGCGGACCGACGTCAGGCCTCGACTGCGCAGCGGTGCTCGTACCCTTCCGCAGTGCCGATGACCGCGCCGAGCCTGCTGCTGCCCCGCTCGGGTCGGGTCTGCGCCTGGGGGTCCGCGGCGCTGCGTGGGCAGCTCGCGTGGGATGTGGCCGCGGCGGGCTGCGTCGGCGACGACGCGCTGCATCGCATCGTCGGGGTCCCCGGCGAGACCGGGCCCGTCGGGTGGTCCGTGGCGTTGGGCCGGCTTCGCGCCAGCGGCGTACGCGGTCTGGCCGTGGCCCTCCCGGTGCCGGGTGACCCTGCGGGTGTCCCGGGGCCACCAGCGTTCGTCCAGCTGGCGGTCGAGGCCGGTGAGGTGGTGCTGACCAGGGGTGGCGGTCCGGGACCGGACACCCCCACCTCCTTCGGCCTGCTGCCCAGCGTGTCCAGCCTCGCCGAGGGGGGAGCGGTCGTCCGGTGGGACGTGCACGTCGTGGACGGGCTGCCTCATGCCGGGCTACCGAGCCTCGCAGAGGCCGATCGCACGCTCACCGAGTCGCTCCTGGTTGCCGCCTCGGAGTTGGAATCGTTGGGCCTGCAACGGGATCGGGCTGATCTGGCCGTTCGGCTCCGGGAATTCGACCGGGCCGCCGAGCGGCTGGTGCTGCCGCCCGGCATGGCGCCGCGTGCCTTGCGGGTGCTGCGGTCAGCGACCCGGCTGGCGGGCATCGTGGCACTGGCCCGGCAGGACGACGGTGCCGCGGTCAGCGCTGCCGAGGCCGACCGGCGGATCGCCGTACTGAACCCGTTGGCCGCCGCGGCCCGTACCGCCGTGGCCGTCGCCTTCGCCGCTGAACCCGACTGAGTCGCTTGGGCCCAGCTAGCACCCGTGCAGCGGAGTTCTCCGGCTGCCGGTACCAGTCAGCAGGATCACGGTCTTGCTCGCGGCAGACATGGTCGGGTAGGCGCTGGTGCGTTCGCTCGTTGGTGGCGTTCACAGGCAAGGCGCAGTGAGGGCAGCGGATTGCTGGGTTGGTCGAGGTCGCTGGCCGTCGCGCCGGGTCGCGTACGAGCCACCCCGCTGGTCACCCGGCAAGATCGCCGCGACTGGGCTGTGGTGGTCGCTCCGCCTCCGTATGCCCCCGCCTTGATCACCGCGAGTGTTCGCCCGTGGCCCCCCTGATCCCACGAGAGAGTAGTCGTGGTCGAGTTCGATCTTGAAAAGTCGACCACCCCGTCCCAGTCGGAATGATCAAGGCCCCACTCGCGCGGATCATGGACTGGGCGACGTCGGTGTGTTCGCCCGTGGCTGAGTTTGCAGGCAATGCGCACCAAAGAAGGGGCCAGCAGGGTCGGTCGGGGTCGTGACTTCGCGAGTGGTGTCTTGTGGTCGAGTTGGAACGTGAAAGGGCAACCACAAGCCACCACTCGATAGATCAAGCCCTGTTCAGGATCACCCGCGAGGAGATCGAGAAGGCAGACGGCGAGGCACACTTCAAGGCAGCAGTCGAAACCGACATCGAAGTAGAACTCAGCCCCGCGGGGCCGCAAAGTCGGTGAGCCGTCCACTGGCCTGGATCAATTCGCCCCACGGCGGCAGGTCGCTCAGTACGGCGATGCCGCAGGTCGGGTACTTCGTCCGGAGTCGCTGCACCGAACCGGCGTCGCTGGCGGGACCACTCAGGTGAGTGGCGAGTTCCCCGCAGCCGGGGTTGTGGCCGACGAGCAGGACGGTACCGACGTGGTCGGGCAGTTCGGCCAGCACCGCCAGCAGGTCGTCGAGGCAGGCGTTGTACACCCGCGGATCGAACGACGTGGGCCCGGCGTACATCAGCGCGCCCCCAGCCCGGTCCCATGTCTCCCGCGCCCGGACCGCATCAGACACGATGACCTGATCCAGTTCCCCGACGTGCTCGGCGATCCAAGCGCCAGCCCGCGGAGCATCCCGCAGGCCCCGCGGGGACAGCGGACGGTCGTGGTCGCCGACCTGCGGGGGCCATTCGGACTTGGCGTGCCGCAGCACCACGAGTCGGTTCATCGGGTCTCCCGCCTGGGCGTGTCACGCACAGCGTGGCACGGTGACGTCAGCTGCGGCGCTACCGCCGGCCAACTCTTTGACGGTAGCGCCGCGGCGGATAGCACCAGCAGCCGGTGAGCAGGCCGCCGCATGCTCACTCGTATGCGATCGCTTCCAGGACGTCCAGGCGGGCCGCCTTGCGGGCCGGCAGCGCTGCCGCGATGACACCGGCCAGTGCGGAGACCGCCAGCCACAGAAGCACCTGCAGCACCGGGATCGAGAAGGAGCTCAAGCCCTCCGCGGCGAACGCAGTCACGACGACCCACCCCAGCGCCACCCCCAGCAGGGACCCGAGCAGGGCACCGAAGACGGCCGTCACCACCGCCTCGCTCGTGATCATGGCGCGGACCTGCCGCCGGGACAGGCCGACCGCACGCAACAACCCGATCTCCCGGGTCCGCTCCACGATCGACAACGCGAGGGTGTTAGCAATGCCCAGCACGGCGATGAACAGGGCCATGGCGAGCAGCGCGGTGAACAGCACCAGGAAGGCGTCCACCTGGGCGGTCGCGGCGGCGATCTGATCGGAGACGCTATTGACCGTCAGGGACGGGAACCCGGCCAGAGCCTTCTCGACCGCTGTTCGACCCGCCTGGAATCCGACGCCAGGCGCCAGACCGATCAGCATGGTCACCGCATCGCTGCTGCCGCCGAGGCGGTCCCAGGTCGAACCCGTGACGGCGTACGAGCCGAGGGTGGTGTCCCGGAAGGAGCCAACGACCTGCAGCGCAGCCGATTTGCCCGTCGGGAAGGCGACGGTCATCGTGTCGCCGACTGCCACCGCCCCCTCGTCCACCAGCGTCCGCTGCACCAGTAGACCGTCGCCGACGGTGGCCAGTGCCACGTCCGCGCCAGGGGTGTAGACGGCTTCGATCGTGTCGGCGTTGAATGCCGTCACCGTGGCGTCGACGCCGTCGATCTGCGCCGCGCCTGCCCGGAGCGCGGAAACCACGCCGACCTCGGGCACCGCGGCTACCGCCTCGGCGGCAGCTGGTGTGATGGCCATGTACATGTTCGAGGGCGCCACAACCAGGTCGGCCGGGAATGCCTCGTCCAGCGACGAGGCGATTGAATCCTTCGTCGACGCGGCGAAGATGGCGGTGAAGACGACCAACGCGATGCCGATCGTCAGCGCCGAGGCGGTCGCGGAGGTACGGCGCGGATCCCGGGCCGTGTTCTGCCGGGCCAGCAGCCCCACCGCACCGGGGATTGGGCGACCAACGGTCCACGTGACCGGGCGGGTCAGCACGGGCGCGAGCAGCAGCACTGCGATCACGGCCACGACGGCACCGAGGCTGGTCACGAGCAGCCGGTCAGTGAGCAGACCGAAGCCGACGGATGCGGCGCCCACGGCGAGGATGCCGACTCGCAGCAGGGTGCGTACGGGCCGCGCAGGCCGGACCCCGGCACTGGACTGCATGGCCGCAACCGGTGGCACCCGGGCGGCGTGCAGGGCCGGCACCAGCGCCGCGGCGAGGGTCACCAGGATCCCGACGGCCATGCCGATCACGAAGGTGCGGGGTTCGATGGTCAGCGGCCCGTCCGGCGGGCCGAAGCCGACCGCACCCATCGCCGCTTTGATGAGCTGGGCGAACCCGATGCCGGCGAGCACGCCCAGCGCAGAAGCGATCACAGCCACCGTCAGCGCCTCGGTCAGGACCACGGTGACCACCTGCCGCGGGCTGGCCCCCACGGCCCGCAGCAACGCCAACTCACGGGTGCGCTGCGCCACCACGATGCGGAACGTGTTGAAGATGATGAACGCGCCGACGAACACGGCCACCCCGGCGAACCCGAGCAGCGCCGTCGACAAGAAGCCCAGGCCGTCAGTGAACCCGGAGATCGCCTCGGCGGTGAGTTGGTCACCGGTAACGACCTCGGCGCTTGGCGGCAGGACCGCGGCGATGCTGTCCACCAGTGCGTCCTGCGAGACGCTGTCGACCCCCACGACATCGACAAACGTCACCTGGCCGTCCAGACCGAGGATGCGCTGGGCGTCGGCGAAGGTGATGGTCGCGATCGTGGCACCGGCGAGATTGTTCGAGTCACCGAAGGAGACGATCCCAACGAGCTGGAAAGACTCCGTCCCGGAGGCGAATTGGACGCTGACCCGATCACCCACGGACAAGGCTGCGGTCTGTGCGGTTGCGGCGTCCACAACGAGCTCGCCTGATGCAGTCGGTGCGCGGCCGTTGCCGTCGGTGATCCGGAACGGGTTCAGGGCCGGTGACTCCACCCAGGAGTAGACGTACGTGGGCGGGCCCATGCCACCCACCGGCTTGCCGTCGGCATCAATGATCTGACCGAAACCCTGGATGTATCCCGCGGCCTCGGCGACCTCGGGCAAGGCGGACACGGCTGTCACGACTGTCTGGGGCACGGCTGGAAACTCGGTGCGGACGTCGCCGCCGAACTCAGCCGCGACGCCACGGACAGAAGCGTCGGTACCGGCGTAGACATCGGAGAACAGGGACTCAAACCGAGCCTGAATCGTGTCGGTGAACACGAAACTGCCGGAGACGAATGCCACCCCGAGCAGGATGGCGACAGAGGTCAGCGCCAGGCGCGCCTTGTGCGCCAGGGCGCTCTTCCATGCGGTCTGCAGCATCGTGCTCACGCCCCCAGCGTCTTCATGAAGTCGAGCACCGAGGCCGCAGTCGGGTCGTCGAGATGAGCCACCACGCGACCGTCCGCGAGAAAGACGACGTGGTCGGAGTAGGCCGCCGCATTCGGGTCGTGCGTAACCATGACGATCGTCTGGCCGAACTCACGTACGGCCATCCGCATGAACCCGAGCAGCTCGGCGCCGGACTGCGAGTCGAGGTTTCCGGACGGCTCGTCGGCGAAGACGATCTCGGGACGGGACACCAGGGCACGAGCGGCTGCAACGCGTTGTTGTTGACCGCCGGACAGTTGCGGCGGTCGGTGCCCCAACCTGTCGGCGAGACCGATCGTCGCGATCACAGTGTCGAACCAGGCCTGATCCACCGCGCGGCCGGCGATGGTGAGGGGTAGCAGGATGTTCTCCCGGGCCGTGAGCGTCGGGATCAGGTTGAACGCCTGAAAGACGAACCCGACGCGGTCGCGACGCAGCCGGGTGAGGCCGCGTTCACGCAGCGGCCCGAGCTCGTCCTGGCCGATCCAGACGCGGCCGCTATCCAGGGTGTCCAGTCCGGCAAGGGTATGCAGCAGAGTCGATTTCCCCGATCCGGATGGCCCCATGATCGCGGTGAAGGCACCCCGGTCGAAGGAGATGTCGACGCCGTCGAGGGCGTGGACCTGCGCGCCGTCGAGACCGTATGTCTTGCGGCCGTCCTGCATGCGGGCCGCCGCCGTGGTGCTGGTGGCGATGTCCTCCCGGACCTCGCGGCCTCGGGTGTCTGCCAGTGTCATCAGTGAACCTTCCAGTCGGGTGGGTGTCCCCAGACTCGACCGCGGACGCCCTCCCCCGCGTCCGGCGCACGACCCTGACTCGCTACTGCTGCAGGAGGACGCGCCGACCCCACGGGTACGTCTGCAGCAGGAGGTCAGCCACCCGGGCGAACGAGGCCGGACTCGTAGGCGACCACGACGAGCTGCACCCGATCGCGTACGCCGAGTTTCGTGAGCAACCGGGACACGTGCGTCTTCACGGTGGTCTCGGCCACGAACAGTTCTGCCGCGATCTGGGCGTTGCTCAGGCCACGCGCCACCAGCCGCAGCACGTCCCCCTCCCGATCGGTAACCGTTTCCAGGCCCGGCGCACGGGTCACGGTGGGACGCTCGGCGAACTCCGCAATCAACCGCTTGGTGACCGACGGCGCCAGCAGCGCGTCGCCCGCGGCGACGACGCGGATCGCGGCCACGAGGTCGTCCGCGGGGGCGTCCTTGAGCAAGAAACCGGAGGCACCGGCGCGCAGCGCCCCGAACACGTAGTCGTCGAGGTCGAACGTTGTCAGCACGATGACTGCGATGTCCGGGTGCTCGGCGCAGATGCGGCGGGTCGCCTCCAGGCCGTCGACTCCGGGCATACGTACATCCATCAGCACCACATCGGGCCGCTCCCGGTGCACCTCCCGCACCCCGGTGTCACCGTCGCCAGCCTCGGCCACGACCTCGAGGTCGGACTCGGCGTCGAGCACCATGCGCAGGCCGGTGCGGACCATCTCCTGGTCGTCGACGATCGCGACCCGGATCACGTCGGCACCGGCAGGCTCGCGTGCACCCGAAACCCGCCCCCGGGCACCGGGCCGGTCTCGATCCGGCCGGCCAGCAGCCCGGTGCGTTCGCGCATCCCGACCAGGCCGTGGCCGCCGGACTCGTGCTGATGGCGATCGCTGCCGTGCAGGTCACCGCGGCCGTCGTCGGTCACCGTGATGTCGAGGCGGTCCGGTTCGTACGTCACGGCGACCTGGACGCTCACCTTGGGCCCGCCATGCTTGAGCGCGTTGGTCAGCGACTCCTCGACGATGCGGTACGCGTTGAGGTCGACGCCACCGGGCAGGCGACGCGGCTGCCCACTCACCTGCAACGACACCGGCAGGCCGACCTCGCCGAATCGCTCGGCCAGTCGGGTCAGCTCGGCCAGTCCCGGCTGCGGCGTCAGCGTGCCGCCAGTTGCCTTGATGGCTGGATCGGGGCCGGCGATGCCGGCTGGATCGATGGGTGCGGCCGGCACCGGATCCGTACGCAGTAGCCCGACCATCCGCCGCATTTCGGCCAGCCCCTCACGACCGGCAGCACCGATCGTCGCAAGCGCTTCTCGCACCCGGGGATTCGAGTCGCCGAGCAGCCGCCCGGCGCCTTCAGCCTGGACCGTCATCACGACGATCTGATGCGCCACCACGTCGTGCAACTCCCGCGAGATGCGGGCTCGCTCGTCGGCCACCGCCGCTCGAGCGGCCTCCTGCCGCTCGCGTTCAGCCGATCGGACCCGCTCCTCCTGCAACTGCGTCACGAGCCGCCGCTGATAGATCTCACGCCCCAGATACAGCGACACCAGACCGGTCAGGCACACCAGCGCCGCGTCGTCCAGCCCCACGGACTCATAAACGACGGAGCCCAACACGGTGTACGCGGTGACGACGCCGACGGCCAGGGAGCCGACCACAGCTGAACGGCGGGCGGTGAGTTCGGAGCCCACCGCGTGCAGCGCCACCAGGGAACCGACGGTCGCCAGGCTCGCGGGATAGTTCAGACCGCGATCGATGATCCACGCCCCCACGACGAGCAGGAGCACGGCAACCGGGTAGCGGCGGCGCAGCGTCAACGGCAGCGTCTGCAGGGCCAGCAGGAGCAGGGCCCAGCCGTCGGTCGGCCGGGAGTACAGCCCGGCTGTGGCGACGTCGCGGGAATCCACCAAGGACCCCAGCGCAAACACCAGCAGGGCGACGGCGATGACCCCGTCGACCACCCACGTCGGCACTGAGCGCTTCATCGCAGCGCAGCGTACGCACCGCCCGGGCCCTGGCAGTCGTCCCCGGGAAGGACCCGCTGTCGTCCGCCGGGAGGACCCTCGTCTCAGCCGGCTACCCAGCTTGGAAGTGGAACCCGCCGTCCACGTACACGATCGATCCGGTCGTCTTGGGGAACCAGTCCGACAACAGCGCTACGCAGCCACGGGCGGCAGGCTCCGGGTCGGCGAGATCCCAGCCCAGCGGAGCACGTTCGGCCCACATGTGCTCGAACTGCTCGAAACCCGGGATCGAGGTGGCCGCGACCGTGCTGATCGGACCCGCCGCGATCAGGTTGACCCGGATGTCTTGCGGCCCGAGGTGGCGGGCGAGATACCGGGTGGTGGATTCCAGCGCAGCCTTGGACACACCCATCCAGTCGTACTTTGGCCACGCGATCGTGGCGTCGAAGTCCAGGCCCACGATGGAACCCCCGGGACCCATGAGCGGCAGCGCCGCCACCGCAAGGGACTTCAGCGAGAACGCCGAAACCTGAAGCGCCACAGCGGCATCGGCCCATTCGGTCTGCAGGAAGTTACCGCCCAGTGCCCCGGCCGGGGCGAACCCGATCGAGTGCAGCACACCGTCGAGGCCCGGGACATGCTCGCGGACCGCATCGGCAAGTCCGTCGAGGTCTTCGGTACGGGTCACGTCGAGTTCGACGACCGGCGCGGGTTCGGGCAGTCGGGACGCAACACGCTCGGTCAGTCGTCGTCCCCGCCCGAATCCCGTCAGGACCAGTGTGGCGCCCTCCTGCTGGGCCAGCCGCGCCACATGGAATGCGATCGAGCCGTCGGTGAGCACACCGGTCACCAGGATGCGCTTGCCGTCCAGAATCCCCATGCTTCGCAGTCCCTTTCGATGGTTGTCAGTCCCGCCGCAATCTGCCGCGACAGTTGTTGCCAGTCCCGGTCGGCGTCGGTCAGTGCCCCATGCCGAGGCCACCGTCGACCGGCAGCACAGCACCGCTGATGTACGCCGCTGCCGGCGAAGCCAGGAACACCACGGCGGCGGCGACCTCCTCCGGCGTCGCGTACCGCCCGAGCGGAATCTGCCCACGGATCTGTTCGGCTCGGTCCTCGGGCAGTTCGGCGGTCATCGCCGTCTGCACAAAACCCGGCGCGACCACGTTGGCGGTGATCCCACGGGGGCCGAGTTCGCGGGCCAACGACCGGGCAACCCCGACCAAGCCGGCCTTGGACGCGGCGTAATTCACCTGGCCGGCCGAACCCATCGCCGCGACCACACTGGAGACGAACACCAGCCGGCCACGACGCATTCGCAGCATCCCCTTGGCCGCCCGTCGCGCCACCCGGATGGCGCCGACCAGGTTGGTGTCGAGCACCGCGTCGATGTCCGCATCGGACATCCGTAGCAGCAGCGTGTCGCGAGTGATGCCGGCGTTGGGGATGCACACCTCGACCGGGCCCAGTTCGCGCTCGACCGCATCGAAGGCCGCCCCCACACTGTCGGAATCGGTCACGTCGCAGGTCAGCGCGTACGCCCCCTGCGGTGCCCGGCCGGTACGGCTGGCCCAGGCGACGCTGTCGCCGGCCTCGGCGAACGCCTGCGCGATGGCCGCGCCGATCCCCTGACTCGCCCCCGTGACGAATACGACCCGTGCCACCTGATCCCCTTCCGCCACGCCGTACCTCCACGCCCACCGGGCCGGCCTTGCCCGCCGGCCGCTCGGTCGCCGCGACCGTAGCCGTTCCCGGCCGGTAGTACGTACGCGGTGCTGCTGCCGCGTGCGCAGTCCGGCCGGACGACGGGCAAGATCACCGCGATTGGGCGGTCGTGGTGGTCCTGTTTTCGCGAGTGGGCGCTGGTGGTCGAGTCCGGTCTTGAAATATCGACCACCGGGTCCCAGTCGGATGGATCAACGTCCCACTCGCGGGGATCATGGTCTGGTCGGATGGCTGCGTTCGCTCCCGGCCGCCATTTCCGACAAGGCGCTTCAAGGGCAGATGTTGGCGTGGTTGCGCGTGGTCGGTGGCCGCCGCAGTTGGCCGCGAGTGGTGGGCGGTGGCGGAGTCTGATCTTGAAATGGCAGCCACCAGCCACCGGTCGAATCGATCACGCCGGATCGGTACGCACCGCCGAGCGTGGCCACCTAGGGTCGGGGCATGCGCGCGATCCAGGTGACCCGTTTCGGCGGACCCGATGTCCTCGTTCCCACCGAGCTGCCCGACCCTGAGCCACGCGACGGCGAGTTGCTCATCGACATCACCGGCGTCGGGGTCAACTACGCCGACACGCATCAGGCGGAGGACTCCTATCTGTCCCGCCAGACCTTGCCGTTCGTGCCGGGTTCGGAGGCGCTCGGCACCGTGGTCGGCGGACCCCGAGCGGGCGAGCGGGTGTGCGGCTTCGTCACCCGCGATGGGGCGTACGCCAGTCGGGCGCTGCTGTCGGACCGCAGCGCGTTCACCGTGCCCGACGGCGTCGAGGACGGCGCGGCGCTGGCGCTGCTGGTCCAGGGCTTGACCGCCTGGCATCTGCTGCGGACCTCAGCACGGATGCAGTCCGGCGACTGCGTGGTCGTGCACGCCGCAGCCGGTGGTGTCGGCAGCCTCGCGGTGCAACTGGCCCGGCTGTGGTCGGCCGGGCGGATCATCGCCACCGCCTCCAGCGAGGCGAAACTCGATCTCGCCCGCTCGCTGGGCGCGGACGCCGGCATCGTCCTGTCCGGCGACGAGCCCGCCGGCGCGATCGCTTCCGCACTGCGTAAGGCCAACGACAGCGCCAAGGTCGACGTCGTACTGGAAATGGTCGGGGGCAGCACCTTTGACGGCAGCCTGATGGCGCTGGCCCCGTTCGGGCGCCTCGCCACCTTCGGCACCGCGTCGCGGACCGCGCCCAGCCCCATCCAGTCCCGTTCCCTGATGGTCGGTTCCAAGGCGATCGTTGGCTTCTGGTTGGTCGACTGCATGGCGCCAAAGCGCGCCGCGGCGATGGTCGCGGCCCCGTTGGCCGAACTCGTCGACCTGGTCGCGAGCGGCGACCTGCGCCCGCAGGTCGCCGGGACCTACGCACTGGAGGATGCCCGACGCGCCCACGAGGACCTGCGGGCCCGCCGGACCCTCGGCAAGGTGGTCTTGGACCCGCGACTCACCCCACAGGCGTGAACCCGGTGCAGCGGCAGGCAGGACCTCGATGACCGCCCGCACGATCGACGCCTCCTTCCTGGCCCTGCCGTTGCAGGCGTGTGCCGACGCCGCCCTGCAGCGCGCCCGTGATTTGGGCGCCGAACACGCCGACCTGCGGGTCGCAGCCACCCGCAGCGGCGTCCTGGCCCTGCGCGACGCGCGGGTGGAAACCACCCTGGACAGCCGCGATCGCGGCCTGAGCGTGCGGGTCCTCGTCGACGGATGCTGGGGATTCGCCGCAACCGACCGGGTCTCCGCCGTCGAAGCCGTACGGGCGGCCGAGCGAGCCGTGGCGATGGCGCGGGTCAGCCGGCCGCTGTCGACCCAACGGGTCACCCTGGCTCCCGAACTCGCGCATACCGGCGAGTGGGTGTCCGGCTACGAGCGGGACCCGTTCGACGTACCCGACGCGGAACGGCGTGCACTACTCAGCGACTACAGCGCCCGGCTGCTGGCCCACCCCGGCGTCGCCCACGTCGATGCGCACGCGCTGTGGGTCAAGGAGCGCACGTTCTACGCCGACACGGCAGGCGCTGTCACCCGCCAGCAACGCGTCCGGCTCGATGCGACGCTGACGGCGGTCGCCATCGACCCGGATACCGGTGCCTTCGAGACGATGTCCACCACCGCGCCCCCGGCCGGCCGCGGCTGGGAACACCTCACCGGCAGCGGCCAAGCCATCGGTGGCGCCCGGCCCTGGGACTGGGACGGCGAACTCGCCCGGTTGCCGGACCTGCTCACCGAGAAGCTGCGTGCACCCTCGGTCGAGCCGGGTGCGTACACCCTGGTCATCGACCCGACCAACCTGTGGCTGACCATCCATGAATCGGTGGGCCATGCCACCGAATTGGACCGCGCGCTGGGCTACGAGGCCAACTACGCCGGTACGTCGTTCGCTACGCCGGAGGAACTCGGCGTGCGGCAGTACGGATCGTCGCTGATGCATGTCACCGGCGACCGGGACACCCCGTACGGACTGGCCTCGGTCGGCTGGGACGACGAGGGCGTCGCCGCGCAGCGGTGGGACCTCGTCGCCGACGGTATCCACGTGGGCTACCAACTCGACCGGGCGACCGCAGCCGAGTTCCAATTGCCGCGCAGTAACGGATGTGCGTACGCAGACTCCGCGCAACACGTTGCCCTGCAACGAATGCCCAATGTGAGCTTGCAGCCGGCGGCAGACGGACCCGACCTCGACGGACTGATCGGTGGTGTCACCGATGGCCTCTATATCGTCGGTGACAAGTCCTGGTCGATCGACATGCAGCGCTACAACTTCCAGTTCACCGGGCAGCGGTTCCAGCGAATCCGCAACGGCCAACTGGCCGAACAGGTGAAAGACGTCGCCTACCAGGCCAGCACCCCGCAGTTCTGGGGATCGCTGGTCGCCCTCGGGGGTCCGCAGACCTACCTGCTCGGTGGCGCCTTCAACTGCGGCAAGGGTCAGCCCGGTCAGGTGGCCGCGGTGTCCCACGGCTGCCCGGTCGCGGTCTTCGACGGGGTCAACGTGTTGAACAGCAATGAGGAGGCGGGCTCGTGACCCGGGTGAGCCCGCAGGACCTCATCGAGCACGGTCTGCGCGCGGCCGGCGGCGACCAGGCGATCGTGCTGGTCAGCGAGCAGGCCGAGGCCAATCTGCGCTGGGCTCGCGGCACGCTGACGACCAACGGGGAGATGTCCAGCACGACGGTCACCGTCATTGCCTTCGCCGACACCGCTACCGGGACTGCCACCGCATCCCTGTCTGGGCCCGTCCATGACGCCGCAGAAGTCGCTGACCTGGTCGCGGCGGCGCAGGCCCGGGCCCGGGACAGTGCGGCCGCCGACGATGCAGCTCCGCTGATCGACGGTGCGGCCGCGGTCGACTGGTCGGTACCTGCCGGGATCACCACCGCGGAGGTGTTCGCGCCGCTGACCCCAGCGCTCGGGGAGGTCCTGACGCGCGGCCGCGCCGATGGCATCGAGCACGTCGGCTACGCCGAGCACCGGACCACGACGACCTACCTGGGGTCCACCACCGGTATGCGCCGTCGGCACGAGCAGGCCGAGGCACGGCTGGAGCTGACCGCGAAGTCGCACGACCGCACCCGCTCCACCTGGGTGGGGCAGGCCGGGGAGACGTTCGTCGACGTCGATCTGCCCTCCTTGGACACCCGGCTGCGGCGGGCGCTGGACTGGCAAGGCACCCGGGTCGAGGTGGAGCCCGGCCGGCAGCCGGTCCTGCTATCGCCCAGTGCCACCGCCGATCTCATGATCGAGTTGTACTGGGCCGCCGACGCGCGGGAGGCCGGCGAGGGCCGCAGCGCGTTCAGCCGTCCCGGCGGCGGGACGCGGCTGGGCGACCGGCTCGGCCCGGCGGGGTTGCACCTGCTCAGTGACCCGGCGCTGCCGGGGCTGGGAACGGCCGACTTCGTCACCGCCGCCGCCTCCTCGGGCACCGCCAGCGTCTTCGACAACGGCCTTCCCCTGGCGCGTACGTCCTGGGTCACCAACGGCCACCTGGACGCCCTGGTGGGAAGTCGGCACGCCGCCGCCACGGCCGATGTCCCCCTCACTCCCGGCATCGACAACCTGGCGCTTGCCATGGACGGCGCGACCGGCGATCTGAATGCGCTGGTCGCGCGTACCGACCGGGCCCTGCTCATCACCTGCCTGTGGTACATCCGCCCCGTCGACCCGCAGACCCTGCTGGTCACCGGCCTGACCCGCGACGGGGTCTATCTGGTGGAGGGCGGTGAGATCGTCGGCGCGGTCGGCAACTTCCGCTTCAACGACTCACCGTTGGGCCTGCTCGACCGCATCGGCGACGTCACCACGGCGGCGCCCACGCTCGCCCGGGAGATGGGCGACTACTTCCCGCGGGCGTCCATGCCCGCCGTACGCGTCGACGGCTTCCACCTGTCCACCCGCAGCCAGGCGCAGTAGCGGCCAGCAGCGGTCAGGAGTCCTCCAGGCGGAAACCGACCTTCATCGACACCTGGAAGTGATCCACCTGCCCGTCTGCGATGAAGCCGCGGACCTGAGTGACCTCAAACCAGTCCAGGTGCCGCAACGTCTCGCCGGCTCGGGCGATGCCGTTGCGGATCGCGGCGTCGATGCCCTCCTCGGAGGTGCCGACGATCTCGCTGAGGCGGTAGGTCCGATTCGCCATGGGAACTCCCTGATCTCGATGGTGCTGGGATTTGGGCCCGAGTGGCCGCAGCCGCATGATTCCTTACGCGACGCACCCGTGGGACCCGCTTTCGCCACCTAGCCGACCCATCCGCGCGGACGTACGGTGGACTGCCGCACCGACCCTCACGCACGCCGACGACGCCATGATGACGACGCCATGATGACGTCATGGGGCCGGGCACCTGGCAGGGAAAGGAGCGCGACAATGGCCACCCGCGGTCAGGGCGATGTCTACCGCGTGACCAGTGCGCAGGTCGGCCTCAGCGAGGACCAGAGCGGCCGGACCCGGCGCTACCTGATCTCGATGGCCATTCGTACGGCCTGCTTCCTGCTCGCCGTGGTCGTGCCCGGTTGGCCCCGCTGGTTCCTCATCGCCGGCGCCGTCGTGCTGCCTTATCTGGCTGTCGTCGTCGCCAACGCCGGACGCGAGAACGACGACTTCGAGAACCTCGAGACGATCACGCCGCTGGACGTCCGGGCCCTGCCGCCCGGCACCTGGGACGCCACCACCGCCGTCCCCCGCCCCGCCCATCCGGTGAGCACGCCACCAACGCAGCCACCTCCGCGGCGACCGGAATAGGGCCTCGTCACCTCACCCCCGATCGCCGACAGCATTATCGAGTCGGCTCCGGCGGGCTTCGCGGGTCAACCCCCGATCGCCGACATTGGCCGGTCTGGTTGGGCAAATCCCTGAGCACCGATCCCATGCCCGGCAGCCTTGCCCCACATCGCCTCGCGGAGCAGCCGGGTCAACTCCTCGTCCCCGGCCCCCTCGCGCAGGGGTCCGCGTAGGTCGTACTCGCTGCGGGCGAACAGGCAGTTGCGGATCTGCCCGTCGGCGGTGAGACGCACCCGGTTGCAGGCCGAGCAGAAGGGCGCGGTCACCGAAGCGATCACTCCGACCCGAGCGGGACCACCGTCGATGAGGAACGTCTCCGCGGGTTCGGCACCACGGATAGTGCTCGGGTCCGGCTCGACCGAGTGCGAGACCCGCAACGCCGCCAAGATCTCCGCGCCGTCGATCATCGCCGCCCGGTCCCAGGAGTGCTGCGGGTCCAAGGGCATCTGCTCGATGAACCGCAATCGGTAACCGTGCTCGATGCAGAAGTCCAACAAGCGCAGCGCCTCGTCGGCGTTGACCCCACGCACCAGAACAGTGTTGACCTTGACGGGGGTCAGACCGACCGCCGCCGCAGCCGCCAACCCGGCAAGCACGTCGGCAAGCCGGTCCCGTCGCGTCAAGGTCTTGAAACGGTCTCGATCCAGCGTGTCCAACGAGACGTTGACCCGGTCCAGGCCGGCGGAGCGCAGCTCCTGCGCCAGGGCGGTCAGGCCGATCCCGTTGGTGGTCAACGAAATCCTCGGTCGCGGGTCCAACGTCGCGACCCGCGTGATGATGTCGATGAGGCCGGGGCGCAGCAGCGGCTCGCCCCCGGTGAAACGGACGTCTGTCACGCCAGCGCGGACGCCCACGCCAACCAGCCGAACCACCTCGTCGTCGCTCAGCAGCTGGGCCCTGGGCAGCCACGGCAGGCCTTGCTCCGGCATGCAGTACGTACAGCGCAGGTTGCATCGATCGGTAAGGGAGACCCGTAGGTCCCGGGCCACCCGACCGAAACTGTCGATCAGCACAACACCCTCCTCCGTCATGTTCACCGAATCCGGTGGCCCGCTTGGACACCCGCCCGGGGTTGCAACCGGAGAGCGTCAGCGTACGTTGCCGGCGCGGCTTAGGGTCCTGTATGTGGTGGCGCTGCTGCGGACCCGACGCTGGATCGGGTTCACCCTGGTCGGGATCCTCGCGATCGTGGCCTTCGGCCTGCTCAGCCAGTGGCAGTGGCACCGGGCCATCGAAAAGCAGGACTACCAACAGCAGATGGTGGCCCGCGCCCAGCAGGACCCCGCACCGGTGGAGTCCGTGGTGCCCCCGCGTGGTGCGTTGGCCACCGACCGCGAGTGGACTTCCGTGACCGCCACCGGCACCTATCTCGCCGACGACCAGGTGCTCGTCCGCAAACGACCGCTGAACGGCAGC
The DNA here is from genome assembly GCA_038208295.1 of Candidatus Nanopelagicales bacterium. Lineage (GTDB taxonomy): Bacteria > Actinomycetota > Actinomycetes > S36-B12 > JBBQYX01 > JBBQYX01. The sequence goes on along the minus strand of JBBQYX010000013.1, from coordinate 31,868 downwards.
AACGGCTTCTGGGTCGCGGTGCCGCTGCGGCTTACCGATGGCACGGCACTGTGGGTCAACCGTGGGTGGACGTCCGCCCTGGGCAGCGCCCGACAGGTGCAGGAGGCTCCACCGCCTCCGCCAGGGGTGGTGACCGTGACCGGCCGGCTGCGGCTTCCCCAGGAAGGTCCCCAGACACAGCCGGGCGACCTGCCCGCCGGCCAGGTGACCGATCTGGACCCCCAGGCGTTGAGCGGCGACGTCCCGGTCGTGCCGGCGTACCTCGAGCTGGTCTCCTCGACGCCAGCGGACGGCGGGGAACTGACCGCGCTGCCGCTGCCCGAGATCGACTCCGCCCGCAACCTGTCCTACGCCGGGCAGTGGCTGATCTTCGCCCTGGTTGCCATCATCGGCTGGTGGTTCTTCCTGCGCCGGGAGGCAGCCGAAGATGCCGCGGCGACGGCCCCCCGGGAGCCAGTGCCCGCCGACACACCGACGCCGTAACCCGGCATAACCCCTAGCCCGTCCGACAGGTGCAGGCGGGATCGCTACCCAGCCACGATCGCCGGCAGTGCTGCTACGCCGACACGATCGCCGGCAGTCCTTGCTTGCTACGCCGGCACGATCGCCGGCAAGGCCTCCGCCAACGGCTGCCGCAGGACCGCATCGGCCCGGTCGTCGTACGGCGTCGGCTCGGCATTGAGGACTACCAACCGCGCCCCCGACTCCTGCGCGACGTCGCACAACCGCGAGGCTGGCTGTACCTGCAGCGAGGTGCCGAGGGCCAAGAACACCTCGCACTGCTCGGCCGCCGCCACCGCAGCCCGCAGGACATCGCGGTCCAGCGGTTGGCCGAAGGAGATCGTGTCGCTCTTGAGCAACCCCCCGCAGTCCGTGCACATCGGGTCCTCGTCCCCCTGCTCGACCCGGTCGAGCACGTCCGCCATCGGTCGCCGTCGACCGCACTGCAGGCAGACGGCGCGCCAGATGCTGCCGTGCAGTTCCAGCACCCGCGACGGCGCCGAACCGGCCCGCTGATGCAGCTCATCGATATTCTGAGTGACGATCGCGTGCAACCGACCGCCGCGCTCAAGATCCACCAATGCCTGGTGAGAGCGGTTCGGCCGGGCCGAGAACGCGGGATTGCCCACGCGGGCCCGCCAGGACTCCACGCGAACTGACCGATCAGCGATGTACGTATCGATGCTGAACATCCGGGCCGCGGCCGGGTTCTGCGTCCACAGCCCCTGGGGGCCACGGAAGTCCGGGATACCCGAGTCGGTGGAGATCCCCGCACCGGTCAGCACGGTGACGGCATTGGCCGTGCGCACCCAGTCGGCCACGGCCTGCAGAGTCAGTTCGCTGGTCGGCATCCGTGGAGGGTACGTCGCATCCGGGCCGCACAACCGGACCTCCGGCCAGCGGATCATCGGTCACGATTGCACTCAACACGAGGCGAGATACCGGCGCGGCTGCGTTGCGTACGGCACGATGCGCGCATGGATCTCGGGCTGCAGGGGCGCACCTATCTGATTACGGGGGGCTCCCGCGGGCTCGGTCTGGCGACCGCGCAGGCGCTGGTTGCCGAAGGGGCCCGGGTGCTGCTCGCCGCCCGCGACCAGGAGGGGCTGGACCAGGCGGTGCGCGGGCTGGTCGGCCCACCCGGTGAGTCAGGCGGCGCCTTCGGGCTACCAGCAGATCTGGCCGATCCGACCGCCGCCGAGCGTCTAGTCGCCGCCGCGCAAGCCCGCTTCGGCCGACTCGACGGAGCCCTGATCAGCGTCGGCGGGCCTACCGCCGGATCGGCGCTCAGCACCACCGACGACGCGTGGCGGGAGGCGTTCGAGAGTGTCTTCCTGGGGGCCCTGCGGATGGCGCGCGCCACCGCCGCTGGCATCACCCGGGACTCCGGCAGCCGCACCGGTGCCGAGGGCAGCATCGCCATGGTCCTGTCGACGTCCGTGCGCAACCCGTTCCCGGGGCTGACCATCAGCAACGGGCTGCGCCCCGGGCTGGGCATGGTGGTCAAGGATCTCGCCGACGAATTAGGCCCGCGCGGGATCCGCGTCAATGGCCTCCTACCCGGTCGCATCGCCACCGACCGAATCTTCACCATAGATGCCCGCATGGGCTCCCCCGAGATGGTGCGGCGGCGCAACGAGGCCACCATCCCGCTGGGCCGCTACGGCGAGCCGGAGGAGTTCGGCCGGGTCGCCGCCTTCGTGCTCTCCCCCGCCGCCTCCTATATCACCGGCTCGATGATCCCCATTGACGGCGGAGTGCTGCGCAGCCTGTGAAGCGGTGATCTTCAACGGGGCCGCGGGGACTGTCGCCCAGCGAGTTTCGGGTGGAACGCACGTGGCCTCTCAGACGGCAGCCGGATTACCCTGCGCCTGACCGGCGAACTGCGTCGCGTACAGATCCGCGTACGTTCCACCGGCGGCCAGCAACTGCTCATGGGTCCCGCGTTCCACGACCCGGCCGCCGTCGATGACCAAGATCTGATCGGCCTCGCGGATCGTGGACAGCCGGTGCGCGATGACCAGCGACGTGCGGCCGGCCAGTGCGGTGGCCAGCGCCCGCTGGACAGCTGCCTCGGACTCGGAGTCCAGGTGCGCGGTGGCCTCATCCAGCACGACGACGCTGGGGGCCTTCAGCAGCAGCCGGGCCAGCGCCATACGCTGCTTCTCCCCGCCGGACAGCCGGTGCCCCCGATCGCCGACGACGGTGTCCAGCCCGTCGGGTAGGGCCGTCATCAGGTCGCCAATCTGGGCGTCGCGGCAGGCCTGGAGCAGGTCCTCGTCGGTGGCCCCGGGCCGGGCGTACAGCAGGTTGTTGCGGATCGTGTCGTGGAACATGTGGGCGTCTTGAGTGACCACGCCAACCACGTCGTGCAGGGACTGCTGGGTGACCTCCCGGACGTCGCGACCACCGATGCGGACGGTGCCGCCGGTCACGTCGTACAGCCGCGACGCCAACGAGGTGATCGTGGTCTTACCGGCCCCGGACGGGCCCACCAGCGCGACCATCTGTCCTGGCTGCGCGGTGAACGTGGCGTCTTGGAGGACCAGCTCCGTGGCGGTCCGCGCGTCCAGCCGGGCCACCGACTCCAGGGACGCGAGGGAGACCTCGTCGGGGGTCGGGTAGCGGAAACTGACGTGATCGAACTCCACGGCCAGGTCCCCCCGGCTGAGGGTGTGCGCAGCTGCACGGTCCTCGATCAGCGGCGGCAGGTCGAGCACCTCGAAGACCCGTTCGAAGCTCACCAGCGCAGTCATCACGTCGACCCGCACGTTCGACAGCGCCGTCATCGGCCCGTACAGCTGCGCCAACAGGGCGGTCATCGCCAGCAGCGTGCCCAGCGTGATGGTGGTGGAGATGACCAGATTGCCGCCGACGCCGTAGACGAGCGCCGTGGCGAGCGCCGCAACCAGGGTCAGGGCGGAGAAGAACCATCGGTTGGCCATCGCGATACGGACGCCGATGTCGCGCACCCGCGACGCCTTGCCGGAGAAGGACGCGTCCTCGTCCGCCGGCCGGCCGAACAGCTTCACGAGCAGCGCACCGGCGACGTTGAAGCGCTCGGTCATCTGCGTACTCATCTCAGCGTTGAGCACCATCTGCTCACGGGTCAAAGCCTGCAGGCGGCGCCCCATGAACCGGGCCGGCAGCAGGAACAGTGGCAGCAGGACCAGCGCACCCAGGGTCAGGGGCCAGGACAGCCACAGCATTGTGATCAGGACGATGACCAGGCTGATGGCGTTGCCGACCACGCCGGACAGGGTCGAGGTGAACGCCTGCTGCGCGCCGATCACGTCATTGTTCAGCCGCGACACCAGGGCGCCGGTCTGCGTCCGGGTGAAGAACGCGACCGGCTGGCGTTGCACATGCGCGAACACGGCGGTCCGCAGGTCGAAGATCAGACCCTCGCCAATCCGGGAGGAATACCAGCGCCCGACCAGCCCGAGAGCCGGATTGACCACAGCCAGGCCAGCGACCAGCAGCGCACTGGTCGTCACGACCCCACGGTCACCCTGACTGATCCCCTGATCCACGATCCTTCGGAACAGCAGGGGCTGGGCGATCACCAGGAGCGAGTCCAGAATGAGGATTACCAGGAAGACCATGACCAGCGCCTTGTAGGGCGCCGCAAAGGACAGGATGCGACGCACTGTCGCGCGGGACAGTTGCCGCTGCTTGACCGAGGGGTCGCGGGTGAACGATCGCAGCGTGCTCCACTGGCCATGCATCGACATGCGGCAACTCCTTCGGGACGACCGGTCCCCGATGGGTCAGGTCAGGGTGCCGCAGACAAGGCGACAGCGGGGCACCCCAGCCAACGCGGCTGCATCGCAATCCCTTCCCGACCGGCCTGGCGCTGGCACCGCATTACGCGCCCAGCGAAACGCAACGTCGCCAGGTCAGCCGGCCTTCTTTCCTCGGGTGGCGCCGCCACGGCCACGCAGCGGCACGTCGGACTCGCTGAGGATGCGGTGCACGAAGCCGTACGAACGTCCGGTCTTCTCCGCTAGCGACCGAATGCTCGCCCCGGCCACATACTCCTTCTTCAGATCCTTGGCCATCTTCTCCCGGTCGGCGCCGGTGACCCGCTGGCCCTTGGTGATCTCTGCCACGTCGCCCTCCGATTCGCCTCGTCGGTGCCTGCGCACCGCCTTGAGCCCCATGATCGACCACGATGACAAACGGCGCCACCCCGTAGATCACGATCTGACGTGGCACAACGTAATCGGCGAGCGCTGGCCCCCGACGGTAAACGGGTCTTCCCGTTCATCCGGACAACCTCAGGCGAGAGCGACCAGGTCCGCGTAGTCCTCGCTCCACAGATCCTCGTCGCCATCAGGCAACAGCAGGACCCGCTCAGGTTCCAGTGCGGTGACGGCACCCTCGTCATGGGTGACCAGGACCACCGCGCCGCGGTAGGCGCGCAGCGCGACCAGCACTTCGTCGCGACTGGCCGGGTCGAGGTTGTTCGTCGGCTCGTCCAGCAGCAGCACATTGGCGCTGGAGACCACCAGCGCGGCGAGCGCCAGGCGGGTCTTCTCGCCGCCGGACAGCACCCCAGCCGGCTTGTCCACGTCGTCACCGGAGAACAAGAACGACCCCAGAACCGACCGGGCCTCGACCTCGCCCAGATCGGGCGCGGACGAACGCAGGTTTTCCAGCACCGACCGCTCGGTGTCCAGGGTCTCGTGCTCTTGGGCGTAGTAGCCCAGTCGCAGGCCATGCCCCGGCTCGACGGCCCCGGTGTCCGGCTCGTCCACCCCCGCCAAGATGCGCAGCAGCGTCGTCTTCCCGGCGCCGTTCAAGCCGAGAATGACCACCCGGGAACCCCGGTCGATGGCGAGGTCGACATCGGTGAAGATCTCCAGGCTGCCGTACGACTTGGACAGTTCTCGAGCGGTCAACGGCGTCTTCCCACAGGGCGCCGGCGCAGGGAAGCGCAGGTGCGCCACCTTGTCCGCGCGGCGCGTCTGCTCCAGTCCCTCGACCAGCCGATCCGCGCGGCGCAGCATGCTCTGCGCGGCCTTGGCCTTGGTCGCCTTGGCCCGCATCCGTTCGGCCTGATCCTTCAGGGCGTGCGCCTGCTTCTCGGCGTTGGTGCGTTCCCGCTTCCGGCGCCGCTCGTCGGTCTCCCGCTGTTGCAGGTACGTTTTCCATCCGACGTTGTAGACGTCAATGACCGACCTGGTGGCATCCAGGTGGAAGACCCGGGTGACGACGGCGTCCAGCAGTCCGACATCGTGGCTGATCACCACCAAGCCACCGGAATAGGACCGCAGGTATTCCCGCAGCCAAACGATCGAGTCGGCGTCCAGATGGTTGGTCGGCTCGTCCAGTAGCAGCGTCTCGGACTCCCCGAACAGGATCCGGGCCAGTTCCACCCGTCGTCGCTGCCCACCGGACAGGGTGCCCAGTTGCTGGGTCTGCACTCGGTCGGGTAGCCCAAGACTGGCGGCGATAGCGGCCGCGTCGGCTTCGGCCGCATACCCGCCGAGGGTCTCGAATTCGGTCTGAGCTCGCGCGAACCGGCGCATGGCCTGGTCGCGTACGTCATCGTCGGCGCTGGCCATCCGGGTAGCCGATTCGTGCAGCCGGGCGGCGATCTCACCAAGGCCGCGAGCCGACAGGATCCGGTCGCGGACCAGTTCTTCGAGGTCACCGGTCCGCGGGTCCTGCGGCAGGTAGCCGATTCCCCCCGAGCGGGTGACAGTGCCGCCCGCGGGCAGCGCCTCACCGGCCAGCACCCGGGTCAGCGTGGTCTTGCCGGCGCCGTTGCGCCCGACGAGCCCGACCCGATCGCCCGGGGCGACCCGAAATGTCGCGTGGTCCAACAGCAGCCGGGGCCCTGCCCTCAGCTCCACCTCATTGGCCACGATCACGAGGACGAGAGTCTAGGCGGGATCCAACTAAACGTTCTCCATGCGTCTTCACGTCGTCGGCTCCGCGGCCCCTGCCCTCGCTGCGCTCGGGCGACGGGGTCCGCTGCGCCTCCTCGTTCAGACGTTGAACCCCAGCGCCCGAAGCATGTCCCGCCCATCATCGGTGATCTTGTCGGGACCCCAGGGCGGCATCCAGACCCAATTGATGCGGAAGTCGTGGACGACGCCGTCCAGGGAGGCACGGGTCTGGTCCTCAATGACGTCGGTCAACGGGCAGGCAGCGGAGGTGAGGGTCATGTTGACGGTGGCCACGTTGTTGTCATCGACGCTGACGCCGTAAACCAGGCCGAGATCCACCACGTTGATGCCGAGTTCGGGGTCGACGACATCGCGCATGGCCTCCAGGACGTCCTCGTCCGGGGTGATCGTGGTCTCGCTCATCGTTGGATCTCCTCCACTGACGTGCCATCCGGCACGGGACTCTGCGCAAGCAGGGCGTCGGCGTCGACCACCTGCGCCACTGCGTCCTTGAACGCCATCCAGGACAACAGGGCGCACTTGACCCGAGCTGGGTATTTCGCGACTCCGGCGAAGGCGATCGCGTCGCCCAGGAGTTCTTCGTCGGGTTCAATCGAGCCGCGCGACGTCATCAACTCGGTGAAACCTGCATGGATCTCCAGCGCCTCGGCCAACGGCAGGCCCACCAGCAGATCGTTGAGCACGCTGGCGCTGGCCTGCGAGATCGAACAACCCTGCCCGTCGTACGAGACGTCCACGACCCGTTCGTCGACCAGGTGCACGCGCAAGGTGATCTCGTCGCCGCAGGTGGGGTTGACGTGGTGCACCTCGGCCTCGTACGGCTCGCGCAGGACACGGCCGTGCGGATGCTTGTAGTGGTCCAAGATGATCTCCTGGTAGAGACCTTCCAGATTCATCAGTTCACTCCGAAGAAGTGTTGCGCCGCACGGACTCCCTCAACCAGGGCGTCGATGTCGGCCAGGCCGTTATAGAAGTACGAGGAGGCGCGGGTGGTGGCCGGGATGCCGTAGCGCCGGCACACCGGCCAGGCGCAGTGGTGCCCGACCCGTACGGCAACGCCGTGGTCGTCGAGGACCTGCCCGACGTCGTGCGGGTGAATCCCGTCGACCACGAAGGACACCGCGCTACCGCGGTCAACCGCGTCCTCCGGACCGATGATGCGCAGTCCCGGAATCTGCTGAAGTTGTTCCAGCGCATATGTCGTGACCGCATGCTCGTGCGCGGCGATCGCGGCCATCCCGATGGTCTCCAGGTAGTCCACCGCCGCGGCCAGGCCGACAACCTGCGCCATATTCGGGACGCCCGCCTCGAAACGCTGCGGCGGGTCCGCATACGTCGAACCTTCCATCCGCACCGACTCGATCATCGAGCCGCCGGACAGGAACGGCGGCATCGCAGCCAGCACGTCGGTGCGACCCCACAGGCAGCCCACCCCGGTCGGGCCGACCATCTTGTGCCCGCTCCAGGCAACCAAGTCGGCGCCACTGTCGTGCACATTGAACGGCCCGTGCGGGATGGACTGGCACGCGTCGACCACGAAAAGCGCGCCGACCTCGTGGGCACGGGCCGCGATCGGCTGCAACGGGTTGATCGTGCCTAAGATGTTCGACTGGTGCACGACCGAGACGACCTTGGTCCGCGGGTTAACGAGCTCGTCCAGCTCGGACAGGTCGAGCCGCCCGTCATCGGTCAGGCCGAGCCAGCGCAGCCTCGCCCCCGTCTTGGCGCACAGTTCCTGCCACGGCACCAGGTTGGCGTGGTGCTCCATCTCGGTGACCAGAACCTCGTCACCGGGGGCCAAGACGAAGCGTTGCGCGCCGGCGGGCAACGGCGCGCCGAACCGGGCCTTGTCGGTACTGTTGCTGAACGCGTAGGCAACCAGGTTCAGTGATTCGGTGGCGTTCTTAGTGAACACCAACTCCTCCGGGCGGCCACCGACGAAACCGGCAATGCGCGCGCGGGCGGACTCGTAGGCGTCAGTGGCCTCCTCGGCGAGCTGGTGCGCGCCACGGTGGACCGCGGCGTTGTGCATCTCGTAGAACCGGCGCTCGGCGTCAAGAACAGCACGCGGCTTCTGCGACGTCGCACCGGAATCCAAGTAGACCAGCGGCCGTCCCCCGCGCACCGTGCGGGACAGGATCGGGAAGTCCGCCCGGATAACAGCAACATCGAGGAGTCCCGACGTCACCGCCGCGGCACCGGTCACGGACGTCGTCACGCCGGGTTCGCCGCCTTGAGGAACCGCTCGTAACCCTCCGCCTCGAGCTGGTCGGCCAGCTCCGGGCCGCCCTCCTCGACGAAGCGCCCGTCAATGAAGACGTGCACGAAGTCCGGTCGGATGTAGCGCAGGATCCGGGTGTAGTGGGTGATCAGCAACGTCCCGGTCTCGCCCTTCGCCTGGACCCGGTTGACGCCCTCGCTGACGACCCGCAGGGCATCCACGTCCAGGCCCGAGTCCGTCTCATCCAGCACGGCGATCTTCGGCTGCAACAACTCCAGTTGCAGGATCTCGTGGCGCTTCTTCTCGCCGCCGGAGAACCCTTCGTTGACGTTGCGCTCGGCGAAGACGGGATCGATCTGCAGCCTTGTCATGGCCGCCTTCATCTCCTTGACCCACAGGCGCAGTTTCGGCGCCTCACCACGGGTCGCGGTAACCGCCGTACGCAGGAAATTCGACACCGAGACGCCGGGCACCTCGACCGGGTACTGCATCGCCAGGAAGATGCCGGCGCGGGCCCGGACGTCCACTGGCATCGCCAGGACGTCCTCGCCGTCCAGGGTGACGCTGCCCCGGGTGACGTGATATTTCGGGTGACCGGCGATGGAATAGGCCAGCGTCGATTTACCCGAGCCGTTGGGCCCCATCACCGCATGGATCTCCCCCGCCGCGACCGTCAGGTCGACGCCGCGCAGGATCTCGCGCGGTCCACCCTCGGCGTCCACGGATACGTGCAGGTCTCGTACTTCCAGCGTGGCCACAGGCCGGCTCTCCTCGTCAACGATGGTGCGAACGAATATCAGTGGGGGGCGGTCAGTTCAACGCGTACGAGGGCGGTGTCTCCCTCGCCGTCCACGGTGACGGTGTAGACGGGGACCGGCGCCGTCGCGGGCGGCCCGGTGGGTTTGCCGCTGCGTAGGTCGAACCGGCTGCCGTGCAGCCAGCATTCGATGCTGCAGCCCTCCACGTCGCCCTCGGACAGTGCGACGTCGGCGTGCGAGCAGGCATCCCGGAGCGCGAAAATCTCACCTTCTGTACGCACCAGCGCAACCGCGACGCCGTCGACAATCACCCGAATAACGCCCGCGTCCGGGATCTCCCCGACCGAACAGACCGCCGGGCCTCTCATGCCGTGCCGCTGTCGTTCAGCCCGGCGGCCTCGTCAGCAGCGGGGTCGTGCAGCGCGGCCCACAACAACTGCTCGTGTTCGGTGTCTCCCGACTCGGCGTCACCGAGTTCGGCTTCCACGGCAGCCGCTAGGCGGCTGCGCAGGCCCGGCGTGGGAATGCGCGCCAGCACCTCGGCAAAGAACCCGCGCACGACCAGGCGTCGAGCGATCTCGGGTGGGATGCCACGGCTCTGCAGATAGAACAACTGCTCGTCGTCGAAGCGTCCGGTGGCGCTGGCGTGACCCGCACCGACCACGTCCCCGGTCTCGATCTCGAGGTTGGGTACGGAGTCCGCCCGAGCCCCGTCGGACAGCACCAGATTGCGGTTGATCTCGTACGTCTGCGTCCCGACCGCTTCGGACCGGATGAGGACATCGCCGATCCAAACCGTGTGCGCGCCGTCGCCCTGCAATGCACCCTTGTAGACGACATTGCTCCGGCAGTGCGGCGCCGAGTGGTCGATGAACAACCGATGTTCCAGATGCTGACCGGCGTCGGCGAAGAACACGCCAGCCAGATCAGCCTCCCCACCCGGCCCGGTGTATTCCACCGTCTCGGTGATGCGTACCAAATCACCGCTCAGGCTCACCTGGGTCGAGCGGACCCGCGCATCCCGTCCAAGCCGAAAGGCGTGATGAGCGACGTGCACGGTCCCGGCGTCCCAGGTCTGCACGCCCACCAGATCCAGACTGGCGCCGTCACCGAGCAGCACGGACACCAACGCGCCGTAGCGTGCCTTGCCGGTGTGCTCCAGCACCACGGTCACCGCGGCCTCCGCGCCTACCACCAGGACCAGGTGCTCCCACGCCACACCCTCCTGCGGTCCGTGCAGGTGCAGGATCACCGGTGTATCGGGGATCGCCCCCTTGGCCACGCTCACCACGACGGGCTGCTCGGCGTGTGCCCAGGCCAGCGCCCCAACGCGGTCCACGGGCGCCGGGACGTTCCGCAGCAGCGGGTCACCAGGGGCGACCGTCTCCATCGTGACTCCGGCCGGCAGGTCGGTACGCCACGTGAGCCGGGTCTGCGCGGCCGAATCGGTCAGCAGGTCGGCCATCCGGTCCAGCGGCGTAAACCGCCACTGCTCCTCCCGACCGCTAGGCATCGGGAACTCGGCGACGTCGAATGACCAGTGCGGCGTGTGGTCTCTCGCCGGCGGGGTCTCCACAAGCGTCGTCATCAGCCGACGGCACCTTCCATCTGCATTTCAATCAGTCGGTTGAGTTCCAGGGCATATTCCATCGGCAGTTCCCGCGCGATCGGCTCGATGAAGCCCCGCACGATCATCGCCATGGCCTCCTCCTCGGACATGCCCCGGCTCATCAGGTAGAACAACTGGTCCTCGCTGACCTTGCTCACCGTGGCCTCGTGCCCCATCGACACGTCGTCATCGCGGACGTCGACGTAGGGGTAGGTGTCCGAACGGCTGATGTCGTCCACGAGCAGGGCGTCACAGCGCACTGTCGAGGCGGACCCGTGCGAACCCTCCAGCACCTGCACCAGCCCGCGGTAGGAAGTCCGGCCGCCCCCGCGGGCCACCGACTTGGACACGATGGAACTGGACGTGTTCGGGGCCGCGTGGACCATCTTGGCGCCGGCGTCCTGGTGCTGACCCTCACCAGCGAAGGCGATCGAGAGGGTCTCGCCCTTGGCGTGCTCCCCCATCAGCCACACCGCCGGGTATTTCATCGTCACCTTGGAGCCGAGGTTTCCGTCCACCCATTCCATGGTGGCGCCCTCGTGCGCGACGGCGCGCTTGGTCACCAGGTTGTAGACGTTGTTCGACCAGTTCTGAATCGTGGTGTAGCGACAGCGAGCACCCTTCTTCACCACGATCTCCACCACCGCAGAGTGCAGCGAGTCGGACTTGTAGATCGGGGCCGTGCATCCCTCGACATAGTGCACGTACGCGTCCTCGTCCACGATGATCAACGTACGTTCGAACTGGCCCATGTTTTCGGTGTTGATCCGGAAGTAGGCCTGCAACGGGATCTCGACCCGGACACCCTTGGGCACGTAGATGAACGAGCCACCGGACCAGACCGCCGTGTTCAGCGCCGCGAACTTGTTGTCCCCCACCGGGATGACCGAACCGAAATACTCCCGGAACACGTCCTCGTGCTCACGCAGAGCGGTGTCGGTGTCCAGGAACAGGACACCCTGCTCCTCCAGATCCTCCCGGATCTTGTGATAGACGACCTCACTTTCGTACTGCGCCGCCACGCCGGCCACCAACCGCTGCTTCTCGGCCTCGGGGATCCCGAGCCGGTCGTAGGTGTTCTTGATGTCGGCGGGCAGGTCCTCCCAAGAGGTCGCCTGCTTCTCGGTGGAGCGTACGAAGTATTTGATGTCGTCGAAGTGGATGCCGGACAGGTCCGAACCCCACGAGGGCATCGGTTTGCGGCCGAACAACTTCAGCCCCTTGAGCCGCCGTTCGAGCATCCATGCCGGCTCGTTCTTGAGCTGGCTGATGTTGCGTACGACGTCCTCGGACAAACCACGGCGGGCGGTGGCCCCCGCGGTGTCGGAGTCCGACCAGCCGTAGTCGTAGCGACCGAGGCCTTCGAGTTCCTGCTTGGCGAGCGTTGTCATCACGATGCCCTCTCGGTCGGCTGCACTGCTGTGGTGGGCTGCCCTGCTGTGGTGGGCTGAACTGCTGTAGTGGTCGGGGCGCTGGGACGGGATGGTCCCGAAAACGGTGGCGCAGACCCAACTGCGGGTATGTGCGTGGTGCAGACGCCGTCACCGTGCGCGATCGTCGCCAGCCTCAGCACGTGCGTACCCAGGATGCGGGAGAACAACTCCGTCTCCGCCTCGCACAATTGCGGGAACTCTGCAGCGGCGTGGGCGACCGGGCAGCGATGCTGGCACATCTGCGCACCCGGCACCGTCCCCGCGGCGGGCATGGCGGCGGCTGCGTAACCGTCGGCGGTCAGGACGTCAGTGAACACCTGCAGACGCTGCTGCGGATCGCTGACCTGCGCCACACTGGCGGCATAACGCTGTTCCATGGTCGCCACCCGCGCCTGCGCGAAGGCACGGATGGCCTGCGGCCCCTGCGTCTCGGCGAGGTAGCGCAGCACATCGACGGCCAGGTCGGAGTCGGCCGGCTCCAGCGCGTCCCGACCGGCCTCGGTGATGGCGAACACCCGCGCCGGTCGGCCGCGGCCACGGGTCGGCGCCGGACCGTAGGGCGCCCGCGCGGCAGCCGTCACCAGGCCGTCAGCGAGCAGGGCGTCCAGATGCCGCCGGATCGCGGTTGCCGTCAGGCCCAGCCGCTCGGCCAGTTCACTTACCGTCGCCGAGCCGGTCTGCAGCAGGTCACGCGCCACCCGCGCGGTCGCGGCACTGCTCGGCACGACGACCACGCGCGACGACGAGAGCTGGCTCGACGGCTCGGCGAATTTCACAACCTCAGTGTGCACTAATGCTCCGGTGGGCGCCAACCCCAGCGCTGTCAGCGGTGCTGCCTAGACTCAGCGGCCGTGCCCTCCCCGCAGGCGCCGGCGGACGGCCCGACCGTCCACCCGGCGGTCGATGTTTCCGGACTGACCATGACGTACGCCGGTCGGCGGGCCGTCGACGGGGCGACGTTCACCGTCGCGGTGGCAGGTGTCACCGCCGTCTTGGGGCCGAACGGCGCCGGTAAGACCACAACCCTGGAGACCTGCGAGGGCTTCCGCCCGGCACAGTCGGGCACTGTCCGGGTCCTCGGCCTTGATCCGCGGCGCGATGCGGCGGCACTGCACGCCCAGGTCGGGGTCATGTTGCAGGACGGCGGCATCCCGTCGGGTTCGCGCGGGGTGGAGTTCATCGAGCACCTGTCCCGGCTGTACGCCGATCCGCTGCCGATCGGGCCGTTGGCCGAGCGGCTGGGCCTGACGTCGCTGCCGCGGACCTCGTACCGCCGGATGAGCGGCGGCGAGCAGCAGCGGGTCAAGCTGGCCTGCGCGCTAGTCGGCCGACCGCGACTGGTCTTCCTGGACGAGCCGACCGCCGGCATGGATCCCCACATCCGGGTCGTCGTGTGGGACCTGATCACCCAGCTCCGGGCGGACGGAGTCACGGTCGTGCTCTCGACACATCTGATGGACGAGGCCGAGTCGCTGGCTGACCAGGTAGTGATCCTGCACCGCGGCCGGGTTGTGGCCGATGGCACGCCGCAGGCACTCACGACCGACGGGGATGGCGAACGCCTGCATTTCGGCGGTCCGGCGCACCTGGATCTGGGCGGCCTGTTGACCGCCCTGCCGGCCGACTGCACGGCCGCGGAGCCGGTCCCCGGCTCGTACCGCATCACCGGCGACATCGGACCGCAGGTCTTGGCCACCGTGACCGCCTGGTGCGCCCAGCACGGAGTGCTGATCCGCGATTTGCGGGTGGACCGGCGCAGCCTCCAGGACGTGTTCCTGGAACTCACCGCCGAGTCAGCGCACCCAGAGTCGCCGAGCGACGCGGAGACCACGACATGAGCACCCAGCCGCTGTCCCACCGGCCGGCCCCCGGATCGGCTTCCGTTCCCCGCATGCTGCGCGCACAGAGCCTGCTGGAGGTCCGCCTGCTGCTGCGCAACGGCGAGCAGGTGCTGCTGACACTGATCATCCCGGTAGTCCTGCTGGTGGCGCTGTCCAGTGTCGGCATCGTCGACCTGGGCAACGGTCCACGCATCGACGTGGTCGCGCCGGGAGTCCTCGCTCTCGCGGTCATGTCAACCGCCTTCACCGGGCAGGCCATCGCCACGGCGTACGACCGGCGCTATGGGGTACTGAAGCTGCTGGGCGCTACCCCGTTGCCGCGCTGGGGGCTGGTGTTCTCCCGCACCATCGCGGTGCTCCTCGTCGAGGTGGTCCAGGTGGTCCTGCTGGTAGCCGTCGCGCTGCTGCTCGGCTGGTCGCCGCAGGGCTCGCCGCTGGCCGCGGGACTGCTGCTGCTGGCCGGTACCGCCGCCTTCAGCGGGCTCGGCCTGGCACTGGCCGGGGTGCTCCGCGCCGAAGCCACCTTGGCGGTTGCCAACGGCATCTACCTGCTGCTGCTGCTGGGTGGGGGGGTCGTGATCCCGCTGGACCAATTGCCGTCGGGTCTGGCCAGCGTCGTGGCGTGGTTGCCGTCGGCGGCGCTGGGTGAAGGCTTGCGCGACGTCCTGCTGGCCGGTCTGGGGCTGCCGTGGGCGGCGCTTGGTGTGCTCATCGCTTGGGCTGCGCTTGCGGTGGCGGTGGCCTCGCGGACATTCCGCTGGGAGTAGCCGCCTACCATCGACATCGTGACAATGAGCAGCACCTTCCCGGCCCCGCCCGACTCCTCCGCCAGTGCCCCCGGGATGCCGGTGGACGGTGCTGCGCCCCGCTGGGTGCGCGGGGTGTATGTGGCGAACCTGGTTGCGCAGACGGCGATCGTGGTCACCGGCGGTGTTGTGCGACTGACCGGGTCGGGGCTGGGGTGCCCCACCTGGCCGCAATGCGTCGAAGGCTCGTACACGCCGACCTCCCGTCAGGAACAGGAGTGGCACAAGTACGTCGAGTTCGGCAACCGGTTGCTCACCTTCGCCCTGGGTGCGCTGGCGGTGGCCGCGATCGTCGCGGCCCTCCTGGACACTCGCCGACGGCGCAGCGCTGGGTTGCCGCCGCGCCCGGCCTTGTTCCTGCTGGCGGCGGTGCCGTTGCTGGGGACGGTGGGCCAGGCCGTCCTGGGTGGTATCACGGTGCTGACCGGGCTGAACCCCGCATTCGTTGCGGCGCACTTCCTGCTGTCGTGTGCGCTCATCGCCGCCACGGTGGTGCTGGTACGCAGGGCCGCGGAGCCCGGCGACACCCCGGTCCGCCCGACCGTACCGCCCGCCGTGCGCACCCTGTCCCGCGTCCTGCTCGCGGTGTCCGTGGTGATGCTGGTCCTCGGGACGGTGGTCACCGGCAGCGGCCCGCACTCAGGCGACGTCAACGCAGAACACCGATTCGGCTTCGACCCGCGGACGGTGTCGTGGCTGCATGCCGACTCTGTCCTGCTGTTCCTCGGCCTCACGGTCGGGATGATCGTGGTCCTGCGGGTGGCGTCGCCCAGTACGCGCTATGCCCAGCGGCGGTCCTGGCACCTGCTCGGGATCGCCCTACTCCAGGGCGCCATCGGCTACGTGCAGTACTTCACCGGGCTGCCGTGGGTCGCCGTGGCGCTGCACATGCTCGGAGCCACCCTCGTCTGGATCGCCGTCGTGCGCCTGCACCTGGCCCTACGGGAGCGTGGACCCTTGCTCGACCCCACTCCCGCGTCCATGCGCTGAACACCCGCGACGGCTCGCCGCCCATCGGGTGCTAGGGGCGTTGTTGGATGGACTCGACCTGGGGGCGGTCGTGGTGGCAGCGAACCTGCATCCGGACCTCCTGGTCGCCCTTTGCCGGAGCCGCGGAACGATCCCGCTCGCGGCCCACTTCTTGGTCGCCACCTTGCGGGTTGACGCGGGTTTCACCGGTATCGCTGCTCGGGGAAGCAATGCGGTGAGACCGATCGCTGCGGTCTCCACGGTCACCACGGTCGCGGTTGTCCCGATCCTGCCGCTGCGCTGTCGGGGCAGGGCTCGGGGAGGCGGTGTCGGCGGCCCGGGTGAACGCAATCGTCACGCGCGTGTCGGGCTCGGACACCTCAGCACGCCAGCCACGAGTCGGCACCGCGAACGCCCGTACGCGCTCGCCGTCACACGTCGCGGCCACGGCCCCAGGCGCGGCAATGAACACTAGGCTCGCGCTCATCGTGGTGGCGCCGGTCTGATTGCTCTGACTGGCGGTCGGCTGCGGGCTGGACGACTTGGTTGACTCGCTGGACGACTTGGTGCTGCTGGGAGTAGGCGCCGGCTGGGTTGTCCGCGTACTCACCTGCTTGTCGGCGTCCTTATCGTGATCGGACTCGTCGCTGCGGCGTTCGGCCTTGGTACGGCTCGGACTCGGTGACGGACTCGGTTCGGGTCGGTCGGTCTCGGGACTGCGCACGGGCTGGTCGGGGGGCTGCGACGTCGGACCGGCCGGCGCTGCCGGTTCGCTGGTGGGCACGGCGGGTTGCGCGGGCAGGCTCGGCGGCGGGCCGACCGGCGGCCGCGGCCGTACGCCGGGTGCCTGGGTCACCGGGGCCGAAGTCGGCGACTCTGGCGGGCGGGGCTTCGATTCGTCGTCGTCGTCGCGCGAATGGCTGGAAGGACGCAGCGGTGAGGGCGCGGGAGTCGTGCCGGCCTGCTGCGACGGACCGGCGAATCCGGAGGTCGAGGCCACTGCCGTGGCGACTGCGCTGGGCGCATCGTCACCCGGTTCGGGCGTCAGTGATGTGACATCGTCAGACTCCGACGCAGCCGATGGCAGGCTCACGACCGGCAGGTCGTCCAGCTCGCGCGGCAAGGTCGGCAACGGTGTCGGGGTGGGCGCATCACCGCGCAGGACACGGGTCAGTTGCCCATCGGAAAGGACCTGCACAGGGTCGTCGGTCACGGCGCCCCGTACGACGCCCACCGCAGCCATGCCCACTCCGCCAGCGAGGACGCAGCAGGCGCCCCACGCCACCACCGCCGCCAACGAACGATTCACGCTGTGTATTGTGCCCCCTCCGCTGCGTGATGGTCGACCGAACGAGTTAAGTTTCGGTTAAGGAGTTTGCCGACAACCCGCCCGGTCCGGATGCATCCGCAAGTGCCGGTCGACGGCTACGGTTGCCCGCCATGGCCGCCCTGCTCATTATCGAGGATGACCCGGGCATCCGTACAGCCATGATCCGGACGTTGTCCGACCGAGGCCACACCGTTTCCTCCGCGCCGGATGCCATGTCGGGGCTGCAGGAGGCCTTGGCCCGCGGGCCGGACCTGGTCATCTTGGACCTCGGTCTGCCGGACCTGGACGGGGTGGAGTTGCTGCGCATGCTCCGGGCCGTCAGCGCGGTGCCCGTCATCGTGGCCACGGCCCGCGACGACGACGAGGTGGTCGTCAAAGCGTTGAACGCCGGAGCGGATGACTATGTCGTCAAGCCATTCTCCGCGTCGGCGATGGATGCTCGCATCCGGGCCGTGCTGCGCCGGGTCGGCCCGGACTCGGATACCGCGCCCAACATCCTGACCGTGGGGGACCTCACGATCGACATCCGCGCCCGAGAGGCGCGCGTTGACGGGCGGGTGATCGAGCTCTCGCCACGTGAATTCGAGTTGTTGACCTATCTGGCATCGCGGCCGGGCGAGGTCGTGACGAAGAAGGAACTGCTTGCTGAGGTATGGCGGCAGCCGTACGGCGGAGCCGAGAAGACAGTGGACGTGCACCTGTCCTGGCTGCGCCGCAAGCTCGGCGAGACAGCCCAGGAGCCCCGTTTCCTGGTCACCGTTCGCGGCGTCGGCGTCAAACTCGTCGCCCCCCGGTAGATCGAAGCCTCGCGCATGACCCGCCGAATCCTGTTGACCCTGACCGCGTCGGTGCTGCTCGTCCTGCTGGCCTTCCTGGCACCGCTGTGGATCTTCGTCAGCGACTTCTCGGTGGACCGCGCGCAGCGTCAGGCGGTCCTGCAGGTCCAGCCGTTGGTTTCCTCGGTCGCCCTGGTCGACCGTTCCCAGGCCGCGACCCTTGTTGCCGAGTTCGAGGAGAGTACGGGTCGGCTGGCCACGGTCTATTACCCCGACGACACGACCATCGGCTCCGCCCGGCCGGCCGACGACGCGATCGCGCTGGCCCGCCGCGGCGGAGCGTTCTTCGCCGAGTCCAGTGGTGGCCGGGATCTGGTGGTACCCGTGGTGGACGGGGAGGGGCAGACGCTGGTCGTCCGGGTCCTGGTGCCCGACGAGGTGTTGTTCGCCAACGTCACCTCCGCACGGGTGGTTCTGCTGGTCTTGGGTGCCGGCCTGCTGCTGATGGCGTTGATCGTCGGGCTGGTGCTGGCGCGCTCGTTCCTGCGCCCGGTGCAGGCGCTGTCCCGAGCCGCGCGCTCACTCGCCTCCGGTGACCTCGACTCGAGGGTGGAGCCAGAGGGGCCGCCGGAGTTACGGGCCGTCGCCGCGCAGTTGAACCTGCTAGCCGGTCGGGTGACCGAACTGCTGCGCGGCGAGCGCGAGCAGGTCGCCGACGTCGCCCACCGGTTGCGTACGCCCGTGACCGCCCTGCGACTGAACGCCGAGGCATTGACCGAGGACGAGACCCGGGACCGGTTGGTCAGCGACGTCGACCGGCTGGAACGAATGGTCGACGAGGTCATCCGGGAGGCCCGCCGACCCGTTCGTGAGGGTGCCCGGGCCGTGTGCGATGCCGCGGCTGTGGTGCGAGACCGGCTCGCCTTCTGGGGGGTGCTCGCCGAGGACCAGGCGCGGCCCGCCACGGCGATCATCCCGACCGTCCCGGTACGGGTCCGGGTGGATGCCGCGGACCTCGGAGACACCCTCGATGCGCTGCTGGGCAACGTGTTTGCTCACACACCGGACGGTGCGGCATATGCCGTCCGGGTCAGCGCACGAACCGGCGGCGGCGCGCTGGTCACCGTCGACGATGCGGGACCGGGTCTGCCGCACGAGGGGATGCTGGAACGGGGCCGGTCCACGGCCGGCTCGACCGGCTTGGGGTTGGACATCGCCCGGCGGACGGCTGAGTCCAGCGGTGGTGCGTTGAGCCTGGGTCGTGCTCCCCTGGGTGGCACCCGCGTCTCGCTGGAGCTGGGCGCCCCGACCTCCGGCGCCTCCGAGACAGTTGCCAGTCCAGCAAAGACCGGCCCGTCGAAGATCTGGGGCATCCGCACCGATGCGCGGTCCGGCCGGTCCGACGGCTCGGCCCGCAGCGACACCCTTCTCGGGCTCGTGGGTGCTGCGCCGCGGGCCACGACGCGGACAGCCACCGAGCGCGGTGTGCCACCCGCCGAAGAAGTAGCGGCTGACCGGCTGATCGTCGAGCAACCGACGTCATGGTGGGCTCGGGTCATGGCGCGGCGAGGCAGGCACGGGTGAGGCCCGCAAGGATGTCCGGCAGCCCGTCCGGGGTCTCGCCGGCCAGAAGTTGATCCAGGCCGCTGTCGGGCAGCTTCGCCGCCAGTCGGGCGGCAACGCAGCGCGCCGCGGTGGTGGGCAGGCCCTGCTCGATGAGGGCCGCACCCAACTGCGCGTCCACCGCGCTGCGCAATTGGGCTCGGCCGTCCTGCGGACGCACCGCGCAGGTGGTGTCGCTGGACGGCAGCCGCGCGGTGGTGAGGAACGAGTCGACGGTCCGGGTGACACAGGCGGAGCGGCCGTACGCGGTGTGCCCGTCACCGGCATAGGTGATCAACCGGGCGCCGGGAATGGCCCGGCTCATCGCGACGGCCCACTCATACGGGGTGGCCGGATCGTTGCGGGTCCCCACCACGATTGTCGGCGGCGGATCGCTGAGGTTCACGGGCCCGACGGGCTCGGACCCCGGGCGCCACCCGTCGCAACTCAGCGCGCTCACGGCACCGACCCCGCCCAGCCGCGGATTCGTTTGGATGGCGGTCCGGGCGGCGGCGATCACCTGAGCCCGGGACGGTCGGTCCTTCAGGTCGGCGCAGTTGATGGCCAGGTTGGCACTGACGTCGGCGGAGAAGCCGTCGACCGGTTCACCGAACTGCAATTGGGCCAGCGTGAACAGCATCGTCCCGTCGCCCTGCTCGGCCTGCTTCATGGCCGCCAGCAGGGTGGGCCACTGGGTCGGCGAATACAGTCCGGAGAACATCCCGGTGGTCGCCAGCCCACCATCAACCCGCCAGGCCGCCTCCCCCCGGACCGGCAGTGGGGATCGTTCGGCGGCGCTGACGATGCGGTCCCACACCGCCCCCGCCGAAGGCCGCAGCCCGCAGTTGCGGGTTGCGCACCAGGCGGCGAACGACTGCAGGGCCCGCACACCGCCGCGGGCCTGGCCGAGGGCGAATTCCATTTGGGTCTCCCGCGGTGAGACCGACCCGTCCAGGGTCAGCGTCCGCAGCCGGCCCGGGAACAACTGGGCGTAGACGGTCCCCAGTCGCGTTCCGTAGGAGAAACCGACGAAGTCGATGCGCGGAACCGCGAGGGCAGCCCGCAGCAGATCCATGTCCCGGGCGACATCGGCTGTCCCCAGATGCGGCAGGAGCTGCCCGGAACGGCTCTGGCACGCCCGGGCGGCCTCGCGGGCGCCCGCGGCTGCCGTGGCCGCCTCGGTGACCACCGCTGCGCCGGACAGCCCGCTGGGTGCCGATTGCAGGGCCTGCTCGAACGGCACGCACTGCAGTGCGGCGCTGTCCCCGACACCGCGCGGATCGAAGGACACCACGTCGGTGTCGGCTCGCACCGCGCTGCTCAGCGTCGGCGCCCACGTAGCCAGGAACTCGATCCCGGACGCGCCGGGACCGCCGGGGTTGGTGATCAGCACTCGACGCGGCCCGATGGCTGCGGCGCTAGGCAAGCCAGCCGCCGCACCATCCTGCTGGCCGTTCGCCGCCAGCCGCGCCACGGCCATGTCGATCGTCCCGCCGGCCGCGTCGTCGTGATCTAGCGGCACCGTGAGGGTTGCGCACTGCAACTGGGCTCGCGCGGCACCCGCGCAGTTGCCCCAGCGCAGCCCACTCGCGGCCGGCGTTCCATCGGAAGTGGCCCCCGCCGTGGGGATTGCTGCGGTGCCGGGTCCGGACCTGTGGGGGGCACCCGACCCGGACGTACGCGGACCATCATCCGCCACCGAGCAGGCCGCCAGCAGCACCGCCGCCGTCAGCCCAGCGATGGCGAGGCGCACATCTGTGCCGGTGCAGCTGGCCGGACGAGGACGGCGGTGCAGCATGGAAGCCATGCCGGCAGTCTGGTGCGTACCTCTGACCAGATCAGCGGCAACTCGGCCCGGCTGTGGATGACCGCGCTGGCACGAGGTCGCTGGACGTCGATCTAACTCTGCGAGTGGTGCGTTGTGATCAAGTCGGAACGGGAAAACACAGCCACACGCATCCAGTCGCAATGATCACACGCGCCGACCTAGAGCCCGGGCAGTGCCCACGGCACGAACGGGTCCACCGCGATGGCGAGGAACAGCAGCGCCAGATAGGTGATCGAGCCGTGGAACAGCCGCATCGGGCGTACGTCTGCAGCGTTGCGACGTACCCGCCAGGCCAGCGCGTGGGCCTCCAGGATGAAACCGCCGCCCAAGATGGCGGCGCTGAGGGCGTACACCCAGCCCATCGGAGCCACCGGGATCAGCACCAGCGACACCACGACCATGACCCAGGTGTAGACGACGACGTGCCGCGCGACCGTGGCCGGGGACTCCACCACCGGGAGCATCGGCACACCCGCGGCCGCGTAGTCGTCCTTGAAGCGCAGGCTCAACGGCCAGTAGTGCGGGGGGGTCCAGAAGAAGATAATGCCGAACAGCACCACCGGCGCCCAGGCCAGCGAGTCCGTCACCGCCGCCCAGCCAATCAGGACGGGCATGCAGCCGGCGGCGCCGCCCCACACGATGTTCTGCGCGGTTCGCCGCTTCAGCAGCAGCGTGTAGACGATCACGTAGAAGGAGATCGCCACCGCGGTCAGCACCGCGGTCAGCACATTGGTCGTCAGCGCGAGGAACGCCACCGACAACACGGACAGCAGCAGCCCGAATACGAGCGCCGCTCGAGGTGTGACGGCACCCGTGGCCAACGGTCGCCGCCCGGTCCGCACCATGATCACATCGATGTCGCGGTCCAGGTAGCTGTTCAGGGTGTTCGCGCCACCGGCCGCCAGGGTGCCACCGACCAGAGTTGCCAGCGCCGTACCGGCCGGCGGCAGACCGCCGGCCGCAAGGATCATGGTGGGGACGGTCGTCACCAGCAGGAGTTCGATGATCCGCGGCTTGGTCAGTGCCAGATAGACGCCCAGCACCTGCTGCACCGAGCGCCGCTGACCCGGTACCCCGCGCGGCGGGGCCGCGTGGCGCGGGTCGACGGCTGTCACGTACACCTCGAAGGAATCGGGTCGCTGGGTCGGCTGGCCTCGATCGGAGTCTACCCACGCCCGAGCGCGCAGCCGTTTCCGCAGGCACCGGGCGGGTAGCGTCGCCGTACGGCAGCCGCCATGATCGAGTTCGACAGCGAGAGGATCCTCGTGACCGTCACACCGGCCAGCAGCAGCAGTTCCGCTAACAATCCCGCGAGCAGCGAATCCGGCGATGTCTCCCTGACCTGGGACGACCTCGACCGGCGGGCAGTGGATACCGCCCGCGTCCTGGCCATGGATGCGGTGCAGCAGGTCGGCAACGGCCACCCAGGGACCGCGATGGCGCTGGCGCCGGCCGCGTACCTGCTCTTCCAGCGGTTCCTGCGGCACGACCCCAGCGACCCGACCTGGCTCGGCCGGGACCGGTTCGTGCTATCGAACGGGCACGCCAGCCTGACCCTTTACACCCAGTTGTTCCTGTCCGGGTATGGCCTGGAGCTGGCCGACCTCAAGCAGTTCCGCCGCTGGGGCAGCAAAACCCCCGGCCATCCCGAATACGGCCACACCGCAGGAGTGGAGACGACGACCGGGCCGCTGGGCCAGGGGCTGGCCAACGGCGTCGGGATGGCCATGGATGGTCGCTACGTACGAGGCATGCTGGATGCGGCCGCCCCGGCCGGCACCAGCCCCTTCGATCACACCGTGTGGGTGTTCGCTGGCGACGGATGTCTGCAGGAGGGCATCACCGCGGAGGCGTCCTCGCTGGCCGGGCACCAGAAGCTCGGCAACCTGGTCGTCATCTACGACGACAACCACATCTCCATCGAGGGCGACACGATGGTCGCCTTCAGCGAGGACGTCGAGGCGCGGTACCGCGCGTACGGATGGCACACTCTGCTCGTCGACCTCGATCCCAACGGCGGGGTCGATGTGCCGGCCCTGGCGGCGGCGATGAAGCAGGCCCAGGCCGAGTTGACCCGACCGACCCTGATTCGGCTGCGTACGGTCATCGGCTGGCCCGCGCCGCACCTGCAGAACACCGGCAAGGCCCACGGTACGGCGCTCGGTGCCGACGAGGTCGCGGCCACCAAGGAGCTGCTGGGCTTCGATCCGCAGCGCACGTTCCAGGTGGACGACGAGGTACTGGCCCATGCCCGCCAGGTCGGTGATCGCGGGCGGGACCTGCACGCCGCCTGGCAGCAGCGGTTCGACGCCTGGCAGGAGTCCCACCCGGAGAAGTCCGCGGTGCTCGACCGCATGGTGGCCGGGGACCTCCCAGATGGCTGGGACGCCGACCTGCCGGAGTTCCCGGCCGGCACCCCGGTCGCGACCCGCAAGGCCTCGGGCAAGGTCCTGCAGGTCTTGGCCGCCAAGATCCCCGAGTTGTGGGGCGGATCGGCGGACCTCGCCGAGAGCAACGACACCACGATCGAGGGCGGGATGTCGTTCCTGCCTGAGGGCAACCCAGCGCCGCAGGGCTCCGCGTACGGCCGCATCGTGCACTTCGGCATCCGCGAGCACGCGATGGGCGCGATCCTCAACGGCATCGCCGTGGGAGGCCTCACCCGAGCCTTCGGGGGCACGTTCTTGACCTTCAGCGACTACATGCGAGGGGCGGTCCGGCTCGCCGCGCTGATGGGCGTGCCGTCCACGTTCGTGTGGACGCATGACTCCATCGGGCTCGGTGAGGACGGGCCGACCCACCAGCCGGTCGAGCACCTGTGGGCGCTGCGGGCGATTCCCGGTCTGGCGGTGGTCCGGCCCGCCGATGCCAACGAGACCACTGTCGCGTGGACCGAAATCCTGCGGCGGCGCAAGCCGACCGGGCTGATCCTGACCCGACAGAACCTGCCCACGCTGGACCGCGATCAGGTGGCCGCGGCCGACGGTCTGGCCCGCGGCGCGTACGTGCTCGCCGAGGCGAGCGGCGGACCGGTGAAATGCCTGCTGCTGGCCACTGGTTCGGAGGTGTCCATCGCCCTGGACGCCCGCGACGTGCTGCAGGCCGAAGGCATCCCCACCAGGGTCGTCTCCGCGCCGTGCCTGGAATGGTTCGAGGAGCAGGACCTGTCCTATCGCGACACCGTCCTACCGCCGACGCTGACCGCCCGGGTGAGTGTGGAGGCGGGTATCGCGCAGGGCTGGTGGCGGTATGTCGGTAGCCAGGGCCGCTGCATCTCCCTCGAGCACTTCGGCGCGTCCGCGGACTATCAGACGCTCTACCGCGAGTTCGGGATCACGACCGAGGCGGTCGTCTCGGCCGCGCACGCCAGCCTGGGCGACTGAGGCAGCACTCTCAGCGCAACCGTGGGGCTCCCTTTCCGATCGCAGACCGTCCGACCACAGACCGTCCGCCCGCACCGCGAGCACCGGAGGATTCAATGAACCCACCCACCGACCGGTTGGCAGCCCTGGCCCAGGCGGGGGTGTCCATCTGGCTGGACGACCTCGACCGGGATCGATTGAGCAGCGGCGGGCTGGCGGCCCTGGTCGCCGATGACCACGTCACCGGCGTGACCACCAATCCGTCGATCTTCGCCAAGGCGATCTCGGCGGGAGCCGCCGCCTACGCGGAGCAGGTTTCCGACCTGGCCGCCCGGGGCGTTGCGGTGGAGGAGGCCGTCCGAGCGTTGACCACGTACGACGTGCGGTGGGCCTGCGACGTCCTGCGGCCGGCCTGGGAGGCCTCCGACGGGGTCGACGGTCGGGTCTCGATCGAGGTCGATCCCCGGCTGGCCCGCGATGCCCGCGCAACGGCCGCGGAGGCCAAGGCGTTGTCCTGGATGGTCGACCGGCCCAACCTGCTGGTCAAGATCCCGGCCACGATGGAGGGGCTGCCGGCGATCACGCAGGTGCTCGGGCAGGGCATCAGCGTCAACGTCACACTGATCTTCAGCGTGCAGCGCTACCGCGGGGTGCTGGACGCCTGGCAAGCCGGCCTGGAGGCTGCTGATGCGGCCGGGCACGATCTGACCCGCATCGCCTCGGTGGCTTCGTTCTTCGTGAGTCGAGTAGACACCGAGGTTGATTCGCGGTTGCCTTCCGACTCGCCGCTGCGTGGTGCCGCCGCCATCGCTAACGCGCGGGCGGCCTTCGCCGCCTATGAGGAGGTCATCGCCACGGATCGCTGGGCGGCGCTGGCGGCGCGTGGCGCGCGCCCGCAACGGCCGCTGTGGGCATCCACGGGGGTGAAGGATCCTGCGTACAGCGACACCCGCTACGTGGTCGAGCTGGTCGCCGACGGCACCGTCAACACCATGCCGGAGAAGACGATGCGCGCGGTGGCAGATCATGGGGACCTGCGCGGTGACACCGTACGACCCAACCTCGCCGACGCCGCCGAGACGCTGCAGCAGGTTCGGGAGGCCGGCGTCGACCTCGACGACGTGTACGAGGTGCTGGAGCGCGAGGGTGTGCGGAAGTTCGACGACTCCTGGCGAGAACTCCTGGACACCGTGGCCGCAGCGATCAAGAAGGCCGGCCAGTGAGCCCGGTGGACACCCAGATGGCGGCGCAGCACCGGATGTCCGACGCCGACCACATCAACCCGCTGCGCGACGTACGAGACCGGCGGCTGCCGCGAGTGGCCGGGCCCTGCGGGCTGGTGCTGTTCGGCGTCACCGGGGACCTGGCCACCAAGAAAGTCATGCCCGCCATCTACGACCTGGCCAACCGGGGGCTGCTGCCACCGGGCTTCGCGCTGGTCGGGTTCGCCCGTCGCGACTGGGCTGATCAGGACTTCGCCCAGATTGTGCACGACTCGGTGCGAACCCACGCGCGTACGGAGTTCCGCGAGGACGTGTGGCAGCAGCTGTCCGAGGGGGTCCGATTCGTCGCCGGTGACTTCAGCGACGACGGTGCCTTCGACGAACTGTCCCGGGTATTGACCGATCTCGACCGGGTGCGGGGCACCCGCGGCAACCACGCGTTCTATCTCTCGATCCCGCCGCGGTTCTTCTCCGTTGTCGTGGAGCAACTGAAGCGTTCCGGACTCAGCGTGTCCGAACCCGATGCCTGGCGCCGGGTCGTGGTGGAGAAGCCCTTCGGACACGACCTGGCCAGCGCCCAGGAACTCAACCGGATCGTCGACGAGGTGTTTCCCTCCGGCTCGGTGTTCCGCATCGACCACTACCTGGGCAAGGAGACCGTCCAGAACCTGATGGCGATCCGATTCGCCAACAACCTGTTCGAACCGATCTGGAACGCAAACTACGTCGACCACGTACAGATCACGATGGCCGAGGACATCGGAATCGGCAGCCGAGCAGGGTATTACGACGGTATCGGCGCCGCCCGCGACGTCATCCAGAATCATCTCCTGCAGTTGCTTGCGCTGACCGCGATGGAAGAACCGGTGTCCTTCGAGGCGGAGGCGGTGCGGCGGGAGAAGGAAAAGGTCCTCTCCGCGGTGAAGATCCCGAAGGATCTCGACGCCTACACCTGTAACGGTCAGTACGCCGCCGGCTGGCAGGGCGGGGTGCCCGTCAAGGGCTACCTGGAGGAGGACGGGATTCCGGCGGATTCGCGTACGGAGACCTACGCGGCGATCCGTCTCGACATCGACACCCGGCGCTGGGCGGGCGTGCCGTTTTTCCTGCGGACCGGTAAGCGTCTGGGCCGGCGCGTCACCGAGATCGCGGTGGTGTTCAAACGGGCACCGCACCTGCCCTTCGCGGTCACCGCTACTGAGGAACTGAGCAACAACGCACTGGTGTTCCGCATCCAGCCCGACGAGGGGATGACGGTGCGGTTCGGCTCCAAGGTGCCCGGCACCGCGATGGAGGTCCGCGACGTCTCCATGGATTTCCAGTACGGCGACTCGTTCACTGAGGCCAGCCCGGAGGCGTACGAACGGCTGATCCTCGACGTGCTGCTGGGTGACCCGCCGCTGTTCCCGCGCCACGAGGAGGTCGAGATGGGCTGGCAGATCCTCGACCCGATCCTGGCGCATTGGGCCGCTAACGGGCCGCCGGAGCAGTACGCCAGCGGCGGCTGGGGGCCGCAGCACGCCTACGACATCCTGGAGCGCGACGGCCGCCAGTGGCGGCGGCCATGACCCGGTGCACCGCCGCCAGGCCCCCATCGACCGCTGCCAGGCCCCCATCGACCGCTGCCAGGCCCCCATTGGCTGCCGCCAGGCCCCAATCGACCGCCGCCAGGCCCCAATCGACCGCCGCCAGGCCCCCACTGACTGCCGCCAGGACCCGATCCACTGCCAGGGCTGGGGAGGCTCGCACATGATCCGACTGGAAGACACCACCGGCAACGCCGTCGTCGCGGCCATCGCAGCGGAACGGCACAAGATGGGCAGCCCGGCCACCGGGATGGTCCTGACCCTGCTGGTAGTGGCCGACGAGGACTGCCAGTCCGACGCCACCCAGGCCGCGGTGGCGGCGGCCCGCGAGCACCCGATGCGGATCCTGGTGATGATCCCCCGGCCCAGCCGCGCGGCCCCCCAACTCGACGCGGAGATCAATGTCGGCGGCGACGAAGGGCCCGGCGAGGTCGCTGTGCTGCGGTTGCGCGGCCAACTCGCCGCGCACGCGGGTTCCGTGGCCATCCCGCTGCTGCTCAGTGACACCCCCGTGGTGGCCTGGTGGCCGGTGAAACCGCCCCCGGTCCCGGCCGAGGATCCGCTCGGTCGGCATGCCCAGCGCCGGATCACCGATTCCGCCACGGCCCGCCGGCCCTACGCGGAACTGAGCCAACGTCAGGACTCCTACGCCCCCGGCGACACCGACCTGGCCTGGACCCGGCTGACCCCGTGGCGAACGATGCTCGCCGCCGCCCTCGACCAGCCCTTCGATCCGATCATCGAAGCCGAGGTATCCGTGCAACGATCCAACCCCAGCGGTCCGCTGCTCGCCGGCTGGCTGCGAAGCTGCCTCGGCGTGCCCGTCTCGATCCGCCTGACCCGCGGTCCGGGAATCACCGCGGTACGGATGGTCACCGCGCGGGGAGACATTTCGTTGACCCGCCCGGACGGGCGGGTCGCCAAACTGACCCGGCCCCTGCAGCCGATGTCGACGGTCGCCCTGCCGCGGCGCGGCCTGGACGACCTGCTCACCGAGGAGCTGCGGCGGCTGGATCCCGATGACGTCTACGGCGAGGTTCTCGAGGCCACCGACCTGGCCCCCGAGTCCCGCAAGGCCGCGAAAGGCACCAGCACGAGCCGCGCCAAGCCCAAGGCGACCAAGCAGGCCAAGCAGGACAAGCAGGACAAGCAGGACAAGCAATCGGCGACCCCCGACCAGGGCGCCGGCAAACCCGCGGCCCGCACCGCCCGTAGTACGGGCGCCCAAGCAGGAGGACGTCGTTGACCGGCAGCCCGGTGGAAGTTGTGGTGCACCGGGACGAGGCCAGCCTGGCCCAGGCGATCGCGGCGCGGCTGATCACCCGGCTGGCCGAAGCACAATCCGCCACTGGGACGGCCAGCCTGGTCCTGACCGGCGGCGGCATCGGCATCGCCGCGCTGGCGGCGGTGGCAAGCAGCCCGGCCCGGGACACGATCGACTGGCGGGCGCTGGACGTGTGGTGGGGCGACGAGCGCTTCCTGCCTGCCGGTGATCCAGAACGCAACGAGACCCAAGCCCGCGAGGCGCTGCTGCACATCGTCGACCTCGACCCCGCCCGGGTCCATCCGATGCCAGCCAGCGACGGCCCCGACGGGGCGGACGCGGAGGCGGCGGCCGTTCGCTATACGGCCGAACTGGCCGCGGCCACCCCACCTGAGCAGCACGGTCCGGTGCCGGCGTTCGACGTCCTGTTGCTGGGAGTCGGGCCGGACGCCCACATCGCCTCGTTGTTCCCTGGCCTGCCGGGAGTCAGCGCCACTGAGCCCGTCGTCGCCGTGCACGGCTCCCCCAAGCCGCCGCCGACCCGGCTGAGCCTGACGTTGCCGTCCATCACCGCAGCCCGGGAGGTATGGCTGATCGCCAGCAAGGCGGAAAAGGCTGGCGCGATCCGGCTGGCCTTGGCCGCCGACGCGGGAGTTTCGCAGGTGCCCGCCGCGGGTGCGCGCGGCCGGGTCCGCACCCTGGCCCTGCTGGATGACGCCGCGGCCAGCAAACTGCCCCCGGAGTTGGTCACTCCCGCCTCTGCCTAGCCGGCCGGGAGCGACTGGGCCTCAGGACTTGAAGTTCAGCCGGTCCAGCGCCTCGGTCAGGATCGCCTCACCGTCGACATCGCTGCGGCGTTCCTTCACATAGGCCAGGTGGGTTTTGTACGGCTCCACCTTGGGCGGCGCCGGCGGATGGTCACGGTCCTGACCGGCCGGCCAGCCGCAGCGCGGACAGTCCCAAACCTCGGGGATCGCCGCATCACTGGCGAAACTGGGCTCCGTCTCGTGCCCACGGGCACACCAGAAACGGATCGTGTGCCGCGGTGCCGAGTCCCCGCGCTCGGCCTCCCCCATCGGACCGGCGCCGACCCTGCTGCCCCGAATTGCACTGCCACCAGCCACGTGCCCACCATCCCTGCGGACCCACCCGGGGAGGGTGGGCTAGTCGGAAGATCGTTGTGTGCGCCCCCCGGCGCAGGTCCCGGCTCCATCGCTCGCCCGCGAGCGCTTGTCCGGTCGTACGACGCTTATGTCGTCAGCCAGCCCCCGTGCCCTTGAGCAGCAGCCCCAGTCCGATGATGCAGGCCGCCCACACCAGGATGATCGCCACCGTGATGCGGTCGAGGTTGCGCTCGGCCACCGACGAGCCGCCCAGGTTAGAACTCACGCCGCCGCCGAACATGTCCGACAGACCGCCGCCCTTGCCGCGGTGCAGCAGCACCAAGACGATCAGCAACAGGCTGGAGACCAGCAGCAGAATCTGCAGGAGCAGGGTCATGAGGGCCTTCCGGGTGTACGGGGTTCGAGCCAGCGGGCGATCACCGGTAAAACGGTGACGGGCAACCGCGGTGAGGATACGTCACGCGCCGGGGCATCCGTAGATGCCCCGGCGCGCTTCTCGCCAGGTAGTGCGATCCGCGCAGGCGCTTCAGTCGGTGGGGACCAGGCGGAACCGGGCCAGTGCCACGAACTCGTCGGGGTCCAGGCTCGCACCGCCGACCAGGGCGCCGTCGACATCCGACTTGGCCATGATCCCGGCTACGTTGGACGCCTTGACCGAGCCGCCGTAGAGAATGCGCACCTTGTCAGCCAGATCCTGGTTGTACAGCTCGGCGACCCGGGCCCGGATGGCTGCGCAGACCTCTTGGGCGTCCTCCGGCGTGGCCACCTCACCGGTGCCGATGGCCCACACCGGCTCGTACGCGATGACGATGACGGATGCGAATTCGGCTGGCAGCCCGGCCATGCCGCCGTCGACCTGCGCCAGGGTGTGCTCGACGTGCCGGCCAGCCTTGCGTACGTCCAGGCCTTCGCCCACGCACAGGATCGGGATCAGCCCGTGCCGGAAGGCCGCGCGGACCTTGGCGTTGGTGACGGTCTCGTCCTCGTGGTGGTACTGCCGACGCTCGCTGTGCCCGACCGCGGCATACGTACAGCCGAGCTTGGCCAGCATCGAGCCGGAGATCTCCCCGGTGTAGGCGCCGGAGTCGTAGGCGGAGATGTCCTGGGCGCCGTAGCGGATCGCGTACCCGTCACCCTCGACGAGGGTCTGCACCGAACGCAGGTTCGTGAACGGCGGTAGCACCGCCACCTCACAAGCCGCGAAGTCGTCCTCGTTCAGCGCGAACGCCAACTTCTGGACGACGGCGATCGCCTCCAGGTGGTTGAGGTTCATCTTCCAGTTGCCCGCCATCAGCGGGGTGCGTGCCATCGGTGCTCAGTCCTCCTCGAGAACGGCCAGGCCGGGAAGGGTCTTGCCCTCCAGGAACTCCAGGGAGGCACCGCCCCCGGTGGAGATATGGGTGAACCCGTCCTCGGGGATGCCGAGCAGACGGACCGCCGCTGCGGAGTCACCGCCGCCGACGACGGTGGTGCCGTCGACCCTGGTGATCGCCTCGGCCACCGACTGGGTGCCGGCGGCGTACGGAGCCATCTCGAAGACCCCCATCGGGCCGTTCCAGACGACGGTGTGTGCATCGGCGAGCTTGCTGACGAACAACTCGATGCTCGCCGGACCGATGTCCAGGCCCATCCAGCCGTCCTCGATCGCGTCCACTGCGACCACCTTGTGCTCGGCTTCGGCGCTGAAAGCTGTCGCCGCGACGACATCGACGGGCAG
>JBBQYX010000012.1:0-60716 GCA_038208295.1 Candidatus Nanopelagicales bacterium | reverse complement strand
GCTGCCGAGGCGCAGGTGTGGGCGCGGTTCGAGGCGCATGCCGACTGGGCCGTTGAGGCCAAGTCGGTGGGGATGTGGATGCGGCAGCGCACCCACTGCTCGGATGCCGAGACCTACCGTCGCCGCCGCGTCGCCGACCTGTGCACGCTGCACCCAGCGATGGCCGCCCGGCTGGCCGCCGGTGACGTGAGCATCGACCACCTGCAGGTTCTGGGGGATGCGCACGCGAAGCTGCCGACCTTGCGGGCGCGATTGGATGCGGTCGAGGACGTCATCGCCGACTACGCCTGCTCGGCGACACCGATGGAGTTGCGCCGCTTCCTGGAAACTCTCGCGCGCAGCGTGGATCCCGACGCGATGGATGCCCGCGATGAGCGTGAGTTCGAAACCCGGGCCCGGCTGTCGGTGGTCGAACTGTCCGACGGCTGGGTGTCAGTGGTCGGCATGCTGCCCCCCGACCTCGGCGCCCGCCTCCTGGCCGCGCTGCGCGCGGCTGGCATGAACCCCGACCTGGCTGAGTCCAGCCCCGCCGACCCGAGTTCCGCCGAGCCGAGTTCCACCGACCCGAGTTCCACCGACCCGAGTTCCGCCGAGCCGAGTTCCACCGACCCGAGTTCCGCCGAGCCGAGTTCCACCGACCCGAGTTCCGCCGAGCCGAGGGACGACACAGACCGGACGGCCGAAGCCGCTGGCAACGGCAGCGGCAGCCAGTCGAGCACGCCGATCGACAGTGCTGACGACTGTGCTGACGACTGTGCTGACGACTGTGCTGACGGCTGTGCTGACGGCTGTGCTGACGGCTGTGCTGACCACTGCGCCGCCCCGGGCCAGGGAACCTACGACAGCACTGAGGCGAGCCACAACGTCGACAGCCCCGACGACACCGACCGGACGAGCCGGACCAGTGACCAGCCCGACGACCCCGGACGCAGCACCGACCAGCCCGCCGGCCCGGGCAGCCACACCGACCGAGCCGAAGACACCGACGCAGCCGACAACACCGACGGCACCGACGGCACCGACGGCACCGACAGTCCCACTGCCGACCCGCCGATTCCCGAACGGCCGCAGTGGCAACGCAACCTCGACCAACTCCAACGGCTGATCGCCTTCGCCGAATCCGGCCTGATCCACGGCCAGCCCATGGCACTGGTGCGCGGCTCCCGCCCGGTCGTGCACGTCACCGTCGACCTGGACACCCTGCTCGCCGCCCGCAACGAAGCCGGGCACCCACCAGCCACCCTCACCGGGCCCGCCAGCCGAGCACCCGTCCCCATCGCCAGCGAAACCGCCCGACGACTGTCGTGCGACGCGACCCTGCGCCGACTGGTCCTGAACCCCGACGGGCTCGCCATTGACGTGGGACGAGCCAGCCGCAGCATCCCCACCCCACTCGCCGTCGCCGTCCGACACCGCGACCAGCGCTGCCGCTGGCCCAGCTGCCGCAACCACATCGACGAAATCCACCACATCGTGCACTGGGCCGACGGTGGCGACACCAACAGTGCCAACTGTGTTGGCGTCTGTTGGTTCCACCACCACGAAGCCCACAACGGCCTCTGGACGATCACCGGTAATGCCAACGCAGTACTTGTCCTGCTCCATCGCGACACCGGGCGACGCCTCACCAGCCGGCCCCCCGAACGCGCCCGACACGCGATATCGGCCTGCCTGCAGCGACTCGGGACGTAGCCGGGCGCCGACCAGTCTCAGTTCGCCGATGCCGCGGCGATCAACTCGGAACGTCGAGGGCAGGAGTGGTCGGCGAGGAGCCGGACCGCTGCGGCAATCGCTTCCGGGCCCTTCGACCGGATGGCTGCGGCCAGCCGCAAGCCCTCCAGCCAGGGCTCGGTCAACGTGGCCGCCTCCACGGGTGCGAGGTCGGCGACCACGGCCGCGCCGGCGACATCCGCGGCCAGTGCGGCGACGTCCACGGCAGTCGGGCGCTCCGGGCACAGCGCCACAGCAGAGGTCATGGCGGCGGCCCAGGCCTGTCCGCGGGCGGCGTGCCAGGAGGCGTCGCTACCGTTGCGAACGGCTGCCGCGTACGCGAGTTGGCGCGCCTGCTCGGTCGCCGCCGGAAGCAGGATGCTCGTCAGGGACGTTGCGGGGAAGACCGCGCGCAGGCACATGGCGTCCAGGATGTCCACGTGGGCGAGGCGGTCGAGGACCGCGGACACGCTCGTCTGTGCGGGTGCTGCGCTGGTCGAGTCGATGAGATCGGGGGCGTACGTGGTACTGGACATAACGGACTGGCTCCTGAACATGCCGGGCGCTTCGACCGCGGCGGGGTCTGGCGCGAGACCGGTCGGTCCCGTACGTCAATCCTCGGGTCGACGGCGCGGGCGGCGCAGGGACATCGGTCCCGCCGGACGGCCCGAAAGGCCCGCCGGGACAGTGTGCTTGCGCACATGCCGGGGTCCGACGCCGATTTCCATGTGCGGAACCTCACCAATCAGGCCGCACAGGCCCCCGACCGCAGAATGGTCCGCGTGAGGAAAATGACGCGCCGGATTACCCGGTCCCCAAACAATGCAAGGCAAGCTGGGCACGGTCGGGCTGGGGCTCCGCTGACCGTTGCGCTGCTGCTGGTCATGCTGGTGGGCATGGTTCTCAGTGGCTGTTCTCCCGCCCCGGATGCCGCGACGCCCCCAGACGCCGATCTCCCGGCTCGATCGGGGTCGACGATTGCCTCGGCGGCACCGACGAGCGCGGACCCCCCCGCGCGCACCCGCGGCGAGGTCATCACGGCCACCACCTTCGGCATGCACGTCGACGGCGTACAACGCGGAGCCTGGCCGGACTACCAGGTCGGCTCGATCCGGCTGTGGGACAACGGAACCGCGTGGTCGCAGGTCCAGATTGGAGCAGACACGTTCGCCTGGGACGCGCTGGACACGGCTGTCGTCACGGCGACAGACGCAGGCCTCCAGGACATCGTTCTCGTCCTCGGTTCCACCCCGACGTGGGCCGCAGTCGAGACGAAGGAGAAGGACTATCCGGTTCCGGGTGCAGCCGCACCGCCCCGGGACCCGACCCGCTGGGACGCCTGGGTTGAGGCGGTCACCACCCGATACGCCGGGCGCATCGGGGCGTACGAGGTCTGGAACGAGGCGGACCTGCCGGCCATGTGGCGCGGGACACCGCAGCAGATGGCTGACCTGACAACGCGAGCAGCCCGGATCATCCGGCGCAACGACCCGGCCGCCCTGGTGGTGGGGGCGAGCACCGGCCTGCGTACGGCAGCCCACGACCGATTCTTCGGCCCCTACCTGAGTGCCCTGGCCGCGCAGGGCTGGCCCGTCGACGTTCTGCCGATCCACGGATATCCCCCCGCGTTGGCGACCCCGGACGACCGCTATCGACTCCTGCAGCAGGTCAGTGCCGAGATCCGGGCGTCGGGGGCGCCCGACCGAATCGCAGTGTGGGACACCGAGGTCAATTACGGCCTAGCGGGCCCCGGCACCGAGAATCCGCATACCGACATCACCGGCGACCGAGCCGCGGCCTGGGTGGTCCGGACGTTTCTGGACTCGCTGCGCTCAGGCATTTCCCGTACGTATCCCTACATCTGGACGCCGGAGCCGTATGCGATTCTCGGTGTTCAATTCGGCGACGGCAGCCCCGGTGCACGTGGTTTCGACACCGCACGCCGCTGGCTGTCCG
Source organism: Candidatus Nanopelagicales bacterium (assembly GCA_038208295.1). GTDB lineage: Bacteria > Actinomycetota > Actinomycetes > S36-B12 > JBBQYX01 > JBBQYX01. The sequence goes on along the minus strand of JBBQYX010000012.1, from coordinate 57,050 downwards.
GAGCCACCTGGAATGGCTGCAGCAGCGCCGCCGATATCACCACGTGTCGGCTGCAGCGGGGACAGGAACCCGCCGCCGTCCTGTGGAGCCAGACCCCGGAGTCGACCGAGGCCCCGCAATGGGCTCGATTCACCTGTACGGCGAACGGGAACTGCGACCCGGTTGTTGCCGGCCAACGCATCCGGCTCGGCACCGATCCGCTGTGGATCGGCTCGCGCGAATTGCCCGAATCCTGACCTGGCCTGCCATAGCGTTAAGTGGCGGAAACCGGACGAGAGGGCACGGCGGCCATGGCACACGATGAACGACTCACCAGCGTCGGCCGAGTAGGCCTGCACTTCGACATATGCGATTCCGGTCCCATCGACGGCGCGCCTGTCGTTCTGCTGCATGGCTTCCCGCAGGACCATCGCTCCTGGGGCCTGGTCTCCGCCTTGCTGCATGCCCAGGGATACCGGACCTTCGCTCCCGACCAGCGGGGTTACTCCCCCGGCGCCCGACCGCGTCGACGACGCGACTACCGAACCAGTGAACTCGTTGCCGACACGGTCGCGCTCATCGATGCCATCGGCCCCGGGCCGGTCCATTTGGTCGGACACGACTGGGGTGCTGCGGTCGCGTGGCTCGTCGCCGCGCAACGACCCGACCTGCTCCAGTCCCTGACAGCCGTGTCCGTGCCGCATCCCCAGGCCTTCGTCACAGCGATGCTGACGAGCACTCAGGGGCTCAAGTCCTGGTACATGTATGTGTTCCAGCTTCCGTGGCTCCCCGAACGCGCCCTGACAGCTGACACCTGGGCGCGGTCCCTGCGTTCGACAGGAATGCCAGAGCCCGCCGTGTCCCGCGATGCTGCGCTGATGAGCGATCCGGACACCGCCCGGGGTGGGCTGCAGTGGTACCGAGCACTGCCGTTCACGCAGCCCAATGCCGTGCGTACGAAGATCACCGTCCCGACCCTGTTCGTCTGGAGCGATGGGGATTCCGCCGTGGACCGCAAGGGCGCCGAACTCACCCGGCGCTACGTGAGCGGGCCGTACACGTACCTGGTGCTGCCTGGCATCAGCCACTGGATCCCCGAGGAGGCGCCGAATCGGCTCACCGAGGCCATGATCCGGCACTTCGCGTCCGTGGCCCAGGACCCCAACAACTAGCGCGTCAGTGCCCTGCGGCGGGATCGGGCAGGATGGCCAAGTGATCCCAGCAGCGTTGCAGCCCATTCTCGGGACGACCGCCGGGGAGTCTGCCGGGGCGCCGCCCGGCCCTGATGACGTGTACCAGGCGTTCGAGTCGTGGGTGGTTGGCCAGGGCCTGACGCTGTATCCCGCGCAGGAGGAGGCGCTGCTGGAGGTCGTCACCGGGTCGAACGTCATCCTCGCCACGCCCACCGGCTCCGGGAAGTCCCTGGTCGCGGCCGGGGCCCACTTCGCTGCCCTGTCCGCGGGTCGACGGACCTTCTACACCGCCCCCATCAAGGCGCTGGTGAGTGAGAAGTTCTTCGCGCTGTGCGCAATGTTCGGCGCCGACTCGGTGGGGATGATGACCGGCGATGCTGCCGTGAACCCCACGGCGCCCATCATCTGCGCAACCGCGGAGGTGTTGGCGAACATCGCGCTGCGGCAGGGCACCGACGCCGACATCGGCCAGGTCGTCATGGACGAGTTCCACTTCTACGCCGATCCTGAGCGTGGCTGGGCCTGGCAGGTTCCCATCATCGAACTACCGCAGGCGCAGTTCCTCCTGATGTCGGCGACTCTTGGGGACGTCTCGTTCTTCGCGACCGACCTGACCCGCCGTACCGGCCAGCCGACCGCCGTTGTCGCGCATACGGAACGTCCCGTGCCGCTGCTCTACTCCTACTCCGCGACGACCCTGCACCTGAGCCTCGAGGAACTGCTCGCCACCCACCAGGCGCCGGTCTACGTCGTGCACTTCACCCAGGTGGCGGCACTGGAGCGGGCCCAGGCGCTGATGAGCGTCAACGTGTGCACGCGCGCGGAGAAGGACGCCATCGCCGACCTCATCGGCGGCTTCCGCTTCTCGACCAGTTTCGGCGGCACCCTGTCCCGGCTCGTACGCCACGGGATCGGCGTGCACCACGCAGGAATGCTGCCGAAATACCGCAGGCTGGTCGAGCAACTCGCCCAGGCCGGACTGCTGAAGGTCATCTGCGGCACAGATACCCTCGGGGTCGGCATCAACGTGCCCATCCGTACCGTGTTACTCACCGCGCTGTCCAAGTACGACGGGACCCGGACCCGACTGCTGAGTGCCCGCGAGTTCCACCAGATCTCCGGGCGTGCTGGTCGCGCCGGTTTCGACACGATGGGCACGTGTGTGGTGCAGGCGCCCGAACACGCCATCGAGAACGAACGCCTGGTGGCCAAGGCCGGTGACGACCCGAAGAAACTGCGTCGGGTGGTGCGCAAGAAGCCCCCCGAGGGGATGGTGAGTTGGGGCAAGCCGACGTTCGAACGACTTGTCGCGGCTCCCCCGGAAGCCTTGGCGTCCTCATTCCAGGTCAGTCATGCCATGGTGCTCAACGTGATTGCCCATCCCGGTGACGCGTTCGACTCGCTGCGGCACCTGCTGACCGACAACCACGAGCCGAGGGCCGCGCAACGTCGACTTGTGCACCGGGCGATCGAGATCTACCGGGCGCTGCTGGCTGCCGGGGTCGTCGAACGCCTTGCCAGTCCCGATGCCGACGGCCGGACCGTCCGGCTGACCGTGGACCTGCAGGACAACTTTGCCCTGAACCAGCCGCTGTCGCCGTGGGCGTTGGCCGCGCTGGACCTGCTCGACCCGGAGTCCGACATGTACGCCCTGGACATCGTCTCGGTCATCGAGGCAACCCTGGAGGGACCCCGGCAGGTGCTGTCGGCACAGACCCACGCCGCTCGCGGTGAGGCGGTCGCAGCGATGAAGGCCGAGGGGTTGGAATACGAGGAGCGGATGGCGCTACTGGAGGACGTCACGTATCCGCAGCCCTTGGCGGAGCTGCTGTTCCCGGCGCTGGAGATCTACGCGCAGGGGCATCCGTGGGTGCGCGATGCGGAGTTGACGCCGAAGTCGGTCGTCCGCGACATGTTCGAGTCAGCGATGACGTTCAACGAGTACACGCAGCGCTATACCCTCGCCCGCTCCGAGGGGCTGCTGTTGCGCTACCTGGCGGACGCCTTTCGAGCGCTGCGGCAGTCGGTTCCGGATGAGAAGAAGTCGCCGGAGTTCGATGACATCGTCGAATGGCTGGGCGAACTGATCCGGCAGGTCGACTCCAGCCTGATGGAGGAGTGGGAATCGCTGGCATCCGGCGTTGACCAAGTTGCCAACCGATCCAGACAACCGGCCGAGCCGCGCCCAGTCACCGGGAACCCGCGGGCGTTCCGCGTCCTCGTCCGCAACGCCCTGTTCCGGCGGGTCGACCTGGTGGCGCGACAGCGATGGTCCGAGCTACCGAGCCTGGACGCGCTTCCCGGCGGGCTGGACTGGGCGGATTGGGCGCATGCCCTGGAGCCCTACTTCGAGCAGCACGCCTCGCTCGGCAACGGACCGGCCGCGCGCGGACCACACCTGCTTCTCAGCCGCGAGGAACCCGACCGCTGGTTCGTCCGACAGGTCCTCGACGACCCCGATGGCGACCACGACTGGGGCATCACGGCCCTGGTGGACCTCGACGCGTCCGACCAGGGCGGAGCCGCGGCGGTCACCGTCCTGGCGGTCGGTCCGCTGGGTCGGGACCAGCAACTCGCCGACCTCGATGTGGACCTCGACACGCTGCCCCCAGGGTGGGCCTGAGCGCCTCAGCGCGCCGTGATGGCATCCAGAACGGCCGCGGTTTCTGCTGACGTCGTCAACGGTAGCGTCCAGGCGTCTGTTCCGCTGATCCGTTGCGAGACAGCGTCAATCATCAATTGGTACGCATCGCACGCCGGGAACTCCTCGACGCGGGAAACATCGCGTTCCACGATCCGCAGGGTTGCCGGTTCCCGCCAACTGGTGAACGCCGGCGAGTCCAGTGCCAACGTCGTCTCGGCGGTGTCGACACGGAAGAACTGGGTTTCGGGTTGCGCGAAAGAGGCCAGTATCCGAGTCCGGCCGTTCGGATGGGTCAGGGCGGCCTCGGTGGTCAGATCAACCCCGGTCGCACCGACCTCTCGGCGTACGGATTCCACGGTAACCGGACCCGCACCGAGTGCCGCTAGGGACAACGCCACGACGTAGCAACCGACGTCGAGTAGCGCACCACCGCCGCGCGCGGAATCCAGGCGGTAGTTCGCGGCCGGTACGCCGTCAAACGTGAACACCGCTTCCACCACGCGTTCTCCCGGCGCAGAGTCGAGGAGCTCCACCAGGCGTCGGGTACGTGGGTGCCACCGATTCCAGGCGGCCTCCACCACTATCAGGCCGGCCCGTTCCGCCGCCGAAGTCATGCGAGCCACCTCGGCGGCATTGAGTCCCAGGGGCTTCTCGCACAACACATGCTTGCCGGATTCCAATGCGCGCAGGACCCAGGGCAGGTGGTTGTCGTTGGACAGCGCGATATAGACGGCGTCCACGTCGTCGGCACTGCAGACCTCGGCGTAGTCCCGGGCGATCCGCCGCGGCTCCAAAGCCGCAGCCCGATCGGGATCGCGCGCCGCAACGACTTGCAGCACAGCCGATGACGCAGCGTGCGCCGCGGGGGCCAGCGCCCGGGATGCGACGTACCCGGCGCCCAGGAAGCCCCATCTGATCGCTCTCATCGCGGGACGACGGGCCGACCCTGGTCAGCCGCCGACTCCGCCGCCGCCTCCATCACCGCGACCACCCGGCGCGACTGCTGCGCGGTCACCGACATCGGTATCCCCCACTGCAGCCGGTCGACGAGTTCACGGTGGAACCCGTACGGCTGACCGGCTGGAGTCGCCAGCCGAGTCCTGCTGCCGTCGGCGGCGTACAGGTCCATCGTCGGCGGGGAGTCCGCCGGCGCGAGCACGTCCTCGGCCAGGGTGCCGATGTCGGTACGGGAGATGACCCGTTCGGTTCGCCAGTTGCCGACCACTGCACCGGTGGTGCCCAGCACGTACCACCGCGGTTTCAGCGCCGCCGCCAGGTCTGAGTGCACGAACTCGGCCTCGGCGCCGTCCACGAAACGGACCGTCACCCGGGAGTGATCAGCGTTGGTGACGTCGAACCAGCAGAGTTTGTGGGTGGCCGCCGTGACGTACTCGATCTGCTGCGGCATCAGATTGAGCGCCTGATCGAGCAGATGGGAACCCCAGTCATAGAACGCACCGCCGGACACCGACTCATCGGAATGCCACAGGTTGCATGGGTGCCCGTAGCCTCCGACGAACAGCTCCACATGAAAAAGACCGCCCAGATCACCGGCGTCAACACGTCTGCGCAGCGCCAGGAAGTCCGGGTCGTAGCGGCGATTCTGGTAAACGACGGCGAGCCGGTCCGCGGCCGTCGCAGCTGCGATCACCTCGTCGGCATCGCGGGTGTGGATCGCGAAGGGCTTTTCCACTACCACGTGCTTGCCTGCGGCGATGGCCCGCAGCGCCCACTGCGCATGGGAGTCCGGTGGCGTGGAGATGACCACCAGGTCGACGTCGTCACGCTCCAGCAATGCTTCGGCGCTGGTGTTGGTGGCGATACCGGGAGCGGCCTCAGCGGCCTGCTCCAGGCGCTGGCTGGAGGTGTCACACGCGGCGGTCAGCGTCAAGCCGTCGGTGGCCCGGACCGCGCGGCTGTGCTCGTGCCCGATCGCCCCGTAGCCCAACAGCCCCACCCGCTCCGGCGCGGGCGCCTGCTGCCCACCGATCCAACGCAGGACCTGGCTCAGTGCCCGCAACGACGTCGGGTGGGCGACGCTGCCGGCCTGGGTGCCCATCGTCCACGCCCCGGTCCCGGTGGCCGCCCGCCAGGTCAGGACCGGCTGGTCGTGCAGGCCCACCCGGGCCACCCGCAGCACCGCGACGTCGTCGAGCACCTTGTCGACGGTGACGACCCGGTCGGTCAGGTGCTCGTGTTGGTCGGAATGCGCCTGATCCCCGTGACTGTGCCCCGCCGGCCGCAGCGCGTCGACAGCATCGGCGCCCACCCGCAGCCGCAGGTCGTGCACCGGCGTCCAGGCACCCCACGCCAGCCCGGCGGCCTCGGCCAGCAGTCCACCGCCGTCGGCGTCGGTGATGGTCGGGCCGGCTAGCAGCACCCGCACGCTTGGATCGACCAGTGCGGAGACCAGGTCATCCGGCAGCGGCTGATCGGCCCAGACCAACACCACGTCGGCCGTACGCAGGTCCGCGGCAGTCCGCACCTCGCCCGCGTCGAGCAACCCACCGGCGGTGAGCTGCTCCCGCGCCGCCGTCACGGCGGCAGTAAGCAGTTGGGAGCGGAGACGGACGATCCAGGCGACACGCGGCACTCGCTGACCCTAGGTGACGACGGCGAGTGCCGCCTGCGGCTGGCAATCTACGTCTGCGAAATGCGAGCAGGCGCTCGGAATGGGCCACCACCCAAGGCTCTTCGCGCTGCAAGAAGAGCACGAAAGCGACGGCAGCGCAGGCAGCGCCCATCGGCTCGGCGGTCTCGTACGTCAGCCCGTCGCCACGGATAGGCCCGCAGGTGTACGCCCAGGTGTCCGGAGCTACTTCGGTGACCGACACCGAGATCTCCTCGACATCGTCGCCCAACGCCTCGACCTCGAAAGTGTCCACCTGATCCCCCGTTTCCCTATCTGCCGCACATCGTTGCAGACCGACTCGACCGATTTATGTCCGTCAGCCAGGCCGGCGCACGGCCGACGACCCGCTGACCCGTCGACGGTTTGCCAGGTGGCGCGACTCCGCGAGCATCGTTGCGGATCGCTGACGGCACCAGGCGGCCCTATGCCTACGGGGCGACGCGTGATGTGCTGAGCGAGCGACCGGGCGAATCGCGGAAGGAGCGGATCGATGCGACTTCCCACCCCTGCAGGATCCGAGGCCAGGCGACACTCGACCCGGCGCCGACCGCTGGGACCTGTGCTGGCCTCCGCCATCCTCGGCAGCGCGGTCCTCATTCCGATCGGTGCCGGCATCGCGCCCGCCGCCCCCGGCGACGCGATCATTGGTCCGCTGGCTGCGCTGGCCGTGCAGACCAACGCCGATCCCACGACGCCGATCTCCGGTGCGTTCACCGACATGCCCGACGGTGGCGTCTACCGGACCGGGACGACCGCGTTCAGTGTCCCGACCGGCCTCGATCTGAGCAGCGTCACGCCGACGGTCTCGTCGACCTACGCCGCCGCGGTCCGCATCACCCTGACCGGTCCCGGGGGGATCCCGGTCCCGAACAAGGTCGTCACACTCACCGGCAACGGCGCCGCGCCAGCGGCAACCTGGATCTTGAACGCCGCGGCAGCGGTGCCCACCCTGGACGCGACCACGAACGCCGACGGGCAGGTGCTGTTCCGGGTACTGAGCACCGCGACGGGCCCGGTCCGCTGGACCGCCACCGCGGGCAGTCTCAGCGCGACGCTGCGGATGCACTACGACAACACCAGCACCGACGCCCGCACCACGTCGATCCGTCCCAGCCAGATCCAGCTGCAGGCCGGCCGGTCGGTGCCCGTGATCGGCTCGGTCGCCGACCGCTACGGAAACCCGGTGTCCGGCATACCCGTGGCGCTAAGCATCCCCACGGCCGACCCGGTGACCTTCACCGGGGAAACCGGTTCGGTCAGCGGGGTCACCGACGATGCAGGGCAGTTCTCGACGTTCATCAGGTCGGACATTCCCAACACCACCAGTACCGCGACCGTGACCGCGACCCTCACCGGCAGCCAGTTGACTGACGCGGGCAACACCGTCGCCGCAGTCGCGGTGCCGGGCGTGGCCCCCGGGGTACCAACGGTGAGCGCCGCGGTGACCGTCGCGGCCGGCCCGGCGACGGTGACGCTGCTGTCCCCGTCGAACCGGGCGGCGATCTCGTCCAACGGCTATTTCAACGTCTTCTTCGCCACCACGAACGTGCCGATCGGGGCGACCGCATACCTGGCGCTGAACGGGTTGGCCAAGGCGAAGGCAGCGGTGACTGCCAACAGCACGCCGCTACTGATCGGGAGAATCCCCGCCGAGCAGGGCAACTACACGATTCGAATCAACGGCGGCGGGACCGATGGCGAGGCACTGGCCCGCAGTTCGCCGGTGTCGTTGACCATCATCCCGTTCGGGTTGAACGGGGCTGCGATCAAGGACGACCGGATCACCTTCCGGGTGAAGACCGGGAACTTCTCTCCCCGCACCTTCATTACGTTGACCCGCAACGGGATCGGCGTGTCGGGGGTGCGCATCCCGGCGGTAGGTGCACCCCTGACCATCATCGCTTCGGAACGTCCAGGCACCTACCAGGTGCGGGTCAACTCGATTCAAGGGTTCGTATACGGCGACCACGCCGGGCTGGTCACCATCGAGTAGCTGTCTTGGCATAGGTGGGGCCCCCGGGCTCGTTCGCCCGAGGACCCCGCCTCGCTCGCCCTAGTTCGGCAGCCGGGTCACATGGGTTGCCCAGTTGCCCAGCGACACCCGGGTGTTACCGCACGTCGCGTCGGCCTTGTACTCCGCCAGCGTGCAGGTCTGGGCGATAAACTCACCGGCCAGGTACAAGTCCTTGCCGTCGGTCGCTGAGCCACCGTAGTCACCCCAACGCGGCCGGTTCCCGCCCACGCTGTACCCGGTGAAACCGTCCTGCGGACCTGCGCCCGCGCCGGACACCACGATCGGGCCGGGCCGGTTGTCGGCGAACCGGACGAACGCGTGACTGGGGAAGTTGTCCGGGCCCACCAAGGTGAAACCCATCGCCCAATTGTCGGCGCTGGTCAGCGCCATCACCGGGTAGGTCAGGTTGTTCCCGGCAGCGGCGACCACGCCCTGGTTCTGCACGGAGGCCTTGATGCGCTTGGCGCCCTGCATGTCGGCGCGGATCTGATACCAGGCGGCACCGGTTCGGTTCGAACCGTTCGAGGTGATGCCGGTGCCCAGCGATCCGTACAGCCGCCCGTCGACGTACCAGACCTTGCCCATCCGGGTGTCGCTGGAGTCCAGCGGCGCCAACGGCTCGTCCAGGAGTTGCCCCAACGGGAACGGGCCGGTCTTCTGCTCAGCCGGGTCGGGCATCTTGTACTGGTCCACGTCGATGATCGTGTTCGTCAGCCGTACCTTGGGCTTGCGGCTGTCCAGGGTGTCCGTACGGGTCATCGCCCACACACCCAGCGTGCTCGCCTGACCCGTGGTGTTCCCGGTCTCCGAGCCGTCCCCGGCCATCGACGACAGGAAGAACTCGGTGTCGTCGGCCGACTTCACGGTGGTGGCGGGGAAGACCGTGAAACCCGGCTGATCGCCGAGCTGATAGCCCTGACCGAGCCCGGTGTCGAACTGCACCACGGTGACACGGTTGTCGCCGCGCGCCAGTGACTTCTTGGGGAACGCGTAGATCTGCGCACCAGCGTAGCCGTCGGCGAGCAGCGAATACTCGTTAGTGGAGATGTAGAAGCCGTTCTTGTCGGCACCGACCTGCGGATAGTCGCCGATGCACGGGCCGTCGCCGCACCGGGCGCTGTGGTCGGGCGTGCCCTGCGTGCCGTCGTCCTGCACGGCGAGCTGGTAGATGTTCCAGCCACGAGTCGGGTCACCGGTACGGGACACCGCGATGTCCAGGTGGTTGGTCCCGGTGAAGTCACCGCTGACCGGGTCCTGATCCAGGGTGAGGACGACGTGGAACCACCGGTTGGTGTCGGCGTCGTAGTGGCACGTCGGGTCGGTCAGGAACGGCCCGTACGGTGCCTTCGCCCCCGGCGTGCGGTCGACCTGCGCCGGGTAGCCGTAGAACGTGTTCAGGTCGATGACCCCAGTCTGCGGACCGCCGCGCCTGTCGTAGACCCGCAGCACGTCGTTGACCGTCTCCAGCACCAAACCGTTGCCCGCGCACAGGCCCTGGTCGGGCGGCTCGACGGAGAACTGGTTGCCGTTGTTGGCGGTTCGCTGGTCGTACATCGTCAAACCGGTGAATCCCGAGGATCGCGGTGCGCGCCGGTCGGCAGCGTCGATCACCGGGGTGGCCGGCGAGTCCGCCGGTGGCGCCATGCGGGCCGCGGATGGCGCGAGGGCACCGCCTTCCTGCGGGCGCGGCTCGGGGGCGATCTCGGGCAGTTTCCCGGTGTAGATCGGGGAGCCGGCTGGCGGCGCGGTGGGGTTGACGCTCGCGCCGAGGTCGATGGTCCGTATGTAGGGGTCCGGACCCTCGGAGTTCCCGGCGCCAGGCGCTGCGGTGCTAGGAGCGCTGGCCGGGCCGGGGGCAGCGTTCGCCGCGACGCTGACGAGGAAACCGCTACCGGACAGCGCTGCGGCGGTGACGCCGATCAACCAGGTCCGGCCAATGGTTCGCCGTCGCGAGGGATGCTTCATGGGCGTTGCCTCCTGGCGTCGTTCTCTCGCACACAGGGCCCCCCTTGTGCGAGCGCGCCGAGCGTAAGGCTTAGGACCTGAGTCGGCAGGGACTTTCGGACATCCTCCGCGGCCGAGCAACAGATCGGTTGCGACATAACGGTTTTCGTAGACGAAGCAGCCGGCAGGTGGGGATCTCTACCGCAACTCCGGCGATTACCGAGTGACAGTCAACAGACGGTATTCGAGTGGTCAACTAACGCCACGCCGGGGACGGGGACCCCCACGGCCGCCCGCGCGTGGGCAAGATCCGCAATCTGCGACCCAAAAGAAAAAGTCCCAGGCCTGCGACCTGGGACTTCACTGGTAGCCCCGACGGGATTCGAACCCGCGCTACCGCCTTGAGAGGGCGGCGTGCTAGGCCGCTACACAACGGGGCCACTCATCGGGACGAGCCCGACCGGAACGGCACTCTAACGGAGAAAATCCGTACAGCACCTTCCCGCTGCTGGGGTACCAGGACTCGAACCTAGACTAACGGAATCAGAATCCGTCGGGCTGCCAATTACCCCATACCCCACAGGCAACCGCGCTCAGTTTCGGGCGGCGGTGAACCAACCCAGGACTGACAACGGCCCGTGGAGTCTACCCGTCCACCGGGCCCACCCCAAATCGCCGGCACGGCCAACATCGACGTCTAGCGGCTGTCCCGCTTGGCCTGGCGGCGCGCGCCCTGCGCCTTGGACCCCGCTTGCTGCTTGGTGGCGGCAGCGGTGCGGGTCGTCGCCTTGGTCGCCTTGGTCGCCTTGGTCGCCTTGGTCGCCTTGGTCGCCTTGGTCGCCTTGGTCGCCTTGGTCGCCTTGGTCGCCTTGGCGCTGCCGCGCTCCGCCTTGGCGTCGGCCGCGCTGGACGGGCGCGATGCGGGCTTGTGGCCCTGCTTGGCCGCTCGGGCGGCCTCGAGCCGCTCCTGCTTCAGGGCCGCCGCCGACTCGACTGCCAGCTCGCCCAAGCGGACGCTGACCCGGCCGAGCGCCTCCTCAAACGCCTCGGTCCGCAGCCCGGCCCGGGTGTTCTTGGGCCGCGCCTTGCCACGACCGCCCTCCTTACCGACCTTCACCGCGGCACCACGCCGGTACTTTCCGGCGTATTTGTTGCGAGCCCGGCGCACCCGCGTGTGCAGCGCAATGACCTCGTCCTCGCCCAGCTTGACCAGCTTCGCGGGCTCGGTCTCCTGGACCAGGAGTCGCTGCTCGTCGTTGAGGGCGGCCAGCAGGGTCTTGTTCATCGGCACATCACTCGGCTTTCGCGTCGGTGGGCACGGTGCGGTACGGAGATCCGCACGATATCCAACGGACCGAGGCCGGGCGCCCAACAGCAGCGACTACTGCGGTGGCAGCGCCGCAAGGGCCGTGCTTATCCGGCCGAGCGTGACCTGCGGGCCGAGGATCTCCAGCGACTCAAACAGCGGCGGCGACACCCGCCGGCCCGTCACCGCCACCCGGACCGGGCCGAACGCCACCTTGGGTTTCAAACCCAGACCGTCCACCAGATCCGCCCGCAAGCGGGCCTGGATGGCCTCGGCGGTCCACGATCCAGGGTCAGCGGCGAGCTCCGTCAGGCCCTCCGAAGCTGCCCGCAAGGCCGGCTGCGCGGCGCCAGTCAGCACCTTCTCCCCATCTGCGAGCTCGACGACGAACGCCGCCTCAGGGACGAACAGGAAACCCAGCATCGGGACCGACTCGGACAGCACGTCCAACCGTTCGGCGACCAGCGGGACCGCGGCAGCCAACCGCGAAGCCTGAGCTGTCGTGGGTGGGTCCGATACCAATCCGGCGCCGTGTAGGAACGGGACAAGCCGGTCGGCCAGGTCGTCGGGATCCAACGCGCGAATCCAATCGGCGTTGATGGCCCTGCACTTCTTCAGGTCGAAACGGGCCGGGTTCGGGTTGACCCGGGAGATCTCGAACGCGTCTGCCATCTGCTGCATGGAGAAGAACTCCACGTCGTCCCCGATAGACCACCCCAACAGCGCCAGGTAGTTGAGCAGGCCTTCGGGGAGATAGCCGAGTTCGCGGTACATGTCCAGGCTGGACGAGGGATCCCGCTTGGAGAGTTTGCGGTTTCCCTCCCCCATGACATAGGGAAGATGCCCGAAACTCGGCGTGGTCCCGTTCCCGACACCGAGTTCCGCAAGAGCGTCGTACAACGCCAACTGCCGCGGCGTCGAGGACAGCAGATCCTCCCCGCGCAGGACGTGGGTGATCTCCATCAGCGCGTCGTCGACCGGGTTGACCAGGGTGTAGAGCGGCTCCCCGTTCCCCCGCACCAGGACGTAGTCGGGAACGTGCTCCTTGCCGAAGGACAGCTCGCCGCGCACGAGGTCGTCCCAGGTCGAGTCCCGCTCCGGCATGGCGAACCGCAGCGCCGGCCGCCGGCCCTGCGCGACGTAGCCGGCGACCTGGCCGCTCGTCAACGCCCGGCAGTGCCCGTCATAGCCCGGCGTCCGGCCCTCCGCACGGGCCTGCTCGCGGCGCTGTTCCAGCTCGTCCGGGGTGCAGTAGCAGTCGTACGCCCGCCCGGACTCGCGCAGCCGCCGGGCCACATCGGCGTAGATCTCCAACCGTTGCGACTGCCGGTAGGGCCCGTACGCCCCCCCGACCTCCGGACCCTCGTCCCAATCCAGCCCCAGCCAGCGCAGCGCTGCCAGCAGGTCTCGGTAGGACTGCTCGGTGTCGCGCGCCGAGTCGGTGTCCTCGATCCGGAACACGAACGTGCCGCCGGTGTGCCGGGCGTACGCCCAGTTGAACAACGCCGTCCGGATCATGCCGACATGTGGGTTGCCGGTCGGGGAGGGGCAGAAGCGGACGCGTACACCATCGGTCATGGGCGCAGAGGCTATCGGCGCCAGCCCCGCATCAGGTGCGCTCGGGTAGCCGCCTCGGGCCTCAGCTGCGCTCGGCAACTGAATTGCTCAGCGTGCCAATGCCACCGATAGTCACGTCCACCCGGTCACCGGCCACCAGCGGACCGACCCCGGCCGGTGTCCCGGTGAGGATCACGTCGCCGGGCAGCAGGGTCATCACGTCGCTGATCCAGGACACCAGCGTGGCGACGTCGCGGACCATGTCGCGCGTGGTGCCGGACTGGCGGGTGGATCCGTTGACCTGCAACGAGATCGGCAGATCGGCGGGATCCAGGTCGGTCTCGATCCAGGGGCCGATGGGGCAGAAGGTGTCGAACCCCTTGGCCCGTCCCCACTGCCCGTCGCTGGCCTGCAGGTCACGGGCCGTCACGTCGTTGGCGCAGGTGTAGCCGAGGATCACGTCGGCCACGCGGGCGACCGGGACCTCCCGGCAGAGCCGGCCGATGACCACGGCGAGTTCGGCCTCGTGCTCGACCCGGTCCGACTGCGGCGGCAACGAGATGGTCGCTCCGGGCCCGATCACCGATGTGCTCGGCTTGAGGAAGATCATCGGGTCGGCCGGGACGGTGCCACCCATCTCGGCAGCGTGCGCGGCGTAGTTCTTGCCCACGGCGATGACCTTGCTCGGCAGCACCGGTGCCAGCAGCCGCACCTGATCCAGCGGGATCCGTTGCCCCGCAGGCTCGATGGGTCCGTAGGGATGTCCCGCGAACGGCTCAACCACCGCGTCGGGACCACCCCCCTCGGCGTCGGCGCCCGTGAGGACACCGAAGGCCACCTCGGACTGCAGGGCGAATCGGGCGATGCGCATTCCCCGACCCTAGCGGCGGCTGGTCATCCGGCCTGCCGCCGCAGCACAGGCTGCCCTGCGTGGCAACGGCTCACGGCGCAGTGGTAGGCACGAGACATGACCGACGACACGCACGTCATCGCAGACCCCGAGCCGCAACCCGTCGACGAGGAACTGGCCGCGAAGTTCGGGCACCTCATCGAGGACGCAGCGCTGCGCGCCAAGCCGTTCCAGGGCGAGGACTGCCACACCTGCCACTACTACCTCGACACCGACGCGGACATCGCGTACTGCTGGCACCCGACCATCCGGATCCCGGTCGGGGCGGAGTGGTGGTGCCAGTGGTGGGAGGAGATTCCCTCCTGAGATCGCCCGGCTGACGTGGCCGCTCAGCTCGACCGGCCGGCGCGCAGTTGTCCGTAAGCCACCGCGTCCTCCAACGCCAGCCAGGACGCGGCGATCACGTTCTCGTGGACCCCGACCGTGGTCCAGGTGCTCTCACCGTCGGAGGACGTGACGAGCACCCGGGTGACCGCGTCGGTGCCCATGGCGCCGGGCAGGATGCGCACCTTGTAGTCGATGAGTTCGAGTTTCTCCAGTTCCGGGAAGATCTGGACGACGGCGGCGCGCAGCGCGTTGTCCAGTGCGTTGACGGGCCCGTTGCCCTCCCCCGTCGCGACGATCCGGGCGCCCCCGGCCAGCACCTTGACGGTCGCCTCGCTGGCCACTTCACCGTCGGCGCGCTGTTCCACGATGGTCCGCCATGACTCGATCGCAAACGACCGGCGTCGTTCGCCACGGCGCTCGTCCCGCAGCAGTAACTCGAACGACGCATCCGCGGCCTCGAACGTCCAACCCTTGGCCTCCAACGACTTCACCCGATCGGCGACCTGACCGAGCAGTTTCGGGTCGTCGGCCAGGTCGTAGCCGAGTTCCTTCCCCTTCAGCTCGATCGAAGCGCGCCCGGCCATCTCGGTGACCAGGATCCGCTGACCGGAGCCGACCAGCGTCGGGTCGATATGGTTGTACAGCTCCGCGTTCACCCGCAAGGCGCTGGCGTGCAACCCCGCCTTGTGTGCGAACGACGAGACACCGGCGTACGCCTGATGGCTGTCCGGGGTGATGTTCGCGATCTCGGCGATGGCGTGGGACACGCGTACGGTCTCGGTCAGGCAGCCCTCCGGCAGGACCTGCATGCCCAGCTTCAGCTGCAGGTTGGCGACCACTGAGAACAGGTCCGCGTTCCCGGTGCGTTCGCCGTAACCGTTCGCGGTGCACTGCACGTGGGTGACGCCTGCCTGCACCGCGCTCACGCTGTTCGCCACAGCGCACGCGGTGTCGTCCTGGCAGTGGATTCCCAGCCGAACTCCGCTGCGCGTCAACACCTCACCCACGACCTCGTACATCCCCACCGGCAGCATGCCGCCGTTGGTGTCACACAGGACCCCGACGTCGGCACCCGCCTCGGCCGCCGCAGTCAACAGCCGGACGCCGTAGTCGCGGTCGTGCGCATACCCATCGAAGAAGTGCTCCATGTCGACGAACACCCGCCGGCCCTCGCCCACCAGGAACGACACGGTGTCCCGGACCATCGCCTCGTTCTCGGCCAGGGTCGTGCGCAATGCCTGCTCGACGTGCCGCACATCGGACTTCGCCACGATCGTGACCACCGGGGCGAGGGAGTCCACCAGAGCGCGGACCTGCGCATCATCCGCAACGCGAACCCCGGCCTTGCGGGTCGCCCCGAAGGCGACCAACTCGGCGTGCCGCAGATTCAGTTCGACCGCGGCGCGAGCGAAGAACTCGGTGTCCTTGGGCATCGCGCCGGGCCAACCGCCCTCGATGAAAGCCACGCCGTAGGAGTCGAGCAGAGCGGCAACGGCGAGCTTGTCCTCGACGGAGTAGGAGATTCCCTCCCGCTGAGCCCCGTCCCGCAAAGTGGTGTCGTAGACGTGGAAGGCATCCCGGCTGGTCATGGCGTGTCCTCGGTGAGCGTGGTCCGGCGGATGAACCGACCAGCAGCAAGGCTCGTGGCCGGGTAGCGGCTGATCGGTGGGATGAAAAAACCCCTCGCCCGTACGGGCGGAGGGGTCAGCGCGCCTGACGGGGTGTCGTCGGCGCGCTAGGAAATGAGCAGGACGTGGTGCGTCACGCCCGGCATCCTCCCACAGGTGCCCGGCGGGACGCGCGCACAGGCACTGATGTGACGCCCGTCACATATGCGCTCCCCGGCCGACACTCACCCACTCAGAACAGGCCGCCGCGCCTACGCCAGGGTGTGCAGCCAGCCGTGGGTGTCTGCTGAGCGGCCAGTCTGGATGTCCAGCAGCGCCGACCGCAGCCGCATCGTCACCGGCCCGGGTGTTCCGTCCCCCACCGAGAACTCGCCGTCGCGGCCCTTGACACGCCCAACTGGCGTGATGATTGCGGCGGTGCCGCAGGCGAACACCTCGCTGATCTCGCCAGCGGCACACCCAGCCCGCCAGGAGTCGACATCGATGCGACCCTCCTCAGCGGGGATACCCAATTCACGGGCCAGCATCAGCAGCGAATCGCGGGTGACGCCGGGCAGCAGGGTTCCGGTGAGTTCCGGCGTCATCAACCGGGCCTGGTCCCCGCGGCCGTAGATGAAACACAGGTTCATCCCGCCCATCTCCTCAACCCAGCGGTGCTCGACGGCGTCCAGCCAGACCACCTGGTCGCAGCCCTGCTGGGCTGCTTGTGCCTGCGCGACCAGCGAACCCGCATAGTTGCCGGCGCATTTCGCCTCACCGGTGCCACCCTTGGCCGCGCGCACATAGTCCTGCGAGAGCCACACGGTCACCGGTTGCACGCCCCGCGGGAAGAACGCGCCGACTGGGGAGGCGATCAGCAGATAAAGGTAGGCGTTGGATGGCCGAACTCCCAGGCCCACCTCGGTGGAGAACATGAAGGGCCGCAGGTACAACGACTTCTCCGGATCCTGCGGGACCCAATCCAGATCCTGTTGGACCAAGGCCTCCAGAGAACCCACGAACATGTCCACCGGGAACTCCGGCATCGCCAACCGAGCGGCCGACCGCTGGAAACGCGCCGCATTCGCATCGGGCCGGAAGGTCCGAATACTGCCGTCAGCGTGCCGGTAGGCCTTCAGGCCCTCGAAAATCTCCTGCCCGTAGTGCAGCGCCATGGTCGCCGGGTCCAGGGCAATGGGCCCGTACGGAATTACCGCGGCGTCGTGCCATCCCTCGGTCGTGGTGTAGGCGACCGAGACCATGTGGTCGGTGAAGTAACGGCCGAAACCGGGCTGGTCGAGCATGGCTGCGCGGTCCACGTCGGATCGCGGGCGGTTGTTGGGCTGCAGGGTGAATCCGGCGACGGTGCTAGCGGTCATGTCCGCGACCGTACCCTCTCAGCGACCCAGTGCCGCGGCGATATCAGAGCCGATGTCGGTAGTGCTGCGGGAGGTGCCGCCCGACCGCGTGGCCAGGTCCGCCGCTACCGCTGACTCGACCTGCGCGGCCGCTGCGGGCAGGCCGACATGGTCCAGCAACATGGCCAACGACAGGATGGCCGCGGTCGGGTCCGCTAGCCCTCGCCCGGCGATGTCGGGGGCCGACCCGTGCACCGGCTCGAACATGCTGGGGTTCGTCCGGGACGGGTCGATGTTGCCACTGGCGGCCAACCCGATGCCGCCGGCGATCGCGGCGCCGATGTCGGTCAGGATGTCGCCGAACAGGTTGTCCGTGACCACCACGTCGAACCTCTCGGGGGTGGTGAGGAAGAACATCGAGGCCGCGTCCACATGGCAGTAGTCGGTGGTCACGTCGGGGTACTCCGCGGCAACCCGGTCGAAGGTGCGCTGCCACAGGTCACCCGCATGGATGATGACGTTGGTCTTGTGCACGAGCGTCACCTTGTGCCGCCGCCGGGTGGCCCGCTCGAAGGCGTCCCGCACGATTCGCTCTACCCCGAATGCGGTGTTGACGCTGACCTCGGTGGCGATCTCGTGCTGAGTCCCCTTGCGCAGGAAACCCCCGGCACCCGCGTACGGACCCTCGGTGCCCTCCCGGCACACCACGAAGTCGATCTCCGCCGGACCCTTGCCGGCGACCGGTGAGGCGACCCCGGGGAACAGCCGCACGGGGCGCAGGTTCACGTGGTGATCCAGCGCGAACCGCAGCGGCAGCAGCACACCCCGCTCCAGCACTCCCGGTGCCACCCGAGGGTCCCCGATCGCGCCGAGCAGGATCGCGTCATGCCGCTTGAGCGCGGCAATCGTCTCCTCGGGAAGCAGTTCTCCAGTGGCCAGGTAGCGCGTCGCGCCCAGGTCGTACGGCGTCGTCGTGACCGTGACGTCATGGGTCGCCGCCACCGCGTCCAGAACCTTGAGAGCCTCGGCGACGACCTCCGCGCCGATGCCGTCGCCGGGGATGACCGCCAGATCTAAGGTGCTCGCCATGGTCGGCACGCTAGCGAACCGTCCACGGGCTGACACGGACGTCTCAACATGTGGCCATCCAGTATGGGGATCAGACCTGGAAGACAGCCATGGTGGACCGCATGCGGGCCGAGATGGCGCCCACTTCATCCGCCGCCTGCTGGGTGCGGCCGATCGCCTCGACGCTGGCCGCTGAGGCCTTGGTCGCGTTCAGCGCGAGCAGGTTCGTCTGATCCGCGATCGCCTTGATGGCCTTGACGACATCGCCGATCTCGGCCGAGGAACGGCTGAGTTCCTCCACGGTGCTGGTCGTCTCCTGCGCCACCCGTACGGCATCCGCGGCCACCTGCGCGGCCTGGGCGGCGTTGGCACTGATCTCCCCGATGGAGGCGCCCATCTGGTCGGTACCGGCGGCCACGGTCTGCACCCGGATCGAGACGTCCTCGGCCGCGGTCGCCGCGGTCGAGGCCTGGTCACCGGTCTCGGCAGCCATGGCTGACATCTGCTGGCTGGCGGTCACGAGGTCCGCCGCGGAGGTCGCGAGCACGTCGGAGTCGGCGATGACCGACTGCACAGCGGTGTGGTTGGCGACCGCCAGCATCCCAGAGATGATCTTCGATCCGACGGACAGTTGCGGCCAAGCGCGGCGACCAGACACAGGAGCAGGCATGGCAGGCACTCCACGGTGAACCGGGCCACCCACCCGGCGACCGACTTCTCGCCTGTTCGGCGGATCGGGGGGGGGAACCTGCGCACAACGAAGAAGCGGCCTACCCGAAGGCGTCGTCCCCGACGCGCTCCGACAACCACTGGCGCAACGGCTCGGCGGTGCGCAGAACCGTGACGATGCGCTCTTCGGCCGCGGCGGTGCCCAACCAGGGCTCGACCGGCCACTCGCGCCAGGCGGTCAACCCCTTATGCCGCAGCAACTCGATCCGCGGGTGGTCACTGGGCCAACCGCGCGGCGCCGTCTTCAGGCTGCGGTGGCCGACCACCGGCACGCCGGCCTTCGTCATCCTCGCGATCAGCCGCTGCAGTTCGGTTCCGGTGCGCTCGTCATCCACGGCCGCGCGGTAGCGCTCCAGCTGCTGCTTGGACATCTCGTAGTGCCCGCTGCCCACCAGCAACCCATCAGCGGACAGCTGGACATAGCCCAGACCCACCATGGCGGACACGGTGGTCTTGTACGGGGTCTTGTCCTTGCTGAACCGTACGTCCCGATGCGGCCGGAAGATCTTGCCGGGGCCGAACTCGTCGGCAAGGTCGTCGATCAGGGCCTGCATGGGGGCCCGCACGACCTGCTCGTATACCGGCTTGTGCGCGAACCAGTACGCCTTGGAGTTGTCCGCCTCCAGACCCTCGAAGAACTCGATCGCCTCCGCCGGCCAACCCTGGAAGGTCATGGGGGCAGGTTAGGCCCGGGAACGGGTCCAAGGTCACGGGGAATCGAACCGAAGGGGGGTGCCGGGCGTCACCCCACGACTGTCAGCATGCGGGTAGGTCAGGCAACGGGACACAGCAGGCGACCGCGGAGGGGCGATGCCGGCGAGTTTCCGCCGACCGCACCCGCGCACGTCGCATGGCGCCACGAGCACCACCGGGGTGGCCCTGCGGCTGGGTCGCGGCGCTGTGGTCGGCGTCATGGTGGTGGGACTCGCATCAGCCGCGCATACATCGGCCGGTGGGAGCCTCGCCCTGCCAACCCTGATCGGGCTGCTGGCCGGGTGCATTCCTCTGGGGGTGGCACTGTCGAGACGGGAGTGGGGGCTCGGCCGCCTGCTGGCTGTGTTGATCGGCACGCAGGCCGGCATCCATGTGCTGCTGGCGGCTACGGCGGCGCACTCGATGAGTGCAGCAGGAGGTGCTGGGCACTCCAGGCCGGCACCGGGGCTGGTCAGCGGGATGACCCCCGGGATGACCGGACACCCCGCGATGCCGGCGGCTGTCGAACTGATGCCGATGAACCACGCCCTGCTACCCGATGCCGAAATGCTCACCAACCACGCAGTGGCCGTGCCACTGACCGCGGGCCTGCTGCGCTGGGGTGAGTACTGGCTCCTGCTGCTGCTCGCCGCTCTCGCTGCGGGGCTGACTCGGCTGCCGGACGCGGTACGGACCGTCCCGGGCAGCCCACGACTGCTGGGCGGGTCCACCCGGCCACCCTTCGACGCCCGCCCGATGCTGCTGACGCGAGAAGTGCTGCGTCGCGGGCCACCGGCATTCTGCTGAGACTCCGGCCCCGCGGTGATCGGCCTGGCGAGTGTCCGGCCGTGCTACCGCATACCCACGCAGCACCTCATCGAAGGTTCAACCATGCCCATTCGTTCTCGCGCCGGCGGGGTGGTCGCCCTGGCCGCGATCACCGTCCTGACCGGCTGCGGCAGCTCTGCCGCACCCGATACATCTGTCCCTGCAGCTACCGGCACGGCAGCGTCCAGCAGTCCGGCTGCCGACGCCTCGCCCACCAGTTCCGAAGCACTGGCCGGTGCCATGACCGTCATGGCACCGGGCCCGTTGAAGGCCGCGCTGGACAAGGCGAAGGCCGCGTTCGAGGCCGCCAATCCCCAGGTCACGGTGACCATGAATTACGCCCACATTCCCACCCTGCTCAGTCAACTGTCCGAAGGGGTATCGGCCGACGTGCTGCTCACCCCGGACGAAGGCACCATGAAGATGGCGCAGGGCAAGGAACTCACCACCGGAACTCCCGAACCGGTGGCCACCAACGTCCTAGCCCTGGTGGTCCCGGCTGACAACCCCGGAAAGGTCACCGGGGTGGCCGACCTGGGTAAGAAGGCTCTCACCATCGCCGTCTGCGCCGCAGAACTGCCCTGCGGGAAACTCACCGACGCCTTGGCCAAGAAGGCTGACGTGACGATCGAGGCCGACTCCCTCGAACCGGGCGGTTCTCCCGGCGTGGTCACCAAGGTGGCCACGGGCGAGGTGGACCTCGGAGTGGTCTTCGCCCCCGACATCAAGACCGGCGGTGACAAGGTCACCGCGATTCCGATCGACGCGGCTGTGGTCACGACCTCCCAGGTGCTGGCGGTCGAATTGGGCGCCTCCACCGATCCCACGCTGGCACAGGCGTTCCTGGACTTCCTGACCACACCGGAGGGTGCTGCACTGTTCACCGGAGTGGGTTTCGGTCCGCTGTGATGCGGATTGCCCGCCGTGACTCCGCAGGGACCCGAGCCACCCCCATCGTCATCTGGGTGCTCGGGTCCCTCGGGGCCATCTTCTTGATACTGCCGTTGCTCGGTTTGATCGTGCGTGCACCCTGGGGGGATCTCGGTGAACGACTGACCCGACCCGGAGTTGGGGACGCCCTGCGACTTTCGGTGCTGTGCGCCACCGGCTCGACGATCCTGGCGCTCTTGCTGGGCCTGCCGCTGGCCTGGCTCTTGGCCCGTCAGTCGCTGCCCGGCAAACCATTGATCCGGGCCATCGTGGTGGTTCCGCTGCTGCTGCCACCGATCGTGAGCGGCATCGGACTGCTCGCCGCGTTGGGCCGGCGCGGTCTGGTCGGCGGGGCTCTGGACAACTGGTTTGGGCTCCGACTGCCGTTCAGCACCGCAGGCGTCATCGTGGCGGTGAGTTATGTGGCGCTGCCGTTTGTGGTCGTCACCTTGGAGGGCGCGTTCGCCTCGGTGAACAGGCAGATGGAGAACGCCGCGGCCACCCTCGGTGCGAGTCCGACCGTCGTGACCCGGACGGTGACGCTGCCGCTGATCCTGCCGTCCCTGGTCGCCGGGACCGTCCTGGCCTGGGCGCGATCGATGGGTGAGTTCGGCGCCACGGTGACCTTCGCGGGCAACCTGCCAGGGCGTACGCAGACCCTGCCACTGGCGACCTTCCTAGCGTTGGAGACCGATCTGGAGCAGGCGATCCTGTTGAGTCTGCTGCTGCTGACTCCGACCGTGGCGATGCTGGTACTGGCCCGGGGTCGCTGGCGCGGAATGGGGGCGACATGAGCGAGCGAGCTCGCCGGGTGCACCTGGCTGGATCGGTGGACCTAGGCCGATTCGTCCTGGACATCGACCTGCGGGCGGACCCGGGTGATGTCGTCGCGCTGGTCGGACCCAACGGCTCGGGAAAGTCCACCGCGCTGCAGACGCTGGCCGGATTGCGTCGGGTACGCAGCGGCCGGGTAGAGATCGGCGGCGTCGTCGTCGACGAACCAGCTGCCCGCCAATGGGTTCCGGCCCATCGCCGACGGATCGGATATCTGTTCCAGTCGCTGGAACTGTTTCCGCACCTGAACGTGCTGGACAACGTCGCGTACGGCCTGCGCCGACAGGGACTCAACCGACGGGAGGCGCGCGAGCAGGCGGTCGCTTGGCTGCAGGCCGCCGGGGTGGAGCACCTCGCAGCAGCCCGACCGGTCACGCTGTCCGGTGGTCAGGCGCAACGGGTCGCGATGGCCCGGGCGTTAGCGGTCGATCCGGACCTGCTGTTGCTGGACGAACCGATGAGTGCGCTGGACGCGGAGAGCCGGCTGACAATCCGCAGCGATCTGCGCCGCCGGTTGGACGCCTTCGACGGGGTCGCGGTGCTGGTCACCCACGACCTGCTGGACGTGGTGGCCCTGGCCAACCGAGTGGTGGTCCTCGACGACGGTCAGGTCATCCAGACCACCACGCCGGACGGCCTGCGAAGCCATCCGCGTACCCGGCATGCTGCCGCCCTGGTGGGCCGGAACCTGGTGCGCGGCATGCGTACCAACGGTGTGGTCCGCCTCGCCGACGGGGTCGACGTGCCCGCAGCGGCCGGCCCGGACGGACCGGTGGACGTCATCTGCTCCCCGTCCGCGGTGCAGATCCTCCCCCGGCATGCCGCGCGGCCAGACGATTCCTGGGCGTCCACCGTCGCGGGTATCGAGGCGGTCGGCGACCACGCCAAGGCTGTCCTCGCCGCCCCCGTACCGCTGTCCGCCCGGGTCGGCCTGGACCTGGTGGCCGACGGCCTGCGGTTGGACTCGCACGTGTGGGTCCGACTCGATCCGGCGGAGCTGACCGTGTTGACGGTGTAGGTCGGGTCTTTGGAGTTCAGGAGGTTGCGGCGCGTTCGGCGCTGGCTGCAAGCGAACAGATCTCGTCGGCGAACTGCGGCCACAGATCCCTTGGCAGGTCGTGCCCCATCCCGTTGAACGCCACCAGCCGTGATCGCGGGACCGCCTTGGCAATCGCTCGGCCGCCGCTGGAGGACACCAGCGGATCGGACAATCCGTGGATGACAGTCACCGGCATCCGCAACCGGCCCAAGGCATCGGTACGGTTCGGCTGCGCCAGGATCGCGGCCAGTTGCCGCAGGTAACCGTTGGGGTCGTAGGCCCGGTCGTAGGAGCGTGCGGCCAGGTCCCGCAGGTGCTCCTGATCGGGTGGAAATCCGGGTGAGCCGATTGCCCGGAAGGTCTCGATCGTGGCCTCGATGGCTGCTTCTCGGCCGGGCGCCGGACGCCGCCGGAAGAAGGCCGCCATCAGCGTCGGCCGGGATCGGCCAACGAGTTGCGACCCGGTCGAGGTCATGATCAGCGTCAGGCTACGGACACGCTGCGGATACCTGATCGCGACCGTCTGGGCGATGAAACCGCCGAGTGACGCGCCGACCACATGCGCGGACTCTAGCCCGAGCACATCCATGAGTCCGACGGCGTCGTCGGCCATATCGTCCAGGGTGTATGGCGGATTCTGCCGTCGCGACATTGAGGCGGCGATGGACGGCGGCTCGACCCCATGTAAATGCGTGGACAGACCGACATCACGGTTGTCGAACCTGATGACGTAGTGCCCCCGGTCCGCGATGTCCTGACACATCTCATCCGGCCAGGCGATCATCTGGGTGCCCAGCCCCATGATCAGCAGCACCGGCGGACGGTCCGATGCCCCGAAGGTCTCGTACGCCAGCCGTATCCCATTGGTATCGGCATACCTGGTGACCGGTGCGGACGTATCGGTTGCCCGCTGCGGAGTTGTCGCATCCGACGCTGACTGCGTGGGAACGTTCACGTCTGCTCCTCCTGGGCCCTGGCCGACTGGGTTGCCCCGCACCGTACGACCCTGGTTATCGCCGCCCGACGGCGCTGCTGCACCTCCACGCTTCAGACCTTGCCCATGGGTCCTCCGCTCGTCGGTTCCGCAACGCCTGCGCGTCGCTGCGCTAGCCCGACGGCGCTGCTGCACCTCCACGCTTCAGACCTTGCTCTTGCGACCCCCGAACAACCGCTCCACCAGCGATGGCGTCGGCGGGCAGGAACAGCGCTTGGACTTCGACACGCCGGCCATCACCTGGTTCACGTGCTGGCCACAGCCGGCCCACGACGCCTTGCCGCACTTACGGCACGTCACCTGTCGACACATTCTTGGCGCCCTTTCGTCGGAGAGTGTGCATCGTATACCCCCGAGGGTATACGAATCGACGACCAGGCGCACAAGTCGACCGGGCACACGACAGGAGCCACCTCGGCTCCCCCACCGCTCAACGCGCGCTACTCGTGCTCCGAGTTAGCCTCCTCGGTGAACACGGTGATCAGTTCACCCACCGCGTGATCGGCCTCGGCGGGATGCCGGAAAGGCCGGTCCGGATGTACTACGTAGGTATTGCGACGACCATCCCGGACCTTGGTGAGGTAGCCGGAGGCCGCCAGGTCACTCACGATCGAGGACGCCGATCGTTCGGTGATTCCTGCCTGGTGGGCCAAATCCCGTAGGCGCAGGTCCGGTCGCCGGGCGAGTAGCAACAGCACCCGGCCATGGTTGCTCAGCACGGTCCAGCCGTGGGCCGCGGAGTCGGCGTGCTCGGGTTGGCTCGGTCGCGCGGAGGTCGATGGCGACATGTGACCAGTGTGCCCTATATACGACGGACTTTACAGGTATGAAATTGCATGTATCTTCCCTCCCCGTCAGGAGTCCGTACGGCGCCTGGTGCTCGGTGGCTGGATTTACTTGTGTGCCGTTGATCCGGCCAGCGGCGCTGTCCACCGGCGGGAGATGTCGGGATGGGAGCAGCAGTCATACCCGTCGAACCCGGACGCTGCGCCGCCCACCGCGATCACCCCACTCGTTCTGGAGACGGAGTCGTAACGGCATACCGACGCCGCTCGGCCCCTAGTGTGGGGCGGCCGACGGTCGGTGAAACAGAAGGGTGGACCAGGTGAGCGAGAACGACGACATCACCGCGCGGATGGCGGCCGGCGCGGACGGCGGCGCGGACGGCGGCGCGGACGGCAGTGCAGACGGCAGTGCAGACGGCAGTGCAGACGGAGGCGCAGACGGAGGTGCAGACCGCGGGGTCGGTGTCGACGGTGGGGCGGACACCGGCGCCGACGGTGGTGCTGACGGGGGGGCAGGTCACCCCGCTGCCGGCGACCTAGCTGGCGGCACGTGAGTCGTCACCCTGGTTGACATGCCCCCGGGCGCGCACGCCGGGCGACCCGGCCGAGGCGGGTCGGAGGAGGTCTCCGGCCCGCTTGGTCGGTGAGTGTGTCCCGCTGATTCCTATGCGCAAGAACGGTCAGCGGACCAAGCACCGTTGCTGTAGGGATTGCTGTTGGCAGCGAACGAGCCGCAGACCGGTTATGCGCGTGCCCAAGGCCGAGGGATGAAGCGCGGCGTCGTGGCCGAGTAGTCCGGATAGTCCGGGAAATGCTCCGCCAATCGATGCTCCTCCCACCGCGCTTTGACGTTGATGAGAGCGACGAGCAGGACCCCCGCGACGGCCACCCATTCGCTGCGGGATCGGAGGACCTCACCGAGGCAGAACAGCAGCAGGCCGCTGTAGATCGGGTGCCGGACGAGGGCGTACAGGCCACCGGTCCGCAGCCGGGCGTGCTCATTGGGCAACGGCGCTGCGGTCAGCCCGCGGCCGAGACCGAGCCCGGCGACCGCCATGGTCACTAGTCCCGCGGCGATCGCGAGCAGCGCGCCGGCGCCGAGCCAGGCCGGCGCGGACCAAGCGTCACCACCAGGGAGAAACACGATCAGGCCGAGCAGCGCAAACTGGGCGGCGACGAACAGCCAGGCGGTGCGTCGCATACCTACCGACCCGCGGATCCCGAACCGGCTGCCGGGTGGCTGGAACCGTCGGGCAACGACGCAGGTCCGGATCGGAACGTCGCGATGTAGTTTTCCCAGTCCCAGCCGGGTTGATCACCGTCACCGTCGAGGAATTTCAGCGCGGCGGCGCGTCCGTTGTCGAAGAGGCGGTCCCGTTGGGTCGCAGTCAGGCCGAAGTCCGTGGCCTTCACGTCACCGGTATCCACGAAGATCGTCCGCACGATGACTGAAGGGTCGTCGATGTGCATTCGGTCGTAGAACCCGGTGAGGGTGTTCAGCATGGCCAGACTCATGCTCACCGTGCCCTGAATCGTGTTCGCGATGGAGCGCGCTACCGCATCCGGGCGACTGGATAGCTTGATGCCGAACGTCGGCCAGCGCGGGGTGACCCCGGGCGGCGCGTCGAACAAGCCGATGGGGAAGTTGGACAGCATCCCGCCATCAACGACCCAGTGCTTGCGACGTTCGGCGTCCCGAGTGATGACCGGTCGGTAGAAGAACGGGATCGACATCGACGCCCGCACCGCTTCCACGACGGGGGTCTCGCCCGGGTCCCGACCATACCGCGTCCGATAGTCCCAGGGCAGTTGCGTCAATGCCCCCGAGGTAATGTCGGAAGCGTTGACCACCAAGCGAAAAGCTCGATCTGGGTCCTTCGCGGGATGGTCCAGGTCGATATAGCGAAGGTCCGCGAAGGTACGTACGCCATGCGATTCCAGCGCCTCGCCGAGCCACGACGTCAGGTAGTCACCGCGGTAAATGCCATGCCGCGTCAGCAGCGCCAACACCTTCCCCACCAGGAACCGCTCCCAGACGGAGCCGTCCTGGAACTGCCGGTAGTCAATGGAGTTCACGGTGGAGACGAGTTCGTCGCGGCTGTACCCGGCGGCGACCAACGCGCCGACGATCGACCCGGCAGAGGTGCCGGCCACCTTCTTGAACTCGTACCCGCGCTCCATCAAGACACTGATCGCTCCCGCCAGGGCGATCCCCTTGACCCCACCGCCCTCGAGGACCAGATCGGCGTTCGGCATGTTGCCTCCTCACATTCAGCCCCGCGATGTACTGCCCCGCGGCGAGCACGGTACGCGGGCAACGCCGGATGCGGCCAGTGTTCACTCCAGCCGTCGACGCAACCCCTCGGCCATCTCCTGCAGGGTCTGCGCGGACGTCCACTGCGGTCGCCAGCCGAGTGCTTCTCGAGCCCGCCGGGTGTCCATCAGCATCGGGATCCGTACCGCCTGCAGCCACTCGACCTCCGGCGGCAGCCACGGCAGTCGGGCAAGCACATCGGTGACAGCACCAGCCGCCCGACCGGGCACCGGAACCGGGACGGCGCCGATCGCTCGCGCGACATCACTGAGACTGATCGTTCCCTCGCCCGCCAGGTTGTACGCCCCACCAGCGGCGGCACCGACCGTCGCCTCGACGATGGCATCGGCCACGTCGTCGTGGTGGACCAGTTGCAGCGGCACCCCAGGGTCGGGGAGCAGTGCCCGCCCCGGGAGATCGGCCAGCAACTGCTGGACTGCGGTGGGGAGTCGGCGCCCGAGTTGCCGCCACGGCATCTCATCGGCCAGCGCCGTAGCCCGTGGTCCGGCCACCACGCACGGCCGCAGGACGAACACCCGCAGGTCCGTGCCCGCGGTCGCGGCGGCGACGAGGCGTTCAGACTCGGCCTTTTGCGTGGAGTAGTAGTGCCCCGGTGAGCCCGCCGCGGGGACGTCCTCGGTGAGCGGCTGCGGGTTGTTCTGGTGGTAGCCGTAGGCCGCAACCGAGGAGGTGTAGACCAAGCGGCTGGGCCGGGCAGCAGCCGCGGTCTGCTCTGCGACAACCCGCGTACCGGTCAGGTTCACCCGCGCCGACTCGACCCGCGACCCCATGATCGAGAACGCCAGGTGGATGACAACGTCGACGTCGCGCACCAGGTCCGCGACAGCAACCGGGTCGCAGACGTCCCCCTGCCGGTAATCCGTATGTCTCCAGCCGTACGCCGCCGGGTCGAAAGGGCGGCGGGCCATGCCGACGATGCGCGCCACGTCCGGGGACCGCTCTAACGCGTCCACCGTCGCCCGACCAATCTCACCCGTCGGCCCGGTCACCGCCACAGTCATCGCCATGGCGGCCAGTCTGCCGGTTCCTCAGATTGAACCGGCGGCGCGTAGGACAACAGCCGGGTCGGCTCAGGTGGCCGCCCGAGCCAAGGGCACCTGTGGGTCGGTGTCTTCGCTGGTCCCGCTCAGTGTGGCGGCCAGGACGCAGATGTCGTCGTCAGCGCCGCGGCCACCCAGGACCGCCCGCACCAGGAGATCGACGATGTGTTCGAGGGGCTGCGTCGGCGGCCCGGCATGCAGCAACGTCCCGGCGGTGTGCGCCAGGATCTCGATGCCCTCGTCGACGCTGGAAACGCGGTCCTCGATCAGTCCGTCGGTGTAGAGCAGCACCGTCGCACCGGGTTGTAGGGGCACGGTGTGGACGGGATAGGTCGCCCCCGCGACGACGCCGAGCATGACACCGACGTACTGGTGTTGCGGGTCCAGCACCTGACCGCCGGAGTCGTCCACGATCACCACGGGCGGGTGCCCGGCTCGGGCCACGGACAGCTGGCTCCGCCCGGTGTCGAGTCGCGCTAGCACCACTGTGGCCAGGGCCGACCCGCCACCTATCAGCAGCGCATCGTTGGTCTGCGCGAGCACGGTCCCGACGTCGTCACCCCGCAACAGGTAGGCGCGCAACGTATGCCGCACCTGCGCCATCACCGCTGCCGCCGGGACCCCATGCCCGGCCACGTCGCCCACGATCAGGGCCGTACTCCCGTCCGGCAGGACGAGGACGTCATACCAGTCACCGCCTACATGCAAGGACTGCTCGGCCGGTCGGTAGGAGGCAGCCAGCTCCAGTCCCGGCGACGGCGGCAGCGAGTCCGGCAGCACGGCCGCCTGCAACGTCCGCATGCCATCCCGCTGGGCCTCGAAAAGCAGCGCCCGCTGCAGGGCCTGCCCGACGTATCGAGCCACGGTCAAGAAGTAGGCACGTTCCTCCACACTCCACGTCTGGGCCGTGTCCCAGGTGAGTGCGAGGACCCCCAACGCGCTGCCGGTCGCCACCAGCGGCAGGTGGATGAGTGCCTCGGCACCGGCCGTACGGAAGTCGTCAGCCATGTGCGGGAACTCGG
Source organism: Candidatus Nanopelagicales bacterium (assembly GCA_038208295.1). Classification (GTDB taxonomy): domain Bacteria; phylum Actinomycetota; class Actinomycetes; order S36-B12; family JBBQYX01; genus JBBQYX01. Next base: position 27,282 of record JBBQYX010000012.1, on the reverse strand, counting down.
CCAGCGCCTCGTCGATGCTGGGGTGGAAGAGCGGTCGACCGCTGCGTACGGCCACGGTCGGGGGGGCCGACCGGGTCAGCAGGAAGTTGCCCCCCCACTCCTGCGCCGTCTCGACGGGCAGGGGGTCGAGGCTGATGTAGTGCAGGGCCTCCCCGTCAGAAGTGATCAGCGCGATACCGGCGAAGACCGCCCGAACGTCGGTGCGCACCGAGTTGGTGACTGCAGACGCCACGTCGTCGACGGTGACTGCCGTCGTGAGACGTTCGGTCAGTGCCAGCAGGCGGCGGCCACGATCCACGGAGTGTTCGAGTGAGAGGAGGAGTCGATCGCGCTCGCCTTCGGATTCCTTGCGAGCGTTGATGTTACGGAACAGTAGGACGAGTTGGGCCGCCAACGGCAGAGCGCGGACTTCGAACCAACCGGTCAGCGGACCGTAATAAGCCTCGAACATCTCCGGCTTGCCGGTCGCCATCGCCCGCCGGTAGGCCCGGTCGAACTCGGTACCCTCGGCGCGGTCGAAGACCGCCCAGAAGCTCTGTCCCACGAGGGCGGCCGGGTCAGCAGCAACGAGTTTCGCGGCTGTGGCGTTGGCATACGTGATCAGCCACTCGCGATTCAGGACAATGATTCCCTCATCGACCTGCTCCAGGGTCCATGCCGACAGAACACCTGCAGACAGACCACCCGCTGGCAGGTGCCCATGGTGCTCGGTCTCAACCACGGCGGCGCTTTTCCCGCACCCGTACGGTGATTCGGATCGGGGTACCCACGAAACCGAACTCCTCGCGCAGCCGCCGCTCCACGAAACGGCGATACCCGGCCTCCAGGAAACCGCTGGTGAACAGCACGAACGTGGGTGGTCGGTTCCCCGCCTGGGTGGCGAACAGGACGCGCGGCTGTTTCCCGCCCCGCAGGGGATGCGGATGCGCGGCCGCGAGGTCACCCAGGAACGAGTTCAGTCGAGCCGTCGCCACGCGGGTCTCCCAGCCGCCCAGTGCCAGATCCAACGCGGGGACGAGTCGATCGACGTGCCGACCGGTCAGGGCCGAGACGTTGACCCGCGGCGCCCATTGCACCTGGACCAGGTCGCGCTCGATCTCCCGTTCCAGATAACGGCGGCGTTCCTCATCCACGAGGTCCCATTTGTTGTACGCAATAACAATGGCCCGACCGGCCTCCTGCGCCATCGACAGAATGCGGGTGTCCTGCTCGGTCAGCGGATCGCTGGCGTCCACCAGAACCACCGCAACTTCGGCCTTCTCCAACGCGGCGCGGGTGCGCAAACTGGCGTAGAACTCGTGTCCGCTCGCCTCGTGGACCCGCCGACGGATACCAGCCGTATCGACGAACTCCCATTGCCTTCCACCGAGTTCGACCAGTTCGTCCACCGGGTCGACGGTGGTTCCGGCTTTGTCGTCGACGACCGAACGCTCGTGCCCAACCATGCGGTTGAGCAGGCTGGACTTCCCGACGTTCGGCTTGCCCAGCAGGGCGACGCGGCGGGGTCCCCGAGGCCGACCGACACCCGAGCCCTGCTCGGGCAGGACGGCGAGCACGGCGTCCAACAGATCCCCGCTACCTCGCCCGTGCAGGGCGGACACCGGATGTGGCTCGCCCAGGCCGAGGGACCATAGCGTGGCGGCGTCCGCCTCGGTCCGCATGTCGTCCACCCGGTTGGCGACCAGGACCACCGGGGATCCGGCGCGGCGTAGAACCTTGACGACGGCCTCATCGGTGTCGGTGGCGCCCACGGTGGCGTCCACGACGAACATCACGACATCGGCGTCGGCGATGGCCCGCTCGGCCTGCGCGGCGATCCGCGCCGCCAGACCGCGCGCGTCGACCTCCCAACCGCCGGTGTCCACCAGACGAAATCGCCGGCCCGACCAGTCGGCGGTGTATCCGACCCGGTCGCGGGTGACACCGGGGACATCCTCGACCACGGCCTCCCGGCGGCCCAGGATCCGGTTGACCAGCGTCGACTTACCCACGTTGGGGCGACCGACCACCGCGACCACCGGCAGCGGACCCTCGTCGTCCTGCCACCAGTCGGGTGCGTCGAGGTCACCGAACTCGGCCACCGCGGCGTTGTATGCCGCCTGGGCCAGTTCTTCCTCCGAAGCATCGGCATCGGAATCGACATCAGCATCTGCTGCACCGAAATCGACGGCGTCCATCTCAGCTTGGTCGTCGACCGCGATCCAGGCGGCGTTATCGTCAGGACGCCGGTCTTCGGGTCCGGTCACAGCAGCACCGGGCAGGCCTCGGCGATGGGCGAGATGGGCAGCATGGCCTGACCGTACGTGCCGATGCGGACGCCGACGACCACAGACAACCTCACCAGCGCTCCCGGACCAGCCCCACGACCCGCTCGATAACCTGCGGGAGCGTGAGTTCGGTCGCATCGACCGGGACCGCATCATCGGCCGGGCGTAACGGTGACGCCGCCCGGCCGGTATCGATGGCGTCCCGGCGGCGCAGGTCGGCAGCCGTGGCCGCCACCTCGGCGTCCACCTCCGCGGCCCGCCGTCGGGCCCGAACTTCCGGATCCGCTGTCAGGAACACCTTGAGCCGGGCTGCGGGGAGCACGACGGTCCCGATGTCGCGGCCCTCCACGACGACGCCGACCCCTGCGGCCAGGGCGGCGGCAACCTCGGCCCGCTGTCGGGCAACCAGGGCCTCCCGTACCTCGGGCAGCGCGCTCACTCGACTCACCGCGCGGGTCACCTCGGGGGTACGGATGGCCGCGGTGACATCGTGCCCGTCGATCCGGAACACCGGTGCGCTCGGATCCGTGCCGACGACCAAGTCGTGGACGGCCCCCCGGGCCGCAGCGGTCAACGCCGCGTCCGACTGCTCGGGGGCCGCCTGTGCAGCCTGCAGCGCCGCCCAGGTGACCGCGCGGTACATCGCGCCGGTGTCCAGGTAACGCAGCCCCAATCTGGTCGCAACGCCCCGGGAGACGCTTGACTTGCCCGAACCCGCGGGACCGTCCACGGCCACCACGGGCAGGTTGCGGGCCGTGTCCACGGCGCCTCCCCGATGCCTCGCGCCGGTCTCCGCCGACGAACCGCGCAGAGAATATCGGCCTGAAGTCACCCGCACCGCTGCGGTGCGTTGCTACGTTCTCGCGCCGGGCCTGCGTCGTTCCGTACCAGGCCGGGAGGGAGTTCGGGTGGCTGGCTTGTCCCGGCGGGAGTTTCTCGCCTCGGTGGCCGCGTTGTCGGTTGGTTGGCAGGTGCCCGCCCCGTTACTGGGAGACATCCTCGCCGCACCAGTGCGCCCGACCAAGGCCCGCAGCACCCTGGTGGAGACGATTCGGCTCTCGCGGGATTCCAGGGGGCAATACCGCACCCTGGTCGGCGCGGCCGGGGAGCCGTACCTGCCGCGGGTGGACCTGCTGGGTCGTAGCCTGGACCCGGCGCGCAGCAGCCGTCGCCGCTCGTTGGCCTACCTGGGCCATTTTTCCGACATCCACGTGATGGACGCTCAGTCCCCCGCCCGGCTGGAACCGATGCAGGCCCAGAGCCACGACCTATGGGCCGGGGCGTTCCGACCGCAGGATCCACTGACCATCCAGGTCACGGCCGCCATGGTCGCTGCCGTCAGTGACCTGCGTACGAGCCCGCTGACCGGTGCACCGATGACCGCGGCGGTGGTCACCGGCGACAGCGCGGACATGATCTCCGAACTGGAACTGCGCTGGTACATCGACGTTCTCGATGGCGGCACGGTCACTGCGAACAGCGGCGCGGTCGGGATCTACGACGGGGTGCAGGCCTGGCCCGAGGCCAGTTATGCCTATCACCCTGACGACCCAGGCCGCGATGTATTCGGCGCCAACGGGTTCCCGGCGTTCCCCGGCATGCTGACCGGGGCGGTCGCCACACCGGTTCCGTCGGTGGGCCTGCCGGTGCCGTGGTATTCGGTGTACGGCAACCACGATGCGCTCTATCTGGGCACCCTCGGCGTCGACGACGGCCTGCGCGCCTGGGCCATCGGCGACCGTAAGGCGGCCACCTGGCCGGCGCTCGCGGGAACGTATCTGGGTGGTCTGGCCGCCGACATCTCGCCCGTCCAGCGACTGTTCGACACTGTGACGACGAACCTGGGCCGCCAGTCTGGGATCCGCAGCGTGACCCCGGACCCAGCCCGCCGGCTGTTCGACCGGATGCAGTTCATGAGCGAACACCTCAACACTCGCCCGAACCCCGGCCCGATTGGTCACGGCTTCACCCCGCGCAACATCGAGACCAGTCAGACCTGGTGGTCGGCGGACCTCGGTCCGTACGTACGGGCGTTCGGGCTGGACACCTGCAACCACGTCGCCGGCCCGGACGGAGCCGTCCCCGACGACCAATTCACCTGGCTGCGCGGACAACTCGAGCAGGCGACCAGGGACCGCAAACTCGCCATCATCTTGAGCCATCACAACAGCCTGACCCTGGAGAACTCCGCGACACCGGTCATCGGACCCAGCCAGACGCTGCATCACGCCGAAGAGTTCATCGCCATGCTGCTGGAGTTCCCGGTCTGCGTCGCCTGGCTCAACGGGCACACCCACGTGCACACCATCCAGGCACATCCCCGTTCCGACGGTGGCGGTCTGTGGGAGATCACCACAGCCTCCTGCATCGATTTCCCCCAGCAGCAGCAACTCATCGAGTTCGTCGACAACCGGGATGGGACGCTGTCGCTGTTCACGACCGTGGTCGACCATGCGTCCCCGGCAGTTGCCGCCACAGACTCCTACGACCCGACCTCGCTCGCGGCCATCAGCCGGGAGTTGTCCGCCAACGACTGGGTGGAGAATCCGACGATGCGGCTGGGTTCTCCGCTGGACCGCAACACCGAGCTCTTGCTGCCGGCACCGTTCGAGCTGGCCTCGATCACCGATGCGGATCTGGAGCGCGAGCAGGCTGCCGCACGGGCTCGGCTCGTCGCCTACGAACGGGGGTGGCCCGCATGAGCCGGCCCGGGTCGGCTGGAGTCCGTCCGGTCGGCAGGTCGTTGACAGGTCCCACGGTGATGTTCCTCACCGCGGTGACGCTGGCCGGGTGCTCCCAGGTCGCGGCGCTGGCCCCGGTCAGCGGCGACGCGTTGACCACGGTGCGAGCCGCCTCGATCGACGTGCTGCTGGCAGCGGACGTGCCGGTGAGCGTCGTACCGGTCTGCGCGACCTCCTCGGGCATGCACGAGTGCACCGGGGAGACGACCGACGGCGCGGCGATCCGGGTGAGCGCGCCGACGCAGAAGCCGTTGACGATGGTCGTCGTCGTTGGGGATCGCCAGGTGTACGACGGGCCCGTGCAGGACGTGCTGGACAAGGTCGCCCGCGGCGAGTCGGCCATCGAATCGGGGAGCGGATCGTGAGCTCGCGCTCGGGTGATGCACCAGCAGCCGGCCTGCGCAACGCCGTACGAGCCAGCGCCGTCGTCGGACCGGTCGTGGTGGTGCATGCCGCCCTGCAAGCGGTCCTGGTTGCTCCGGGCTATCCCGATGGGGCCACGCTCGCCCTGATCGGGACCGCGGTCGCCTCGTTGCTGGTGCTGCTGGTCGGCCTGACGCTGCTGCTTTCGGCGGCCACTGTGGCGGCCGGGCACGGCCGGATCCGCTGGTCCGGAGTCCTGGCGCACTGGCGGTCCCGGGGGGCACCGACGGCCGGGTGGGCGGTGCTGCTACTCGTCGCGATCGGGATGGGTGCGGCCCTGTGGACCGTTCCGGGACTGCTGGTGGCCGCAGCGACTCCGTACCTCTTGGTGGCGGCCGCGGCCGGACCCGGCAACCCGATCGCTGCCAACCTGCGCGGCTGGCGGCGGCGCCCGGGACGCACTCTGGCGGCGGTCGTCGTGACCGGCGTCGTCCTGGCGCTGTGCTGGCTCACCTCGGCGCTGGTCGTGTTCTTCGTCCGCGGGTCAGCAGCTGCGGCGCTGCTGTGGCTGCTGATCGGGGCCGTAGGTGCCTGGTTGGCCTTCGGCTGGGCGGTGGCGTACCGCCGGTCCCAATAGGCCGTCGGAAGCGCTGGACAGCTGAGCGGCTGATGACAGCCGCCGACTAACTGCGTACGGCGAAACCCCGTACCCGCAGGACCTGCGCCAGCGAACGAGCCTGCTCTGGGCGGACCGAGAGTTCGACCAGCCCGGTGGGTCGACCCAGCACGTGCTCGATGCGGACGTCCTCCAGGTTGGCGTCGGCCTCCCCAGCGGCGACGAACAACCGGCCCAATTCGCCTGGCCGGTCGGCGATCATCACCGGCACAATGGCGTACGGAGCCTGTGCCGCACCGTGTTTGCCCGGCAGCCGGTTGCGGCCGAGGTTTCCCCGGACCAATGCTTCCCGCAACGGGGTCGCGAGTGCCCTCGACTCGGCACCGGCCGGGAAGCCGGTGGCCGACTCCGCGACACGCAGGGTCTGGACGACGGCGGCGAGATCCGCGGCCAACGCGCTGAGCACGTCAGCGACGGGACCGGCATTGGCGGTCAGGATCTGCGTCCACAACTCGGCGTCGGAGCCGGCGATGCGGGTCAGGTCACGCAGCCCCTGGCCGGAGACCGCCACCTCGGCGGGCTGGGCGGCCAGCAGCCGGGCAGCCAGTAGCGAGGACAGGATCTGTGGGGTGTGCGAGGTCAGTGCGACGGCGCGGTCGTGCTCACCCGGCGTCATGACCACCGGCACGGCACCGCAGACCAGCGCCAGGTCACGCACCAGGGCCACGGCGTCGGGGTCGCTGGACTCGGTGGGCGTGACGACCCAGGGCCGGTCCTCGAACAGGTCCGCTGTCGCCGCGGCCGGCCCGGTGATCTCCCGGCCGGCCATCGGGTGCCCGCCGACGAACCTGGCGGGATCGCCACCGCGTTCGTCGACTCCGGTGACGACCCGGCCCTTGACCGAAGTGACATCGGTGACCGTCGCCTGCGGATGTTCGTCCAGCGCCGCAGCAATGGCCTCGGCCGCGACTCCCGGCGGTGTCGCGACGACGACCAGCCGAGGCGGCAGCCAGGGGCCGGGCGCAGTGTCCGCGCACCGCAGGGCGGCCTGTGACAGCGCCGTGGGGTCGGTGTCCGAGAGCAGCACCGGCACACCGGCCCGCCGAAGGGCCAGGGCCACCGACGTACCGATCAGCCCGGTTCCCACGATCAGCACCGGACCGAGCAGGTCCACCCGGACCTGCGCCGGGTCGCTGTCCTCGATGCTCACCGCGACGCCTCGGTCACTGCGGTGTTGGGTCGGCGGAATCGATCGGGATCAGGTCCACGCGCAGCACCTCGGCGCCCCGCAGATAGACATGACGCAGCGCCGCCTTCGGCCCCTCGAAGTCGATGTGCATCAGGACCCGGACGACCTTGGGCAGCGCGCCGACCACATCCATCTCCACCGCGCACAGCAGTGGGACGTCGTCGAGTCCCGCCAGCCGGGCGGCCGCCGCCGGGAACGCACAGTGCAGATCCGGTGTCGCGGTCAGGACGACACTGACGACGTCGTCACCGGTCAAGCCGTTGCGCCCCAACATCTGCGTGATGAGTTCGCTGACCGCTTCGGTCATCTCCACCGCGTTGTCCCGGTGCAGACAGGTCGCCCCCCGCAGTCCCCTCAGTGCCATCGGTCACAGCCCCGCGGCGGTGTACAGGCTGCCGAGCTCGGGACCGGACAGGTGCCGCAGGGTGCCGGGGCGCTGCTGCCCCACCGCGATCGGGCCGATCTTCGTACGCACCAGGGACTCCACCGGATGCCCGACCTCGGCGAACATCCGGCGTACGACGTGGTTGCGACCCTCGTGCAGCACCACCTGGACCAGGGCCTGGTTGGGGGTGGATTGCAGGACGGCGAACTCGTCGACCCGCACGATGCCGTCGTCGAGCTCGACCCCGGCGCGCAGCCGTCGACCGACATCACGGGGCAGCGGTCCGGCGACGGTGGCGACGTAGGTCTTGGTGACTCCATGCGAGGGATGCAGCAGGTGGTGCGCGAGGGTGCCGTCGTTGGTCAGCAGCAGCAGGCCCTCGGTGTCCGCGTCGAGACGGCCGACGTGGAAGAGCCGTTCGGTGCGGTCGGCGACGATGTCTCCCACGCACGGCCGGCCGCGGTCGTCGCTCATGGTCGACTGCACCCCGCGCGGCTTGTTCAGCGCCAGCACCACCACGTCCGGCGCGGTAGGCACGCGGGCGCCGTCGACACTGATCGCGGCACTACTCGGGTCCACCCGGACGCCCTGCTCGCGCACCACCCGACCGTCCACACTCACCCGCCCGGCAGCGATCAGCTGCTCGCAGGCCCGTCGGCTGCCGACCCCGGCCGCGGCCAGCACCTTCTGCAGCCGAACGCCGGATTCCTCGGTGCTCACAACGCATTCCTTCGATCGATGGTGCGGCGCAGTTCAGGCGCCGCCGTCGAGCAGTTCATCCAGGTGCTCCAGACCCGGCAGAAGTTCGGCCAGGTCGGGGAGCTCCGCCAGGGAGGCCAGCCCCATCTTCTCGCAGAACAAGTCGGTCGTTCCGTACAGCACAGCCGCGCTGCCAGGGTCGTGGCCCACCTCGGTGACCAACCCGCGGGCGAGCAGGGTACGCATCACCCCGTCGACGTTGACCGCGCGGACCCCGCTGACCCGCCCCCGGGTGACCGGCTGTCGGTAGGCGACGACCGCCAGGGTCTCCAGCGCCGCCTGCGACAACCGGCCGTGCTGGCCCTCAAGCACGCTGCGCTCGACCACCGGTGCACAGGCCAAGGACGTGCTGTAGCGCCACCCACCGGCGACGAAGTGCAGCCGGAAACCGCGGCCGGCACTGGCGTACTGCGCGGCCAGCCGCTGGACCTCGGCCTCGACCTGGCTCACCGGACGCCGTACCCACTGCGCCAACGTGAGCACGGGCACCGGTTCGACGCTGACCAGCAACAGCGCCTCGATCGCCGCCGCCAGGGTGGGTGCACCCAGGTCCTCGGCTGCTGCCTCGGCCTCGCGACCCTCGATGTCGCCGGCCGCAGCGGCCTCGACGCTGGTCTCGTCCGGTGCGGTCATGTCGCAACCTCCTCGATCCACCGCACGGTCAACTCGCCCAGCGGCCCATCCTGCTCAAAGGCGAGCACCCCGTCCCTGTAAAGCTCCAGCAGGGCCAGGAACCGTCCCACGACCAACAACGTGGACTCGCAGTCGGCGGTGAGGACCCGGAAGGTCGCCGACCCGGCGCGACGCAGCATCGCGGCGATGATTGCCGCCTGCTCGCGGACGTTGACCCGGGTGGTGTGGACGTGCGCCACGGACACCGTCGGTACGGGTTTGGGGGTCAGCACCCGGGCGGCCACCAGCGCGAATTCGAGCGGCGTGATCGCCAGGATCACTTCGGGCAACAGCGCCGCCTGCTCGGGTTCCAACCCTGCGGTACGCGGAACCGAGCGGGACTGCTCCGCCCAGGCGGCGGACAACCAGGCAGCGACCTGCTTGTAGGCGCGGTATTGCAGCAGGCGAGCGAACAGCAGATCGCGGGCCTCCAACAGGGCGAGGTCCTCCTCGTCCTCGACCTCGCCCGAGGGCAGGAGCCGGGCCGCCTTGAGATCCAGCAGGGTCGCGGCGACGACCAGGAACTCAGTCGTCTCGTTCAGGTCCCAGGCAGTTCCCTGCGCCTTGATGTAGGCGATGAAGTCGTCCGTCACCTTGTGCAGGGCGAGTTCGGTGACCTCCAGCCGATGGTGCGCGATCAGCGACAGCAGCAGATCGAACGGGCCTTCGAAGCCCGCCACGCGGACCGAGAAACCCGGGTCCCCCGGGGGCGCGGGGCTCGGCGCAGTCTCGACGGTTTCCACCTCGGGAACCACCGGCACTACTCGCCCATCCGGGCCAGGACCTCCGCGGCCAACTGCCGGTATGACTGCGCCGCAGCCGATTGGCCGGCATACGTCGTGATCGGTTCACCCACGATGGAGGCATCCGGAAACTTGACCGTACGGGCTATCACCGAATGGAAGACCTGGTCACCGAATGCCTCGACCACCCGGGAAAGAACTTCACGGCCGTGGACCGTACGGGCGTCGAACATGGTCGCCACGATCCCCTCGACCTGCAGCCGAGGATTGATGCGGTCCTGCACCTTGTAGATCGTGTCCATCAGCAGCGCCACCCCGCGCAGGGCGAAGTATTCGCATTCCAGGGGGATCACGACACCGTCGGCGGCGGCCAGCGCGTTGACCGTCAACAGCCCGAGCGAAGGCTGACAGTCGATCAGGACGTAGTCGTACTCGGCGAGCACCGGGCGCAACACGCGGCCCAGGGTCTGCTCCCGGCCGACCTCGTTGACCAGTTGGATCTCCGCCGCGGACAGGTCGATGTTGGCGGGCAACAGGTCCAGGCCCGGGACCGACGTACGCACGATCACCTCGGCAGCGGGCAGGTCACGCTGCATGAGTACGTCGTAGACGCTGCGGTCGAGTTCATGGGGGCTGACCCCGAGGCCCACCGACAGGGCGCCCTGCGGATCGAAGTCGACTAGCAGCACCCGTCGCCCGAATTCGGCCAGGGCGGCCCCGAGGTTGATCGTGGTGGTGGTCTTGCCGACCCCGCCCTTCTGGTTGCACAACGCCAGCACCCTCGCAGGGCCATGGCTGAGCAGGGGTTGCGGCTGCGGAAAGTCGGGTGCGATACGCCCGGTCGGACCGACGACAGGAGTCGGCAGGTCCAGCAGGGTCTCCTGGACCGGTTCGGCGACGGTTGCACCGGCATCGGTTGCATCGGCGTCGGTTGCATCGGAAAGGATGGGTTCGCGGCGGTCGGGGTCCGCGGGCCAGGTAGACATGCTCACCCGCGCACAGCCTCCTGGTCCCAGCCTCGAAGGCATCCTGCGACACTGCAAGAGGCCTGCTCGGCGGCCGACTCTAGGCGCCCGGCTTCGGCCCGGGCAAGGCGGCCCGCACCGCCTCGTCGCGCCGCGGACCTGCGAAGACGACTCAGCCGCGCGCCCGCGGGTGTGCGGTGGCGTACACCTCGCGCAGTCGTTCAACGGTGACCAGCGTGTAGATCTGCGTCGTGGCCACCGACGCGTGCCCGAGCAGTTCCTGGACCACCCGGACGTCCGCGCCGCCGTCGAGCAGGTGCGTCGCGAAAGAGTGACGCAGGGTATGCGGGCTGATGTCGGACCCCAGGCCGGCGTGCTCCGCGGCCGCGCGCAGCACAGCCCAGGCGCTCTGCCGGGACAAACGTCCCCCGCGGGAGTTGAGGTACACCGCCGGGCCCCCCTGCCCGCGGCCGACCAGCTCGGGGCGGCCGTCCTGGAGGTAGGCGTGGACCGCGGTGACCGCCGCCCGGCCCAGCGGAACCCGTCGTTGCTTGCCGCCCTTGCCGCGCAGCAGGACGGACCGTTCGGTGAGGTCCACGTCATCCACGTCGAGTCCCACCGCCTCGCTGATCCGAGCCCCGGTCGCGTACAGCAGTTCCAGCAGGGCCCGGTCGCGTCGCCCGATGGCCGTGCCGGGTTCGGGCGCCGTGACTAACCGGGCGACCTCGTCGACTCCGATGGCCTTCGGCAGCCGGGCCGGTGGCTGCGGTGGCCGGACATCGCGTCCCGGGTCGTCGTCGGTCCAGCCCTCCAACGCCGCGAAGCGGTGGAAACCTCGTACCGCCACCACCGTCCGGCCGGCCGAGGCCGCCGACAGCGGCGGGTAAGCCGTGCTGGTCTCGGGGCCGGTCTCGGTCGTCGTTCCCTGGCGCAGGTGCACCAGGAAATCCTCCAGGTCACCGGGGCGGACCGCATGGACGTCCTCGATCCCGCGCTGGTCGCAGAACTGCACGTAGCGACGCAGATCGCGCGTGTAGGACAGGACCGTGTTGGCGGCCAGGCCACGTTCGACCGTGAGGTGGTCCAGGTAGGTCGCGACCGATTCGGCGAGGGCTCCCATCGGCTCGCTCGTCCCCGACGCTCCGGGGGGAGCCGTCACCCGGTGAGAACCTCATCGGTACTTCGGTACGGCAGGCCACCGAATGCCTCGGCGACGGCCGCATAGGTGATCTGGCCCTGGTGCGTGTTCAGCCCCAACGCCAACGCCGGGTCCTCCTTCAACGCCGCGCGCCAGCCCTTGTTCGCCAGGGCTACCGCGTACGGCAGGGTCACGTTGGTGAGCGCGTAGGTCGAGGTGTGCGGCACCGCCCCGGGCATGTTCGCGACGCAGTAAAACACCGATTCGTGTACTCGGTAGGTCGGGTCGTCATGCGTGGTCGGCCGGGAGTCCTCGAAGCAGCCGCCCTGGTCGATGGCGATGTCAACGAGCACCGAGCCGGGTTTCATCCGGCGCACCAACTCGTTGCTGATGAGTTTGGGCGCCTTGGCGCCCGGGACCAGCACCGCACCGATCACCATGTCGGCGTCCAGGACGGCGCGCTCGATCTCGTAGGCATTCGAGGCGATGGTCTGCAGGTGCCCCTGGTAGACCGCGTCCATCTGCCTCAACCGGGCAACGTTGAGGTCCATCAGCAGCACTTCGGCCTGCATCCCCAAGGCGATCGCGGCAGCGTTCTGTCCGGAGACGCCGGCGCCGAGGACGACGACCTTGGCCGCGTAGACGCCCGGCGCCCCGCCCATCAGCACGCCGCGACCGCCGTTCGCCCGCAGCAACGCCTGCGCTCCCACCTGCGGCGCCAACCGTCCGGCGACCTCACTCATCGGGGCTAGCAGCGGCAGTGACCGGTCGGCCAACTCGACGGTCTCGTACGCGATGGCGGTGGTACCGGCGCCCAGCAGGGCGTCGGTACATGTGCGGGATGCGGCCAGGTGCAGGTAGGTGAACAGCACCTGGTCGCTGCGCATCCGGTGGTATTCGGACTCGATCGGTTCCTTGACCTTGAGGATGAGTTCGCCGGTCGCCCAGACGTCGTCGGCAGTGGCCAGGATCGTCGCCCCGGCTGAGACGAACTCCTCGTCCCGGATTGAAGAACCGACACCGGCATCGCGTTCGACGAAGACGTCGTGCCCCGCCCGGCTCAGTTCGTGGACGCCGGCCGGCGTGATCGCGACGCGGAATTCGTTGTTCTTGACTTCGCGGGGGATGCCGACTTTCACGACGGTGCTCCTGGGTACGGGGGCCGCGACGGGGATCGTCGGGGTGTCCGGGGCGATCGTAGGGACCAGCCCCGGCCGTTGTCCCGCACTCGCGAGCGCCGTACGCGCCTGACGGGTCAGATCGTCGGTAACCGGCCGGCCGCAGCGATGTGGTCACGCGTGGGCCACGGCGCATCGGCGGGGCGCAGATCTGCCCAGCCGCCCGCTCGGGCCGCCCAGGCGGCCAGAATGCCGATCACCGCGGTCGGGTTCCCCAGCCGGCCGGCCAGCACGAGGTCACGCGCTTGATCCAGGGGCACCCACGCCTGCGGCAGGTCGTATTCTTCAGCTTCGCCGGTGTCCACCCGACCGCCGGGTGCGGGTTCGAGATCCCGGGCGAGATAGCAACGGAAGGCCTCGCTGGTCCCGCCGGGGCTGTTCAGGTAGTCCACCAGCAGGTGCCAGCGGCGCGCGGTGAGCCCGGCCTCCTCGACCAGTTCCCGGCGGGCCGCGGTCAGCGGATCCTCCCCGGGCTCGTCGAGCAACCCAGCCGGCGGCTCGAACAGGTACATGCCCACCGGATGCCGATATTGCCGCAGCAGCAGTACGCGGTCGTCGGCATCCAGGACGACCGCCCCCACGGCCCCGGGATGCAGGATCACGTCCCGCACGACCGGGTCACCCTGCGGCGGCTGCACGGTGTCGCTGCGGACCGACCAGATGCGACCGTGAAACCGCTCAACGCTGGCCAGTTGCGGGTATTCCGCCGCGGCGTCCGCGACCGACCCGAGCCACTCATCCATCACGGGTTGCGCCCGCTCCGGCGCCGCAGGGCCGCTCCGACCAGGCCGGCAAACAGCGGATGCGCCCGGGTGGGGCGGGACCTGAACTCCGGGTGCGCCTGCGTACCCACGTAGTACGGATGCACCGATTCAGGCAGTTCGACGAACTCGACGAGCCGGCCGTCCGGGGACGCCCCGGACACGACGAGACCCGCCTCCTCCAACTGGGTCCGGTAGCTGTTGTTCACCTCGAAGCGGTGCCGGTGTCGCTCGTCGACATAGGGATCCCCGTACGCGCTGCGCACCACCGTCCCGTCGACGAGTTTCGCCGGGTAGAGGCCTAGCCGCATGGTGCCCCCCATGTCCCGCTCCCCCGCAACGACGTCGCGCTGGTCGGCCATCGTGGCCACCACCGGATGCGAAGTGGACTCGTCGAACTCCGCCGAGTTCGCGTCGGCGAGCCCGGCCACGTTCCGGGCGAATTCGATCACCATGCACTGCAGGCCGAGGCAGAGTCCCAGCGTGGGTATGCCGTTCTCCCGGGCATACTGCAGGGCGCCGAGTTTTCCCTCGATACCGCGTACGCCGAAACCTCCCGGAACGCACACCGCGTCCACCGTGCCCAACTGCTCGGCGGCACCCTCGGGCGTACTGCAGTCGTCGCTGGTGACCCAGTTGATGTGCACCTGGCAGTCATGCTGAAACCCACCGGCCCGCAACGCCTCTGTGACGGACAGGTAGGCATCCGGCAGGTCGATGTACTTGCCGACCAGCGCGACCCGCACCTCGTGTGCCGGACTGTGCACCCGCCGCAGCAGGTCGTCCCAGATTGTCCAGTTGACGTCTCGGAACGGTAGGGCGAGCCGTCGGACGACATAGGCGTCCAGGCCCTCGGAATGCAGCACCTTCGGGATGTCGTAGATGCTCGGTGCATCGACGGCTGCGACGACCGCTTCCTCCTCGACATCGCACATCAGTGAGATCTTCCGCTTGATCCCTTGCGGCACAGGGCGATCTGCCCGCAGGACGATTGCGTCTGGCTGGATGCCGATGCTTCGAAGCGCCGCAACGGAATGCTGGGTGGGCTTGGTCTTGAGTTCACCGGCGGGTCCGATGTACGGCAGCAGCGAGACGTGCAGATAGAACACGTTGTCCCGGCCCACCTCGTGCCGGATCTGCCGCACCGCTTCCAGGAATGGCAGCGACTCAATGTCCCCGACGGTTCCGCCTACCTCGGTGATGACGACATCGACGTCGGAGGTCGCCATCCGCCGGATACGCGACTTGATCTCATTGGTGATGTGCGGAATCACCTGGACGGTGTCGCCGAGGTACTCCCCCCGACGTTCCTTGGCGATCACCGTCGAGTAGACCTGACCGGTGGTGACGTTCGCGCTGCCGTGCAGGTTCGTGTCCAGAAACCGTTCGTAGTGACCGACGTCCAGGTCGGTCTCCGCGCCGTCGTCGGTCACGAACACCTCCCCGTGCTGGAACGGGTTCATGGTGCCGGGATCGACGTTGAGGTAAGGGTCGAGCTTCTGCATGGTCACGCGCAACCCACGGGCGGTCAGCAGGCTGCCCAGCGACGAGGCCGTGAGCCCCTTGCCGAGGGAGGAGGCGACCCCTCCGGTGACGAACAGGTGCTTGGGCGGCTGCGCGGTCACGGAGCGCCAGACTAACAGCGTGGTCGGGTGTCTCCGCGCGGCTGAGACGTACCACATAACGGAATGGTGACGTTGGTAACTTTTCGGCAACGGTAACCACTGCTACGTTCCCGGTCCATGCCCTCGTACCCGCGTTCTCTCACGCGCGCCCTGGTGGCGTCGACGACCGTCGGCACCGTGCTCGCAGCCGGCGTGCTGACCACCGCGGCGCCTGCCGCCGCGACCGTCTCGGCAGGGGCGCCAACGGCGGTGAGTGCCTCGGCCCGTGCGTACGACGTGACGATGAGTGCCAAGGCCCGCTCTTCGAAGTCGTACCGCAGCGCGGTTTCACTGCGCGCCTTCGTCAGTTCCGCGCACGCGCGGAAAATCGTTCGTCGCGAGTCGGGGGGGAACTGCCGCGTCGTCAACTGGCGCGGCCCATGGCGAGGCAAGTGGCAGATGACCGACCAGTTGTGGCGCAGTTACGGCGGGAAGAGGTACGCATCGCACCCGGAGCGGGCCAGCTGCGCGCAGCAGGACGTCGTGGCCTACCGCGCGTGGCGGGCTGCCGGCTGGCGTCCGTGGGGCGGCTGAGCCGCTCGACGCCCGCTGGGGCGGACCGCGGCCAGCACTGAGTCCTCGCTGCGATCGGCGGCAGCCAACTCCAGTAGTTCCTCGGCATGCGCCGCGGCGCTTGCCGAGTGCTCCTGGCCCGCCAGCATCCGGGCCAGCTCGTGGATCCGACCGGGCGCGTCGAGCTGCTCGACATCGGCCTGCGTTATCGACCCGTCGTCGTTCTTGCGGACGGCGAGGTGCCGGTCGGCGAAGGCGGCCACCTGCGGCAGGTGAGTGACTACGAGCACCTGAGCATGCTGTCCGAGGTGGGCCAGCCGACGGCCCACCTCGACCGCGGCCGCGCCGCCGACGCCCGCGTCCACCTCGTCGAACACCATGGTGGGCACCGGATCCGCACCCAGCAGGGCCACCTCGAGCGCCAACATCACCCGCGACCGCTCCCCGCCCGAGGCCGCCTTGGCCACGGGTCGCCAGGACGCACCCGAGTGCGGTGCCAATTCGATCGCGACACTGTCCAACCCGCTCGGGCCGTACGCGAGGACCTGCACTCCAACGTCGGGGCTGTGGGTCGGTAGACCGGCCGCGTCACAATCCTGGGTCACCCGCACGGCCACCCGCGCCCGGGGCATCGCCAGCATCGTCAGTTCCGCCTCGACTGCGCCCGCAAGCCGATCGCCGGCAACCCGCCGCTCCCGCGACAGGGCAGGACCGATCTCGGCGAGGGTCGCGCGCAGGCCGTTCCGTTCCGCGTCAAGGTCACCCGATGTCTGCTGATCGGCCTCGAGCACCGCCAGCCTCGTGGTGGCCTGAGCGGCCCAGGCCAGCACCTCGGCGACTGTCTCGCCATAGGCGCGGGTCAGTCGTCGCAGCGCCGCCCGACGGTCCTCCGTCGCGGCCAGGCGGGCGGGGTCGGCGTCCACGGAGTCCGCATAACCGGCCAGGTCCGCGGCCAGGTCCACCGACTGGGCCTGCAAATCCGTGACCCGCGCCGCCAGCGGCCGCAACCGGGCGTCGTGCTCGGCGGCGCTCCCCACGATCTGCGCTGTGGTGGCGAGCAGGGCCGCGGCATCCGTCGCCAGCGGATCATCCGGGTCACCCGTGAGGAGTCGATGCCCCTGCGCGGCGGCGGTCCGCAGTTGATCGGCGTGACCGAGCCGTTCGGCCTCGGCGCGCAGCCGGCTGTCCTCATCCGGCTGCGGATCGACCGAGGCCACGTCACTCAGTCCCAGCCGCAGCAATTCGGCCTCCCGCCGGCGTTCCTGCGCCTGTTCGTGCAGCCGGAGCCGCTCAGCCTCCACGAGTCGCAACCGGTCGTACGCCGTCCGCCACCGGTGCCGCAATTTCGTGACGTTTGGCCCGGCGTATTGGTCGATCAGGTCTCGTTGTGCAGCCGGGCTCAACAGGCGCGACGCCTCGCCCTGTCCGTGCACCGTCACCAGTCCTGCGCCGAGTTCGGCCAGCACCGACATCGGAACGGTTCGGCCACCGGCCACCGCACGGCTTCGGCCCTGCGCGGCCACGCTGCGTACCAGTAGCAGGCTGCCGTCGTCCTCCAGTGCACCCCCGGCGTCCTCCACCCGGGCCGCGACGTCGGCGGGGATGCCGCAGATCCGGGCCTCCACGACCGCCCGACCGGCGCCCACCCGGACCACTCCGCTGTCCACTGCAGCGCCGAGTACCAGGGCCAGGCCGGTCAACACCATGGTCTTGCCGGCGCCGGTCTCCCCGGTGAGGACCGTGAACCCCGGTGCCAGCGGCAGCACGGCCTCGCTGATGATGCCGAGCTCGCTGATGCGGAGTTCCTCGATCACGGCTCGCCCCGCCAGCCCTGCACCGGCAGGGAGAACTTGGCCACCAAGCGGTCGGTGAACGGCGAGGGGTGCAGCCGGGCGAACCGTACCGGCTCGGGGTGTCGACGTACCTCCACCCGGGCCCCCGGGGGAACCTCGGTCATCCGGCGCCCGTCGCACCACACCACGGCACCCCCGGTGCCCGGCAGGACCTCGACCGCCAAGACGCTGTTCGGTGCAACGACCAGAGGCCGGGCGAACAACGCGTGCGCGCTGATCGGGACCGCCACCAGCGCTTCGACCTGCGGCCACACCACCGGGCCGCCGGCTGACCAGGCGTAGGCCGTCGAGCCGGTCGGCGTCGCGCACACCACGCCATCACAGCCCCAGCGCGACAAAGGCCGGTGATCCACCTCGAGGACCAGTTCCAGCATTCGCTCCCGCGCGTCCTTCTCCACACTCGCCTCGTTCAGCGCCCAGGTGGACCACATCACCTCCGTTCCCACCAGCACGCGTACGTCCAAGGTCAGCCGCTCCTCGACCTCATAGGACCGGGTGGCCACCGCGTGTACGACGCTGGCCAGGTCGTCCCGCTCGGCCTCGGCGAGAAAGCCCACGCGGCCCATGTTGACCCCGAGCAGCGGGACCCCGTCGGCCCTGGCCCGTTCGGCCGCCCGCAGCACCGTCCCGTCGCCACCGACGACCACGACGAGTTCGCAGCCGTGCGCCGCGTGCTCGTCGCCCGGCACCGCGCGCAACTGCGCCAGGTTCAGTTCGTCGACCTCGTCGGCGGGAGCCCGTAGCTCGATGCCAGCCGCAAGCAGGCCGCGAGCCATCTCCCAGGCCAGGCTGCGTGCCTCAGCCCGACCGGTGTTGGTCACCAACAGGACCGGCCGGTCGGTCGCAAGCGGTCCCGTCGGGTCGGCGGTAGCGGTCATGACGGGCGACTCATCTCCTCATGGGGGCTCGACGCAGGGAACACATCCGACCCCGCGGGGGCAGGCTGCCACACCGTCAGCTGTGTCATACCGGACCGGCGGCGACGGCCGCAGTGACCATCGCGGGATCGAGCGGCGGCGCACCGGCCCGCAACCACACGAAATACTCCACGTTGCCCTTGGGCCCGGGCAGCGGGCTGGCCACCACCCCGGCGACACCCAGACGCTGCTCGGCGGCCGCGGTGCAGACGGCGAGCACGGCCTCAGCGCGCAGTTCCGGATCGCGGACGACCCCGGACCCCACCCGGCCGCGGCCCAGCTCGAACTGCGGCTTGACCATCAGGACGTGGTCGGCGGCCGGTGCCGCACACACGCGCAGCGCCGGCAGCAGCAGACGCAGCGAAATGAACGACACGTCCGCCACCACGAGCGCGGCGCGGAAGGGCAGCGCCTGTGGGGTCAGGTCCCGCGCGTGCGTCCTGTCCAGCACCGTCACTCGGGGGTCCTGCCGCAGGGACCAGGCCAGTAGCCCGTGCCCCACGTCCACCGCGATCACTCGGGCGGCACCGTGGCGCAACAGCACGTCGGTGAACCCGCCGGTGGAGGCGCCCACGTCCAGGCAGTCCCGGTCGGCCACCGCCAGCCCCTGCGAGCCGAACTCGGCCAGCGCACCGAGCAGCTTGTGCGCGCCGCGGGACACGTACTGCGGCTCGCTCGAACTCGTCACCACGACTAGGGCGCCGGCTTCCTCGACCTGAGTAGCTGCTTTGGTGGCCACGGTTCCGTTGCATCGCACCTGGCCGGCAGCGATCAACTCGGCGGCCTGTTGTCGGGACCGGGCCAGGCCGCGGCGCACAAGCTCGGCGTCCAGTCGGCGCCGCATCACGACCGCATCTCAGCCGCCGGTCTCCCGACCCGCCGGAGTCTGTCGAGCCGCGACTGCCTGCTCGGTCAGCGCCGCATTCAGTCGCCGGTGAACGTCCTCGTACACCGGGATCTGCTCGACCAGCGAGCAGCCCTGCAGGTCCCCCGCACGGGCGAGCGCGTCATCCACGCGTGGGTCCCCCGTCAACGTCCCAACGGTCAATGTCAGCGAGCTGGCGGACCCTGCTGGGTCGGTCATGTGTCGGCGCCCGGCGCACGACGACCGGTCCCGGTCGCCTTCTTGGCAGTGGGTTTCTTAGCGGTGGGCTTCTTAGCGGTCGCCGTCGTGGCAGTCGTCTTCTTGGTGGCCGACTTCCTGGTGGCAGTCTTCTTGGTGGCAGCCTTCTTCGCCGTCGATTCCCGAGCCGTCGATACGCCGGCTGCTGACTCCGGCGCCGTGGACGGCGCTTTCGCAGCCGAACCGCTTCGGACCGAACTGCTCCGGGCCGAACTGCTCCGGGCCGACGAGCGTGCCGTCCTACCGGTCGCTGGGGCATCGTCCGCTGTAGAGGTCGACACCGCTGTCCTACGTGGGACGACCCGCCGCCGGGGAGTGGTGGCTTCGGTCGTGTCGATGTCGTCTGTGGTCACGGGGCTCGGGGGAGCCGCGGGGCGGGCCAGATCACGCGATCCGGCCGAACCGCCAGCGGCGGGCATGCCCAGTCCGCCCGAGACCCGGTCACCCATGGCGTCGCCGACAGAAGCCGCTGCTGCCGCCGCCTGAACGGCCCGTTGGGCGACCCGCCCAGCAGCCTGCGTCGCCGCCTCTCGCGCGGACCGGGCCACGGCCGCGCCGGACTCGGCCACCCCGCTCATGGCGTCCACAGCCCGCTCGGTGGCACGGGACCGCTCGTCGTTGAGTTGGCGTTCCAGCCGCTGGACGTGACGCCGTACGGCGGCGAGCTCTTCCTCGCGGACGAAACCCATCCGGCCCACGGCGCGGTCGACCTCGGAGCGGACGACACCGGTCAGCAACTCACCGTTGGTGCGTCCGCTGGACACCAGATCGTCGGCCAGGCCCTGCACCTGCTCGGCGACCGCCTCAGGCCCCTTGGTGCCCAACTCCATGCCCTGCGTCAGCAGGGACTGGGCCGTTTCCTTGGCGCGTTCGACTGCAACCTCGGAAAGTCCCGAGGCCAACTGCAGGTAGCCGCGCAATGCGTCCAGCACGTCGCTCTCCTCACGCCAGCCGATCGATCGGCGGGTCCGGTAGCCACGGTATCGCGCACGGGTCATCCCGCGCCGAATAGGCGGGTGCCGGAACTGCGGTGGACGCACGGTACGGGCCCACCCTGGGCCCACGGGCATTCGCCACCGACTGCGGTAGCCTCACGCCCCCCATCCCGAGAAGCGTCGAAGGGCCCCGATGGCGAGCGAGCAGCAGTGCCGGGAAGCCTTGGACATCCTGGCCGGGCGGCTGTCCGGAACGGATCCCAGTGCGAAGATCCGTACCTCACCGGACCGGACCCTGGCCTGCACGATCCTCGACCTGGATGTGACGTTTCACGGCCGACTGGTGGCCGGGGATCTGGTCGACATCACCACTGAACCCATGCCCCCGGCACAAATACGACTCGTGCTGTCCAGTGCCGACCTGCTCGCGCTCACTGCCGGTGAACTCAACTTTGCGCACGCGTGGGCCACCGGTCGTCTGCACTTGAATGCAAGCCTGCGCGACCTGTTCCGCCTGCGCTCCCTGTTGTGAGTCCCCGGCTACACCGACCCGAGGACTATCGCCCCGGGAAAATGCAAATCTTTGATGCCGGGGTGCCGATCTGGTTACAGCCGCCGCGGGACTCCAGCCGCGCGCGCTGTTGCTCGAGGAGTGGCCCACCATGGATTCACGTCGACCGACCTTCCTGCCTCGACGACTGTTCGCCTCGGTCGCCGCAAAAATCGCCAGTTCCTATGCGCTGGTCGGCCTGCTGATGCTGGTCCTGGCCGCGGCCGGCCATGCCGATTGGGGCACCACCTCGTTGGTGCTGCTCACCGGCGTTGCCCTGGCCGCATTGGCGGCGATCGCCGCGGTGACGATCCATCAGGTGCTGCGACCCACCAGGGAGCTCACCCAGGCGCTGGAGCGGCTGGCGGCCGGTGATCTCACGGTCCACCTCGGTTCGCGCAGCGCTGACGAGTTCGGGGCGATGGCCCGCGCGTTTGACGCAGCAACCACCAAGACGGCGGGCATCGTGGTGGCGATCGGTCGGCAGGGCAGCCGGCTGGCCGAAGCGTCGACCACCCTGACGTCGGTCAGCAATCAGATGTCGGCTACGGCGGCTGGGACGGGTGAGCAAGCGAACTCAGTAGCTGCTGCAACGCAACAGATCTCGGCCAGCGTCTCCTCCGTCGCTGCGGCAACAGAGCAGATGAGCGTGGCCGCTCGACAGATCGCCGAGAACACCGCCGGGGCGACTCAGACGGCCGACGCGGCAGTCAGTGAAGCCAGGTCGACCGCGACTCTGGTAACTCAGTTGTCCGACGCCAGCGCCCGGATCTCGCAGGTGATCACCGTGATCACCACAATCGCTGATCAGACGAAGCTCCTGGCGCTCAACGCAACCATCGAGGCGGCCCGAGCCGGAGAGGCCGGCCGCGGGTTTGCGGTCGTTGCCGGGGAGGTCAAGGAACTGGCTGCGAGCACCCAGCAGGCCACCGGACAGATCGAGCAGATCGTCTCCACCATCGGCGAGCAGACGTCCCGGGCCGTCGCCGCCATCACCTCGATCGGTACCGTGATCGATGAGGTCAAGGCCGCCGAGTTGATGATCGCGTCGGCCATCGAGGAGCAGCAGGCGACAACCGCCGAGATCTCGCACAGCGTGCACGAGGCCGCCGACGGGGTCGCCACGATCACGGCCAACGTGGATCAGGTCGCGGCGGCCTCGGCCGAGACCGGTCGCGAGGCGGCGACCGTGCACGGAGCTGCCCAGGGTGTGCAACGGATGGCCACCGACCTCGACCTGCTCGTCGGTCGGTTCCGGCTCACAGACCGCGATGCGACGGGTCCGGTCGGGATGGCCGTACGCGACGCTGCGGCGGGCCACGTCGCGTTGCGGCTACGGCTGATCGCCGACGTCGAAGCAGGTCGGACCGATGAGGACCCAGCCGTCGTGGGCGCGGACAACCGCTGTGCCCTGGCTGGTCTGATTGCCGGACTGCCCGGTTCACAACAGACCCAACTCCAACGCGAGGGACTGCTCACCGCGCACACGGCGTTCCATCGGTGCGCGGGATCGGTTGCGGCGGCGCTGCGCAGCGGCGACGCCGAGGCCGCCCGCGCCGCGGTCGCCGCTGGCCAGGACTTCGACATTCAATGCGGAAACGTGCTGGAGTTGCTGCGGGTGTGGCGCGACCGGGAGACCCGCCTGGTGGGCGCCGCGCGTAGCTGACTCACGTCAGTCTCGTGACCGCCTATCCCTGGCTACTGATGGCGGCATCCAGTTCGCCGCACAGGTCCGTCCACATCCTCGTCTCGTCCGGGCAACCGGCGTCGCGTCGGCGCCACGCCAGCAGCGCGGCGGCGCGTAGGGCGTCCACCGGATCAGTTGCCTGGTCGACCTGGATGGCGCCGTCCCGGCACCGGACCCGGGCTTCGCGGCAGCGTGACTCCGCCAGGTCCCGGCCGACCTCCACCGCCGGATGCTCGCTCAGCAGACCGCGCAGGTCCGCCGCCAGCCAGGTGGGGCGGCGGTCCCGATCGGCGAAGATCACCTCCCGGCTGCGGCTCACGCCGGTCAGGACGAGCAGGCTGGGCAAACCGACTCGGACCGCCCCGAGGATGTCGGTGTCGAGGCGATCGCCGATGACCACGGCCGCGCCACCGCCCATACGCTCCATCGACTCCAGCATCAACGGCGGCTCCGGCTTGCCCGCCACCACCGGTTCGCGCCCGGTCGCCGTACGCACCGCCGCGACCAGGGTTCCGTTGCCGGGTGCGATTCCACCGGGCGTCGGGATCGTGGCATCCAGATTGGTGGCCACCCAAGGCACTGCACCCTCGATGAGGTACGAAGCATCGGCCAGTTGCCGCCACCCCACATCTGGCCCGAAACCCTGGATCACGGCGACCGGCTCGTCGGCGCGGCTGCGTACCGGACGAAAACCGCGGACCGTCAGCGCCTCGTCGATGCCGGGGCCGCCAACGACGAACACCGCGGAACCGGCTGGCACCAGGTCGACCAGAACACGGGCGCCCGCCTGCGCCGACGTCACAACGTCACTGTCATCGACCGTCAGGCCCAACTCGCGCAGATGCGTGGCCACCTCGTGCGGCGCCCGGGCGGCGTTGTTCGTCACGTACGCCGACCGCAGACCGATGCCCTCGGCGGCGGCAATCGATTCCGCAGCTCGCGGGACCGCGGCTGCACCGACGTAGACCACCCCGTCCAGGTCGTACAGGCCTGCCTGGAACTCCTCGGCGATCACCACCAGGCCGTGTTCCAGCGGTTGCGACCAACGACGGTCCGTCGTCGCCGGGCGGTTAAAGTCCGAGCTGGCATCGCAGGTGCGCTCGGCAGGAAGCTGGTCGGCGGGCGCGCCTGCGGTGGTCGGAGTCACCCGATCATCGTGGCATGCGGCCCCACGATCGGCCGCAAGCGCGGCTACCTGTGCCATCGTGGCCCCCTTGGGCGACTGGACGAAGAAACTACGGGTGGCAGCCACGTTGCCCGCCCGACTACCGGCTCGCGAGATCAGCGCCCGGCCTTGGGACGTGGTGGCACAACCGGGAGGCGCTGTGGACAACGGCAGGGCGGCGGAGGTCTGCCGCGATTTGGGCACCGACGTCTTCGAGATCGACACCCGCATGTCGGGGTACGCCGGGATCACCGCTGGCTATCTCATCCGTGGCGACCGTCCCTGCCTGGTCGAAACCGGGACGGCGAGATCGGCCGAGACGGTCATCGGTGCGCTGGAGCATCTCGGCGTCGGCGCCGCGGACCTCGCCACGATCGTGGTGACGCACATCCACCTCGACCACGCCGGTGGTGTCGGCGATCTCTCCCGGTACTTCCCGCAGGCCACTGTCGTCGTCCACGAACGGGGTGCGCGGCACCTCGTCGACCCGGCGCGCCTGGTCGCCAGTGCCCGACGTATCTACGGTCCGGCGATGGACACCCTGTTCGGCGAGTTGTTACCGACACCCAGCGAGCGGGTCGTGTCCTTGGGGGACGTGGGAACCATCGACTTGGGCGGCGGGCGGCGGCTGGACGCGTTCTATGCCCCCGGTCACGCATCGCACCACGTCGGGCTGGTGGACAACGTCAGCGGCGACCTCTACACCGGCGATGCGGCGGGGATCTACATCCCGGAGACCGATGACCTGCAACCGACCACACCGCCGCCGGACTTCGACCTCGATCTGGCCCTTCGGTCGATGTCCGCCATGGCCGATCGGGCGGCTACCCGGTTGCTCTTCAGCCACTTCGGTCCCGTGACAGACGTGTCCGGCGCCTTGGAACGGTCTGCGGAGGAGCTGCGGGTCTGGGTTTCAGCCGTACGGGGCGCCCGGGCGGACGCCCTGGGCCTGGACCATGCGGTGGCTCGCGTGTATGCCATGGCGCGCGAGCGATACCCGAGCCTGCACGCCGACCCTGACACCAGCGCAAAATTCGAGGAGCTGTCCTCAACCCGGGCCAATGTCAACGGGATCTGGCGCTGGCTGGATGGGCTGGAGCCCGGCCGGGTCTCCGGCGCACCGGATTAGCCAGTCGATCCGAGCCGACAACCCGGCTGCCGTTACACCACGCCGTCGGTCCCCCCACCGTCGGTCCCCCCACCGTCGGTCCGCTCGACGTGAGCTGGCCGCGCCGCTCCGGCAGCCGCGGCTTCGCCCTCGGTTGCTTGCGCCGACTCGACGTTCTCGGGCACCGGGCCGTCCTCCTCGTCCACGTCGACGAACACCGTCCCGTCCAGGTCGGCCAAGCGGTCGATGGCATCGGTGCTGCCGTCCACATCCGCCCGGGCGGCCCGCCCGAACCAGTCGCGGGCCTCCTCGACCCGCCCGATCGACTCCAACGCGTCCGCGTATGCGTAGCGCAGCCGCGCCACCCACGGCTCGTGCGCGCGGGCCTTGAGGTCGGGGACCTGCAGCGAAACGACCGCCGCCTCGTCCTGCCCCAGGTCACGACGGGCGCCTGCCGAGACGATGAGCATCTCGACCTGGCCGGCCTTATCCAGGCTAGCCACGTCGGCAGACGCCGCGAGCGCCAAGGCGCGCTCGGGGCGTCCCAGGCCCCGCTCACAGTCAGCCATGATGGGCAGCGCGTCAGGCGAACCGGTCATCCGTCGGGCGGTGCGCAATTCGGCCAGCGCCTCGGCGAATTGCCCCGCATAGTAGGCGGCCAGCCCGGTCACCTCGCGCACGATCGCTACGCGGGACGCCTTGTGCTCCGCGGCACGCGCATGGCGATACGCCAGCTCCGGATCGTCGGGCAGCAACCGTTGCACCATCACCAAGTGACGACCGACCACCTCGGCCAGATCCTTCGGCAACGATCGAAGTTGAGCCCGCACCTCCGCATCGAGCTCGCCGATCGTGACGTCGTCGGGGAGCGTCGGGTCAGCCCCGGCCGGCCGTCGCGGCGTTTCGCGACGCTGATCACGAGTTTCGCGACGCTGATCACGGCCGGAGTCCGGCGAGTCACCGCGACCACCCGACGTGGATCGGTCCCCCCGACCCCGCGGGACGGGACGACCCCCATCCGAGGATGCTCCACCACGGCCACGGCCACGGGCGGTCGAACGATCGCCCTTCGGAGCAGGCGCTCTCCCCGATGTGGAGCCGGTCGGCCCACGGCTCCCGGCCGAACCGGAATCCGCCCCGCCTCGAGAATTTCGGCGCTCACCATCACCTGAGCGCTGCCCCGGCCGACCAGCCATCACGTGCCTCCTACGATGCTGAACACTTCCCACCGGACACGCCATGTCGGGCACCCGCCACACTGGGCCGCAAAACAGAAATAGGCCGCCACGGAGGGCGACCTAAATCTGGAAGGATGTCCGGCGACGTCCTACTCTCCCACGCAGTCTCCCGCGCAGTACCATGGGCGCTGAAAGGCTTAGCTTCCGGGTTCGGAATGGAACCGGGCGTTTCCCCTTCGCTATGGTCGCCGAAACTCTATGGAGATATGGATGGTATCCCGACCGTATCTCGGGAACCGCACAGTGGACGCGAAGCATAAATCTGTATGAGTGGACAAGTCCTCGGCCTATTAGTACCGGTCAGCTGCACATGTTGCCATGCTTCCACTTCCGGCCTATCAACCCAGTGTTCTTGCTGGGGGCCTTACCAGGTCAACCCTGTGGGAGTCCTCATCTTGGAGCGAGCTTCCCGCTTAGATGCTTTCAGCGGTTATCTCTTCCGAACGTAGCCAACCAGCCGTGCTCTTGGCAGAACAACTGGCACACCAGAGGTTCGTCCATCCCGGTCCTCTCGTACTAGGGACAGCCCTCCTCAAGACTCCTACGCGCGCGGCGGATAGGGACCGAACTGTCTCACGACGTTCTAAACCCAGCTCGCGTACCGCTTTAATGGGCGAACAGCCCAACCCTTGGGACCTACTCCAGCCCCAGGATGCGACGAGCCGACATCGAGGTGCCAAACCATGCCGTCG
>JBBQYX010000011.1:0-61504 GCA_038208295.1 Candidatus Nanopelagicales bacterium | reverse complement strand
CTCGGATTGGACCCTGTCCGGCTGCGGGAGCGCTATCGGCAGGCGTGTGAGCGCAGCCGCACGGTCCTGAGGAACGTCCCACTCGACCAACTCTCAGCACAGCCTCTGCGCGACGGGCGGCGATTCTCAGCCAGATGGGTGCTGCTGCACCTGATCGAGGAGACCGCGCGCCACGCCGGGCACGCCGACTTCCTGCGTGAAGCGATCGACGGCCAGGTCGGCGAATAGCCAGACACCCCGGTCACCGATCCCCGGCGGGACGACTCGAGTCCCTTGTGGTGATCTCGGCACCAAGGTCGAGGGTGCTCCGGGAGCGGTTCCTCCACCGGCGCAGCGCAGCCGCAACCTCGACTCTGTGACTGGGACACTTCTGGGGTGCACGAACTGACCTTCCGATCAGCCGTTGGCGCCGACGTGGACTCGGTCCTCCGCTTCTGGAAGCAGGCTGCCGCAGTCGATCCCGTTGCGGGTTCGACTTGCCAACAGCGGTGGTGCTCGCGATGGCGAAGAGCGCCCGGTCGGAGTCAGACTCGGTCAACGCGGCGAGCGGTTGAACCTCTCGTGCGCGTGGCAGCACTGTGCGAGTGTTGAGTGATGAAGGAACTACCAGAGTTGCTGCTGTCGCACGCTGCGCTCTGGCGGCAGTGGCTCGATGAGCACGAAGACGACGAGGATGGTGTCTGGGACGACGAGGATGGTGTCCCGCCTGCCCGACCTCGTTGCGTCGCATCCTGTCCCGCGGCGAGCACAGACAGCCGCCACCCCCCCTCGTGACGGTCGTTGGACTTGTCCGCTGGCGGCGATGGGGTACGCCCGGTGCTGGAGCAGGGGACGACCAGCAGCGAGGGAGCTGGCCACCGCGACGTAGGGATGGCCCACCACGCAGCGGGAGGACGGCACACCGCCGAGGCGGTCTACGACCTCGTTGTCCAGGCCATGGCGCAGTGCCGACACACCTGCGCTGGTCGCTGACCTGGGATCCAGGCCAAGAGATGGCGATGACCGTCGACGGCGTCCAAGCTCCGGAAATGCCGGTGTTCTTCTGCGAGAAGTCCTCGCCCGGGCAGCGGCCGTCGAATGAGAACACCACCGGGCTGATGCGGGACTGCTTCCCCAACGGCAGCGACCTGCGCGTGTACGACGCTGACCGGCTCGCCGACGTCGCCGCCGACGTGAACGACCGGCCCCGCACGACCCTCGGCTGGGCCACACCGGACCGACTGCTCGAACAGTTCAACAGCCGGGCAACAGGGTGAAAGCCCACGGCCGGGGACTTGCAAGGATGGGCCGTATGGCAGACATGCGCAGACGCGGCCCGGAACCAGCGATGGGACTGCCGCGCATCGAACGTAGACCAGGCATGGCCGACGAGGTGCTGCAGGAGCTGGCACCGCTGCTAGCCGAAGAGGGCATTGACATCTCCG
The DNA here is from genome assembly GCA_038208295.1 of Candidatus Nanopelagicales bacterium. Classification (GTDB taxonomy): domain Bacteria; phylum Actinomycetota; class Actinomycetes; order S36-B12; family JBBQYX01; genus JBBQYX01. Next base: position 60,080 of record JBBQYX010000011.1, on the reverse strand, counting down.
GCGACGACATCCCCGACATGGCAACGCTGCAAGCCGCACTCAACCGCGCGGTCGAACGCCGCAACATCGAACTCTTCAGCCCGGTCGGCCCGACCCGCCAGATCGCCGTCGAGACCCTCCACCGCGTCGTCGACGCAATCCTGGACGGCGACAGCCGCACCGCTGGGCAGCTGCTCGAACGGGTGCAACCGGAGTCGCCGGACAACACCGTCGCCACCGTCTCCAGCTGCATCGGCATTGCCCTCGGACTGCTCGACGACACACTCGCCCGAGCCGATGCCCCGAGCGTCGCGCCACTGCCCGGCCACTGGAACGGTGAGAGGGCAGCAACCGACATCCTCGCCCTGGCGCGCAAAGGCAAAGCCTTCCGCTCGCTCGACAAACTCCTGGTCCGCCAAGGCGGCCCGCAGGTCCTCAACGGGTCCGCTCTCGCCCTCGCAGCCACCGTCGCGGCTGTCGCGCGCACGAACACCAGCCCGCCAACCGACACGGCCAGAAACCTCATCTACTAAACGCTGCCACCCTCCGCACAACAGCACTTGTTGCGACGATGACTGAAATCCGCAGCTTCGCCCCGGCATCGGCGGGGTGTGCGGTTCCCGGCCAGTGGCCCCCGGCACGGTCCAGGTGCTGCCGTCGTCGTGTCGGATCGCGACAAGGGACCTCGGCGGCTGGACAATCGAACCCGTCCCCGCAAATGAGGTTCATGGAGCTACTCAGGCGTGCGGATCCGACCAGTTGCAGTGTGATCAGCCTTCCCATTGGATCAGCGATTCACGGGACGGCGTTGGGCACTCGGTTCGCCAGGGGCGTCCGGGGCAGCGCCACCATCCCCAACAAGCCAGGGCGTTCGATGTGGGACTCCTTCACCGTGGTGGTCCCGGCTGTACATCCGGCGCAGTCGTCTGGCCGGTTGCCGAAGACGAGCGAATGGACCGGGGCTACTGGCAGCTCGGTGTAGATCCCGCCGCCTGCTGCCCCACCTGTCGGAGACGTCGTGACTGCGTTGGCGGTGACCATGCTGTTGATGACGCTCAGCTGCGGCAGCGGGTCGCCGGGGAAGACGGTCCCGTTCCAGATGCCGCCGCCCTGTGAGGTCGCCGTCGCACCATTGGCCCTGCCGACGTTCCCTGAGACCCTCGAGTCGCGCAGCTCCATCTGGTTGAGGTTGGTGATCCCAGCGCCCAGGACGCTGGCTGGTCCGGAGTTGCTTCGTGCCGCGACGGTGTTCCCGCTGACCACCACGCGCGTGAGCGTCACCTTCTCGCCCTCGCCGAAGCTGAAGTTGCCGAGAACGCCAAACGAGCCGGCTGAGCCAGTCCGGCTCTGCACGCGGATCGAGTTTGCCGTGATCCGGGTGTCGGAAACCTCCGCGCTGTGCACGATCTGGACGGTCGGGCCCGCTGGGCCGACGGTGTCAGTCGATGCTGCGGTCACGGCGACGGTGTTCCCTCGGATGGTGGACCGACGGATCGCTGTGCTTCCCTGGCCGGTCATCACGGCACCCCAGGCACCCACCTCGCTGCTCTGATTTTCGGCGCGGGTGACGTTGTCGCTGATGTCTGAGTCCTCGATCAGCACATCCTGCGCACCGTCGAGTTGCAGCCCACCACCAAGCGCATTCATGGTGATCACCTCGCCGGAGTCAAGTGTCGGCCAGTCGGTGATGAGGTCGGCCGTGTTGCCGATGACCCGGCTTGAACGCAGGGTGAAGGACCCCGTGTGGGCGAAAACTCCGCCGCCTTCGGCGTACCGGCCGATTCCGTGGGGAGCCGGCACCGCGCTGTTGCCGCTGATGTCGCTGGACTCGATGCGCACGTCACCGTTGGCGCTGTAGATCCCCCCGCCGGCCGCATCGCTGACGTGGCCGACGGCACGGTTGTCGCGGATCACCGAATCGTGGACGACGAGATTGCCGAAGTTAGCGATGCCCGCGCCATAACTACCCGCGAAGGGGCAATAGCCGTCCGGGCACGTCACCCCGGATGGTGACGGGTAGGTGGTTGTCGGTGCGGTCCGGTTTCCCACGACGGCGACGTGGTCGAGCGTGACCAAGGCGCCGATTTCCTGCTCCGTGGCAGCCGTGACGAGGATGCCTCCCCCGTACGCCTGCCAGTCGCGGCCGTCCCACTGCCGGGTCAATCCTCCGGTGATTGACAGGCCGGAGATGAGAACCGACTGATCGCTGTTTCTCGACTCGACCGTCAGGACAGGTCCGCCACCCTTGATCACGGTGCGTCCGATGCCTGCACCCATGAGCCGCAGGCTCTTGTCGATCCGCACCCCACCGGCGTATATGCCCGGCCAGATGCGGATCGTCGACCCGTCTCTCGCCGCGTCGACCGCTCCCTGCAGGTTGCGGTAACACCCCGGCCCCCCAACGCACAAGGTTCCCGTCGCCCCGGCAGGAGCAGCCCCCAGAGCGCTCGCAGCGAAGATCAAGGCGGCGCCGCCGAGCGCCACCACGGAACTGGACCTTACGTTCATCATGATTGACTCCTATTCCTCGGGTCGACCGACGCTACGAGCGAGTCCGCGCGCGCACATCCCGGCCGACTTCGATGACAAAGCCGACGCCTTCCATCGCGTCAACCTCTTCGGACTTGGAGCACGTCGGCGAAGACTCGAGTGCCTGTCGTTCGTCCTCGGGAACGCGGCGCGGACAGCCCGTGGGGCGCTGCGGCCGAAAATGGGTGACGCGCCTCGCATGTCAACTCCCTGGACGGCGACCACGCCGTCGAGTTCTTCACCGTCGATGAGTTGCCCACGGAGGTAGTACTGACGATTCATGGTGGATCTCCCTGGGCCGTATTGTGAAGCAGCCCCACGAGACAACATCGTGGATTGATCACCGGCGACGGCGTTGCCGAACCTCGAGATTGATCGGAGGAGTTCGAGATTGCTGCCCAGACCGAGTTAGGGGTGTCCTCAACTGCGGGTGGCCGATTGCCGACCAACCAAATCCGGTCCGCAACGGACTGGCTCTTGGCCGCCGGTCCGTCCTCGGGCAAGAGATCAGACATGAGACTGGCCGTACTTAGGTGCGGGTAGCCTCACCATATCCGTCTGTGTAGACGTGGCGTTGACCGTCGTACGTCGGAGTCTGCCGAGCCGGATCAGGACACCGGATCGAGGTTCACCGCGGCCGAGCGGTTAGCCCTGCCGGTGGCCACCCGGTTCCCGAGGAACACCAGGGCCAGTCCGACCAGGTAGATGGCAAGGTTCACCAGGGCGTAGCCCCAGACGTTGGCGGTGGACGCGTTCGGGTAGGACCCGAAAGCCGCGTCGTCGCCACCGGCCCATTCAATGAGCAGGCTGGCGGTCTGGAAGGTGAAGACGAACGAATGAACACCGATATAGATGACGAACGCGGCCAGCCGCTGCTTGATCAGATAGCCGATGGGGAAGGCGGTCAGGATCATGACGATGAGTTCCACGGAATGGCTTCTGCTCGGTACGGGCGGGGGTGGTGATGACGGTGCCGCCGGTGGCAGGTGCGCCACATCCGTGTCAGCGCCACAGTTGATCGGGCGCCGGTACGTGCTCCCACTGACGCGCCGGAGCAAGCGATGGGGGAGCATAGTGTGGTGAGATTCTTGCTTGCGCTGGGGTCGGGTTGCTGTTGCTCAGGTACCTGACTGGCCTAGCTCTTGCTATGACGGCGCGCTTGGGTCTGATGCGGTGCATTCGCAGTTCGGTGCCGCGGTGACTGTTCTGGTCACCGTGCCGGCCGTGGTGCTGGGCCTATTGTTGTGCGGGCCCGGCCGCGCTGCGAACTCGCCGTCCGTGATGCGCAGCAGGGCGACGCTGGCGCCGGCGAATCCGGCGGCGCCGATCAGCAGTCCGATGCCCTGCAGCATGTTGTTGGGAAGAAACGGGTGAGTGGCGCCAGCCACGGCCAGGGCGATCCCCATCCAGGCAGGGGCTTGTCCGCTGCGCCACAGGGCGATCCCCAGCATGCCGAGCCCGAAGACGATCCCGATGAGGAACGGCAGTGCGCCGACCAGGGCGACGGGATCCTCCCACCAACCGTCGTTCAGTCGGCCGATCTCCACCGGGTCCAGGCCCAACTTGTCGGTGAGCAACGCCAACCGGCCGACGCCCGGAGGATTGAGGCCGAACGCGGCGGCGAAGGCGGGCACACAGAAGGAGACAGCGATGGCTGTCAGCTTGGGAACCCTTTGCCAGGTCACTGCGGCCACGGCGAGAACAGCAGGGATGAGGAAGGCGAAGAACAGCCAGGAGAGTGGAGCCTGGATTGCAGCCGATCCCGGGTTGGCCACAACGGCTTCATAGGTCTCGGCGAAGTCCGCGCCGGCCGGTGCGGGCTGAATCAGGTAGACCAACCCCATCCCCAGCAGTGGCAGGGGCGCCACGACGGCCATCGCCCGGCGGTAGTAGCCGCGCGGGTCCCAGAGGAGGCGCTCGTCGTCTGTCGGATCTGGGTTCGGGGTGAGCTTGACTGGATCAGTGCCGACGTGGGTCATGGCTGTCCTTCCGTGGTGGGTGGAGCGCGTGAGACCAGCCTGCGGACCGCACGACGCTCACGACAGGGGGCGACCACCCACTGACCCGGGAATCCCGCCCGGGCCAACTAGGGGCCAGCCCCTACCCGGCGGAGAGGGTTCACCGCCACGATGCGTTCCATGAGCGATCGCCAGGGCGCGGGGCGGCCGGCCATTGTCGCCACCGGGATGGTGGCCGCCCTGACCGGCGTGGCCGTCGTAGCCGCCCTCGCCTCGGGGCTGAGTTGGGATGCGCTTGTGGAAGGGTTCGTCGTCAGCAGCACAGTCCTCGGGCTGTGCCAGGCCCTTCCAGCGTTGGTCATCGCCCGCTTCCGGCCCGACAACCGCGTGGGGTGGCTGCTCACCGCTGCAGGTGTGGGGTTCCTGGCCAGTGCTGCCGGGTACGCACTTCTGGCGTGGCGTACCGAGCCGGGAGACAGTGCCATGGTGTGGCGGCTCATCGCCGATCTCACAAGCATCGGCTGGCTCCTGGCCGTGAGCATGTTCGTCCCGCTGGCTGTCCTCCTGTTCCCCAACGGACACCTGCCCGGACGGGGATGGCGATGGGTACTGCCCGTCGCCCTGCTCGGTGGACTGGGAACGATCGCAGCGCTCACCCTCGGCCCACACGACACCACCTCGGCGCTCGGGATCGGTGGCTATCTGCGCTGGCCGGCGCTGGACGGTATCGAGGGCATGGAGGACAACGCACCACTCCCCGTGCTCGTCGTCTACGGTGCCAGTGTCATTTCGTTGGCCGTGCGCTACCGGCGGGGCGACCCGACCACCAGGCGCCAGCTCTTGTGGGTTCTGCTGGCCGTGCTGATCATGGTCACAGCGATGGTGGTTGATTCGCTGCTCCGAACCGAGAGCTGGCTGGGGATCCTGGTAATCGCGCTGCCCCCCATCTCGATCGCCATCGCCATCGTGCGTCACCAGTTGTTCGACATCCAGCTGGTCGTGTCCAGGTTCGTGCTCTACCTGCTGCTCACCGTGGGAGCGGTGGTCACCTACGTGGTGGTTGTCGCCCTCGGCGAGCGGACGCTGTCAGCGCGCCTGCCCATCGGGCCCCCCGTGATCGCTGCTGTCCTGATCGCCCTGGTGTTCAACCCGGTGCGGCAATGGCTGCACAGGCGCATCGATCGGCTCTTCTACGGATCGGGCCGCGACCCCGCACGGGCGATGGCCGAGGTCGGCGCGCGTATCGGCCATGTGGGCGTCGGTGCACCCGGCAGCCTGGATGGAGTTCTCACCTCGGTCTGCAGCGCGCTGCGGCTGCCCGGTGCGGAGATCGTCATGGACAACAGCGTGGTCGCACGGCATGGGACTCTGCCCGGCGCCCGTGACTCCATCCCGCTGAACCTCGGCGGCGTCACTGTCGGGGCCCTGGTGGTGAGTCCTCGACGAGGGGAGAGCCGGCTCGGGGCACGGGATACTCGCGTGCTGGAGCTCCTCTCTACGTCGGTGGCCGTAACGGTGCAGGCCGTTCGGACCGCGCAGGAGCTCCAGGCCGCGAGGGAAGCACTGGTCGGCGCCCGCGAGGAGGAGCGGCGCCGGCTGCATCACGACCTCCACGACGGCCTAGGCCCCGTGCTTGCCGGTGTCCAACTCACCGCCGACGCGGCGAGCCGCACCGTTTCGAGCGACCCATCCGCGGCTGCCGCACTCATGGACGACGTCCGACGCCAGGCCACGATGGCTATCGCGGAGGTACGCCGACTCGCCCGCGACATGCGTCCCCAGACCCTGGACACCCTCGGGCTGGTGCCCGCGCTCGAGCAGCAGGCGGCCACCCTCACGCCGCTGCAGGTCACCGTGGATTGCCCCGACCCGCTGCCGGACCTGCCCCCAGCAGTCGACGTCGCCGTCTACCGCATCACGACGGAGGCCCTCACCAACATCGTGCGCCACGCCCCGACAGCCACGGCCGCGACGGTGGCTCTCGGCACCGCCGGCGAGGCTCTTACCGTGTCGATCACCGATAACGCTGGCAACGGCCTGCGGCCGTGGATCCCCGGGGTCGGCCTAGTGTCCATGCGCGAGCGCGTGCTCGAGATCGGCGGCACATTCGACGCTGGACCGGACCAGCGCGGTGGGCGAGTCGTCGCCACGCTGCCGTTCCGCCGGGTCGGCACATGAACGTGCGAGTGGTGGTCGTCGATGATCACGCGATCGTCCGGGAGGGACTGCGCGCTCTGCTCGTGGCCACGCACGGCTTCGAACTCGTCGCGTCGGTCGGGACCGGGGCCGAGGCCCTGCGGTGCGCCGTGGCCGACCATCCAGACGTCCTGGTCCTGGACGTGAACCTGCCCGATGCGTCCGGGATAGAGATTGCCCACCAGGTGCGCCGCGCCGCACCCCACGTGGGGATCGTGATGCTGACGATGTACGACGACGAGGCCACGGTCCTGGCGGCCATGCGCGCTGGGGCCATGGGCTACGTGCTCAAGGGCGCCGACCCCGATGAGGTGATCCGAGCCATTGCAGCCGTGGCCAGCGGCAGTGCGATCCTCAGCCCGGAGGTGGCCTCCCGAACTCTCGCCGCCATGGCCGGCACACGTGCGGAGCAGGTCCCCTTCGCCACACTCACTCCACGGGAGCGGGAGGTGCTCAACCTCATCGCCGCAGGGCTGGGCAACGCCACCATCGCCGCCCGCCTGGACCTCTCACCGCGCACCGTCGGCAACCACGTCACGAGCATCTTCGCCAAGCTGAACGTGGCAACACGCGCGCAGGCGATCGTGGCTGCGCGGGAGGCGGGCCTGGGCTTCGCTGCTGACCCGCGGGGGTCCGGTGATCAGATCAGGAGGTGACTGCCGTGGGCCTGGGGCGCCGGGACACGCGACGGCGCAGGGACACGCAATACAGCGTGACCAGGGCGGTCACCTCGATGAGCGGGCCGATGACCCCGGCCGGGAGTAGGTCGATCCTCGCATCGACGGGGAGTCCGGCCTTCCGCGTAAGCCGGACCAGCGAGCCACTGAGAGCGCCCGACGTTCACCGAGCCGCGTTCAGCCGCGGTGCCGATCAACCGGTCGTGCGCCCTGCTCGGCCGGGTCAGGGCGATCCCACTACCGGCTACAGCCGCCCTCGGATGCTTGGTCCGCGACGGCCCGGGAGGCCCCGGTGAACGGTCAAGCGCTGTCGGGCGCCGGGCGGGCAGCGGTCCTGGTGTTAATCAACACGCCGGCGTATGCGGACCTGGCGATCGGCCAGATTAGACGGTGGCCCCGTGCGGTCAGTCGATCGCCGAGGCGCTAGTGAGCGCCTGGACCCACGCATTCAGAGCAGGGCAGGTACCCGTCGAAGGCGGCCTACCTTGACCGTCGGCAGACGGCCGTCTCGGATCAACGCATACACCAGAGTGCGGCCGACGCCCAGCCGGCCTGCCGCCTCTTCGACGGTCAAGAGCAGCCGGTCTTCCGGTTGAGACGGCGGGCGGGCGGGCGGGCGGATCCGATCGCGTCGTCCAGCCGGTGGCTCAGCTCGGGATGGCTACGGGCTGACGTAGGACGGTCTTCAGCTTCTCGGGCGCGGCTCGCCGCGGATCCCCGAGATAGATCTCGTGGTGCTTGCCGGCGAGCTCGTAGCCTCGCTCGGCGATGAACGCGTGCAGCCGCTCGATCGTCGGGCCCTCCGCTGCGTACGGGCCGATGTGCATCAGCTGCGCCGCCAGACCCTCGCGGAAACGCTCGAGGCGCAGGAGATTCGCCGCCGGGAGTTCCTTCTTGCGCGTGGCTTCGGCGCGCGCAAACTCGAAGGCGTCTGAATCGACCTCGTCGGGTTGCCGAATCATCATCGTCCAGTCCCAGTCGACCTTGCGCTCCACCGAGAACTGCGACATGTCCGGCACCCACCAGAGCCCCTCGAGCGGCAGCACCCGATAGTCGCGCTGCTGCGGGCCGCGCTTGAGCGCGAACTTGAGCATGTACGACAGGGAGTAAAGCGCTTCGACAGCGTTCCCATAGTCGGCCGACACGTTGGGGTCGCCGCGGCCGTCGACCATCAGGAACGAGAACTCGGGGACCTCAACCAACGCGGGATCGCGTCCTGCTGTGTAGAACGCCCGCGATTCCTTCGTCAGATCAAACTTCGTCGCGACCATTGCGCCACCTCCAACGCGGATCTGTGCCACCTCTACTGGTGCGGTCCGGGGCAGTAGGTGACTGTCGCAGCTCTATGTGGCTGCCAACGACGCGGTCCCTTGTTATCGGCGCTGGGTTCCGCCAGAGATCGGTTCCGGTAGCCTCGGCTGAGGCTTGGTCGGTGCGGTGTTTGGAGTGCGGACAGGATGCAGTCAGTGGCGTAGGACCAGTTGACGGGGTAGCCGCGGCCCTCGGCGAGGTTGATCTGTCGGGCGGTATCTGCGGCGGTCTCGTATGCCTCGGCATCGGTGACCGATTCGGCCACAGGCGAGGACATCGGGGGTCGATCGGGAATCAGGTGCCCGTCCGGGGCATAGAACCGCCACCCGGCTGGCGCTTCGGCTGCGGGTTCGCCGGGCGCGGGGTCGCCGACTCCCGGTTCGCCGAGTGTGGGCCGCCTACTGCGGCGGCGACGGTCGCGGGGCCGATGGCGACGCTGCCTTCGTGGATCATTCGATGGTGGGCGCCGCACAGGACCACAGATTGTCCGCGCTGGTGCCGCCGCCGTGAATCCAGTGCCGTACGTGATGCAGATGGATCCCGACTGCCGAGCCGCAGCCGGGGAAGGCGCAGCGGTGGCAGTCGCGGCGCAGGACCGCCCGGCGTAGCCGACGGTTCGGCACCCGCCGAGCCCGGCCGAGGTCAACCCCTTCCCCAGAGACCAGTTCGGCGATCAGGCGGATATCGGCGTCGCACAGCAGCCGCGCGACCGTCGAGACGTGAACGGGAATCCCACCCGCAAACTCACACCAGGCCAGCACCGGCACCGTTCCTGCGGCGGCCGCCGCCGCGCCTCCCGCGGAAGAGTCCGACGCGCCGTCCGACTCAAGCTCGGTATCGGCCGTAGTGCCTTCCGCGGACGAGTCCGACGCGCGACGTGTCCCGGTCTCGGCGCCTTCCGCGGTGCCTTCCGCGGTGCCTTCCGCGGTGCCTTCCGCGGAAGAGTCCCACGCGCTGTCTGCCTCGGTTTCGGAGGCTGCCGGGGCGTCTTCTGCGGGAGTGTCCGCCGCGGGGTCTGTCCCGGTCCCGGCATCGGCCGCGGTGGTGGCCGGGTCGGTATCCGCGCTGGTGGCGGGGTCCGGGGAGTGGGCGAGGGCGTTCAGGGTGTCCAGGTCGACGTGCAACGTCAGGCTCGGCTCCGCGCCCGGCGACTCGACGTCGCCGTACGCCAACACGGCCGCGGCGACCGCGACCGCGACCAGTGCATCCGCACGTTGATGATCCACCGGCACGCGCTCCACCGCGCCCTCGTTGCCGGAAACTCTTGCCTGTTCCTGTGCTGCCGCCTGCGCCGTCCGCAACGCGCGCTGCAAGGCAGTCAGGACGGTGGCGGCCTCGTCGGCGGACAACCGGGCGCGCAGCACCAGCATCCCGTCGATGTCCAGATGCCACGACGCCTCCCGGGCCTGCCGCCTGGCCACTTCCTCATCGGGGTTGGTGGCTCGTTCCCAGGGGGTCTGACAATTCCGGTCACAGTACCCGGCGGCAGACCGACCCGACGGCCAACATTCCCGGATATCCACAGCACCAGTTTCGGCGTACCGCGAGAGACGGACGCGAGGCAGCGCAGCACCCGTCACGGGAGGGCCGCGCAGCCCGCGAATACTCCGCCAAGGATGGCCCACGGGAAACCTACCGAGCGCCACTGGACGAGCTCCGTGAGAAACTCCCACCGAACGCGATGCCGCCGAAGAAGTCAGCCCAACAGTCACAGATGTGAAGGTAGGCCGACCGAACAGATCAGAATGGTCCGATCTTCCGCGGAAGTTGTCGACGAGGTCCATCCCATCTCGGCGCGGACGGCGACCGGCATTGCAAAGACCATCGCGCCGCCGCTGCCGCTTCGAACAGCGTCGAGTACGGTTCGCGCACGGTCAGGGCCGGACCCGGTCCCGGCCGGCGCGGGTGATCTGCGCCCACCGGCGGCGTTCGGCCGCCATGAGACGGGCATCGCTGCGACGGGCCAGCCAGGCGAGTTCGCGCTGAAGTACCCGCCAGCTCCGCAACCGCTCAGCGACGGACTCGCTCCCGGCGGCCGCTGTCAACACCGCGCATCCCGGTTCAGCAGTATGTCCGCAGTCCCGGAACCGGCACGTTGCGCCGAGTTCCTCGATGTCCGGGAAACTCTCCGCGAGGGTGGATTCGTCGGCCCAGGGCGCGAACTCGCGCATGCCGGGGGTGTCCAGCAGCAGCCCCCCGGTCGGGATCGCGACGAGCTGACGGGTCGTGGTGGTATGCCGACCCTTGCCGTCCGACCGGACCGGCGACGTCGCCCGGGCACTGTCGCCGGTCAGCGCATTCACCAGACTGGTCTTGCCGACACCAGACGCTCCGATCAGGGCGACCGTCAGGCCATGACGTACACGTTCGGCCATGGCCTCGGTCCCCCCCGGTGCCTCGACAGTCACCATGAGGATGTCGACGCCGAGAGTGACCCGCGACATCTCCGCCACCACCGCAGCGGGGTCGCTGACGAGATCCGACTTGGTCAGCAGGCACAACGGCGTGGCGCCGGACTCCCAAACAGCGGTCAATTCGCGTTCCAAGCGCCGCGGATTCGGGTCGTCAGCCGGGGTACAGAGGGCGACGATGTCGACGTTGGCCGCAATGACCTGTCGGCCGCTACCACCGCCCGGAGCCACTCGGGCGATCTCGGTACGCCGCGGCAGCACCGAGATGATGAAGACGTTAGACGGGTCCGCGGAGTCGATCGACACCCAGTCGCCGGTCACCGGATCGAGTTCGTCGGAACGAGATCGCAGCCTCGCTACCGATTCCCGCTGACCGTCGTGTGTGCGCCACACATCGCGGCCCTGGTACATGACCCGCGCGGGGCGCAACGGCGACGGGCCCTTGGGTGGATCGGCTGGGCGGGGATGCAGACCCCAACCGAGGTCGTCGAGATTGTTGATGGACACAACGCAACTCCAGATACGAACGAGGCGGCACGCTGGGATGGCAGGCAGGCGCCAGTCGCGTCAGCCGGAGCGGTCGTACGGTCCGGTCAGGGCGCGCCGGCGGCGGTAGGGATCGTCATGGCGATCTCCTCTCCCGTGCGGTCTCGGAACTCGTGGCTGAGGTTAGCCCTCGGGCTTCGCCGCGTCGATCGGGTTTTCGTTCCGGCGCATCACCGACCCCACGGCGCCTCGGCGAATGGCCGGCCGCGATGCTGCCGCCGATGCCCGTGGGTTGTCCACAGGGTGCGTTGGTGGCGGGTTGCGCACAGCTGGGTCGTCTCACTGGGGTCGATTGTCGGACGTCCCTGCGACCGTGGGCGGCACCGACAATCAGGGAGGCCCGATGTGCTGGCAGTGCGACCATCCGGACAAGACCTACGACGACTACCTCGATCTATGTCGAGTGATGATTCAGGAGCACGGTTGGATGATTCAGTTCGTGGAGGGCAATCGACGACGTGCGCCATGCGCCTATACCGCTGGGCTGACTGCGCACGGATTGCCTGAACTGGTCGTCACCGGGCTGTGCACGCACCAAGCCCACGACCTGCTGCAGGGTGTCGCCGAATCCGCGGTCGGCGAGGAACCATGGCAGTCTGCCACCGTCGTCGTCGGCGCCGGGAAACTCATCTGGGAGATCGTTGCAGTTGCGGTGCCGGATGCACATCTGTCCGTCGCCAACGACCTCTACGGCCCGGGCGTCACAGCATTGCAGTTCGTCCACATGGACGCACGCGGTCATAGCCCCTGGCATCCGGGCTACCGCCGCGGGCGATACCCCCAGCCGGTGCTGGGTCCGCGAACCACCCCGCTGCGCTGCGTCGAACTGGTGACTGACCCGCCGTGAGGCGGGCGAGTTGTGACAGCAACCGACGCGTCCGACAGCAACCGCTACCGCGAGGGGTGACCGGCGCGGGAGCCCAATCGCAAGGCCCACGCCCCATTCGGGCAGCGCCCGACGGCTGAACGGCAACGGCCCCCGATCGGGTCGAGCGGGGGCCGTCCAGCACCCGACAGACGTCATTTCACCCTAACTACAGCCGGACGTGTTCCCGCACCCTTCGCAGACGTAGCAGCTGCCGGCGGGGCGCATCTTGATCCCACACGTCATGCACAGCGGGGCGTCGGACGCGGTCCCGGTGATGACCTCCAGCAACTCCGCAGAACTGTGCGCCTGGGCGGGTGCCGGCGAGGCCATTCCCGGGTGATGTTGGGCTGGCTCCACCACGGCGGACTGCTGCATCGTCTGCGCTTCGATCCCTTCGTCGGATGCCACATTCGGCAGGCTCGTTCCGCCGTTGCCGTACTGAGCCTCGACCGTTGCGGCGCGTTCGGCGGCGGTGTGGATCCCCATCCCCGCACGGGTTTCGTGGGGAAGGTAGTCCAACGCCAGCCGCCGGAAGATGTAGTCCATCATCGACTGCGCCATCCGGATGTCCGGGTCGTCGGTCATGCCGGCCGGTTCGAAGCGCATGTTGACGAACTTGTTGACGTAGGCCTCCAACGGGACGCCGTACTGCAGGGCGATGGACACGGCAATGGAGAAGGCGTCCATCACCCCGGCGAGGGTGGACCCCTGCTTACCCAGTTTGAGGAAGACCTCGCCGAGCCCGTCATCGGGGTAGGAGCCAGCGGTCATGTAGCCCTCCGCCCCCGCGACCGAAAAGGACGTGGTCACCGACGGCCGCGCCTTGGGCAGCCTCTTACGTACGGGGCGGGCCTCGACGACCGCCTCGGGCGACACCGTGGCTTGCCGACGGGCACCGTCCGAGAGCGGCTGCCCGACCTTGCAGTTGTCCCGGTAGATGGCCAACGCCTTTAGGCCGAGTTTCCAGCCCTGGAAGTAGATGTCCTCGACGTCCTCGACCGTGGCAGCCTGGGGCATGTTCACCGTCTTGCTGATGGCCCCGCTGAGGAACGGCTGTACCGCAGCCATCATGTGGACGTGGCCGTACGGGGTGATCGAACGTTGCCCCATCGCACAGTCGAAGACCGGGTAGTGCTCCGTCCGCAATCCGGGGGCGTCGATGACGTGGCCGTGCGCGGCGATGAACTCGACGATCGCCTCTACGGTCTCCTCCGCATAGCCGAGTTTGTGCAGGGCACGTGGGATCGTGTTGTTCACGATCTGTAGGGAACTGCCGCCAACGAGTTTCTTAAACTTCACCAAAGAGAAGTCCGGCTCGATACCCGTTGTGTCGCAGTCCATCATGAAGCCTATGGTGTTGTGACTGACGAAACCGTTGGCGACATAGGTGACATTGTCTGGTACAGACAGGTCGTAGGTGGGCTGCACACCACCATCCTCGTTGGACGAAACGCGTTCGTAGGTGTACCCGAGAGCCGCCCGCAGCCTGGCGTCACCCGTCTCGGCCAGCAGGCGACTGGCGGTGTCGCGGCTGACGCCCTCGCCCCGGGTGACCGCCTGGCGGATCAGGTCACGCAACGGTGATCCGATCGGCGCGAGTTCCAGCCACACGTTCCCCTGTAGGTGTATCCGGTCGCAATTACCCGACTGGGGCCTCGGGACACGGTTGACAAGACTGTCCTTGCGCCCAGAGATGAAGCCGATCTGCTCGGCGAAGAACTGCGCGTGCCGCATGTTGCGAATCCGGACCTGGTATATCGGCCCCCCCCACCCGCTGACCGTCTCGCGAGTAGTCGTGGGGAGCCCCAGGGCCAGCAGCACAGTGCGGACATCGTCGGCGAACGTCGGCGAGGAGGTGGACAGGCTGGGCACCCCGTCCAGCACCGTCCCGTCGGCCTCGAACAGCCCCCGCAGGAAGGCCGCATACGCGTTGGGGTCGTTCGTCTCGCGGATCGCGGCCGGGACTCGCGGAGTCCAGCCCTTGCCCACGAGGTCTGCGTTGGGCAATTCCTTGGCGAACCCGGCCGCCTGCCACCAGCGCGCCAGCCGCACGGACTGCAGCGTGACCTCCTGGTAGCCGGTCGACTGCCGTACCTGCGGCTCCAGGCTGAATAGCGATTTCGACAGCAAGCGCAAACGCTCGACCACGTCGGTGTCGGCGTCAGCGACACACAGCCGGATGCCTTTGGCGTGCAGGCTGCCATCGCCCATGAAGTAGCCGACCATTTCAGCCAGTTCGGCGTCCACGACATCGGGGACATCGAGGTCGTGGTCCCCTACGTAGTAGGCCTGGTCCAGCACCGGCAGCGGAACCTGCCGAGGCGCTCCCACCATCGTGCCTAGCTGGATCGGGACAAGATCGCCAGGCTGGACATCGGCCATGCGCCGCCACTGCCAGACTCCGGTCTGCTCATCCACCACCTTGACGCGGTGGGCCAGCGTGCCCCGAATCCGATAGCCCGCCTTGGTAAGCACGCGGCGAGTCGGTTCTTCTCCGTTGATGAAGTACCTGGACGCAGTCCGAGGACCTTCATCGGTGCTCACCTGTACGTCCAGCGGCTGCCACTGGGAGCCCCAGACGTCGCCCAACTCGCTCAGGCGCTGCAGTCCACGGTCGGTTGTCACCAACGTGTCCCCAGTCAAGCATCCCGTCGGCGCCAACAGACTGGCCTGCGCATTTCGCCAACCATTCTCCGCGCCGATACGCAGGCATTCTTGCCACACCGCGCCCGCCTGCTGCAAGACGCCGCTGTCGAGGGCGGAAACCGGGCGCAGGGAATCGGTCGCCGCAGCGTGCTTGCGCATCACCCGGGTGTGCGCCTCGGCGTTACGCGCGTATCCATCGTAGGGGCCGACCACGCCGGCGAGCTCCGCCGAACGCTTGTACGCCGTACCGGTCATCAGGCTGGTGATGGCGGCCGCGAACGCCCGGCCTCCGTCACTGTCGTAGGCCAGACTGGACGCCATCAGCAGGGCGCCCAGGTTGGCATAACCAATCCCCAACTGGCGGAACTTGCGGGTGACATCCCTGATCGCCTCAGTCGGGAAATCAGCGAAGCTGATGGAGATGTCCATCGCAGTGATGACCAGCTCGACGGATCGCGCGAATCGCTCCGTGTCGAATGTGTTGTCATCCTTGAGGAACTTCAAGAGATTCAACGACGCGAGATTGCACGAGCTGTTGTCGAGCGAAACGTATTCTGAGCAGGGATTGGACGCTGTGATGCGGCCGCTCTCGGGGTTGGTGTGCCAGTCGTTGATCGTGTCGTCGTACTGGATTCCAGGATCGGCGCACTCCCAGGCGGCCTGCGCCATGCTGCGGAACAGTTTCTGGGCATCGACCATCTCGATGACCTCACCGCTCTGGCGAGCGTGTAGTCCGAATGAGTCCCGCTGCTCCACCGCGCGCATGAACACATCGCTCACCCGCACCGAGTTGTTAGCGTTCTGGTATTGGACGGAGGTGATGTCCTTACCGCCCAGATCCATATCGAAGCCCGCGTCCCTGAGGACCCGGATCTTGTCCTCCTCGGCCCGCTTAGTCTCGATGAACTCTGCGATGTCGGGATGGTCGACGTCCAGCACCACCATCTTTGCCGCCCGTCGGGTCGCCCCGCCGGACTTGATGGTGCCGGCGCTGGCGTCCGCTCCGCGCATGAAACTGACCGGGCCACTGGCGGTTCCGCCGGAGCTGAGCAGCTCCTTGGACGACCGGATCTTCGACAGGTTGAGGCCCGCTCCGGAGCCGCCCTTGAATATCAGGCCCTCTTCGCGGTACCAGTTGAGGATCGAGTCCATCGTGTCGTCGACGGCGAGGATGAAGCAGGCCGAGACCTGCTGGGGCGACTCCGTCCCCACGTTGAACCAGACCGGGGAATTGAAGCTGAACACCTGATGCACCAGCATCCAGGTCAGCTCATGCTCGAAGATCTCGGCATCGTCGGGGGTGGCGAAGTAGCCGTTCTCGGCCCCCGCCCGCGCGTAGGTCGACACGACACGGTCGATGAGCTGCTTGAGGCTCCATTCACGCGGGGGGGTGCCGACCGCCCCCCGAAAGTACTTGGTGGTGACTATCGTCGACGCGTTGACGGTCCAGAAGTCGGGGAACTCGACCCCGCGCTGTTCGAAGACGGTCTCCTGCGTCCGCCAGTTGGTCTGGACGACGTCGCGCCGCTCCCAGGTGACCTCGTCGTACGGGTGGACGCCCGCCGTGGTGTGGACGCGGCCGATGGTCAGGCCCCGGCCGGCTCCTCGGGTCTTCGTCCGGCTGCCTGCGGGGGGTGCGGCGCTGGTCGTGTCGGTCATGCGCGAGGCCTTTCGTGCTGATGGCGGATGCGGATCGAATGGGACGTGTGGCTGGGCGGTTCGTCGTATGAGGTTCGCTGCCGGTGCACGTCACCGAGGGCCTGGTGGGGACCTGGCCAAACCCCGGGACTGATCAGGAACTGCGCGCAGGAATCGGGTGGGCGTCGCCGCTGGCCCGCAGCGCCGCGATCTCGGTCTCGAAGTCGGCGAGGCTGTCGAAGGAGCGGTACACCGAGGCGAAGCGCAGGTAGGCGACCTCGTCCAGGTCGCGCAGCGGTTGGAGGATGGCTAGCCCCACCTGCTCCGAGGGCACCTCGGCCGAGCCGCCGGCCCGCACCGAATCCTCGACGCGCTGCGCCAGCACCTCCAGGTCGTGGTCGCCGACCGGACGTCCTCGGCAGGCCTTTCGGACACCGGAGATGACCTTGTCACGCCGGAACGGCTCCACCGCCCCGGACCTCTTGATCACCGACAGAGTCGGTGTCTCGTTGGTGGTGAAGCGGCGCTGACATTCGGTGCAGACCCGGCGCCGTCGGATGCCGGCCCCGTCGTCGGTGGTGCGGGAGTCCAACACTCGAGAATCAGGGTGGCGACAGAACGGACACCGCACCGCGCATCACTCCTCTCGACCGTGAACAGCGCTCGAGCGTGCTCGGGCCGAGCGGGACCGAACCGGGGACCACACGGCCTCGTGGGAGACCGCTACGGTAACCGGTGCCCGTCTATGCACACTCTGTGGACACAACCTGTGGATGAACTACACCGGTGTGACTACTAGATGTGGTGGTGAGACTAGACCGGTGTGGCGGCATCTGCAAGGCCCGAAACGTCGCGGCGTGTCCTTGTGGCACCGCTGGCCTGACGAGGGAAAGCACCTCTTCGGCGCCAGAGCAGCTGCGATGGCGTAGCTCCTCGGCTGGTGCGACCGCGGGCGAGAGAACAGGCCGATCAGGCGGGGATGGCCAGCCACTGCCCGGGAAGCAGCACCTCGGAGGTGAGGCCATTGAGGTCGCTGATCTCGGCGATCACCGCCCGCGGATCTGCCTGCGGATCGGCCTGCACGGCGATGTCCCACAGCGTCTGACCCGGTTGCACGACCACGGCCGGGGTCCGGTCCGGAGTGGCCTGGGAGGTCACGGCCCGTCCCACGACCAGGCCGAACAGGGCGACGAGCAGCATGCCGACCAGAATCAATCGCCGACCCCGAGCCGTGAGCCGCAGCGCGGGGGCCGCAGCGACTGCTGTGCTGGCCCCGGGTCGGCTCATTCTCTCTGTCGTCATGTCGGGTCCTCCTTTGCGGCGTGTCGAACGCGAGTTCGATCGAACGTCCGTACGATGTCTATCAGCCGCCAGGCGTGGCTGTCCAGAGGTAGTCGTACATCTGTCCACAGGATTTCGTACTGGTTATTGATTTTTGGGAACGCCTGGCATACGGTGCTA
This sequence comes from Candidatus Nanopelagicales bacterium, assembly GCA_038208295.1. Classification (GTDB taxonomy): domain Bacteria; phylum Actinomycetota; class Actinomycetes; order S36-B12; family JBBQYX01; genus JBBQYX01. The sequence goes on along the minus strand of JBBQYX010000011.1, from coordinate 41,860 downwards.
GTGCGTCGAAGAGCCGATCCCCGTCGGTCCGTCGGCGGCTAGCAGCGGCGGTCCGAGGCACCCCTGTCACCTCGGACCGCCGCAGACACATTCCCGCGGGGGTCTGACATTTCTTCTCGACCGAAGGAGCCACCGATGGCCCAACGAAGTCCTCGTCCCGCATCCGGGCCTGATTCGCACTCGCGGCACTCAAAGCGGGCGGCCGCGGCCGCGGCCGCCGGCACGGTCGAGTCAGAGGCCACCAGCAAGGCGGTCCCGCCAAGCGAGCCCAGCGTTGCGGCGGCGCGGCGCGCTGGGCGACCCCGCAACGACTCCCCCGAGTTGGTCGCGCTGGCAGACGGCCCCGCCGATCTGCACGGCCTGACGCCCCGGCAAAGGCGGGTGCTGGATGTCATCCGCGCATCGGTCGAGCGCCGTGGCTACCCGCCGAGTGTCCGCGAGATCGGCGAGGAGGTCGGCCTCACCTCGCCTTCCAGCGTGGCCCATCAACTGACCATGTTGGAGCGCAAGGGATTCCTTCGTCGCGATCCCAATCGGCCCCGTGCCCTGGAGGTACGGATGCCTGATCACGTCGTCGGCTCATTAATGTCCTATGCCTACGACGACACGGGCATCAAAGATGGTCGACCGGCTGCGGTCTTCGTTCCGCTTCTGGGTCGCATCGCGGCGGGCGGTCCCATTCTGGCCGAGCAGGCCGTGGAGACCGTGTTCCCGTTGCCTCGTGAGCTGGTGGGAGACGGAGAGTTGTTCCTGTTGAAGGTGGTGGGCGAATCGATGATCGACGCCGCCATCTGTGATGGCGACTACGTCGTGGTCCGCAGCCAGCGCACCGCGGATAACGGCGACATCGTGGCTGCACTCATCGGGGACGAGGCGACGGTCAAGACCTTCCGCCGCCGGGACGGGCACGTGTGGCTGCTGCCGCACAACGACGCCTTCGAACCCATTCTCGGCGACGAGGCCCAGGTGCTCGGCAAGGTGGTGACCGTCATGCGCAGGCTCTGAGCGGCGCTCGGCTGCATGGTCAGGCTGGGTGCTAGGGCCGAGTGCCGATGAGCGTGCGAGCGGACCGGCTGGGGCCCGCGCGAGCGATCGGGTCCCGATAGCTGCTCAGGTCGCCGGTGGCGGGGCGGCGGACACATCCAAGCGGCGCAGCGCAGCGCGGACGACCGTTCCGTCCGTCGTGTACCAGAACGGCGGCAGGCTATTGCGGAGGAATGTGCCGTACGCGGCCGTAGCGAGCCGTGAGTCCAGCACCGCGACGACCCCCCGGTCGTCTCGCCCCCGAATGAGCCTGCCCACGCCCTGGGCGAGGAGCAGCGCGGCGCGGGGCACGGACACCGAACGAAAACCACTGCCACCGTCGGCGTCCACGGCGCGTTGCCGGGCGGCCACGATCGGGTCATCCGGACGTGGGAACGGAATGCGGTCGATGACCACGCAATTGCATGCTGCGCCGGGGACGTCGACTCCCTGCCACAGGGACATCGTGCCAAGCAGAGTGGTGGCCGGGTCGGCCGCGAAGCGCTGCACCAGATCGGCGATCGCGTCCCCCCGCTGCTGGACCAGCAGGGGCAGCCGTCCGATGTCCAGCCGATCCCTCAGGTAGTCGGCCGCTCGCTCGACCGCGCGCCAGGAGGAGAACAACGCCAGGGTGCGGCCACCCGCCGCCTCGATCAGATCCGCCAACTCCGCCAGGGATGCCTGCGACGTGCCGGCACGATTCGGCGCAGGGAGCCGGGCGGCCGCGTACAGAATCCCCTGCCGGGCGAAGTCGAAGGGCGACCCCGCGTCCACGCCGTCCCACGGCGGCGCACTGTCCCCGGTGAGCCCCACGTTGCCGGCCATGGCATCGAAGGAACCGCCGAGGGTGAGCGTTGCGCTCGTCATGATCACCGTGGCCGCCTGGAACAGCGCGGTCCGCAGCAGACCGGCCACGCTCAGCGGGGCGATACGCAGCACGGGTGGCCGCCCCTCGGCGACATCGAGCCAGGCGACGTCGTGCTCGGTCAGCGCCAGTAACCGGCCCGCGACGTCATGGGCTTCCTCCAGCGCCGCGCGGGCCTGCTGACGCTGGCTCAAGGCCTGCGGATCACCGGGGTCCCCCCGCTCGGCTGCCAGCGCGGTCCCGGCTGCATGGCAGGCGTCTCGGACTCCGGCCAGGGCCAGGGTCAGGTCCCGCCCCAACTCGGTGATGGGGACGTAGCCAGATACCGAGCGCGGCGCGCCTTCGCCCGCAGTCCCTTGATCCGCAGTCCTTTGATCCGCAGTCCCTTGATCCGCAGTCCCTTGATCCGCGATGCCTTGACCAGCGACGCCCATGCCCCGGACCCCTGCCCCCCCAACAACCTGACCCGCAGCGACTCCCCCCGCAACAGCCTCAACCGCAACGCCTCGCCACGTGCTTGGTTGCCATGCAACGCCTTGGGCGCTGCGCAGCTCTGCGCCCGCAACGCCGGGCACGCCCTGCGCAGTACGCGTCAACGCCTGCGCCAATTGCTCGGCCGCGTCCGCGAGGAGATCGACGACATCCGGCTCCAGTAGCCGCCGGGACCGGGTGATCGCGCGCTCGACCGACCGCGCGGACAGTTCCAACGTCACGGCCGAGGTAGCCCGGTCGACCAACTCGTGCGCCTCGTCGATGATCACGCTGTCATGTGGCGGCAGAACCGGGATGCCCTCCAGGACACCGATGGCCAGCATGGCGTGATTGGTGACGACGACATCGGCGTCCCGAGCCGCCTCCCGCGCTCGTTCGGCATAGCAGTCCTGCCCGTACGGACACCGGGCCCGCCCGATGCACTCCCGGCTGCTGACCGAGATGCCGCGCCAGACCCGGGGATCCAGCGCGCCGGGGTATTCGTCTCGGTCCCCGAGGGACGTGCTCTCGGCCCAGCGGCGCAACGCGGCAGCCTGTCGGCCGAGGAAAGAACTCGGCTGGCTGAACAGCGGTTCGGAGTCGGGCTCGCTGTCCTCGGTCCGGTGCAACCGCTCCAGGCAGACATAGTTGCTGCGCCCCTTGAGGACCGCGAACGTGGGCCGTCGCGGCAGCAGGTCAGCGACGGCATTCACCAGCCGCGGCAGGTCCCGCTCCACGAGTTGATGCTGCAATGCCAGCGTTGCGGTCGCAACGATCACGGGTCCGCGCCGTCGGCCGTTGCCGCCCGATTCCGGCGAATCCGCCGATGCGGCCCGCGCCCTTGTGCCGGAGGTGTCGGGGCTCTTCCTCAGAGCGGAGCCCTTTCCAGGTGCGGACACCTCGCTGCTCCCCCCCACGGCAGCCGACACGTTCGCATCGATTTCGGCCGCCAACGTCGACCGGGCACCGTTGGCTGTCGACGTGGTCGCCACGTCCGAGGAGGCAGGCGTCTGGGCGTCAGTTGCCATGGCTGTGGTCGCCTTGGTGCCGGTTTCCGTTGCCGGGGGCTCGGCGGTGGCGTGCAGCAGCGCGGGGATGAGGTAGGCCAGCGACTTGCCCGTCCCGGTGCCTGCCTGCACCAGTAGGTGGCGGCGCCGCGCCATGGCTGCGGCCACCGCGTGCGCCATCTGCACCTGCCCCGGACGATGCTGGCCGCCGAGTGCGCGGACGGCCGCCGCCAGCAACTCATCGACGGCTGCGGTTGACGCCGCCCCTGCTGGATCCGGACGCGCCAGTTCCGACAGAGCTGCCCCCAGCGACCCCGATGGTGCCGTCCTCGCCCCTGCGGACCGCGCACGAGGCCCACCCTCGCTGTCCGCCAGCGGGGCATCGGCAGCTCCCCCGGTTGGGTCACCCTGGTCCGGGTCGGAGCCCCGGCTCACCGGGGCCGTGCTGAAGCCGCCGCAGCGGCTCCCGCCGCCCGAGCCAGCGCCGCCCGAGCCACCGCGGCTCGAGCCACCGCCGCCCGCGCCTGCGCCGCCTTGTCGGCAGCCCGCTTGGCGGCAGCAGCGCGGAACTTGACCAGTCGCGCCTTGGCCTGCGCCGCAGTACCGACCGTGGGCGGCGGATACGTCGGCGGGGTGGTCCAGGTCCCGGCCTGCACGGCACCGCCGGTCGCGGTCAGCACCAGCCGCTCGCTTCGGCCGCCGGACACGACGCTCACCGCCGCCCCGTCGGTGGTCAGGTCGGCGCCGTAGGTCACCACGTCGTCGGGCTGACCCTCGCGCAGCGGCACGAACACGGTCACGTACCGCTGGGCACTGCCCGCCAGGGACGCCTCCAGCAGCGGGGTGGGCTGCCAATCCCGGTAGAACAAGCTGCGCCACCCGGCCAGCGCCGGGGCCGTCTCACCCTTGCGGACCGTCAGAGTCGGGCGCATCCCCAACCAACGCACTGCGAGATTGACGCCAGGACCGGTGGTGGTCGCCCGGACCACGCCGCCGTTCTCCCCCAGCGACGTCGTGACCCCCCGGTCGCCGCCGAGGTTCCACCGCTGCGTGGTGCGGCGCCACGAGTCCTGGGTCGCCTGGTCGTCGACCAGCAGCCACCCACTGGCCCGGCTGAACAGGATGCGACGGTTCCATGGCGTACCGGTGATGGTGCTCATCTGCACCGACATCATGTCGTAGTCCGCCGTGTGTTCCTCTGCGAGCAGCGTGGCAGTCGTGTCCCGCATATAAGTCGTGCCGGGGACATCCACGACGTTGTGGGCATAGCGGGACACTGCGTACGCCCGTTCCGGGCTCGCCCCGTACGCAAAGAGCCCGGTGTCCCACAGCAGCCGGGAGCCGTAGGCGTAGTACTCCATCGAGCCGAGGTCCTGGTGGCCGTGCACCTGGCTCGAGGGGGCAGCGCCGAACTTTATCGACCAGGCCGCGTTGTCCGAGGCCGCTCGTTTGGCATCTCCCCAACCGCTGCGGCCGAACGCGAATCCCGCGGCAAAGGTGCGGTAGGGCTGGACCGGCGGCTTCCCGACCGCGCCCTGGGTACGTGTCCACCCCGCCGACGTCGTCTCCAGGTCGTCCATCAACGCGTAGCCAGTATCGCCGAGCATCGAGGGGCGACCATCGGGCATAAGGGCGTACGCCAGCAGATCCGGCATCAACTCGATCCGGTTGAACTCCGCGGGTTCCGAGCGGCCGCACAGCTTCACCCGCGCGGACGCCTCGCTATACCACTTCCAGTTCAGCTGTTGGTACGAGATCGACCCCTCGTCGGTAACGCCCTCGGGATCGATGCTCGTCGTCACCAAGGTGGTAAGCCGGGCCATCGCGGTGTCCACGTATTCCGGCACGGAGGTCGTGCAGCCAATCGCCAGCAGGGCCTGGTCCATCCACAGCGCATGGTTGCCCTTGCCGGGGTAGTCGGCCGGGTCGGCCAGATACTGGGCGTGCTCCACCAGCAGGTTGGGCAGGTAGTCCGGCGGGTTCGGGCGCGCCGAACGGCACAGGTAGACGATCGCGCGCTGCGCGGCGTTGATGCGGAACCACGACCACGTGGTTTGGGGCGCCGAGCGGGGGTTCTTCACGGCCCAGTCCCGTAGCAAAGCGTCGTACCGGTCGAGCATCGCCTGGTCGCTGCGACGTACGCCCTCGCGTCGCAGCACATCCACCCACGCCAGCCGGTGATAGCGGGACACCCAGTTGTCGTCCGTGTACGGATTCTCCGCCCAGGTCAGGTCGGCGGGCAGCTGCCAGGCGGGGAACTCCGGGAACTGCAGGGAGCCGCGCATGATCAGGTCCGCCTGCTGGGCGTCGTTCTTCTCCGCGACGACGCCGTCACCCAGGCACTGGTCGGTGGCCTCCCCCACGTCCAGGCGGACGCGCGGGCGCGCGGGATAGCCCGGGGTCGGTGGACTCGGCTGATTCGCCACTCGCACCGATCCGGAGACCGCTGCGGCGGCACTCCCAGTGCCAGCAGTGCCAGCAGTGCCAGCTTGAGCGACCTGGGGACCGAGGACTCCGGCCGCCAGAGCGACGGCCACGGCGAACACGGGCAGGAGGGTGCGGGGGAACCGAGCGCGATGCATGGGATGACGCTAAACGCTGCGGACCGATGATCCTGACCGGGGTACCGCGGCTGTGGGCGGCGATTCGGTGTCCGATTCATCCAGCGGCACCCCAAGAGCGGCCGCTAGGCCGCCGGGCACCCGGGCGCGGATGTGCGTCCCGGTCTCCAGATGCTCGCTGGACAGCAGTTCGCCGTCGCGGTGAACCCGGGCCAGCAGGTCACCCCGCTCGTACGGAACCACCAGGTCCACCGAAACCGCCGGATGCGGCAACCGCTCGTCGATCGCGGCCCACAGGTCGTCCAGGCCAGCGCCCGTACGGGCGGAGACCACGACGGCGCTCGGCTCCCGACGCTGCATACGAGCCAGGACCTCCGGATCGGCGGCATCGCCCTTGTTGAGGACGATCAACTCGGCGACCTGCTGGGCGTCGACGTCGGCGATCACGGCCCGTACGGCGGCGATCTGTTCTTCCGGCACGTCGTCGCTGCCGTCGACCACATGCACGATCAGGTCGGCGTCAGCGACCTCCTCCAACGTGGAGCGGAATGCCTCTACCAGCTGATGCGGCAGGTGCCGGACGAAACCGACGGTGTCGGTGAGCGTGATGGCCCGGCCGCTGGGCGTGACGCCCTTGCGTACGGTCGGGTCCAGCGTGGCGAACAGGGCGTCCTCCACGAGCACCCCCGCGCCGGTCAGCCGGTTGAGGATGCTGGATTTCCCGGCGTTGGTGTAGCCGGCGATCACCACGGCGGGTGCGGCATGGCGCCTGCGGTCCGCGCGCTGGGTCGTGCGGGCGGTGTGCATGTGCTTGATCTCGCGGCGCAACCGGGACATCGATGCACGGATCCGGCGCCGGTCGGTCTCGATCTTCGTCTCGCCGGGGCCACGGGTGCCCACGCCGCCGGTGGCGCCGCCGGCTCGACCGCCGGCCTGCCGGGACAGCGACTCACCCCAGCCGCGCAGTCGCGGCAGCAGATACTGCATCTGTGCCAGCGAGACCTGCGCTTTGCCCTCCCGGCTGCTGGCGTGCTGGGCGAAGATGTCCAGGATCAACCAGGTCCGGTCGACGACCTTGACCTTGACCGTCTCCTCCAGTTGACGCAGTTGACCGGGGGTGAGCTCCCCATCGCAGATCACCGTGTCCGCTCCGGTGGCCTCCACCACCTCGCGCAGCTCGCGCGCCTTACCGCTGCCGATGTAGGTCGCGGCATCCGGCTTGTCCCGGCGTTGGACCAAGCCCTCCAGCACCACCGAGCCGGCCGTCTCCGCCAGGCGAGCCAGCTCAGCGAGAGAGCGCTGCGCGTCATCAAAGGTCCCCTCGGTCCAGACACCGACAAGGACGACCCGCTCGAGCCGGACCTGCCGGTACTCGACTTCGGTGACGTCCTGCAGTTCGGTCGACAGACCGGCGACACGGCGCAGCGCGGCCCGATCGGCCAGATCGAAGCCGTCGTCACCGGCCCAGTTCCAGTCATGTCCGGCGACACCGGACGGGCCGGCTGTGGCGGGGCCGCGGGCGTCAGCCGTCTCATCGAGCGCGGCGGAGTCGGCAGGGGCAGCAGGGGTGGCAGGGGCGTCGCCGGCCACCGACGGGAGGTCAGGGATTGGTTCTGTCATCGTGCCTCCAGGGTGGCACGCCTTCCCGCCCACGCGCGACCGCGATTCCGACTCGGCGAGCTCGGCCGCCATCACGGCAGGTCGGGGCCGACTGCGAAACCGTCGGCTGGGGTGCTCGCCGCGTTCCACCAGTCCGGCAGGATCTCGCCCTGCGCGACCAGTTCCGCAGGGCCGGTCAGGCTCAGGTCGCCGGCGGCGTCCTCGGTGACCCATACGGTGCCCCCCGGTACGTCGACGCGGGTCCGCCGCCAGGGCCAATCCGCGGGCAGATCCGCGGGCAGATCCGGCGTACCCGGCGATGGGGGCTCACCGGCCCGGTGGGCGGCCCAGGCCGCAGCACAGGCTCCCGTACCGCAGGACTGCGTCTCCCCCACGCCCCGCTCGAAGACCCGCATGGCCAGGTGATCGGCGGCGCGCCGAACGACGAACTCGACGTTGACCCCGTCGGGGAACACGGCCGTTGGTGCCACCGTGGGTGCCGTACGCAACTCACCCGCTTCGTCCAGATCAGTCACGAACACGACGGCGTGCGGGTTGGGCACCAGCACACCGACCGCCGGCCAGTTCCGATCCCCGACGCTCACCTGCGGCATCGCGCGCCGCAGCGGGGGCGTGGCCGAGCCCATGTCGACCGTGATGTCTCCCTGCGGGTCGGCATGGGCGGTACGTACGCCGCCCCGGGTGGCGAACACGATCCGACCCACAGGGGCCAGGCCGGCCGTGACCAGATAGCGGACGAAGACCCGAGCCCCGTTGCCGCACATGGCGGCCAGGCTCCCGTCGGCGTTGCGGTAGTCCATGAAGAAGCGGGCCTGCTCGGCATGCGGTGCCCCGTCGGGGTCCAGCGCCGCGGGTACCACCCGTAGCACCCCGTCGGCACCGATGCCCGTACGCCGATCGCACAGCGCACGTACCAGTTCCGCGCTCAGGTCCAACCGGCCGGCCAGATCGGGCAGCAGGAGGAAGTCGTTGCCGGTCCCGTGGCCCTTGAAGAACGGCACCGCACCGGGCAGGTCGTGAATCACCCGAACCAGCCTAAGCAATCGGGCGGCCGGGCGATGGGTGGAGTCATCGACGGTTGGGTCACTGCTCGGCCCGTACGACGGCGGCGGCATACCCCGCGGCCACCGCCTCGAGCACCAGCGGCCACGTCTGGGCCGGCGGCACGCTGCGATTGTGCTCGGCGATCGCGGCCCGTAACGCGGGGTCGCGGCCCAGCCGGACGAGAGCGTCAACCAGTCCGGCGTCGTCCTCGGCCAGCAATCCCTCCACGCCGTCCCGGACGAAGTCGACGCTGCCCGACTGCCGCCGCGCGACGATCGGCAGCCCTGCGGTTCGGGCCTCCAGGGCGGCGAGACCGAACGACTCGCGCACCGAGGGCTGGACAAAGACGTCGGCGGCGGCGAAGGCGGCCCGCACGCCGGGCTGGTCCAACCGGCCCACCAGGTGGATGTCCGCGGTGCCGGCGTCAACGCGGCGCTGCAGCCGGAGCCGCTGCGGCCCGTCCCCCACGATGCGCGCCTGCAGCCGTGCGTGCGGGGCCAGTTCGGTGGCAGCGCGTTGCAGCACGTCGACGAGCACTCCAGCCCGCTTGCGTGGCGCCAGCCGCAGGACCGCGACGACCCGCAGTCCGGCTGCGTCGGCCGGTACCGCGTCGACCCGCCATCGGCTCGCGTCGATCCCGTTGGGGACCACCAACACCGGTCCCGACACGGCCCGTTGGACCGCCTGCGCGGCGGTCGCGCTGACGGCGGACAGCTGCGCCCCCCAGCGTTCCCAGTGGCGCACGGCCTCGGCGCCGCGATACAGACCCTGGGCGAGTGGACCCCACATGCTGTGCACCGTCACCAGAACGGGAACCCCCGCCCGTCGGGCTGCATGGATCCCGGACCACGCGAACGGTGACACGGACCCCACATGCACGTGCATGACGTCGACCTGATGTGCCCGCAGCCAGGCCGAGACCTCCGCGAACGCCCGTGGATGTACGGGCAGCTCGTACGGCAGCCGGGCCGCCAGCCGGTGCACCGGGATACCCGCCACCACGTCCTGCCCGGCATGCACGCCGTCGTGTCCCGGGGTGGCCGTGAGGACCGCGACCTCGAGGCCGGCATCCCGCTGCTGCCCCGCCAGCGCAGCGACCTGGACCTCGATGCCGCCCAAGCGTGGTGCATAGCAGTCGCTCAGATGGGCGATGCGTCCGACGGCTCCGGCGGTCATCGGCGGCGCACGTAGTACTCGGTCCCGAACAAGGCTGCGAACAAGGGCCCGCGCATCCGCAGAAACGCCGCGAGCGTCCGGTCGGCGCCCGCGTCCGCTGTGGCCTGGCTGGCGTGCGCGGCCATGCTGGCGCGCTTGGCAGCCAGCTGCGGGCGTACACCCACTCGGGTCGTGATCTGCGCCCGCGGGGTGAACGCCGTCTCGAAGGCGGCCGGCTCGAACTCGGGCGGGAACGGGTAGACACGGGCCACCCAGCGCACCGCCGCCGCCAACGGCTCCCGCGGCAGGGTGGCCTCGTAATACCGCGGGGTGCCTGCCCGGGCGGCCGCCGCCGCGACGACGGTGTGCAGGTGGACGTGGTCCGGATGCCCGTACCCGCCGGCTTCGTCATAGCCGACGACCACGTCCGCCGCCTCCTCGGTCAGGATCGCGGCGACGGTCGCGGCGGCTTCCTCGGCCGGAACAGCCACGAAAGGCACCGGACCCCCAGCGACGGCGCCGACTTCCGCGTGCAGCCCGGAATCGGCGTACCCCAAGACCGCGACCCGGTGCACGCTCAAGGCCGCGGCAGAGGCTCGCAACTCGCTGAGTCGTCGGCTGCGCAGGTCGGCGGCAGCAGGTGCCCCGGCCGCCAACCCCGCCTCCCCGGCGGTCACGACGACCAGCACGACCCGATGCCCCTCGGCGGCTGCCCGCGCCATGGTGCCGGCGGTCAGCAGTGACTCGTCGTCCGGATGGGCGTGGACGAAGACCAGCGTGCGCGGCATCCGGTCATCCTGCCGTTCGGAGTGGGATCACCGCAGCGACCCGGCGGCAGTGCCGGCTTGCGGTGTGCTGATCTCAGCCGATACGTGCGTACGCGGAGGCGGCCGGTGCCGTCAATAGCCGGTTGTCCCCGGCGAACACGAACCGGGCGACCCCGACCGGGAGGGCCGCGGTCACCGTGGCCAGGCCGCTGTTGGTGGTACGGACGGTCCCGAGCCGCCGCCAGGTGCTCGCGCCGCTGGGCTTGTACTGCACGGTGGCCAGCACCGCCCGGTGCGGCACCATCCGGCCGTTGGCGTACGTCAGGACCGCGCTCAGCACGGTACGGCTGCCCGCGCGACGAGCCACCGGCTTGCTGAAGGACGACTGGCGCAGCACCGACATCCGCTGGCCGCCGGTCACCGGCTGGCTGACCCGAGCGGTCCCCACCACGGCGGTGTTCGGCACCAGCCGGGCGAACAGGTCCAGCCCGAAACTGGTCCAGCGCGGCGCGGCAGCCACGGTCGCCGGGGTCAGGATGAAGGGATATCGACTGTTGAACGCCAAAACGCCCGAGATGGTCGCGTCGAACGGGTCGGCGCTGTCGCGCTGCATGGTCAGCCGCAGCGGGACCGAGGCCGCTGAGGGGGTCTGGGCCGCCCAGGTATAGAGCACCGAACCGACCCCAGAGCACGGGTCGCTGGCGGTCCCGCGGATCGTGATGCTGCGACCGGACGGACCAACGACAACCGTGGCGGCCGTTGGGATCACCCCGCCGCGGGCGGGCGCCCCCACCGTCCCCACCTGCGGCGGGGTGTCATCGATGAAGGTGATGACCGGGTCGTTGCCCATGGTGGCTCGGCTGCAGGTCGGGGCGAATCCGTCCGCGGGCCACGGCACGTCGGCCGGTGCGCGGACCCCGGCCCGGACGGTCGCGGTTGCCTGGGCGCTGGTGATCGCCCGGGCGCGCAGTCCCCGCAGCCCGTCAGAAACGGTCGCCTCGGTATGGCTGAGGGGCGCCCGTGCCGCCGCCGCGGGCGGCACCGGGTCGGTGGGCCCTGCCGGGGTGGGGGCCACGTTCGTCGGAGCCGGCGCCGCGTTCGTGGGGAGCGGCGGGGCGTTCGTCGGTACGGGGGTGGGGGTCGGCGGAGATGGCGCCTGCACGGTGATCGTCGCGATGTCGGAGCCCGTGGGAGCGGCGAACTTCTGAGTCTGGTCACCGTCGAAGACCAATCGGGCCTGCGATGTGCCCGTGGGCGCGAAGCCCAGCGAGATGCGGCCCTGATCGTCGGTGACGCCCCGGTTGACGGTCACGAACCCGGCGTCCGTGGCGACCTTGGCCTCCAGCCGCACCGGCAGGTTGGCACCAGCGATGCGAGTGCTTCCGTTCGCCAACTGGAGCAATCCCCGCAGCCTGCCCTCCGTACCGGGCGGGACGGTTGCGTTCGCCGGGATGCCGGTCAGGAATGCGGCCCGTAACACCGCTAGCCGTGACGTACGTAGGTTGCCCTGGACCATCCACGGACCGGTGTAGTCGGTCTTGCCGGCGAGGTTGTTGCCCGCGTCCAGGGTGAACGCGGCGTACCGAGGCTTGGTGAGCATCCAGTCGAAGGTCAAGATCCCCGGTGAGTCGCTGCTGAATTGCGACGTGAACGTCCAGGTGCCAGCGAACGGATCCGGGGTCTCGGGGACGAACGGAACCCCGGTGAAAACCCCGTCAGCGGGGATGCCCGGCCCGGTGAGCCGCGCCAGGGCCTGCACCGCGCCCATCCCCGAGCAGGGGGCCAGGCCCTGCGCGCGAAGCTGGATCACGCGGGACGTGGTCCCGACCACGACCGTGACGTCGGGTGCAGCCACCCCGCCATTGGAGGTCCCCAGGGCGGAGATGCTGGTGGCACCGGTGTCGGTGAACGTCGGGCCGCTGCCGTCCGGGCAGGTGGGTTGCCGGCCACCGGCGGGCCAGTCGGGCAGGACCACGGGCTCTCGTACGGCCGCCCGGTCCGCGGGGCCAGCGAAACCGGCAGTACCGGAAACACTGGCGGCGCCAGTACCGGATCCACTGGCGGCGCCCGTACCGGAAACACTGGCGGCGCCCGGGCCGGCGACGCCGACGACGAGGCCGGCCATGAGGGCGGTCGTACCCGCTGCGGCAACGAACGCCGTCAGCCTGGACCGTTGCAGCATGGTGGCTCTGCCTCTCCGTGCGTTTGCTCGTGGTGACCGATCAGACGCTACCCCGGCGCGGAGCGCCGCTCGATCGCCGCCCGGGCCTGCGCGACCAGATCCGGGGCGTCGAACTCGAGCCATCGCGTACGGGTATCCCGGCGAAACCACGACTCCTGGCGGCGGGCGAAGGAGCGGGTCGCCCGGACCGTCTCGGCCCGCGCGGCCGCCTCGTCCAGCTGGCCATCCAGGTGTGCCAGCACCTGTGCGTAACCCAGCGCTCGGCTGGCCGTCACTCCCGCACGCAGCCCGGCCTGGCTCAGCACGGCGACCTCCTCGACCAGGCCCGCAGCCCACATCCGGTCGACGCGATGCTGGATCCGGTCGTGCAGGATCGGGCGGTGAGCCCGCAGCCCGATCTGCAGGTGCGGGTAGTACGGCCGTGGCGCCGGGAGCGTCGCCCGGAACGACCCGGTCAGTTCGATGACCTCCAGGGCGCGCACCACACGGCGTCCGTTGCCGGGCAGGATGGCCGCGGCCGCGACCGGGTCGAGCGTCGCCAGCCGGGCGTGCAGGGCCGCCGGGCCCCCCTCGGCCAATTCGGACTCCAGGGCGGCCCGTACCGCTGGATCCGTCCCCGGAAACTCCAGCTCGTCGAGCACCGCGCGCACATACAGTCCGGATCCGCCCACCAGGATGGGCCGGATCCCGGTAGCGCGCAGCCGGTCGATCACGGCGCGGGCGCGCTGCTGGTAGTCGGCGACGCTGGCGGTCGCCCGAACGTCCCAGATATCGAGCAGGTGATGCGGGACCCCGGCCCGCTCCTGCAGTGTCAGTTTCGCGGTCCCGATGTCCATGCCGGCGTACAACTGCATGGAGTCGGCATTGACCACCTCGCCGTCGAGGGCGCAGGCCAAGGCGACGCCCAAATCGGACTTGCCGGTAGCGGTCGCACCCACGACCGCCACCACGGCAGGCGGTTTGGCGACGGTCACGGCCACGATCCTCGCGCACATCCGCACCGCACGGACGCGGCCGACGAGGGCGCCCTTCGGCCAGTCGCCGGTTCGCTGCGGGGTGCCGGCGACGTGGAGCCGGCTTGTCCCCTACCGTGGGGCCTCGTACCTTGAACCTCCACCCGCACCGGAAAGGACGGACCGATGAGTTCGTTCGATGAACTGAAGGACACCGTGAAGAGCAAGTCCGGCGAGCTCATGGGCAAGTCCAAGGATGTCGCAGACGACCTGCGGGATAAGGCCTCGGAGTTGGCGGCCCAGCACGGCGACAAGATCACGGACGCTGTGGGCAAGGCCACCGACTTCATCGACGACAAGACCAAGGGCAAGCTGGCCAGTGTCACCGACACCGTCGACTCACTGGCCGAGAAGGCGGTTGATGCCGTACGCAAGGACTCGGGCGGACCGATCTCGTAGCGGCCCCGACCACGGGACCTGTCCACGGGTCAACGCGGGCGGCGGGTGGATCACTCCAGCGCAGGCTGCCACCCACCGACCAGATACCCCACCCCGAACGGCGCATCGTCGAACAGCAGGTCGCCCTGCCAGTGCGGCTGTGAGCCCACATATTGCTGATCGGTTGTTGCCGGGCGCGGGGTGTACGTGATCTGTTGCATATCGGCGGGTCTCGCCACCGCCGCAACTGTCTGCCAGACGGCCCAGCCGGAACAAGAGACCTCCGCGGCGCTACGTCGGTCGAGTCGCAGCAAAGCGGAGGGATCGCCGCGCAGGATCGCGGCGGCGACGGCCGCATCAAAGGGGGCCGCAGCCGGGTGCAGCCCCCGCGGGGCGCCCGGGCTGCGACTGGCCGAGCCGTCGGCCAGAGCCAGCAGCAGGACCCGCGGTGCCCGAGCGTTCGGCAGCCGCGGCAGGCAGCGGACGTCCTCGATGAGTCGCCGCCCATAGCTTCGGCAGGCCGCGGGTTCCGCGGCAGGATCAACGGATCTCGCCAAGCGGCGCCCCGCGAACCCGGCCTGGTCCAACAGCCAGGCACCTACAGCCAGGGACAGAGGGAGTCGGGTCGCCCGGGTGGGGAGCTCACTGTCTCTGGCCGCCGCACTGCTGTCTGTGGCCGCCGCACTGTCTGTGGTCTCGGCTGGATCAAGGCACCAGGATGAGGACCCGCCGTAACCCATCACGCTGGCCCTCGCCCAGGGAGCGTACGAGACCCACCCTGTAGAGGTGGCCGACCCGGCGCCCGCGACCTGCGCAATGGATCCATCTCCTCCCCCGAGCAGTACCACCGCGTCGGCTTGTCGCAGACCGCGATCCAGCGCCTGGCGGCACGCGAGGCGCAGCCCCGCCAACTCCCCGGCTGCACCCGAGGCAAGTTCAGGGATGATCGCTGGCGGGTGCGGGCAGAACACGACGCCCGCCCAGTCCGTAGCCTTCGGATCGGTGTCCGGGTCGAGGTCCACTCCCGCAGTCTGCCCGCTCGCATGCCGGTCCCGCTGTCGCCGGAGGCGCAGACTTGAGGCGCAGACTTGCGCTGGCCTTCACGGCGCCTTAGCGCGACGCCTTGCATACTCTGCGTACGTCGTGCGGTGCCCTCGGGCACCGCTATCGACCAGGGGTGAAGATCATGGTTATCGACAAGGGGCGGGGATCATGACGGTGAGGTTGCTCACGCGTGACCAGGGGGCTCTCGGCCTCGGGATCCTGATGAAGCTGTTCATCGGGACGGTCGCCGTGGCCGCGGTGGGCACCGGTGCCGTCCTCGGCGCGACCAACACAACGAGCACGCCCACCGCCGCGGCGCAGACGATGCCACCGGCCGCGGCCACGGCGCCGATGCCCGCCGCACCCCCGAGCGCGGCCGAGACTCCCCAGCCCGCCGCGCCTCCTCGCGACGGTGCTACCGAGTCCGCGACCGCCGAGAGCGAATTCGTGACCGAAGCACCGCTCGCGTCCCGGGGCCCGGCCACGGTCGTCTTGGCGGCCACGGACGACGACGCAGACGACAACTCGGATCACGACTCGGGCGAAGACGGCAGCAAGGACGAGGCTCGGACCCAACCCGCGGCAGCAACAACCACCCGCAGCCCTCGGCCGGTGCCGGCTCAGCAGCAGCCCGCCACGGCCACGCGCTCGCCTGCTGGCGCGGCTACGGCCGATGACGTACGACGTGCCGCGCGCTCTTACGTTGCGATGTACGGCAAAGGCGCGCATATTGTTCGTCTCACCGTCACCCGATCGGGCAAGGGATGGACGGCGACCGCAGTCGACAATCTCGGCGCCACCTGGACGATTGAGGTGGACGCACAAGGGAACACCATTGGCGGTAGCACCCGGGCGGCGGCAGCAGTTGCCCCGACCTCCAGTCCCAGCGCACGCGGGCACGATGACGACGCAGACGAGCATGATTCCGACGACCACGAACGTGCTGACCACGGCAGTGACGATCGGCTCCAACAGGGCGATGACCACAGCGACGAATCGCCCGACTCCGACGACCACGAGGACCACTGACCCACACCAGCGCGATGGGCTAACCCCCCCTGAGTCCATCGCGCAGCGGCTCGCTACTACCCCCCCTTGAGGCGGGCCGCGGCGGGATTACCCGCCCCGAGAGCCCCGGCGCCACCCCCCCGGCCCCGGGGCTCTCGGCTGTACTTGATCAGGAGCTACTGATCAGGAATGGCGCACCGTCGGCAGTCCCAGCAAGACGGCCGTGCCCGCGCCAGGGTCGGTCTCGGCGGCGCGGGCATCCCAGGCGTCGCCCGCCCGGGTGGGCACGACCCGGTGCACGAGATCAGCGACGAGGTGATGCGGAGCCGCGTACGTCACCTCCGCGAGGACCAAGTCCCCCGGCCGAACCGCTTGATCGGGTCGACGCAGGTGCACCAGGCGGTTGTCGCGGGCCCGGCCGGAAATGCGGTCCGTCCGGTCATCCTTGCGCCCCTCCCCCTGCGCGATGAGGACCTCCACAGGTTGTCCGACCTGTGCCAGGTTGCCAGCCCAGGCGACCTCCTCGACCACCGACACCAACCGTTCGTAGCGCTCCTGCACCACCTGCTTGGGGACCTGATCGGGCATCGTGGCTGCCGGCGTGCCCGGTCGCGGCGAGTACTGGAAGGTGAAAGCCCCGGCGAACCGCGCTTCGCGGACCACGTCGACGGTGGCCTGGAAGTCCGCCTCCGTCTCCCCGGGGAACCCGACGATGATGTCGGTGGTGATCGCTGCCTCGGGCATGGCCGCCCGGACCCGTTCCACGATCAAGCCGAATCGCTCCCGGCGGTACGACCGACGCATCCGCCGGAGTACGTCGTCCGAGCCGCTCTGCAGCGGCATGTGCAACTGCGGCATGACCGTCGGGGTTTCGGCCATCGCCGCGATGACGTCATCGGTGAAATCCCGGGGGTGCGGGCTGGTGAAACGCAGCCGCTGCAGATCGTCGACGGCCCCCACCCGGCGCAGGAGGCTGGCGAACGCGCCCCGTTCGCCAATGTCGAGACCGTACGCATTCACGTTCTGCCCCAACAGGGTCACCTCGATGACCCCCTGCCCGACCAGGGTCTCGACCTCGGCGAGGATGTCGCCCGCTCGCCGGTCCCGCTCGGTTCCGCGCAGCGCCGGCACTATGCAGAACGTGCAGGTGTTGCTGCAGCCCACGCTGATGGCAACCCATGCGGCGTAGGCAGATTCGCGGCGGGTCGGCAGGGTGGACGGAAACACATCCAGCGACTCCAGGATCTCCACCTGGGCCTCCCGCTCCACCCGAGCCCGCTCCAGCAGGACGGGCAGCGCAGCCAGATTGTGGGTGCCGAAGACGACGTCGACCCACGGTGCCCGCCGGACGATCTCCCCGCGGTCCTTCTGCGCCAGGCAGCCCCCGACCGCTATCTGCATGCCCGGGTGCGAGTTCTTGACCGGCACCAGCTGTCCCAGATTTCCGTACAGCCGGTTGTCGGCGTTCTCCCGTACGGCACAGGTATTCAGCACAATCACGTCCGGCGTCTGTCCTGCAGGGGCTGGGACGTAGCCGGCCGCGTCGAGCAGGCCGCCGACGCGTTCGGAGTCGTGGGCATTCATCTGACAACCGAAAGTCCGCACGGCGTACGTCCGCGGGGAGACCGATCGCTGCGGGTCGGTGACCGGCTCGGCGGCTGGCATCGCAACGGGGGCCTGTGAAGTGTCTACGGGCGCCGTTTCGGGGGGGGCAGGAGGGGACGTCGTCATGGTGCGTTCAGAGTACGAGGCTGCGGCCGCCTGGCCGGCCAGCCTGGTTCGCAGCCGGGGCACGAGGGCCCGCTTTGGGAGGCAGTCAGCACCCGGGCGGGAGTCGCGCGTGCCACGATCGGGCATGGGCGGCGCGGCGACCGGGCGGGCCGAGCTGCGCGCTGGGTATCTGGCTGCAGCCGGCCTGCCGCCGGACTCCCCGGCCCGGCTGGACATCCGCGGCACTCGCCAGGACGTCCTGGTGGACCCCGGCGCTGCCTTGGTATGGCGGTTTCCCCGGTACGCCGACGACCTCGACCGGCTGGGCACGGTCGCAGCCATCCACACCAGGGTGCAGGAGCTGGGGATGCCAAGCCCGCGGGTGATCGACGCCGTCCTCGATGCGCCGCTCGGCCAGGCGCACCTGGTGCTGACCTATCTGCCAGGCATCGCCTTGGACGACTCCCGGGTCGCGCAGTGCACGGCTGAGATCCGGACCCGCATCGGAGCGGGGATCGCCGACCTGCTCCTGGCTCTAGGCCGAGCCCACCCCGATCCGTGGCCCGAGTCGCGGCCGCAATGGTCCTCGTTGTGGCATCAGCAGGCCCGGGAGATCGCCCGCCGCGTTCTCCCGCTGCTGCCCGCAGCCGACCCGTCGGATCACGTGACGCCCGATCCCGAGCACGAGATCCGCTTCCTGGAGCACACCGCCGCGAGCCGAGTGCTCGCGGCAGCCGTGCAGACAGCAGCCGGCGCGCCGATCGGGCTGGTCCACAGTGACCTGGGCGGGGTCAATATCCGTCTCGATCCCACGACGGGCGCCGTCACCGGCCTCCTGGACTGGGACCACGCGTTCCCCGGCGACCCGGCGATCGATACCGCCGCAGTGACGGCCGGCCTCGATCCGGTCATCCGAACGGCGCTGCTGACCGCCCGGCCCGCCTTGCGTACGGGTCTACGGCGTTTCGATGCGTACGCGGCGACGTGGCCGTTGCAGGAGATCCTGTGGGGTCTGGACAACGAACGACCTGACCTGGTCACCGATGGGCTGCATCGCTGGCTGGCTCGGGGGGACGTCGACGACCCCGTCGGTGGCCGCGTTCCCGCCGCGGGCAGCTAGCGGGCGATCTCGGTGGCTCGCGACTCCCGCACGACCGTCACCCGGATCTGACCGGGATAGGTCAGCTCGGACTCGATCTCCTTGGCGATGTCCCGGGCTAGCACCTGGGCGCCAAGGTCGTCGATCCGGTCCGGCAGGACGGCGACGCGGACCTCACGCCCGGCCTGCATGGCGAAGACCCGGTCGACACCCTCGTGCCCACCCGCAATCTCCTCCAGCCGGTGCAGCCGCTCGACGTAGTGCTCCAGCGACTCGCGGCGGGCGCCGGGCCGGGAGCCGCTGATGGCATCGGCCGCCTGTGTCAGTACCGCCTCCAGGGTTCGGACCTCGACCTCGTTGTGGTGGGCCTCCACGGCGTGTACGACGTCCTCGTGCTCGCCGTAGCGCCGCGCGATCTCCGCTCCGATGATCGCGTGGCTGCCCTCCACCTCGTGGGTGAGCGCCTTGCCGACGTCGTGCAGGAGGGCGCAGCGCTTGGCATGCTCGATGGGTAGCCGCAACTCCGCGGCCATCATCCCGGCCAGGTGCGCAGCCTCGACCAGGTGCTTGAGCACGTTCTGCCCATACGAAGTGCGATAGCGCAGTCGCCCCAGTAGGGCGATGAGGTCCGGGTGCATGTCGCCCACGGACAACTCCACCAGAGCATCCTCACCGGCCCGTACACAGCGCTGCTCGATCTCGATCCGGCTCTTCTCGTAGACCTCCTCGATCCGCTGCGGCTGGATGCGCCCGTCAGCGACCAGACTCTCCAGGGTGATCCGGGCGATCTCGCGGCGAACCGGGTCGAAACTCGACAGCAGCACCGCCTCCGGCGTGTCATCGATGATCAGGTTGACGCCGGTGACGGATTCGAAGGTCCGGATGTTGCGTCCCTCGCGGCCGATGATCCGACCCTTCATGTCGTCCCCGGGCAGGTGCAGGACGCTGACGGTGGACTCCGCGGTCTGCTCCGAGGCCAGTCGCTGAACGGCCAGCGTGATGATCTTTCGAGCCCGGGTGTCCCCCTCCTCGCGCGCCTCCCGCTCCAAGGTCCGCACCGTCCGCTGCGCCTCGCGCTTGGCCTGCGCTTCGATTCCTGAGACCACCTCGGCCCGAGCCTGAGCGGTGCTGAGGTTGGCGACCCGTTCCAGCTCGGATGCGAGCTGCCCTTGCGCCGCGGACACCTGTTCGCTGCGTTGGTCCAGATCAATCTCCAAGCCGCGCATCGCGGTGGCGCGTTCGTCGAGGCGAGCTGCGTCAGTGGCGATGCGCTGCTCGCGCTCCTCCAGACGACGCTCTCGACGCTCCACGTCGGCCCGGGCAGCCCGGACCTCGTCCCGGTCAGCCTGCACCTCGGCGCGTAACGCCTCGGCCTCGAGCACTGCCCGGGCACGTGTCTCGGACAGGTCGGCAGCCGCCTGCTCACGGGCCCGCGCGGCATCCACGTCGGCCCGAGAGCGCACCTCCGCAGCCTCGAGCCGAATCTGCTCGGCGGCTCGGACCGCCTGCTCGGTGGCCAGGCGGGCCTGCTGAGCCTCGGAGACCGCGAGTCGTAGCGCGTCCTCCGCCTCCGCACGAGCCAGCTCGACGTGACGCTGCTCGGTTTCGAGCAGGCTGAACCGCTCGGCGTCGGATCGGCTCAACCGCCCCGACCCGCTGCGCACGAGCAGGACGACCAGGATCACGATGCCCGCCAGCAGGGCAACCAGCACGAACGCTTCCAGGCCGGTCCCGAACATCCGCAACCTCCCAGGGCAACGCCCGTGCCTGCTCCCCGGCGGGGAGGACGCAGCAGACGAACGGTGAAGCCCGAGTGATCACGCCAGCAGCACCGATCTTCGGCACCCGGCTGAGCCGGTCCGGTCGGTCACAACGACGTCGGGTAGGCGATGGGAAAGGGCAGTGGTCAGTGGTCGGTGTCGGGTGGTGCGACCGAAAGGAAAGAGGTATTCCCGTCGGGTGTGGCCAGGGCTGCCACGGCTATGTCGGCCCGCATCAGGCGGGATCACTCGGTACGGGTCAGGTTATGGATCGAACGGTACGGGGGCAAGCCGAACGGTAATGCTGCCAGCGCGAGAATGGCACTGCTGCCAGCGGACAGTGCCCGGCGAGCGGTCCTAGGCTCCAGCGGTGACCTGGTCACGCGGATCGTCGGAACCCTCGATGTCCTCGATGTCCTCGATCTCGTCCGAACCCTCGACCTCGACCTTGGGCAGACGGTTGGCCAACCACCGGGGCAAGTACCAGTTCGCGGTTCCGAGCGCAGTCATCAGCGAGGGGACGATCACCAGCCGCACGATGAACGCGTCGATGAGTACGGCGACGGACAGCGACAGGCCGAACAGTTTGATCGTCGAGTCGCTGCCGAGGATGAACGCGGCGAACACGCTCGTCATGATCGCCCCCGCCATGGCAACGACGCGGCCGGAGCCGGCCAGGCCGCGGCGTACCGCTGCCCGGTTGTCTCCGGTATGCACCCACTCCTCCTGCATCCGGCTGACCAGGAACACCTGGTAATCCATGGATAGACCAAACAAGATGGCGAACACCATCACGGGCAGGAAAGGCATGATCGGTCCGGTGCTCGCGACGCCAAGGACGTCCGCCAGCCAGCCCCACTGGAAGACAGCCACGGTCACGCCAAGGGCGGCACCGAGCGACAGCAGACTGGTGATGGCGGCGGTCAGCGGCACCACCAGCGAGCGGAACAACACCATCAGGGCGAGGAAGCCGAGCCCGACGACGACGAGCAGGAAGATCGGCAGGGCGCTAGCAAGGACCTGCGTGAAGTCCTCGGTCACTGCCTGAAAGCCGCCGATGTAGGCCTTGAGCCCGGTGGCCTGCGCAACCGGAGGGATCACATCGGTACGCAGGCGCTTGAGCAGTTCAGTGGTCGCCTCGTCCTGCGGAGCCGTGGTTGGAATCACTTCGATCGCGGTGACGGTGGCGGTCGGCTGCATGGCCAGCGGCACCTGCTGCGCGGTCGGCCGGGTGCCCGCCACGCCGGGATCGGCGGCCAACGCCGTGACCAGCGCCTGGGTGGCCGCCACGTCCCCGGCCTTCGGCAGGTCAGCAACCACGAAGAACGGTCCGTTGGATCCCGGCCCGAAGCCCTTGGCCTGCAGGTCGTACGCGATCCGTGCCGGGCTCCCGGCTGTCTTGCCGGAATCGTCGGCGAAGCCCAACCGAATGGACAGCACCGGGAGCGCGATGACCACGACCACGAGCAGAGCCACTGCTCCCGTCACCCGGTGATGGCGCTGTAGCCAGCGGCCGTACCGGGCAAAGCCGCGGCCCTCGTGGTGCTCCGCCGACTTGGTTGTGCGCGCCCAGGGCATCCGCAGGGCGAACGCCCGACGACCGAGCAGCGACAGCACGGCCGGAAGCAGGAAGGTGGCGCCGATCATGACCATGATGACGGTCGCGGCCGCGGCGACGGCTAGCCCATTGAAGAAGTTGATCCGCATCACGAACAGGCCCAGCAGCGCGATGACCACCGTCACCGCGGCGAAGACGACGGCGCGACCGGCGGTGCGGACCGACTCCAGCGCCGCGGCCTGTGGTTCCCGGCCGTGGTCGAGCGCCTGCTTATACCGGTTGATCACGAACAACGAGTAGTCAATGCCGACCCCAAGGCCGATCATGGCAGCCAGGGTCGGTGCAAAGGTCGCCACGTCGAGGAACCGCGCGACGAAGGCGACCAGGATCAGCCCGACACCCATGGACACGACAGCCGTGAGAATCGGCAGGATTGCGCCCACAATCGACCCGAAGGCAAACAACAGGATCACCAGGGCCACCGCGATGCCGATGCCCTCGCTAGACGGTGGCTCGGTCCCGGCGAACTCCAGCACCGACCCGTTGGCACCGACCGCCAACGTCGCCCCGTCCGGCAGCGACGCGCCATTGGCGGCTTTGACCGCGTTGAGCACCGCGACCGCGTCGGTGTTGGGGACGTCGCCAGCGGCGCCCTTGAAGCTGACCGTCAGGACGCCGACCGTGCCGTCCGGGCTGAGGATCCCGGCCGCGATAGCAGCCTGCTCCCCCGCCTGCTGGGCGGCAGCGGGATCAGTCTGGCCGGCGCCTGCTCCGGCCGACTCGCCCGCGGCGGTCTGGCCGGCGCCCATTCGAGCTTGGCTCGGTGGGCAGGCAGTCCCCACCGCCGGCCCGAAGGGGGTCTGTACGCAGCCCACGGCCGGCACGGCCGCCAACGCCTTGACCAGCGTCGACATCTGGGCGACCACGGCCGGCTCGGTCGCTTGCCCTGTGGAGGGTGAGAAGACGACTTTCGCATTGGCGCCCGTAGCGCTGCCGGCGCCTGGGAGTTCGGCCAGCAGATTCTGCGCAGTGGTCGACTCGGTGTCCGGCAGCGAGAAGGAGTCGTTGTACTCACCCGCGAATCGGGTACCCAACACCCCGATAGCTAGGACGAGGACCACCCACGCCGTGATGGCGCGCACCGGGTGCAGAACAGACCAACGGGACAAGGCGCCCATAGTTATTGACTCGATCCTCTGTGGCTCGATCACGGCCTCGGCGGGTGATCGTGATGTGCTGTCGGCGGATGACGCTAGATTATCTGTGGAACACATGCAATTCATGGAGGTGACCCGACATCGCCCGGCCCGATGCAACGCGCGTGACCGACCTGGCGCCACCCGCTGCGGCTCAACTGCCGCCGTGCTGCGGCCGCAGCGCTGGCAGCGCTGGCAGCGCTGGCAGGGTTTCCCCGGGCGAAGGGTCCCAGCGACCGCAGTCCTGCGCGAGTGAGATGGGCCACCCAGCGCCAGCTGTGAGCGACCTCACCCGGGAAGCCGCCGATGACAGCACCCAGCCGGCAACTGGCTGCGGCCCCTCCCCACCGCCACGAAGGGCGGCCCTGGCTGCGGTCGATCATGCGTTCGTCCGGTTACGCCGCACGATCGCCGAGCCCCCAGTGACCCGGCTCCCGGTCCCGGGCCTGAATCGGAGAGTGGACCTGCCGACGGTGCTCGCGTGCGAGGCGGTTGCCGAGTGCGCCCGGACCGGTGAGCCTGTCGGGGTCAAGGACGTTGCTGGGCTGCTGCAATTGGAACAGTCGACGACGAGCCGGATGGTCGGCGAGGCCGAGGACGCGGGTTACCTGCACCGGGGTACACATCCGCGCGACGCCCGACGTGCCGCACTCACTTTGACGTCGGACGGGGCTGTCCTGGTCGAGCACACCTGTGCGCTTCGGCAGCGCTTCCTGGATGAGGTCACCCGTGACTGGGATGCGGATGATGTGGAGACGCTCGGCGTCCTGCTGGGTCGGTTCGCCGACTCACTGACGACGTGCCTGCCGCAGCGCAATGACCTGTCCCGGCTCCTGGATCTGGTTGGTGAGCGCACCGCCCCGCAAGCGCCGCGCTAGCCACGTCTGTCCCGCCGCCCATGTCCTCGAGCAAGCGGTCAGCGGCGCCTCATGGAGTAGCGAAGGCCCGACCCAGACAGGCAGTTCGACCGCCCCCGCGGCGGTGCCCGGTCATGACGATTCGCCAGCCTCCACGCCTGTTTCGGAGTGACCCTCAGTGGCCAACGCGTCCCGGGCCGCCACCCAGGCGACCTGACCGGAGTACCCCTTGCGTGCGAGCACCGCGGCCAACCGACGTAGTCGCACCTGGGGGGGCTGCGTCCGATGGGCTCCCAGCTTGCTGCGGGCCAGCATCAGTGCCCGCGCATGCTCGTCCTCATCGTCGATGCTGGCCAGCGCCAGCTCGATCAACTCCGGCGACACGCCGCGCTGTCGTAGTTCCTGCCGGAGGACACTACGAGCTAGTCCCTTGTGCCGCTGGCGAGACTCGACCCAACTGCGCGCGAACGCCTCATCGTCGACCAGTCCGACTTCGGCAAAACGGTCGAGGACCGCGTCGGCAATCTCCGCATCCACGTCCCGAGCGTCGAGCATCGTGGCCAACTCCGCACGGGTGTGAGATCGCTGGGCGAGCCGGCGCAACACGATGGCGCGCGCCATGCCAGCAGGATCCGCCGATGCGTCACTCACGCGTCAATGGGGGCTGGCTCATCCGCGGGCAGATCGGCCCGTGGACCAATGCCCAATTTCTCTTTGATTTTCTTCTCGATCTCATCGGCCAGATCCGGGTTGTCCCGCAAGAAGGCGCGCGCGTTCTCCTTTCCTTGCCCCAACTGGTCGCCCTCGTAGGTGTACCAAGCACCGGACTTACGTACGAAGCCCTGATCGACCCCCATGTCGATCAAGCCACCCTCGCGTGAGATGCCCTCGCCATAGAGAATGTCGAACTCCGCCTGCTTGAACGGGGGCGCCATCTTGTTCTTGACGACCTTGACCCGCGTGCGGTTGCCGACCGCCTCAGTGCCGCCCTTGAGGGTCTCGATCCGTCGGATGTCCAGGCGGACCGACGCATAGAACTTCAGCGCCTTGCCACCGGTCGTAGTTTCGGGACTGCCGAACATCACGCCAATCTTCTCGCGCAACTGATTGATGAAGATCATCGCCGTACCGGTCTGGGACAACGCGCCAGCCATCTTGCGCAGCGCCTGGCTCATCAGACGGGCCTGCAGGCCTACGTGGCTGTCCCCCATCTCGCCCTCGATTTCGGCCCGCGGCACCAGGGCGGCGACCGAGTCGATGACGATCAGGTCCAAGGCGCCCGACCGCACCAGCGTGTCAGCGATCTCCAGAGCCTGCTCGCCGGTGTCGGGCTGGGCGACATACAGATTGTCCAGGTCGACCCCCAGGCCCTTGGCGTAGTCGGGGTCCAGTGCGTGCTCAGCGTCGATCATGGCCGCGATCCCGCCGGACTTCTGCACACTGGCGATCGCATGCAGGGCCAGCGTGGTCTTCCCGGAGGACTCCGGGCCATAGATCTCGATGATGCGGCCGCGGGGCAACCCCCCGATGCCCAGGGCGATGTCCAGGGCGATCGACCCGGTCGGGATCACCTCGACCGGCGCGCGCCCCTCATCCCCCAGGCGCATCACCGATCCCTTGCCGAACGCTCGCTCGATCTGGGCGAGGGCGGCGTCCAGAGCCTTCTCGCGGTCCGGTGCTGCGGCCATGGTGGCCTCCTTGGCTGTGATCGATGTGGTCATGCAGGACCGTACGGGCGTGGTCTGACATTTCCGTGGGCTCGCCCTGACCTGTGGGCGGTTGTGCGCGTATCCACAGTAGGGCGAACGTGTGTTCGATGCCAGCGACGCGCCCGAACGACGGTGCGATTTTCGCGATGGATCATGGGGTCCGCTGGCAGTGCCTCGACCGGTGCCTCGACCGGTGCCTCGACCGGTGCCTCGACCGGTGCCTCGACCTGGGCCTCGACCTGGGCGACCGGCGTCCTCACCGCTCCCGAGCCGGGAGTTCCAGCACCTCGTGCACCGCGCGCCAGACCTCCTTGCACGCCACCCCGTCAGCCAGCGCCTGATCGACTGTCCGCCCGCCCAGTTCCGCCACCACATGGTCGGCAGCCCACGAGCGCGCGTAGCCGGGCCCCAGGGCACGATCCATTCGACGCCAGAACTCGGTCAACCGCACCCGGCGCATTGTGCCCCGACAGGGTGGTGCGCCACGCTGCCTCGTGGACCCGGCCGCGCCGACCCACGGGCTCAGGTGGGCGGCGGTTCGTTCTCGGGGCGGGTCGGCAGGGGGACGGGCGGTGGGGCCGGGACCGCCGGACCGGTGGGTGGGGGCGCATAGTTGGCGGTGCCGTATGCAGTGGTGTCGACGCCAGCAGCGTCCTGGCCGCCGGTGCCGACGATGGCGGTGTCGGCGGTGCTGTCGCGGGCCGTGCTGGCGTCCCCAACGTCCGGACCATGCGGCGGCAGAAAACCAGTTCCGGCGGCCACCGGCGTACGCCGTCGGCGGATCAGCACGAACGCCAGCACTCCCGCAACGACGACGGCAATGAGGACCCCGGCGCCGATCCCGGCGGTCCGGCCCGAATTGGCCGACAGGCCCAGCGCACCGGTGGGCTCGCTCGCCCGGGCGACGGCCTGCAGGGTCACCTTCTCGCCTGCCTTTGGCGTCCAGGTCACGCTGGTCCCGTCGATGGCTCCGTTGGCGGAGATGACCTCGCCGGGGAACGTGATCCGGACGCGCACATCGATGCTGCCCAGCAGGGCCGAGGGATCGAAGGGCAGCGATGGTGCGGCGGACGGGGAGTCATCGGTGAATGCCACCGCGTCCGCCGTTCCGCTCGGAGCCGGCGTTCCCCCGCTGGATGTCCCGGTCGAGCTGAGGTCCATTTCGCCGGACACGGTGAACGTGTCACCGGTACGAGTGATCACCAGGGTGGAGTCATCCCCGGGCTTGGCGGCGAACTGCGTGATCGGCACGCCGGTGAGGGTGTACTCCTCCCCGATTTTGCCGTCTTGGTTGTACGGCTGCGCGCTGACCGCGCCCGGACCGGGGCTGGGGACGATCGAACCGCTGCCCAGCAACTCCTGCACCGCGTCGGCCGGGTCCTGGCCGGTGGCCGACAGCAACGTGGAGTCGAAAGCGATCACCATCGTCCCGTCGACCGTGTCGTCTGCGCGTACCTGCAGGTCCATGTCCATCTTCAAGCAGCCGGTCAACACCACGGTCAAAATCATGGCCAGGGCCATCACCGCGCCCGTTCGCCGCCGCCCGCTGCAAGGAACTCCGGAGCGGGGCTGCGCCGTACCGTTCATGCTTCCTCCCGAGGCATCCAAACGACAGCTGCCAATACCCCCGATGCGGGTCGCATGAGACCCCGGCGGCGGCGTACCTAACACCCGTCAGCAATGATCAGAAAGGTAGCCCCGACGACATGCCGGAGTCGCGCTGAGCGGAGCGGGGTGCGCTGTTCGCGCCGACTGGGCACCGGCCGGGACGGCCCCATCCACCGGGCTTATCCCTAGCAGCAGGCAACGAACGCACCTCGAGCGTGGAACTGTCAGACCTCCTGGGCAGGATCGACCCATGACATCGCCGCGACGCTCACAGGTCCCTCCGCCTGTCGGCACCGGTCTGGCAGCCATGTCGCCCGCCACCCAGGCCTGGTTCTCCTCAGCCTTTGAGTCCCCCACTGCCGCCCAGGAGGCGGCGTGGAGTGCGATCGCCGGCGGGCAGCACACTTTGGTGGTGGCGCCCACGGGCAGCGGAAAGACCTTGGCCGCCTTCTTGTCAGCAGTAGACCAACTCGCAGTGCAGACAGCCCCCGCCGAGCCACGGCAGCGTTGCCGGGTGCTGTATGTGTCCCCGCTGAAGGCGCTGGCCGTCGACGTCGAACGCAACCTGCGCTCTCCGCTGGCCGGTATCCGTCGTGAGGCGGCCCGACGAGGCGAACCCATCCCGGACATCACGGTCGCCCTGCGCAGCGGGGACACCTCCGCCGCGGACCGCCGCCGGCAGGCATCGCACCCCCCGGACATCCTGATCACCACCCCGGAGTCTCTGTTTCTCCTCCTGACGTCGGCAGCCCGGGAATCGCTGCGGTCGGTCTCGACCGTGATCGTCGACGAGGTGCACGCCGTCGCGGGCACCAAACGGGGCGCCCACCTCGCACTCAGCCTGGAGCGGCTGGACCACCTGCTGGACAGGCCGGCCCAGCGGATCGGCCTGTCCGCGACCGTGCGGCCGCTCGGTGCCGTGGCTGCGTTCCTGGGCGGTGCAGGCCCGGTGGAGATCGTGTGCCCACCGAGCAGCAAGCAGATCGAGTTGCAGGTCGTCGTGCCCGTGGATGATCTGTCTGCCATGGGGACACCCACCGGCGACGTCAGCGGTTCAGCCGCGGGCGCCGAAAAGCGGGCGTCGGTCTGGCCGTATGTGGAGGAGCGAATCGTCGACCTGGTCGCCGAGCACCGCTCCACCCTGGTGTTCGCCAATTCACGAAGGCTGGCCGAGCGGCTGACCGCGCGGCTGAACGAGGTCTGGTCGGAACGTACGAACGCTGCGTCCGACGGCGCGCTCGAGCAGGGCAGCAGCCGACCGGCCGACCGGGAGGCGGCGGGTTCCGGCCCAGTCCGTGGCCAGGCGGTGCCGGTGGACGACGGCTGGGAAGGGACGCCGCCGCGGTCGGCACCGGCTCAGCTGATGGCCCAGGCAGGGGTGAGTTCCGGCGCTCCGCCGGTGCTGGCTCGCGCACATCACGGGTCGGTCAGCAAGGAGCAGCGCGCGCACATCGAAGATGACCTCAAGCTAGGCCGGCTGCCGGCCGTGGTGGCAACCAGCAGCTTGGAACTCGGCATCGACATGGGCGCGATCGATCTGGTGGTGCAGGTCGAGTCCCCACCGTCGGTGGCGTCCGGACTGCAGCGCGTCGGCCGCGCCGGGCACCAGGTCGGCGCGGTGTCCCGAGGGGTGCTGTTCCCGAAATACCGCGGGGATCTCGTGCAGACCGCTGTCGTCGTCGAACGCATGCGCGCCGGACTGATCGAGGAGTTGCGGGTCCCGCGCAACCCGCTGGACGTGCTGGCCCAGCAGATCGTGGCCGCGCTCGCGCTCGACGACTGGGACGTCGAGGAACTCCTTACGGTCATCCGGCGGGCGGCACCCTTTGCTGAGTTGCCGCGCTCGGCGTTCGAATCCGTACTGGACATGCTGGCCGGCCGCTATCCCTCCGACGAGTTCGCCGAGCTGCGGCCTCGAATTGTGTGGGATCGGACCAACAACTGCCTCTCGGGTCGGCCGGGCGCCCAACGGCTGGCCGTCACCAGCGGCGGAACCATCCCCGATCGCGGACTGTTCGGCGTGTTCCTGGCCGGATCCGGTCAGGGTCGCCGCGTCGGCGAACTCGACGAGGAGATGGTCTACGAATCGCGCGTCGGCGACGTGTTCGCCCTGGGTGCGTCCAGTTGGCGGATCGAGGACATCACCCACGACCAGGTGATCGTGACGCCCGCCCCCGGGCAACCGGGCAAGATACCGTTCTGGCACGGGGATGCCATCGGTCGCCCGTATGAACTCGGCGTCGCAGTGGGATCCTTCCTGCGGGACATCACCCACCAAACACCAGAGCAGAACCGAGCGCGGCTCCAGGCCGGCGGCCTGGACGAGCGGGCCGTGGACAACCTGTTGGCGTATGTCGCTGAACAACGGGAGGAGACCGGGACACTGCCCGACGACCGGACAATCGTCGTCGAGCGGTTCCGTGATGAGTTGGGCGACTGGCGGGTGGTCATCCACTCGGTGTTCGGCGCCCGTGTGCATGCTCCCTGGGCCTTGGTGCTGTCGAGGCTGATCGCCGAACAACTCGGGATCGACGCGCAGGTGATGCATGCCGACGACGGGCTGGTGCTGCGACTGCCAGACACCGAGGACGACTCGGTGGTCGCTGCGGTGGCCGACGTCGCCTTCCCGGACCCGGAGGACATCGAGCGACTGGTGACGGACGCGGTCGGCGGCTCGGCGCTGTTCGCGTCGAGGTTTCGCGAATGTGCCGCCCGAGCGCTCCTGTTGCCGCGACGCAACCCGGGCCGCCGGGCGCCGCTGTGGCAGCAACGACAACGATCTGCCCAACTGCTCACCGTCGCGGCGCGTTTCGGGTCCTTCCCGATTGTGCTGGAAACGGTACGGGAGTGCCTGCAGGACGTCTTCGAGGTCGAGGCACTCAAACAGGTCCTGCGGGATGTGCAGGCCCGGCGTATCCGCGTGGTCGACGTCTCCACCCCTACTCCTTCGACCTTCGCCCGGTCGTTGCTGTTCGGCTATGTCGCGGCCTTCATGTACGAAGGCGATTCGCCGCTGGCGGAGCGGCGGGCGGCGGCGCTGTCCCTGGACCAGTCGCTGCTGGCCGAACTGCTCGGGCAGACAGAGTTGCGGGAGTTGCTCGACCCGAGCGCCCTGAGCCAACTCGAGGCCGAGCTGCAATACCTGACCCCGGAACGGCGGGCCCGCGACGTCGAGGATGCCGCCGACCTGGTCCGGCTGCTCGGGCCGCTGTCGGTGCAGGACGGCCTGGCCCGTGGGGTGGCCGAGGACTGGTGGCAGACGCTGGCCGATCAGCGCCGAGTGATCCCCGTACGCATCGCCGGTGAGCAACGCTGGGCGGCGATCGAGGACGCGGCGCGGTTGCGCGACGGTCTGGGTGTGGCGCTCCCGGTGGGGTTGCCCGATGCGTTCCTGGAGCCCGTGGCCGACCCGTTGGACGACCTCATCTCCCGATTCGCGCGCCGCCACGGACCGTTCACCGGCACCGACGTGGCACAGCATTTCGGCCTGGGTAGGGCCGTTGCGCTGGGAATTCTGTCCGGACTGAAGGTCCGCGGGCGGGTCGTTGCCGGGGAATTCCGGCCGGGCGGGTCCGGCAGCGAATGGTGCGACACCGAGGTGTTGCGTCGGCTGCGCAGGCGCAGCGTCGCCGCGCTGCGCCACGAGGCTGAGCCGGTCCCGGCCCAGACCCTGGGTCGCTTTCTCCCGCAGTGGCAACAGGTGTCCGCAGGCTGGCCCGGCGCCGCCCGCGGTGGCGCCGGGCGTCTTCGCGGTGCCGATGGCCTGCTGAGTGTTATCGAGCAACTGGCCGGCGTGCGAATCCCGGCCAGTGCCTGGGAAGGCCTGGTGCTCCCGGCCCGGGTCGCCGATTATCACCCGGCAATGCTCGATGAGCTGACGGCTGCCGGTGAGGTCGTCTGGTGGGGTTCTGGCGGGCTGCCCGGTAGCGACGGATGGCTGTGCATGGCCCCGGTGGATCTGGCCGCCGACTTAGTGTCACCGCCCGGCGCCAGCGAAAGCGACGGAAACGAGAGCCTCGGTGTGGTGCATCAACGGATTCTCGAAGCCCTGCAGGACGGCGGTGGCTGGTTCTTCCGGCCACTCTCGGAGCGCGTAGCGGCTCGTTCGGGCGGGGCAGATTCCGGCGGCGCGACATCCGACGAGGACATCCTGACGGCTCTGTGGGACTTGGTGTGGCGAGGCCTGATCACAAATGACACGTTGCTTCCGGTTCGCGCCGCGCTTGGGTCGAGCGGAACTGGTCGTCCGCGGCCCAGGGTCGGCGGGCGTGGCCGCACTCGGCCGGGTTCCTTCCGCCCGCGGCTGCATTCGCTGGGACTTGCAGCGCGGCCGCCCTCGAGGTCTGGTCCGCCAACCGGCGCGGGTCGGTGGTCCCTGCTGCCGATAGCCGACCGTGACGTCACTCGCCGAGCAGCCGTGCTGAGCGAGTTGTTGCTTACACGTTACGGCGTGCTCACCCGGGGCAGCGTCGTCGCGGAGGGCATGCCCGGCGGTTTCGCCGCGGCCTACCGGGTGCTGTCGGCGTTCGAGGAGGCGGGCCGCTGCCGGCGCACCTACGCGGTTGAGGGACTGGGGGCGGCGCAGTTCGCCACTGCAGGCGCCATCGATCGGCTGCGAGAACTGGCCCGCGGACTGGCTGACGAACGTCGTGACGCAGAACCGCTGCAGCGCAGCACCATCAACCGTGAGGCCCCAGAGGCGACGCTGCTGGCCGCGACCGATCCGGCCAATCCATACGGCGCTGCACTGCCCTGGCCGGCTGCGGATGCCGAGGGTTCCGGGCACCGTCCCGGGCGCAAGGCGGGCGCGGTGGTGGTCCTCGTCGATGGCGCCCTGTCGCTGTATCTCGAACGTGGCGGCCGCTCCCTCCTCGGCTGGTCTCACGACCCCGTCGTGCTTTCCGCAGCGGGCGCGTGCCTGGCCGCGGGGGTGCGGTCGGGCGCGTTGGGTCGGCTCACCGTGCAACGTGCCAACGGCAACGCCATCCACGGTTCGCCTATCGCTGAGGCTCTGGAGGCGCACGGTTTTCGGGCGACCCCGAAGGGCGTACGGCTGCGGGCGATGCCGTGACACAGCCCATCCCCCGCCAGTCAACTGCCGCGCTCGAGCGCGGCTCGAATCCGCGGGCGGCTTCCTCGCACGCGGCCCGTCGCTCCCGGGAACCGCCGCCCCAACCCCGGCAAGGACGACGCCAAGCCAGGGAGGGCGTGTTTACACCGGACCCGGATGCCGCCAACCCTGTTCTCGGGCAACGGCTTCGAGCACTTCGGAACGAGGCGGACCGTGCCCGAGGGTGACACGGTCTGGCTGGCGGCCCAACGGTTGCATGCGGCCCTGGCCGGCCACCGGCTGCTGTCAGCGGACCTGCGTGTACCGCGCTGGGCGACGGCGGACCTGAGCGGCCGGGACGTGCTGGAGGTTGTGCCCCGGGGCAAGCACCTACTGTTCCGGCTGAGCAGTCCCGAATACGCCGGCCAGCACGCCGCCCCGGTGCCGCATCGGCAAGACGCGCTGACCCTGCACACGCACTTCCGGATGGATGGCAGCTGGCATCTCTATCGAACCGGGACGGCCTGGACGGGCGGCCCCCACTGGCAGATCCGAGCGGTACTGCAAACGCAGGAGTGGTCAGCCGTCGGCTACCGCCTGCCGATCGTGGATCTGCTGGCAACCGCGGCGGAGGACACCGTCGTGGGGCATCTCGGTCCGGACCTGCTCGGTCCCGACTGGGACCGGGCTGAAGTCATCCGCCGGCTGATGGGGTCCCCCCAACGCCAGATCGGGGATGCGCTGCTGGATCAGCGGAACCTAGCCGGCATCGGAAACCTGTATAAGGCGGAGACACTGTTCCTGCGGGGCGTGTGGCCATGGACCGAAGTCGCCCAGGTCGCCGACATCGCCGCAGTGTTGGATACCTCGCAACGCCTGCTGACCTCTAACCGGGCCAGACCGGAGCAGTCGACAACCGGCGACCTGCGCCGGGGTCACCAGCAC
Source organism: Candidatus Nanopelagicales bacterium (assembly GCA_038208295.1). Lineage (GTDB taxonomy): Bacteria > Actinomycetota > Actinomycetes > S36-B12 > JBBQYX01 > JBBQYX01. Next base: position 8,230 of record JBBQYX010000011.1, on the reverse strand, counting down.
TGGGTGTTCGAACGCGCGGGCCGCCCGTGCCGTCGCTGCGGCACCTCAGTGGTACGGGAGATGCAAGGGTCCGCACCGCAGCAACGGATCACGTACTGGTGCCCGCGTTGCCAACCCCGGCCGCCGCCGGCCAGTCAGCCGCCCCCGTGAGGGCAGCGGCGATGCGGTCGTTTACGCGCCGGGTAGGTCGCGCCGGAGGCAGCGCTCACGCGGCCGCAACCACAACCCGACCAGTGAGCACCTCAACACGGGCGCCCGGACCGTTCAACACGAACTCGGGCATTGCCGTGGAAACCGCGGCATTCTCCAGGCCTCGAACCTCATCGCTGACGCGCAACAGGACCAGGGACAGCGGCACTTCCAGCGCGTCACAGATGGCGGCGAGCAACTCTGAAGACGCCTCCTTCTGGCCGCGCTCGACCTCAGACAGATAGCCCAGGGAAACCCGCGCAGCGCTGGAGACATCGCGCAGCGTGCGGCCCTGGTCGCGTCGACGGCGACGCAACTCGTCGCCGATCACACGGCGCAGAACGATCACGATTCCTCCTACGGACATCAAGCCAGCACCCAGCACTCTAAGCCTCACCACCGACAGCGCACCCCGGACAGCGGTCGGCGCTCGGGCAGAATGAATGGTCCCACCCGGATGGCTCATACGGTAATAGTGTAATCAGGTAATCAATCACCGCCAATGCTGGCCATGGCTCGGTCCAAGGCGAGCCGCAGTACGGCGCCCACGGTTGCCAGCCGGATCTGCTCGCGATCTCCGGGCAACCGCAGCGACCGGACGGCAACCGCACGGCTATCGGGTCCTGCGACGGCCACGTGCACCTCCCCGACCGGTGCGCCGTCCTGCGGCGTCGGACCGGCGACCCCCGTACAGGCCAGGCCAACATCGGCTCGCAGCAGTCCCCGGATGCCGACGGCCATCGCGACCGCGACGTCGGGATCGACGGCACCGCGCTGGGCCAGCAGGTCGGCATCCACGCCCAACAGACCGGCCTTGACGTCGGTGGCATAGGCGACCAGACCACCTCGGACAACGTCGGAGGCACCCGGCACCGCGGTCAGTGTCGCCACAATCAGACCCCCGGTGAGCGACTCCGCGGTGGCCACACTCAAGCCGCCGGCACGACATCGGGCCAGGAGGGCACCGGCCAGTTCGTGGTCAGACGTACTCGGCAACGCAGCACCTCCCGATCCCTGCCGCGACCATCCAGTCGCGACGATCCCTGCCGCGCTCGACGTCTTGGCATCCGCTGTTCAGGCAGCGACGCCGGAACCCAAACCGCCGGCCCGCCGCAGCGCACGGGCCCGGAGCAGATAGTCGACACCGGTCGCCACCGTCAGCAGTAGGGCCACCGAGATGGTGACGCCGCGCACGAGCGTCGCGACGCTTCCCGCCCACGGCAGCAGATAGACCACGATCGCCAACATCTGCGCGACGGTCTTCGCCTTGCCGCCTCGGCTGGCCGGGATGACACCGTGCCGGATCACCCAGAAACGCAGCAGCGTGACAGCGATCTCGCGAGCCAGGATCACCACGGTGATCCACCAGGCGAGCTCGCCCAGCAGCGACAGTCCAATTAGGGCGACCCCGATCAGAGCCTTGTCGGCGATCGGGTCGGCAACCTTGCCGAACGTGGTGACCAGATTGCGTCGTCGGGCGAGTTCCCCGTCCGCGAAGTCGGTCGCACTGGCGACCACGAAAACCAGGCCGGCCAACAGCCGCAGCGCCGTGTTCTGTCCGTTTTCGGTCATCAGCAGCCAGCCGAAGACCGGGACCAGTAGGAGTCGTACGCATGTCAATGCGTTGGGCAGGTTCAGCAGGGGGACGTCGTCGACGGGATCGCCGACCCGGTCAGGTGGGGCGGGTTTCACGACCCGACCGCGTCCGAATCTGCTCTGGTCTCCACGGTGGCGACCAGGTCGACGCCGTCGGAGTCCACCACCAGCGCCCGTACGAAGGACCCCACCAGTGGGTCGGTGCCGACCACGCGGACATGCGTCGACCCGTCATCGGGGCCCTGATGCTCGGCGCGGCCCTCCGCCCAGCCGTCAGTGACGCTCTCGACGAGCACGTCGACATACCCGCCGATCCGGTCCTCGGCCCGTTGCGCGGTGAGTTCCTCGACCAGGGTGCTGATCCGCTCGACCCGCTCGCGGATCTCGTGCTCGGGCACCTTGCCGTCCAACTCCGCGGCGGTCGTGCCGTCCTCGTCGCTGTAGCCGAACACCCCCACGGCGTCCAGCCGGGCCTGGGAGAGGAAACTCTCCAGTTCCGCGATGTCCTCCTCCGCCTCGCCCGGAAAACCCACGATCACATTGCTCCGCACCCCGGCGGTAGGCGACTGTGCACGGATGGTTTCGAGGAGGCGAAGGAACGACTCGGTGCCGCCGAACCGGCGCATCCGGCGCAGAACGGGGACACTCGCGTGCTGGAACGAGAGGTCGAAGTAATCCGCCACACCTGGACTCGCCACGATGGCCGTGACCAGTCCCGGCCGGGTTTCGGCGGGCTGCAAATAGGACACGCGTACGCGGTCGATTCCCGACACGTCCGACAGTTGTGGGAGGAGTTGTTCCAGCAGCCGCAGATCGCCGAGATCCTTGCCGTACGACGTGGAGTTCTCCGAGACAAGCACGACCTCGCGCACCCCCTGCTCGGCCAGCCAACGCGCGTCGGCGATCACCTCCTGCGGCGTACGGGACACGAAGGCACCCCGGAAGGAAGGGATCGCGCAGAACGAACACCGCCGATCGCAGCCCGAGGCGAGTTTCAGCGGCGCCACCGGCCCCGAACTCAGCCGACGACGCAGCGAGCGCGGTCCTCCGGCCCACTCCGGCAGACCCGGCGCCTGTTCGTCGGCGGGTGCGGCGGCGTGTCCCGGCGGGGTGACCCCCGCGGACCCCCGCTCGACAGGACTGATCGGCAGCAGTAACCGACGGTCCCGCGGTGTGTGCGCTTCGTACCGCTGCCCGGCCATCACCGACCGCAGCCGCGCGCCGATGTCGACATAGTCGTCGAACCCCAGGACCGCGTCGGCCTCGGGGAGTTCCGCGGCCAGTTCAGACCCGTACCGCTCCGCGAGGCAGCCGGCAGCGACAACGGTCCGGTGCCGGTCGCCAGAGCCGGCAGCCGAATCGGCAGCTGAATCGGCAAGGGCCAGGATGGTGTCGATCGAGTCCTTCTTGGCGGCGGTGACGAACGCACACGTGTTGACGATCACTGCATCGGCGTCGTCGGCGTCCGCCACCACGGACCAGCCGTCGGCAGCCAGCCTGGCTGCCAACTCCTCGGAGTCGACCTCGTTGCGGGCGCAGCCCAAGGTGACGACAGCAACCGTTCCAGCGGTCGTCGTGGGGGCGGGCACCGGCTCACCCTAATGCTTCGGACCGGCGGGGCTCATGGGTCAAAGCGCCGGTGCCGACCGACCGGCAACGCGCGGGTCAGGCCTGCTGGTCGGCGGGGTCGCCGGGACCAAACTCCAGGCGCTTCACCGAACCGAGCCGACCCGGCGTGCCGAGGTCCCTGCCGTTCACCACCAGGGACACCGCCCCCGCGTTGCCGACCACGACGCGCAACCGGGTGTCGTTGGTGAATGACTTCGTCTCGCCCTGGGTGATCAGGCCCTCGTACAGGATCTTGCCGCCGCGGCCGGTGCTGACCGACAGCCAGCTCTTCCCCCCAGTCCCGTCGATCTTGACCGTGACGCCCTTGTCGGGTACCTGGGCCACCGTGTCCGGGCTGCTGATGCTGGGCCCAGGCGAGGTCGGGGCGGTCGTAGGCGGCGCGGACGGGGCCGCGGGTCCGGTGGCGGTCGAGGTCGGTGACGACGTCACACCGCCGGCGATGTTCGCGCCCGGCGCGGTGCTGCCGTCGCGACCGGCGAAGCCCAGCACGATGACCACCAGAATGGCCACCAACGCCACCGCCATGGCCAGCGTCCAGTTGGGTCCGCTACGTGCATCGCGCCCGTGGTTGGTGGTGCCGCCCATGGCTGCCATCGCCGCGGTGGACGCCTGCGCCCCCCGCTCGGGAGCGCTCAGGTTGGGCTGCGACTTGGCCGATCCGGTGCGAATGGGGACCGGTCGGCGGCTCCGGTGGCGAGGCGCCTCCGGCGGCGTGGGGCTGGGGGTGGACCCCCAGCCGGGACCCGTGCTCGGGACGGCCTTGGTATCGGCGTCACTACCAGCGCGAGTGCCGGCCACCTGCGAGTCGGCGACCCCCGAGGTGGTCGCGACGTCAGGATCGACCGGGTCAGCTTCAGGGTGCTCGAAAGCGAAGAGCAGCGGCTCGGGATCCACCCGCAGCGCCCGCGCGATACTGCGCAATTGCCCGCGCGCATACGCGTCGCCACCACAGGCACTGAAGTCGTCGTTTTCCATGGCGCGGAGCACGGCGGTGCGAACACGCGTGCTGTCGGACAATTGCTCGATGCTGACCCCGGCCGCCGCACGGGCCTGGCGCAGCATCACACCGACGGACACGAGGCGCTTCCTCTCCACACGGTGCCGGGTCAAGCATGACAGTGACGACGTCGACGGCCATGCTACGCACCCGCAAGGACCACGGATGCCCGTACGCGGATCCCGGACCCACCCTTGGCGGGTGTTCACCACGTCGAGCACCGACTTCACCCTGACGTTCACACCCGCCGCGCGGTTCCCCGCATTCGATTTCGTGAGCGGCGGCTGGTGGTTCGAGGACTAGCCCCGAAGGTCCAGCAGGATGCCGGGCAGATCGTCGGGCTGGACGAGGACGTCGCGGGCCTTGGAACCTTCGGAGGGGCCGACGACGCCGCGACTCTCCAGCAGGTCGACCAGCCGCCCGGCCTTGGCGAAGCCGACCCGCAACTTGCGCTGCAGCATCGACGTGGAGCCGAACTGAGTTGTCACGATGAGTTCGGCGGCCTGGCACAGCAGTTCGAGGTCGTCGCCGATCTCCTCGTCGACCTCCTTGGGCGCTGCTGCAACTGTCACGACGTCGTCGCGGTAGGACGTCGCTGATTGCGCCTTGCAGTGCGCCACGACCGCGCGGATCTCCGCCTCGGGCACGAAGGCGCCCTGGATCCGGATCGACTTGCTGGCACCCATCGGCAAGAACAGCCCATCGCCCTGGCCGACCAGTTTCTCCGCGCCCGGCTGGTCCAGGATCACCCGGCTGTCGGCCAGGCTGGAGGTCGCGAAAGCCAGCCGGCTGGGCACATTCGCCTTGATCAGGCCGGTGACAACATCGACGCTGGGTCGCTGGGTGGCCAGGACGAGGTGAATGCCGGCGGCCCGGGCCAGCTGGGTGATCCGTACGATCGAATCCTCGACATCGCGGGCGGCCACCATCATCAGGTCCGCCAACTCGTCCACGACGATCAGCAGATACGGGTACGGAATCAGCTCGCGCTGCGACCCCGGCGGCGGCTCGATCGCGCCGGCCCGGACTGCCTTGTTGAAGTCGTCGATGTGCCGAAACCCGTAGAACGACAGGTCGTCGTAACGCAGGTCCATCTCCTTGACGACCCACTGCAGGGCGTCGGAGGCCTTCTTCGGATTGGTGATGATCGGGGTGACCAGGTGCGGAACGCCCTCGTACGACGTCAACTCGACCCGCTTGGGATCGACGAGGACGAGCCGCACCTCCTCCGGCGTCGACCGCATCAGCACGCTGGTGATCAAGGCGTTGATGCAGCTGGACTTGCCGGCGCCGGTCGCTCCCGCGACCAGGATGTGCGGCATCTTGGCCAGGTTGGCGCAGACGAAGCCGCCCTCGACGTCCTTGCCGAGGCCGACCAGCATCGGGTGGCTGTCCCGGGTCGACGTTGGGCTGGCCAGGACGTCGCCCAAGCTGACCCATTCGCGGTCGGTGTTGGGGATCTCGATCCCGATAGCGCTCCGGCCGGGAATCGGGCTGAGGATGCGGACGTCGGCACTGGCCACCGCGTACGCAATGTTGCGGGACAGCGCGGTGACCCGCTCCACCTTCACCGACGGGCCGAGCTCGATCTCGTAGCGCGTCACGGTCGGTCCGCGCTGGAAGCCGGTGACCTGGGCGTCGATGTCGAACTGTTCCAGGACGCCGGTCAACGCCTCCACGACACGGTCGTTGGCCGCGGTGGCCTTCTTGTGGACGGCGCCGGGGGTGATCAGGCCCGGATCGGGCAGCCGGTAGGCGCCGTCGTCCAAGGGTGGCTGCACTGGGGCGGATGGGCCCCCCCGCGCCACGATGACGGTGTCGTGCCGGTCGGGATCGTCGCCGGCCAGCACCTCTACGGCGAAGGCACCCGGTGCGCGAGGCGTGGCCGGGGACCCTGCTGCGGACTGGGCTTCGGCTTCGGCTGCGGCTGGCTTCGTGGCGGACGGCACCGGTCCTCGGGCCCCGGGGCGACCCGTTTCGGCTGAATCCGCGACGGCGCCGGCTCGTCCCCGGGTTCCCGCGGCCGGCAATTCAGTTCCGTCGCGATCGGCCAGGATCGGGCTGACAAAGGGTTCATCGCCGTTCAATCCGGCCGGGGTCTGCTCGACGGCCTCGCGGGCCGCAGCGCGAGCGGCTGCGCGGGCCGCCCGGCGGCGCTCCCGGCGGGTCGGGTGGCCACCGGGGCTTGCCGGCCCACCGTTGCCGGGTCCGGCCTGGGCCGCGTCGTGGGGCGCTTCGCCATCGACGGAGCCGGTTGCGTCGGCGTGCTGGCGGTCCCATCGCCGGTCGGCAAGCCGCTCCCGGATTGCCTGCCAACGGCGGGGCAGCGTGTTGATGGGGGTGGCGGTGACGACCAGTAGGCCAAAGGAAAGCAGGATAAGCAGCAGCAGAGCCGCGACCACCCGACCCACCGCCGCCACGGCCGGTGCGGACACGAGCCAGCCCAGCGCACCGCCCGCCAGTCGCATCGCCCCACCGCCGTCACTGGGCGTGGGCGCCCCGCGCAGGACGTGCCACAGGCCGGCGACGGCGACGACCAGGATGCTCCAGCCGACGACCAGGCGGCCGGTGGTGGCGGAATCGCTCGGATGCCGTAGGACCCGTACGGACAGGGCCACCAGGAGCAGCGGCAGGATCACCGTGAGCGCCCCGAAGGTGCCGGCCACCACCAGGTCGATGGCTTCGGGAATGGTCCCGGTCAGCCCGAACCAGGAGACCGCCGCGAGCACCACGGCGATCGCGAGCAGGGTCAGGCCGGCACCGTCGCGGCGGTGCGCCGGGTCGAGGGAGGCCGCACCGCGACCGACTCCGCGGACCAACCGACCAACGACGTGCGCGATCCCCAGCCACAGGGCTCGTAGGCCGAAGCCGATACCCGCGACCGTCCGGGCGACCAGGCCAGGACCCTGCTCCACGCGAGGGCGAGCCGCACTCTTACTCGACGCACCCTTGCTCGACGAGCTCCGGCTTGTCTGACTCGACGCGCCCCGGTTCGATCCGCTGCGGCTCGTCCGACTCGACCCACGGCCGCTAGCCGAACCCCGACTCGCTGCGGTGGAGCCCGGGCGACTCCCGCTCGTACGGGGCTGGCTGCTGGTTCGGGTGCCTGTGGCCCCGCCGCGCCGGTCGCTACCGGAGGAGCTGTCCGGGGCCGTACGGTCGGCAGCGCCGGCCTTCGACGCCCGCGTCCCCGAACGCCCAGCGCCCCGCTGATCACCGTGCGGGGGCGAGCCGGTCGCCGAACGAGAAGCCATGCCGCGCACGTTACCGGCGCGGTGTCACAACTGGCCCGTGTGCCACGCGGGGCACGCGTACCTCATTCGCCCCCCCAGTCACACTTTGCGCCTACGTAGGCCGTTGGTGTCGCATTCAAGGCCCGAACACGCAGTCACCGGCTGCTCGAACGGAACCGTCTAGGCTTCTACCACAACCGGCACGATCATGGGACGACGCCGGTGCTTGTCACTGATCCAGCGGCCCACCTGGCGGCGGACGAGCTGCTGCAGTTGGTGGGTATCGGTGACACCGTCGCGCAGCGCGTCCTCCAGGATCTGGGACACCTTCTCGGTGATCGGGTCGAAGACCGCCGGGTCGTCGCCGAAACCGCGGGCGTGGATCTCCGGGCCGGCGACGACCTTGCCCTCGACGGCGTCGACAGCGACGAAGACGGAGACAAAACCCTCCTCGCCGAGGATGCGACGGTCCTTCAGCGACGACTCGCTGACGTCGCCGACGCTGGCGCCGTCGACGTAGACATAGCCGCAGGGCACCGCGCCGGTGATCGAGGCCCGGCCGTCCACCAGGTCGATCACGGTCCCG
>JBBQYX010000010.1:0-68025 GCA_038208295.1 Candidatus Nanopelagicales bacterium | reverse complement strand
CAGTGCTCTGGCCGGGGTACCGTCAGACCAGCGCTGGACCGGCCGCCGCGGCCGGGGCGGTGTCGGCGGCGCCCATCCGGGGCGCGAATGGAGAGGATCCTCACGTGGCGCGCATCGGCGATGGTGGTGACCTGCTCAAGTGCTCGTTCTGCGGAAAGAGCCAGAAGCAGGTCAAGAAGCTGATCGCCGGCCCGGGGGTCTATATCTGCGATGAGTGCATCGACCTGTGCAACGAGATCATCGAGGAGGAGCTGTCCGAGGCCTCAGATCTTTCCTGGGACGATCTACCCAAGCCCCGAGACATCTACGAGTTCCTCGAGCAGTACGTCATCGGTCAGGACGTGGCGAAGAAGGCGCTGTCGGTCGCGGTCTACAACCACTACAAGCGCGTCCAGGCCGGCGCCCATGAGCGAGCCCGCGAGGACGCCGTCGAGCTGGCCAAGTCCAACATCCTGCTGCTCGGACCGACCGGCTCCGGCAAGACCCTGCTGGCCCAGACCTTGGCGCGGATGCTCAACGTGCCCTTTGCAATCGCCGATGCAACCGCGTTGACCGAGGCGGGCTATGTCGGGGAGGACGTCGAGAACATCCTGCTCAAGCTGATCCAGGCCGCTGACTACGACGTCAAGAAGGCCGAGACCGGCATCATTTACATTGACGAGATCGACAAGATCGCCCGCAAGAGCGAGAACCCGTCCATCACCCGGGACGTATCCGGGGAGGGCGTTCAGCAGGCGCTGCTGAAAATCCTGGAAGGCACCACGGCCAGCGTTCCGCCGCAGGGCGGTCGCAAGCACCCGCACCAGGAGTTCATCCAGATCGACACGACCAACGTGCTCTTCATCGTCGGCGGCGCATTCGCTGGCCTGGACACGCTCATCGAGCAGCGGGTCGGGAAGAAGTCGTTGGGCTTCACCGCGTCCTTGGGCAGCGAGCCCGGGACCGCGTCGGACGTGTTCTCCCAGGTCATGCCCGAAGACATGCTGAAGTTCGGCATGATCCCCGAGTTCGTCGGACGCATCCCGGTGTTCACCTCGGTGGTGGCTCTGGACCGGGAATCTCTCGTACGCGTGCTCACCGAACCCAAGAACGCGTTGGTGCGCCAATATCAACGCCTGTTCGAGCTGGACGGCGTTGAGTTGGAGTTCGAAGCCGACGCGCTGGAGGCCATCGCGGATCTCGCCCTCAAACGTGGCACTGGCGCCCGCGGGTTGCGTGCAATCCTCGAAGAGGTCCTGCTCAACGTGATGTACGACGTGCCCAGCCGGACCGACGTGGCCTGCGTTGTCATCACTGCGGAAACCGTGCTGCACAACGTGAATCCGACGCTGGTTCCCCGAGAGGTGACCCCACCTGTCTCTCGGCGCGAGCGTCGGGAGAAGTCCGCCTGACGCGGTTTCCCACGTCAGGCGAACAGCCCGTCAGGTGAACAGCGCGAGGGACGTGAGCGTCGGCACCGCAGACGTGACCGCGGCCCCCTGCGAGGTGACGTCCGAGGCGTTGAGGAAGCCGGGGAAGACGAACGCGGCGACCAGCAGGAGCGCGACGAGCAGCGCACCGACTACGGCGATGAGCAGCGGGCCGCGTACGACGGCACCCGGCGTCGACGGCTCGGCCGGTTGATCCGAGTGCGCTGCGACGTCCCCGACCGCCGTGGCTGCATCGTCGGTCGGCAGTGATTCATCGACCGGTGACGGTGCGCTCACCGGCGGCGGGGCGGACTTGCGGCCGAAGCGACGATGCCGAGCCTTCCCGGCCGCCTTCTCGGTCGGTGCGCTGCCCGATTCCTCCTCGACTTTCTCCGCAGAGTCGACAGAGCTCAACTGGAGGGGGGAGTCGAACACCGCGGCCGGCGGCATGGCGACTGACATCGCTCCCGCAGCGACGTCACCAGCACTCGTACCGACCGCGTGCCGGCCGAGCGAGGCTGCCCCGGTCTGCGGCGAGAAGGCTGCGGGAGGTGCTGATGCCTCGGGTGCCGCCTCTGCCGGCTGTGCCGAATCGGCCGTCACCGGCGGTTCGACAAGGTCAGGGACGACGGCGGTGGCAGCCGCTGAATCGGACCAATGCAGTACGCCGAGTTCCAGCGGTGGGAGGAGTGCGGTGTCTGGGCTTGACGGGGGTGCCGTCGCGGGACCATGGGGGGCGGCCAGGAGACCGACAGGTGCCGCAGTGACCGCACTGCGTCCCACGGGGTCCAGGCCGACGGTGGCCGCGTCCACGGCGGCCACCAAGGCTGGCGGCATAGCGCGATCGGCGCCGTGCGGCGCTGACGGGACGGGCTCGCCGGGCGGCGTCCCTTCGCTGTCACCAGGGGGCGCGCTGGGGCGCTCGTGGTCGGGAGCGTTCAGCCGAAAGGGGTTGCCCGCAGGGTCGTACGTCGTGGCCAGCGTCTCGGGTGGGAGCAACAACGGGCCGTCACCGGGTCGAGGGACCGGGCCGACCAAGGTGACCGCGGGAGGCTCGGCGGCCGTGCCGAGATCGTCGGTCACCGCCGGGACGGAGCTGGGTCCGCTGCTCGGGACCGGCCCGACCAGCGGCCAGACGAACTGGGCCGGAGCCGGCATCGGCGGCGGCGTCATCGGCATACCGAAGCGTGGCGGCGTCGAGGTTGCGGCCGCCGCCGGGACTCCGCGGGGTACTCCCATGGGATGGACCGGTTCGGGGGTCGCGGCCATGGCGGCGGCCGGCACCTCCGCCACCCGCCGCTCGACATCCTCCTCGGATACGGGCGGTTCGCTCCAGCCGTACTGGGCCGGCTCGGGCGCGGTCGGGACCGACCAGACCGGACTAGCGTCGGCTTCGGCCGTTGTTGTTGGCGCAACGGCATCGACCATCGCGGCCGGCAGGGCGGTTTCGACTCGTGGCTGGGGTACGGGTGCCACCGGGGCCAGGGCTGAGACGGCCCACTCGGGTAGGGGAACCCCTGGAAGCACGGTCACGCCGAACGCGGACTGCGTCGGTGCCAGCGTCGGGGCAGCGGAGCGGCGGGCCATGGTGGTCCCTTTCACAGCAGGCGCGGACCCGCCGGGCGCGGGCCGCCGGACTGGTCATCGGCGGTTGAGGGCACCTAACTTGAGCCCGACCCCGAGTCGGCCGTCCGGGCCTGCCTAGTCATGCTCCCGGTGCCACCACGTCGGCGGCCACGGCACCCCCCGCATCCACTGCGACGAAGCTGGTCAGCCCTGCTCCGGGGCCAGCACCACGTCGGCGACCACGACTGGCCCGTCGGCCTCGACCCAGCGCAGGTCCAGGATCGCCCCGGTCGCGACCAGATCCCCGGCCATTGCCTGCAGCCGGGCGAGGGTGGCAGCCGGGCCGCGGATCTCCGCCGAGGCGATCGTGGCCCGCATCGACACCTTCGCCTCCGACTTGGCCTTGCGGATCCCGGTCAGGACGGCGGCCGCCTCCGACACGAGGGTCGGGTTACCGTCGGCTGCGGCCGCACGGATCGGCTCCGGCTGCGGCCAGTTGGCGCGGTGGACCGAACCGGGTCGCCACCAGGACCAGACTTCCTCGGTCACGAACGGCAGGAAGGGTGCGAATAGCCGCAGCTGGACGTCGAGGGCGAGTTTCAATGCCTCCTGGGCAGACGCAGCGGCGGCCTCGCCGCGGCCGCTGTAGGCGCGGTCCTTCACTAGTTCCAAATGGTCGTCGCAGAACGACCAGAAGAAACTCTCCGCCACCTCCAGCGCCCGGGAGTAGTTGTAGTCGTCGAATGCCGCGGTGGCCTCCCGCACGATCTCAGCGAGCCGGGCCAGCATGGCCCGGTCCAACGGTTCAGTGATGTCGGACGAGTCGACAGGCGTCGCCGAACTGTCGCCGTCGGCTGCCTTGCCGAAACTCGCTGCCTTATCGAAACTCAACGCAAAGGACGACGCGTTGAGAATCTTGATGGCCAGCCGGCGACCGATCTTCATCTGTCCGACATCGAAGGCGGTGTCGGTGCCGGGGCGCCCGGAGGCCGCCCAGTAGCGGACCGCATCGGAGCCGTGTTGCTCCAACAGGCCCAGTGGCGTGACCGCATTGCCCTTGGACTTGCCCATCTTCTTTCGGTCGGGGTCCAGGATCCAGCCGCTGATCGCGGCGTCGCTCCAGGGCAGGACGCCATCCTCCAGGTGCGCCCGCACCACCGAGGAGAACAGCCAGGTACGGATGATCTCGTGCGCCTGCGGACGTAGGTCCATCGGCCAGACCCGTTGCCACAGGTCGTGATCCCGTTCCCAGCCACCGGCGATCTGGGGCGTCAGCGACGAGGTCGCCCAGGTGTCCATGATGTCCGGGTCACCCATGAAACCCCCCGGGACGCCGCGCTGGGACTCGTCGAACCCGGCGGGGGCGTCGGAGGACGGGTCGACCGGTAGTTCGGACTCGGCCGGGACGAGCCGCTGGCCGTATTCAGGTTCCCCCGTCTCGTCCAGCCGATACCACACCGGGATGGGCACGCCGAAGAAGCGCTGCCGGGACACCAGCCAGTCCCCGTTCAGTCCCTCGACCCAGGTCAAATACCTGATCTTCATGTGGTCCGGGTGCCAGTGCAGTTCGCGTCCACGGGCGAGCAGCTGCTCGCGCAACGGCAAGTCGCGGCCGCCGTTGCGCAGATACCACTGGCGGGTGGTCACGATCTCAAGAGGTTTGTCGCCCTTCTCGTAGAACTTGACCGGGTGCGTGATGGCGCTGGGTTCCCCAATCAGGTCACCGGAATCCCGCAGCAGTTGCACCGACCGCTGCTGCGCGGTGAACGCTGTCGTACCGGCGATGCTCTCGTACGCGGCCACTCCGCCGGCCGTCGAGATCCAAGTCGGTGTCTCCCGGTGCAGCCGGCCGTCCCACCCGATGATCGGACGAGTGGGGAGTTGGAGTTCTCGCCACCAGATGACGTCCGTCAGGTCGCCGAACGTACACACCATCGCGATACCGGAACCTTTTTCCGGATCAGCCAGCGGATGTGCCACGACGGGGACATCGACCTCGAACAACGGGGTACGCACGGTCGTCCCGAACAGCGGGGCATATCGCTCGTCGTCGGGGTGCGCAACCAGGGCCACGCAGGCCGCCAACAACTCCGGGCGGGTCGTCTCGATGAACACACGCTCACCGTCGGGTCGGTGGAAACCGAGTCGGTGGTAGGCGCCCGGTCGTTCGCGATCCTCCAACTCGGCCTGCGCGACAGCAGTCCGGAATGTCACGTCCCATAGGGTCGGCGCCTCGGCCTGATAGGCCTCGTCGCGAGCCAGGTTGCGCAGGAACGCTCGCTGCGACGTCGCTCGGGCCCGGTCGTCGATGGTCCGGTAGGTCTGCCGCCAGTCCACCGACAGGCCCAGCCGCCGGAACGACTCCTCGAATGCCTTCTCGTCCTCCAGCGTCAACTGCTCGCACAGGCCGATAAAGTTGCGTCGTGAGATGGGCAGTTGGTTCTTCCCGGCGCTGACAGGCGGCGTGAATTCCGGGTCATAGGGCAGGGACGGGTCGCAGCGCACCCCGAAGTGGTTCTGCACCCGGCGTTCGGTGGGCAGCCCGTTGTCGTCCCACCCCATCGGGTAGAACACTTCGCGGCCCCGCATGCGCATATAGCGGGCGATGAGGTCGGTGTGCGTGTACGAGAAGACGTGTCCGACGTGGAGGGATCCGCTGGCCGTCGGGGGTGGCGTGTCGATCGAATACACCCGGTCCCGCTCCGCCGTCCGGTCGAAGTGGTAGACCCCGGACTCGGCCCACCGTTGGATCCACACCGTCTCGATGCCGTCGATGGTCGGTTTGGCGGGGCGGCCGGCGGCGGGGGACTGCGGGAGGGTTGCGCTCATGAGCGGCCATCCTAGGAGCGCGCCACGTTTAGACTCGCGGCCCGTGACCGCCCCCGACGAGTCCGCAGCGCGGTTCACCGAGGTCGTCCGGGGCCTGCTGCAGCGGTGGCCGGAGTCCCGGCTCCAGCCCGATCTGGACCGGATCGCCCGGCTGTGTGACCTGCTGGGGAACCCGCAGCGGGCATACCCGGTGATCCACGTCACCGGCACGAACGGCAAGACCTCCACGGCCCGCATGATCGATTCCCTGCTGCGGCCCTTTGGGTTGGTGACCGGCCTGTACACCAGTCCGCATCTGACCTCGGTGACCGAGCGGATCGAAATGGCGGGGGAGCCCATCGACACCGGGCGCTTCCTGGCTGCCTGGGACGACATCAGCGCGTTCGTGGACCTCGTCGATCAGTCCAGCGGCTCGGGCGACGATGCGGTCCCCCTGTCGTTCTTCGAGGTGCTGACGGGGCTGGCGTACGCGGCTTTTGCCGACGCGCCGGTCTCGGTGGCCGTCGTCGAGGTGGGCATGGGCGGCGCGTGGGACGCCACCAACGTCGCTGACGGTGTCGTCGCGGTCGTGACGCCGATCTCGATCGACCACGTCGACTACCTCGGTGGCACCGTGCCCGAGATCGCCGCCGAAAAGGCCGGGATCATCAAGCCGGGCGCGATCGCCGTGCTCGCCGATCAACCCGCGCAGGCGCTGCCGCCACTGCTGGCCCGAGTTCGGGACCGCGATGCCCGGTTGGTCCGCGCGGGGGCCGACTTCGGGGTGATCGGTCGGTCGCTGGCCGTGGGCGGCCAGGTATTGACCATCCAGGGCCTCGGCGGGACGTACGACGAGATCTTCCTGCCGCTACACGGTCGGCACCAGGCCGCCAACGCCGCCGTGGCGTTGGCCGCGGTGGAGGCATTCCTCGGCGGTGGCCGCGCGCCCCTGGACGGCGCCGCCGTGCGGGAGGGGTTCGCCGCCGTGACCTCCCCGGCCCGGCTCGAAGTGGTGCGCCGCGGGCCGACGGTCCTGGTGGACGCCGCCCACAACCCGGCGGGGGCCCAGGCGCTCGCGGCGGCCGTGACCGATTCCTTCGACTTCCGGCACCTGGTCGGGGTGGTCGGGGTGCTGGCCGACAAGGACGCGTTCGCCATCCTGCAGGCCCTCGAACCGGTACTGGCCTCGGTCATCATCACGGCGCCGGCCAGTCCGCGAGCCCTGCCCGCGGACGACCTGGCTGCCATCGCGGTCGATGTGTTCGGCAGCGACCGGGTCGGGGTGGAACTGCGGTTGGACGATGCGATCGAGGCGGCCGTACGCGAGGCCGAGGACGTCGGGGAGTACGCCGGTGCCGGGGTGCTGGTGACCGGATCGGTCGTGACGGCCGGGCAGGCCCGCCTCCTGCTACGCGGATCGCACTGATCGGCGTGCGCGTCCTGGGCAGCTCGGTGCTGATCTTCGAAGCGATCGTGATCGGCCTGTTCGTACCGGTCGCCCTGACCACGGGGACGGTGGCCGACGGGCGCTGGATCGGCTGGGGTGCCGCCCTGCTGGTGCTCGGCTGCCTCGCGGCCGTCGCCGGACTCGGCCGAGGCTGGGGCGTCGGGCTCGGCTGGGTGATCCAGGGCTGGATCGTGGCCACCGGTGTGGTCGTCCCGCTGATGTTCGTCGTGGGTGGGTTGTTCGCCCTGCTGTGGTGGGCAGCGGTGCACTACGGCCGCCAGGCGGACGGGATCAGGGCCGGCTATGCCGCCGCCCAGGAGGGCCGGTCCGACGGCGGTGCCGGCGAGGATGCCGGTGGGAGTACGGATGACCGCCCGCCGGCGCCCGGCCCGGATACGGGTCGTTAGGCTGCCCGCGGCCTGAGCCGGGCCTTGCGTACTCGAACCCGAACCTGACGATGAATACCCGAACCTGCCGATGAGGAGACACCGTCGTGAGCGAGCGCAGCGAACGCACCTTGGCCTTGGTCAAGCCGGACGGTGTCCGCCGCGGGCTGGTGGGGGAGGTGCTGGGCCGCATCGAGCGCAAGGGCTTCACGCTGGTGGCGATGGAGTTGCGTACCCTGGAACGCGAGATCGCGCAGGAGCACTACGGCGAGCACCGGGATAAGCCGTTCTTCACCGATCTGGTCGATTTCATCACCGGCGGCCCGTTGCTGGCGGCGGTCATCGAGGGCCCTGACGCGATTGTGGCGTGGCGCACGATGATGGGCGCCACCAACCCGGCGAACGCCGCGCCAGGCACCATTCGCGGGGATCTTGCGACCGTGACCCAGAACAATGTGACGCACGGCTCGGATTCGCCGGAGTCCGCCGTACGCGAGATCGGATTATTTTTCCCCGCCCTGCCCTGATGGGCCTCGGGGGACGTTGACAGCTCTGTTGCGGGATTAGTCCGGCACCCGTGGCCCGTCGTACCATGTGGCCACCGACCGGTCCGCCTCGCCCCCTGCCAGGGTCGCCGTGCGCCGTTCTTATCCCGCCCGTCCCCCGGAAGGCCCCGACGCCGTCATGGCCAACAACTTGTCCTTCATCGGCCGCGACATGGCCGTCGACCTCGGTACCGCAAACACGTTGGTGTATGTGCGCGGCCGGGGCATTGTCCTGAACGAACCCAGCGTGGTCGCGATCAACCAGAACACCGGCGGGATCCTCGCCGTCGGGGCTGAGGCGAAGCGGATGATCGGCCGTACGCCCGGCAACATCGTGGCCATCCGGCCGCTGAAGGACGGCGTCATCGCCGACTTCGACACCACCGAGCGGATGCTGCGCTACTTCATCCAGAAGGTCCACAAGCGGCGGCACCTGGCCAAGCCGCGATTGGTGGTCTGCGTACCCTCCGGGATCACCGGGGTCGAGCAGCGGGCTGTCAAGGACGCCGGGTATGCCGCTGGCGCGCGCAAGGTGTTCATCATCGAGGAGCCGATGGCGGCGGCGATCGGCGCCGGGCTGCCGGTGCACGAACCGACCGGCAACATGGTGGTGGACATCGGCGGTGGCACCAGCGAGGTCGCGGTCATCTCCCTCGGCGGCATCGTGACGAGCATCTCGATCCGGACCGGCGGCGACGAGCTCGACACCTCGATCATCAATTACGTGAAGAAGGAATACTCCCTGATGCTCGGGGAGCGGACCGCGGAAGAGATCAAGATGGCGATCGGGTCGGCTTTCCCGATGCCCGATGAGCCGCACGCGGAAATCCGTGGTCGGGACCTGGTCTCGGGGCTGCCGCGTACCGTCGTGGTGACCGCCGAGGAGATCCGCCGGGCCATCGACGAACCGGTCAACGCGGTCGTCGACGCCGTTAAGACCACCCTGGACCGCACTCCGCCGGAGTTGTCCGGCGACATCATGGACCGCGGCATCGTGCTGACCGGCGGCGGTGCCCTGCTCAAGGGCCTGGACGAGCGGCTGCGGCACGAGACCCAGATGCCGATCCTGATCGCGGACAACCCCTTGGACTGTGTCGCGTTGGGTTCAGGCAAGTGCGTGGAGGAGTTCGACGCGCTGCAGCAGGTTCTTATCTCCGAGCCACGTCGCTGACCGAGGCTGCGAGGAACACGCCCGCAGCAGATGGCAGCTCGGGTCGCCGCACGTGACCGGCGTGAACGAGGGGCGATGAGGGACACCAGGCGGACCCGGGCGGTGCTAGCGGTACTGCTGCTCACCGCCCTGACGCTGGTGGCCCTGGACCTGCGCGGCGGCGATGGTGGTGTCCTCGCACCGCTGCGCTCTGTCGGCTCGACTGTCTTCGGTCCGGTGGAGCGGGCCGCTGCAGCGGTCGTGTCCCCCGTACGCGACTTTGTCACCTCAGTGGGGTCGTGGGGCTCGCAGGACGAGCGCATTGCCGAACTCGAACGCGAGAATGCCCGGCTCCGTGCCCAGGCGGCCGCCGAGCCAGCCCAGTCCGCCCGGGCCGAGCAGCTCGCCAGGCTGTTGCGGGTCGCGGGTGCGGGTCAGTACCGCACGGTGCCCGCTCAGGTGGCAGCGGTCGGGCCGGCGCAAGGTTTTGCCTGGACGGTGGCGCTGGACGTCGGCCGCCGCGACGGAGTCAAACCGGGGATGACGGTCATCAACGGCGACGGGCTGGTAGGCAGCGTGATCCAGGCCTCCGCCACCACCAGCACCGTCGTCCTGGTGGTCGACGTCACCACCGCGGTGGGTGTCCGGGTGGCCGGCTCCCAGCAGATCGGTGTGCTGTCCGGGTTGGGTCGTCAAGACCAGTTGCAGATGCAGTTGCTCGACCCGCTGGCCCCCGTCCGCAAGGGCGACCGGCTGGTCACCGGAGTCGCCGGCACCATGTACGCGGCTGGGCTGCCGGTTGGGGAGATCACCGAGGTACGCGGCACGCCGGGTCAGCTCACCCGGCTGGCCATCGTGCGTCCCTACGTCCAGGTGTCCAGCCTCGACATCGTCGGTGTGGTCATCGCGCCGCCCCGAACAGACCCCCGGGACTCCGTACTCCCACCTAAACCCACGCCGAATGCCTCACCCTCGACCTCACCTTCAGCCAGTCCACCGGCGCCCAGTCCGGCTCCGGGTGTTTCCGGCGGGGCTACGACGACGCCGGGCACGAACTAGGCATGGTGGCCTAGCCATGGCCCGGCGGGTCCTCGTGCTGACGGTCGTGATCCTGACGGCCCTACTGCTCCAATTGACCGTCCTCAGTCGACTGCCGCTGCCCGGTGCCACCCCGGACCTGCTGCTGGTGATCGTCGTGGGGGTGGGGCTGGCGTTCGGGCCGGCCGGTGGCGCTGCCACGGGCTTCACCGCCGGGCTGCTGCTGGACATCGTCCCGCCGGCGGCCGGGGTGCTCGGCTTGGATGCTCTACTGCTGGCCGCGATCGGCTACGCCTGCGGACTGCTGGACGATTCAGACGACCGGCCGGTCCTGGTCGTCCTGGGCACGGTGGCCACGGCCGGAGCCGCCTACATCCTGGGTACGGCGGCCTTGGGCAGTCTGGTGGGAGATGCGCGGGTGCTGTGGGACGACGTACCGGTCCTGGTGTTGACCGAGATCCTGTACGCGGTCATCCTCGCCACCTTTGTGCTGCCCGTGCTGGCGGCCCTGGCCCGCCGGCCGGAGCGGGAACCCTGGCCATGATCCCGACGTCGGTTCCCTCGATACGCGTACCGCGCGATGCTAGAGCCGGTGCATCCCCATGCCTATCCACATGCCCCGGTGAAAGGCAGCGATGAGCGACCGATCGACCCTGCGGTTGATGGTTTTCGGGGTGCTCGTGATCTCGTTGTTGGGCACCCTGCTCGGTCGCCTGTTCTACCTCCAGTTGGTCACCGGTGACTCCTATCGGCAGTCCGCGGCCGACAACGGTGTTCGCGAGATCGTGACCCCCGCGGTGCGCGGCCTGGTGCTGGACCAGGTGGGGCGACCGCTGGTCGCTAACCGGACCTCACTGGTGGTCTCGGTCGACCGTACGGTGCTTGAGAGGCAGCCCGACGATGGAGTCGCGGTGCTGCAGCGGCTGGCCCAGGCATTGGGCAGCGACCCCACCGAGCTGTCGTACCGGCTGGAACTGTGCGGACCGCGGGCGCACCGCAAGCCCCCGATCTGCTGGAACGGCTCGCCCTACCAGCCGATCCCGGTAGCCAAGGACGTGCCCACCGTCACCGCGCTGAAGATCATGGAACGGCGGACCGCCTTCCCGGGTGTGCAGGCCGAGTTGGAGGCCGTCCGGGAGTATCCGGAGCCGTACGGGGTGAACGGCGCCCACTTGGTCGGCTACCTCGGCCCCGTCAACGAGGAGGAGCTCGCCGTCCAGAAGGCGGCCGCCTCGACCGACCCCGCGACCAAGTTGCGCCGCAACGACCTCATCGGCCGCGCCGGGGCGGAACGGGAATACGACGCGCAACTGCGCGGCAAGCCGGGGGTCACCCGCCTCGCGGTCGACAAGGCCGGACGGGTCACCGGCACCCTCGGCACGGTCGACTCCACCCCCGGCTCGTATCTCGTGACGTCCTTGGACGCCCGGTTGCAGTCGGTCACCGAGAAGGCCCTCGCCGACGCCATCGCCACCGCCCGGAAGGCCAACGACCCCACGACCGGTCGCAACTACGTCGCGGACTCGGGCGCTGCGGTCGTGTTGGACGTACGTACCGGCCGGGTCTTGTCGATGGCGTCCTATCCCACCTACGACCCATCCGTCTGGGTCGGGGGGATCACGGCCAAGGAATACAACGCACTGATCTCCAAGGAGAACGGCCTGCCGCTGACCTCTCGTGCGGTGCAGGGGCTGTTCGCCCCCGGGTCGACATTCAAGGCGTTTTCGACGGTCGGCGCGGCGAACTCCGGGATGGGGTTGAACAGCAGTTACCAGTGCCCCAACGTCTACCGCGCAGGTGACCGCAGTTTCGCGAACCACGAATCCCGCGGCTACGGAACGATCAGTCTGTCGCGCGCGCTTGAGGTGTCCTGCAACACCGTCTTCTACGGCATCGCGGACACCATGTGGAAGTCCGCCGGCGGTCTGAATGCCAAGCCCACGGCCGCCGACCCCATCGCCACGGCGGCCAAGTCCTTCGGCCTGGGATCCCGTACCGGCATCGACCTGCCCGGTGAGAGCCGCGGGCGGGTGGGCAGTCGCGCGTTCAAGCAGGCGCTGTGGGACGAGCGGCACGAGGCATGGTGCCAGGCCGCGGCCGCCGGCTACCCCGAACTGCGCAAGACGGATCCGACCCAGGCGAACCTGAACACGGCGCTGGACCGGGAGAACTGCACCGAGGGTTTCCGGTGGCGCGAGGGTGACGCGCTGAACGCCGCCATCGGCCAGGGCGACACGATCATCACGCCCCTGCAACTCGCCACCGGCTACGCGGCGATCGCCAACGGCGGCACCCGCTGGCAGCCGATGATCGCCACGGCGCTGGTCCGCAGCAACGGCAAGGTCATCAAGGCGTTCACCCCCAAGGCGACCGGGAAGGTCGACGCCTCACCCGCCACCTTGGCCTTTCTCCGGAAGTCGCTGGCGGGGGTCACCACCGACGGCACCGGCCGGTCGCCGTTCAAGGGATTCCCGCTGGACAGACTGCCGGTGGCGTCCAAGACCGGATCGGCGCAGGTCGACGGCAAGCAGTCGACCTCCTGGTTCGCCTCTTTCGCCCCCGCGAACAATCCGCGGTATGCCGTGGTGGCGATGGTCAGTGAGGGGGGCACCGGCTCCGGCACCTCCGGCCCGATCGTCCGGAAGATTTATGAGGCCCTGTTCGGCGTCAAGGGGCAGAGCGTGAACCCGGCCTCGGGCGTGCTGGTCGGTGGCCAACCGGCGACAACGCTGCCGAAGGTCCGTTCCGACGGTACCCCCGTGGTCCCGGCCGGCCAGGAAGGGTCGCCCAAGATCGCGGCACCACCGGCTGCGCCCGCTCCGACCGCCGCCGCGGTGACCTCGTCGGCTTCGCCGGGATCGGCCAGCGCTGGCACTGGGACCGGTGCTGGCGGCCCTGATAGCTCTGGCGGCTTTGACGGAGCTGCCGTGGTGGCCACCGTTTCGAGCCGTGCCGGCCGACCGCGCCGTGGACCCCCGGGTCGGCGCGGCCACCCGCCAACGACCCCAGCGCGTCGACCGTGATGCGGGCGCGTCGATGAGTTACGGATACCCGACGACCTATTCACGGACCCGGGCCGACCTGCGGGCCGACGACCGGCGCTCCTACCTGCGTGAGCTGGACTGGGTCCTGCTGATCGCCGCGATCGCGCTGTCGGTCTACGGCGCGATTCTGGTGTGGTCGGCGTCGCGGGGCGACCAGGCGCCGCTGATGGGAGATCTGCAGTACTTCCTCAAGCGGCACCTGCTCAACGCCGCGATCGGGATAGGCCTGGCGTTCCTGGTGTCGCGGGTCGACTACCGGCTGATGCGCGCCTACACCCCGGTGCTGTACGTGGTCAGTTTCCTGTTGCTGCTGGCCACGTACCTGCCCGGGATCGGCGTGAAGATCGCGGGCGCCCAGGCGTGGCTCAAGGTGCCGGGTCTGGGCACTGTCCAGCCGGGTGAGTTCATGAAGATCGCCCTCATTCTCGCCATCGCCATGATCTTGGCGGAGAAGCGGGATGCGGAGAGCGAACCGCGGGACTCCGATGTGCTGCAGGCACTCGCGCTCGCGGCGGTGCCGATGGCATACATCCTGAAATACCAGAACGACACCGGCACGGTGCTCATCGTGGGCACCATCATCGTCGCCATGGTCGCCGTCTCGGGCGCCCGGACGCGGTGGGTCATCGGGATGCTCGTCGGGGCGGTTGTGGCGCTGCTGGTGGCTATTCAGTTTCATCTGCTGCAGGACTACCAGGTGGGCCGACTGACCTCCTTTGTGGACCCCGAGGCTGATCCGACCGACGCGTCGTTCAACGTCCGGCAGGCGGCGATCGCGATCGGTAACGGCGGCGTCTTCGGCCGCGGCTTGTTCCAAGGATCGCAGACCCAGGGCAACTTCGTCCCCGTCAACGAGAGCGACTTCATCATGACGGTCGCGGGGGAGGAACTCGGTTTCATCGGTGCGGCCCTCGTGATCGTGCTACTCGGGATCGTGGTCTGGCGGGGCATCCGCATCGCCCGCCGAGCGGACGATATGTTCGGCCGACTCGTTGCGACGGGCGTCGTGGCATGGCTGTCCTTCCAGGCATTCGAAAACATCGGGATGAACCTCGGGATCATGCCGGTGACCGGGGTGCCGTTGCCGTTCGTGTCGTACGGCGGGACCTCCATGTTCGCCACCTGGATAGCCATCGGACTGCTGCAGAACGTGCATCTGCGGCACGCCGAGTAGCGCCCGGGTCCGGGCAGTGTCGGCCAACAGCGTCTGACCGTGCGGCACCCCGGCCGGGTAGCCTGGCTGGTGTCCGGTCGGCGTTCCCGACATCCCCTGCTGACAACAAATGCTGACAGCCACTGCCGACACCTGCCGCCGACACCGAGAGTCCCGCCGATGCCCGTCGAATCCGTCTTCCCCGCGCTGGAGAGCCTGCTGCCGCGGGTCTCCAAGCCGATCCAGTACGTCGGCGGCGAGTTGAACGCGACCGTCAAGGACTGGGACGCGGCAGAAGTGCGCTGGGCGCTGATGTACCCCGACGCGTACGAGGTGGGTGCGCCCAACCAGGGCGTCCAGATCCTCTACGAGGTGCTCAACGAGCAACCGGACGTGCTGGCCGAGCGTACGTACGCCGTCTGGCCGGACCTGGAGTCGTTGATGCGGGAGGCCGGCGTCCCACAGTTCACCGTCGACGCCCATCGACCGGTGGGGAGTTTCGACCTGCTGGGACTGAGTTTCTCCACCGAACTCGGCTACACGAACATGTTGACCGCGCTCGACCTGGCCGGGATTCCGCTGCACGCGGCGGATCGAACCCTGGAACACCCCGTCGTGGTAGCCGGCGGGCACGCCGCCTTCAACCCCGAACCCGTGGCGTCCTTCATCGATGCGGCAGTGCTCGGCGACGGCGAGGAGGCCGTCCTCCTGATCAGCAACGTGGTCCGAGCCTGGAAGGCCGCCGATCGTCCCGAGGGGCGGGCTGGGCTGCTGCGCCGGCTGGCGGCAACCGGTTCGGTCTATGTGCCGTCGCTGTACGACGTGGAATACCTGCCCGACGGGCGAATCCGGCGGGTCACGCCCTTGTTCGACGACGTGCCCTGGCGGGTCTCCAAGCACACGCTGATGGACCTGGACGAGTGGGCGTACCCGAAGAAGCCTCTGGTGCCGCTGGCCGAAACCGTGCACGAGCGCCTCTCAGTCGAGATCTTCCGGGGCTGTACGCGGGGCTGCCGGTTCTGCCAGGCGGGCATGATCACCCGGCCCGTACGGGAACGCTCCATGAGCACCCTGGCCGACATGATCGACAATGGGCTGCAGCGCACCGGGTATGAGGAAGTCGGGATGCTCAGCCTGTCCAGCGCCGACCATAGTGAGATCGCCGAACTCGCCAAGGGGCTGGCGGACCGCTATGAGGGGACGCAGACCGCGCTGAGTCTGCCGAGCACCCGGGTCGACGCGTTCAATGTCGACCTGGCCAACGAGTTGTCCCGCAACGGTCGGCGCAGCGGCCTGACCTTCGCACCTGAGGGCGGCAGCGAACGGATGCGGCAGGTCATCAACAAGATGGTGACCGAGGACGACCTGATTCGCACCGTCACGACCGCGTATTCGGCTGGCTGGCGTCAGGTCAAGCTGTATTTCATGTGCGGATTGCCGACCGAGACCGACGAGGACGTACTGCAGATCGCCGACCTGGCCAAGCGGGTGATCCAAACCGGCCGCAGCGCGACCGGGACCCGGGACATCCGCTGCACGGTCAGCATCGGCGGGTTCGTTCCCAAACCGCACACACCATTCCAGTGGGCCGGCCAACTCCCCGCCGAGGAGACCGACGCTCGGCTCGACAAGTTGCGGGACGCTATTCGGTCGGACCGCAACTATGCCAAGGCCATCGGTTTCCGCTACCACGACGGGCGGCCTGGAATCGTCGAGGGTTTGCTATCGCGAGGGGATCGCCGGGTGGGCGCTGTGATCGAGGCGGTGTGGCGCGATGGCGGCCGTTTCGACGGCTGGAGTGAGCACTTCTCCTACGAACGCTGGATGACCGCTGCCGAGAATGTGTGGACGGACGACATCGTCGATGTGGACTGGTTCACCACTCGGGAGCGCCAGCAGGACGAGGTCCTGCCTTGGGACCATTTGGATTCCGGCCTGGACAAGGACTGGCTGTGGGAGGACTGGCAGACGGCCCTGTCCGGCGGCTCAGTGGAAGACTGCCGCTGGACGCCCTGCTACGACTGCGGAGTATGCGACCAGATGGACACCTCCATCCAGATCGGGCCCACCGGCGCCACGCTGTTGCCGCTGCCGGTGGTGCGGAGTTCCTTCGTCGAAGCCGACGCGGTTCCCGCGCACAACTTGTGAGTTCTGGATGAGTCGACAACCCCCCGAGCGCAATTTGGCGCCGCTGGTCCAGCGACTGCGCTTTCGGTATGCCAAACGCGGCCGATTGCGGTTCTCCAGTCACCGGGACTTCCAGCGGGCGCTGGAACGTGCCGTGCGCCGGGCGGGTGTCCCGATGGCGTACAGCGCCGGTTTCAGCCCGCACCCGAAGATCTCGTACGCGAATGCCGTGCCCACCGGGGTGGCCAGCGAGGCGGAGTACGTCGAACTGGGCGTGACCCAGCCCTGCGACCCGGTGGCGCTGTGTCAAGCCCTGGACGAGGCGTTGCCCCCCGGGCTTGACGTGCTGGAGGTGGTGGTCGCGCGAACCCCGGACTTCGTGGCGCGGCTGGAGGCCAGCCAGTGGGAGTTCGTCCTGCGCGGCGTCTCGACCGAGCGGGCCGCCGCGGCCCTGGAGATGTTCCTGGCCGCGGACGACGTGACCGTCGAGCGACTGACCAAGGCCGGGCCACGCGCTGTCGACGTCCGGACGCCGGTGACCTTCGCCCGCGTGCTGCCTGATGACGGCTCCGCCCTCGTACTGCCCGATGACGGCTCCGCCCTCGTACTGCCCGATGACGCTGGCCGGATGCCCCAGACAGCAGGGCCGATGTCCGCCGTTGCGCAGCAACCCTGTGCGATACTCGGCCTGGTCGTCCGGCATGACACACCGTCGGTTCGACCCGATGACGTCCTCGCCGCCCTGCGGCGGGTGGCCGATCTCGCGCCGCCGGTCCCGGCTTCGGTGACCCGGCTGGCGCAGGGGCCGCTGGCCGCGGACGCGTCGACGGTGGGGGATCCCCTCGCTGCCGATCGTGAGGCCGCCGTCGACGCCTGACGGCCGCGAGCATCTCGGGACCCCAGGCACCACCCACAGGCTTTCGCTGGGCGGTCACCCGTACCGGCGACGACACGTCCCCGCGCGGTGCTCCGGCATCCGGGGGCGGTGAACAGGAGCATCATGCTCGACGAGCACCCCGCCGCCGACACCCCCTCGAACACCACCGATGCGGCCGAAAGCTCTTCGGCCGCAGCCGAACCCGCCCGGCCGCGCCGCCGCCGGGCCGCATCTCGTCCGGCCGGACCCCCGGTTGCGCCTGCCACCGACGAAACTGGCAGCGCCGAAACTGGCAGCGCTGACAGCGCTGACAGCGCTGACAACGCTGACAACGCCGGCAGCGCTGATAACGCTGATAACGCTGCCAACGCCGCTGAGGCCGCGCCCGCGCCGAAGGCGCCGCGGACCCGGCGGAGCCGGGCCAAGGCGGCGGAGCCGGCCATTGATGCGGCCACCGTCCCCGCCGACGTGTCGGCTGAACCCGACGCGGCGTCCGAGCCGACCGGCGCGGAGCCGCCTGAGTCCAGCGGTGCGGAACCGTCCGAAGCCAGCGGGGTCAAGGCACCGCGGCAGCGCCGGACCCGCGCGCCGCGTACGACCAAGGCCGCGGCAAGCGAATCGGAGGCGCTCGAGCCCGCCGCAGCGGCACCCACCGCCCCGGCAGCCAACGAACAGGCACCGAACGAGACCGACCAGCAGGCGCCGGTCCCGGGTCCGGCTGATGAGGATTCCGCACCGCAGACCGCCCCCCGGCGCACGCGCAGCCGGGCCACCCGCGCCGCCCGTACGACGCCGAACGAGGAGCCGGGCACCACCGCCGAGCAGGCACCCGATGGGGAACCGGGAGCGGATCAGGCTGCCCCGGCGGCGACCGAGGAGTCGGGGACGCCGACGCGACGGACCCGGACTCGTCGCACGCGTGCCAGCGCCACTCCCGACAGCGCCACTCCCGACAGCGCCGCTCCCGATAAGGCAGACGCTGCGCCCGAGACCGACGCGGCAGTTTCAGACGTCGTCGAGGAGGATGTGGCGCGCTCTCGGCGATCCCGTCGGCGGGCGGCCGTCGTGCCGTTGTTCCAGGCGCCCGTGGACGCCGAAGATCGTGTGACTGGCTCCCGATCCACCGCCACCGACAGCGTGGATCTTGCCTTCGCCGCGCCGGAACCGACCGAAGATGGCGTCGACGAGGGCGACGACTCGGCTGCTGCCGACCTCGACCCGGCGGAGGCCGATTCCGCTGATGAGGACGGCTCCGGCGGTTCAGCGCGCCGCCGTCGTCGTCGCGGCGGCCGCGGGCGCAAACGCAAGTCGGGCGACGGTGAGGGCCAGCCCGGTACGCCCGAGGGTGAAACCGGGCCCGGGTCCGCTGAGGGGACCCAGCCGACCGACTCCGCGCCGGAAGAGACGTCGAGTGCCGCTGCAGCCGCGACCGATGGCGGGGACGATGCCGGCGATGGCGACGGCGAAGGGGACGAGTCCACCGGGACTACCCGCCGGCGTCGGCGCCGCCGTCGGGGCAGCGCCGCGGACGGCGACGCCCCTGCCGCCGATGACCCGCCGAACACCGTGGTCAAGGTCCGCAGCCCACGGTCGAAGGCCGCGGACCGTGCCGGATCGGACGACGTCACCGGTCTGCGCGGGTCGACCCGGCTGGAAGCCAAGCGGCAGCGCCGCCGTGAGGGCCGCGATGCCGGCCGTCGCCGGGTGCCCATCCTGACCGAGGCCGAGTTCCTGGCCCGCCGCGAATCCGTCGACCGAGTCATGGTCGTGCGCCAGCACGGCGACCGCACGCAGATCGGCGTCCTCGAGGACGGGGTTCTGGTCGAGCATTACGTCAATCAGGGTGCATCGTCGTCGATGATCGGGAACGTCTATTTGGGTAGGGTCCAGAACGTCCTGCCCAGCATGGAAGCGGCCTTCGTCGACATCGGGCGCGGTCGCAACGCCGTGCTGTATGCCGGTGAGGTCAATTGGGATGCCGCCGGCCTGGACGGGCAGCCCCGCCGGATCGAGTTCGCGTTGAAGTCCGGTGATGCGGTCCTAGTCCAGGTGACCAAGGAACCCATGGGGCACAAGGGCGCCCGACTTACCAGTCAGATTTCCCTGCCCGGTCGCTACCTGGTGTTCGTCCCCGATGGATCCATGACGGGAATCAGCCGGAAACTCCCCGACACCGAACGGTCCCGACTGAAGTCGGTGCTGCGCAAGGTGGTTCCGGAGCACGCCGGGGTGATTGTCCGTACGGCTGCGGAGGGTGCCAGCGAGGAAGAACTCGCCGGTGACGTCGGCAGGCTGAGCGAGCAGTGGGACGACATTGTCAAGAAGTCGAAATCGGCAAGCGCGCCCGCGTTGCTCTACGGCGAGCCCGATCTCACGGTGAAGGTCGTCCGCGACGTGTTCAACGGAGACTTCACTTCCGTGATCTCCTCCGGTGAGCAGGCATGGGACACGATTCAGGAATATGTCACCAACGTCGCCCCCGACCTCGCCGAGCGGCTGCACAAGTGGGTCGAACCCGCCGACGTGTTCTCGGCCCACCGGATAGACGAGCAACTCCTGAAAGCCATGGACCGCAAGGTGTGGCTGCCGTCCGGGGGGTCTTTGGTCATCGACCGTACGGAGGCAATGACGGTTGTCGACGTGAATACCGGGAAGTTCACCGGACAGGGCGGCAACCTCGAGGAGACCGTCACGCGCAACAATCTCGAGGCGGCCGAGGAAATCGTCCGGCAGCTGCGGCTGCGGGACATCGGCGGCATCATCGTCATCGACTTCATTGACATGGTGCTGGAGAGCAACCGGGATCTGGTCCTCCGACGGCTGACCGAGTGCCTGGGCCGCGACCGCACCAAGCACCAGGTCGCCGAGGTCACCTCGCTGGGTCTGGTCCAGATGACCCGCAAGCGCATCGGTCAGGGTCTGCTGGAGGTGTTCAGTGAGAGCTGCCCGAACTGCCACGGCCGCGGTGTTCTCATCCAGGCCGATCCGGTCGGCGCCTCGACCCCGGCCGAGACCCCCGATCAGCCGGTATCGGCAGCCCTGGGCGGCAAGCGCCGCCGCGGGAAGGCCGCGGCCGCGGAGGCTTCGACGGGTGAGTCCCGGGCGCACACACGCGATCCGCTGGTCAAGGAGCTGACCAAGCCACCGGCCGGTAAGCACGACCCAGCCGAGTTCCTGGCCCGCGCTGTCAAGCCTGCAGGGGAGGACGATGGGTCTACCGACGAGGTCATCGACGTGGCTGATCCGGAGTCGACGGCAACGGTTGAGCCAGCCGGCGAGTCCGTCGAGGAGGCAGCCCCCGTTGACGAGGCAGTGCCCGTCGAGGAAGCAGTGCCCGTCGAGGAGGCAGTGCGCGTCGACGAAGTCGACGAAGGCGTGCCCGTCGAGGAGGCCTTCGCGCCCACCCCCTGAGCGCGTTTGACCCGAACACCGGGGGGTGGCGTACCCTGTCCCCTCGGTGCCCAGCGCACCCGGACCCCGGCGTGCTCACCATGCCGGATCTGCCGTGGTTGTCCTCGGCTGGTGTCTGGTTAGAACCCGAGTTCGTTCGATCCCGAGGAGATGGCCCGGTGTACGCGATCGTCCGCGCCGGCGGCCGGCAGGAGAAGGTCGCCGTCGGCGACGTAGTCGAGTTCAACCGTTTCCACGGTGGGCCCGGCGACTCCGTCGAGTTGCCCGCCCTGCTCGTGGTGGACGGCTCCACCGTCACCAGTGAGCCGTCCGCCCTGTCCGGAGTGACTGTGACCGCCGAGGTCCTGGCTCACACCAAGGGCCCCAAGATCGACATCCTGAAGTACAAGAACAAGACCGGCTACCGCCGTCGTATGGGTCACCGCCAGGCGCTGACCAAGTTGCGAGTCACGGCCATCGAGACGGGGAAGTGATCCGACATGGCTCATAAGAAGGGTGCGTCCAGCTCCAAGAACGGACGTGACAGCAACGCCCAGCGCAATGGTGTCAAGCGGTTCGGGGGCCAGGTCGTCAACGCCGGCGAGATCATCGTGCGGCAGAACGGCACCCACTTCCACCCCGGGTCGAACGTCGGACGGGGTAAGGACGACACGCTGTTCGCGCTGGCGCCCGGGGCCGTGGAGTTCGGTACCCACCGCGGCCGCCGGGTCGTCAACATCGTCGCCGGCGTCTGAGCGCTGCTGCCACTTCGGGTGGCAGGCACGCGGTCGGTGCAGGCAGGACGAAGGCGGGCCCTTCCGGGCCCGCCTTCGTCGTTGTCGAGACGCCCGTCGTCGCTGTTGCCTGTGCGGGACGCCGCGGGACGCCGCGGCACAGCGGGGGAAGGCGTACGGGACCGGGTGCGAGCGTCGCCCCGGTGAGCAGGAGGACCTGATGGCGACATTCGTGGACCGGGTCGCGCTGCACCTGGGCGCCGGTAACGGTGGACACGGCTGCGCCTCGGTGCGCCGGGAGAAGTTCAAGCCGCTCGGTGGCCCCGACGGTGGCAATGGCGGTCACGGCGGCGACGTGGTGATGGTCGTCGACCCGAGTACCACCACCTTGCTGGCCTTCCACCATGGGCCGCATCGGCGGGCGGGTAACGGGGCGCCCGGCCAGGGGGACGACCGCGCCGGTGCGAACGGGGCCGACCTGACCCTCGCCGTCCCGCCAGGGACGGTCGTCACGGCTACGGACGGCTCGCTGCTGGCGGACCTGGTCGCGGCCGGGCAGCGGTTCGTGGCGGCCCGCGGTGGGCGCGGTGGCCTGGGCAACGCGGCGCTGGCCTCGCCGCGGCGCCGAGCCCCCGGGTTCGCGCTGCTCGGTGAGCCGGGGGAGGCACGCGAGGTCGTCCTGGAGCTGAAGTCCGTCGCCGATGTCGCCCTGGTGGGTTTCCCCAGCGCCGGCAAGTCCAGCCTGGTCGCAGCTCTTTCGGCGGCTCGACCGAAGATCGCTGACTACCCATTCACGACGCTGATCCCGCACCTGGGCGTGGTGACGGCCGGAGAGAACGTGTTCACGGTGGCCGACGTGCCCGGCCTCATCCCCGGGGCGAGCGCTGGCAAGGGCCTGGGTCTGGAGTTCCTGCGGCACGTCGAACGCTGCAGCGTCCTCGTGCACGTCCTGGACTGCGCAACCCTGGAACCCGGCCGGGACCCGTTGACCGACCTCGACGTGATCGAGGCCGAGCTGCTGGCGTACGGCGGGCTGGCGGACCGGCCCCGGCTGGTGGCGCTGAACAAGATCGATGTGCCGGAGGCGCGGGAACTCGCCGAACTCGTGACTGCCGACCTCACCGCACGCGGCCTGGAGGTGTTCGCCATCTCCGCGGTGTCGCGGGAAGGGCTGCGGCCCTTGACGTTTGCTATGGCCGAGCGGGTTCTCGCCGCGCGGGTCGCTGCGGATCCCGGCGAAGCGCCCCGGGTGGTCATCACACCCGTCGCCGTGGACGACACCGGTTTCACCGTGACCGAGGAGGCCGAGGGGTTCCGGGTACGCGGTGTCCGGCCGGAACGCTGGGTCCGCCAGACCGATTTCAGCAACGACGAGGCCGTGGGGTATCTGGGCGACCGGTTGGCCCGGCTGGGCGTGGAGACGGAGCTGCTGCGCAACGGCGCCCGGGCCGGGGCGACCGTGCTGATCGGGCCGGAGGACAACGCGGTCGTATTCGACTGGGAACCCACCATTGCCGCCGGCGCCCAGGCCGCGCACGGCCCCCGGGGGACCGATGAACGCCTGGACGGGCGATGAGTCCAGCGCCCGGCACCTCCGTACCCGATCCGGTCCTGCTGTCCGCCGCAGGACCAGGCGACTTACGACCGACGATCGCGGCCGCCCGGCGGCTGGTGGTCAAGGTGGGCTCCTCCTCGTTGACCCAACGCGGCGGTGGGCTGGCGACCGGCCCGTTGGACGCCCTGGTGGACGCCGTGTCTGCGCGCCGGGTGGCGGGGTGCCAGGTCGTCCTGGTCTCCAGCGGTGCGATCGCCAGCGGGATGCAGCCGTTGGGCCTGACCCGGCGGCCCCGTGACTTGGCCACCCAGCAGGCCGCCGCGAGCATCGGGCAGGGCGTGCTGGTTGCGCGCTACACGCAGGCATTCGCCCGCGCCGGTATCACGGTCGGACAGGTGCTGCTGACCAACGAGGACGTCACCCGACGGGCGCATTACCGCAATGCCCAGCGCACCCTGGAGCGGCTGCTGGAACTCGGCGTCGTCCCGGTGGTCAACGAGAACGACACGGTCGCCACCGATGAGATCCGGTTCGGGGACAACGACCGGCTCGCGGCCCTGGTCGCCCACCTGATCCAGGCGGATGCGCTGGTGCTGCTCTCGGACGTGGACGGGCTCTACGACGGCCCGCCCGGGCGTCCAGGCGCCCGGCTGGTGCCGGAGGTCACCTCGGCCGCGGACCTGGCCGGGTTACAGGTGCGCGGCACGAGATCAGGTGTGGGCTCGGGGGGTATGACCACCAAGGTCGAGGCGGCGCGGATCGCCACCGGCGCGGGCATCCCGGTGGTCCTCACCTCGGCTGCCCGGGCCGCCCCGGCGATGGCCGGAGTGCCCGTCGGGACCTATTTCACCGCCACCGCGCCTCGGGTCCGCAGCCGGCTGCTCTGGCTGGCGCACGCATCCACCCCGCGGGGCCGGCTGCACCTGGACCCCGGCGCCGTGACCGCGGTCGTCCGCCGCCGGCTCTCCCTGCTCCCGGCCGGGATCGTCGCGGTCGAGGGCACCTTCGACGTGGGGGACCCGGTGGACCTTCTGGACGAAAACGGGGACACCATCGGTCGTGGGCTGGTCAACTTTGCTGCGGCCGAACTGCCCGGGCTGCTGGGGCGCTCCACCCGCGACCTGGCCCGGGAGCTCGGGCCGGCGTACGAACGGGAAGTCGTGCACCGCGACGACCTGGTCCTGTTGCACCGCTGATCAGCCCGCCGGGCCGCTCAGTTCCCCGCTGGGAGGGTTTGTGGCGATCGAGGACGCATCCGCGCCCCCGGACCAAGCTGCTGCTGCCCTGCTGTGGCACGTCACCGTCACCGTGTCGGGGCCACCCGTGCCGGTGGCCGAGATCCGGGCTGGGCTGGAACGGCTGGCCGATGAGCACCCGTTCCTGTTGGCCGGTCGCTACGCCTCGGACCGGGCCGAGGTGCGCTACTGGGAGGAGGCCGCCGACGCCTGGGTGATCACCGATCTGGCGTTGCGGCTGTGGGAAGAGCACCGCGGCAGCGCAGGGCTCCCCCAGTGGCGAGTCGTGGGGGTGGAGGTCATCGACCGGGAGACGTTCCGGCGCCGGGGGCTGGTCGTGGCGCCTGCACTGGCAGCGGCCGGCGCATTGGCACCGTTTTGAAATTGGCACCGTTGTGACGTTGGCACCGTTCTACGTGGGAACCGTTGACGTCGGCACCGTTGGGCGGCAGGCGGTCGCCGCGCCCGCGAACCTGCGTACCCTGCGCGCATGACCGACGCACGCACCGAGGTCCGGGCCGCGGCGACCCGGGCGCGCGCCGCCGCGACCGACCTGCGGTCGATGACCAGGGCCGCAAAGGACGCCGCGCTGCGGGTCATTGCCGACGCTCTGGACGCGCAGACCGAGTCGATCATGGCCGCCAACGCCCTCGACATCGAACGCGCCACCACAGCGGGGACCCCTGCGGGGATCATCGACCGGTTGACGCTGACACCGCCCCGGCTAGCTGCCATCGCCCAGGCCGTCCGGGAGGTCGCCGACCTGCCCGACCCGTGCGGTGAGGTCGTACGTGGTGGCACCCTGCCAAACGGTCTGCAGGTGCGGCAGGTACGCGTGCCTCTCGGCGTTGTCGGGATGGTCTACGAGGCGCGGCCGAACGTCACCGTCGATGCGGCGGCACTGTGCCTGAAGAGCGGCAACGCCGCTCTGCTTCGCGGGTCGTCCTCGGCGCTGTCCTCCAACATCGCGCTGGTCGAGGTGATCAGGGCCGCGCTGGCCGATACCGAGGTCCCACTCGACGCGGTTCAGTTGGTGCCCGGTGCCACCCACGAGTCCGTGACGCACCTGATGAACGCGCGGGGGCTCGTGGACGTGCTTATCCCGCGCGGGGGGGCGGAACTGATCCGCAGCGTCGTGGAGGGGTCGACCGTGCCGGTCATCGAGACCGGGGTCGGGAACTGTCACGTGTACGTCGACGCCGCCGCCGACCTCGACAAGGCAGTGGCGATCGTCGTGAACGCCAAGACGCACCGGGTCAGTGTGTGCAATGCCGCCGAAACCCTCCTCGTGCACACCGGCATCGCCGAGGAGTTTTTGCCGATGGTGTTGAAGGCGCTGCAGGACAAGGGTGTTCATCTGCACGGGGACCAGCGGATGCAGCCGTACGCCGCCGCCGTGGGAATCGACTTCTCCCCGGCAACCGACGACGACTGGGGTCGGGAATACCTCTCCTTGGATCTGGCGGCTGGCATCGTGGACAGCATCGACGAGGCGATTCAGCACATCCGGCAATGGTCCAGCGGGCACACCGAGGCGATCCTCACCGACTCCCAGTCCGCCGCGCAGCGGTTCGTCGCCGGTGTCGACGCCGCAGCCATCATGATCAATGCGTCGACCCGGTTCACCGACGGGGGGGAGTTCGGTTACGGCGCCGAGATCGGCATCTCCACCCAGAAATTGCACGCCCGCGGTCCCATGGGGTTGGCCGAACTGACCACCACGACCTATGTCGTCACCGGCGACGGCCACATCCGCGCGTGAGTCGCCGCTAGGCTCGCCGTCGGGGGGCACACGGGCCCTAAGAATTGCCCTGAGAATTGCACTAAGAATTGCACTGAGAATTGCATTACCGCCCCGACCCACGTCGACCTGCGAGGGACCACCATGAGCCTGTCCGCCATTGCCGTCTGGGTCGCAGAGGGCGCCAGTGCCACCGAGGCCGCGCCGCCGTCGAAGTGGCTGTTCGGCGCGTTCACGCTGGCCGGGCTGTTGCTGCTGCTGCTCGTGGTCACCCGTTTCAACGTCGAGCGTTGAGGTCAACGTCGAGCGCTGAGGTCACCGGCGCCGGCTCGCTGAGGTGACCGTCGAGCGCTGAGGCGCCGCGGCGTCCCGTGCCGCAGCCGTACAGCATCCTGACCAAATCGTTGCCGGCCGGGCGCCGATACGGTCCGGGCAGCTGCCTGCCGTGCGGTTAGGGTCCCGATGTGGCGGATACCGGTCGGCGGCAGCGGATCGGCGTCATGGGCGGCACCTTCGATCCGATCCACCACGGCCACCTGGTCGCGGCCTCCGAGGTCGCCCACCGGTTCGGACTGACCCGGGTGATCTTCGTACCCACCGGACAGCCCTGGCAGAAACTCTCCCGAACTGCTGCGGAGGACCGCTATCTGATGACGGTCATCGCCACGGCCGGGGACCCGCGCTTCACGGTGAGCCGGGTCGACATCGACCGCCCGGGTCCCACGTACACCGTGGACACCCTGCGGGCCCTGCGTGCGGAACTGGCGGTCGACTCCGAGGACCCGGTGGACCTGTACTTCATTACCGGTGCTGATGCGCTGGCCGCGATCTTGACCTGGCGGGACCCGCAGGAGGTGTTGCGACTGGCGCACCTGGTCGGGGTCACCCGGCCTGGGCACTCACTGTCGGACGCCGGACTGCCGCCCGGAGCGGCGACCCTGCTGGAGATCCCGGCGCTGGCGATCTCCTCCACCGGTTGCCGTGCGCGGGTGGCCGCCGGTGAACCGGTGCGCTATCTGGTGCCGGAGGGTGTGGAGCAGTACGTGGCCAAGCGCGGTCTCTACCGCGACCCGGCTTCGCCTGGTCTGCCGGCTTCATCTGTGCTGCCTTCAGCTGTGCTGCCGGCGCTGCCGGACCCAGCGGGGGTGCCCACGGGGTCGATCAGTGGGCCGTCGTCGTGAGCCAGCCTCCAGAGTCGGAGCTCAGCCGGGTAGAGCTGCGCCACGCCCGGGAGGCCGAACGCCACGCCCGTACCCGGCATAACGCCATCGTGGCGGGGATCGTCGCCGTCGCGTTGCTGCTCGCCGGGATCGGGGTCTGGATCTTCGCGGGCCGCCCGGACGCGTCCTCCCCGACCGGCCCGAGTCCCTCGCCCTCACCGTCGGCCAGTGACCAGCGGCAGGAAACCCTGCTGTTGCAGTTCCGCGACGACAACGAGCTCGCCGTCGACAACGCGCTGCTCGGGGCCGGTGGGGATCCGCAGCGCTCGGTGTTCCTGTTCGCCAGCCCCGCGCTGCTGGTCGACGTCGCCGGCGCGGGCACGATCACGTTGGCCGAGGCCGCCCGGCTGCCGGACACCCTCGCTTCGGTCAATGCTGTCTCGGACCTGCTCGGCGTCCGCGTGGATGGGGGGCTGACGCTGGATCGCCTGGCGGTCGCCGGCCTGGTCGACGCCGTCGGCGGCGTCAGCGTGGACGCGACCGTGCCGGTGACCCGGCTGAACCCCGACGGCTCCACCACCGTCGTGGTGCCGGCCGGGCGCAGCACCCTGGACGGGGTGGCGGCGGCCTACTACGTCACCGCGGCGTTGCCCGGCGAGCCCGATGCCGCTCGTACGTCCCGATTCTCCCAGGTCCTCCAAGCGGTGATCCGGCAACTTCCGGATGATTCCGTACGGCTGGGCCAGGTGTTGACGTCATTGGGGTCGTCGGCCCGGACCACCGTCCCGACCGAGGACGCCGCGGACTTCCTGCTGCAGCTGAAGGCAGGGGTCATGGCCGATCGGGTCGACTACCAGACGCTGCCGGTGACGCCCCTGGAGGCCGGCGGGCCGGTCCAGACGTACCGACTGAACTTCGCCGCCGCCAGCTCAATGATCACGAAACTGCTCCCCGAGGCAGTCCGGGTGCCCGGGGAGAACGCCAAAGTCCGGGTGCTGGTGCAGAACGGCGTCGGGACGCCCGGGCTCGGTTCAACCGCCCGGGATCGGCTGGTCGAGGCGGACTTCACCTACGTCAACGGCGGCAACGCTGCGCAATTCGGTCGGGTCGAGACGTGGGTCATCATCCCGACCGCGGCGGCGCGGGACCGGGCTCGTGGAGCGGCTGTCGCCCGGGCCCTACAGGTGCCAGCCTCGGCGGTGCGGGTCAGCAACCAGGGTCAGACGATCGCCGATGTGATCGTCGTCCTCGGCGCGGACTTCGTGGCCGCGACACCACCGGCCTAGGCGCTGCTCGGTGCGTACGTGGCATGGCGGGTCGCTCTCGCTGTGACATCCTCGACGGGATCCGTACTCCCCCGTCAGCAAGGAGCTCACCATGACCGCCTCGGCGCGTTCGGTCGAGTTGGCCGTGGCCGCTGCGCAGGCGGCCGCCGACAAGATGGCCGAGGACATCGCCGCCATCGACGTCAGCGAACAACTGGTCATCACCGATGTCTTCGTTCTGTGCTCGGCGCCCAACGAGCGCGCGGTCAGTGCGGTTGTCGACGCGGTCGAGGAACGGCTGCACGGCCTGGGCGCCAAACCGGCCCGCCGCGAGGGTGAGCGGGAGAACCGCTGGGTGCTGCTCGACTTTGTCGACATCGTCGTGCACGTGCAGATCGCCGAGGAGCGGATCCATTACGCCCTGGAGCGGCTGTGGAAGGACTGCCCGTTCCTCACCCTGCCGGAGTCGGTGCACCTGCCCCGGGACCGCTTCGCCGGTGGCGTGGGGTCATGACGGCGCTGCGCCGCGCTGACGTGCGGGTGACCGGGGTGCGGGCGCTCGGTGGTTGTGCGGTGCGTCGATGAGTGGCCGCCGGATCGTCATCTGGCGTCATGGGCGTACGGCGTGGAACTCCGTACGCAGATTTCAGGGCCAGCTCGATGTGCCGCTGGACGAGGTCGGCCGCGCGCAGGTCGCCAAGGCCGCGAGCAAGCTGGCGGGGCTGGCACCCACCGCGATCGTGTCCAGCGACCTCGGCCGAGCGGTGGACACCGCCACCGCGCTGGCCGACCGGACCGGCCTGTCGGTCGCCTTCGACCCGGACTTGCGCGAGACGTTCGCGGGGGAGTGGCAGGGCCTGGACCACCTCCAATTGCGCGAGCGCTACGGCGACGCCCTGGACCGCTGGGCGGCCGGGGAGGATCTGCGACCCGGCGGCAATGGGGAGACCCGTACCGAGGTAGCCGACCGGGTCGTGGCCGCGATCGAGCGGGCAGCCAAGGGCGTCGAGGACGGCGGCACCCTGGTCGTGGCCACCCACGGGGGCGCCGCCAGGGTCGCGCTCGGGCGGCTGATCGGCCTCCCCAGCGAGCATTGGGCCGCTTTGGGCGTGCTGTCCAATGCCGCTTGGTCGGTGCTGTCCGAGGTGTCCACCGACCCGCGCCGGGCCTGGCGGCTGGTCGAGTACAACGCCGGATCACTGCCGCTGCCGGCGCTCGGGGACGACCGCTGAGGGTGCGTATACTGCTCGTCGCCCGCTTGACGGCGGGCGTTTGCTCGGGGCTGTGGCGCAGCTGGTAGCGCACTTGCATGGCATGCAAGGGGTCAGGGGTTCGAGTCCCCTCAGCTCCACCGAGATCTCCAGAAGCTCCTGATCACGGGTTCGCATACGTCGGAACCGGGGTGGTTCGGGTGGCGTCGCAGCGACATGACCCAGCCGCCTGCTCCCGAATCCCCGTCCGCAGCACCCAGCCCCACCCGCGCGAGCCGTGCCCAGCATCGACCGTCGGGCCGATCGTTGGCGGTGACCGGGCTGGCGGTCGTAGCGTTGGCCGCCGTGTACATCCTTGGACCCGGCCGCGGCGCCGGACCTGCTGTGGCTGCTGATGCGCCTGCCCCGAGTGCCGGGATCACGGTGACCGGCAGCGGTCGGGTCGCCGGTACGCCGGATGTGCTCCGCCTGGACATCGGGGTGAGCGTCACCAAGCCGACCGTGACGGCAGCGCTGGACGCCGCCAACTCCGCCGCCGCGGCGGTGCAGAAGTCGCTGGCCGACTCGGGCGTGGCCGATGCCGATGTGCAGACCTCGGGGCTGTCGATCCAAACCGATTACGACTACAACGGAAACACGCCGAAACTGCGCGGCTATCAGGTGTCGGAGTCGGTGACCGCGCGGCTGCGTGATCTGGACAAGGCCGGTGCAGCCATCAGCGCCGCTGCGACCGCCGGGGGCGACGCTACCCGGATCAACTCCGCCGGCCTGGACCTGGAGAACTCCTCGGACTTGCTCGTCGCCGCCCGTGATCGTGCCGTCGCCGAGGCCCGGACCAAGGCCGAGCAGTACGCCAAGGCCGTCGGCCGGAGCCTCGGGCCGGTCGTGAGCATCACCGAGCAGACGACCAGCCCTGGTCCCTCCCCAATGGCCGACCGGGCGGTGGCAATGTCCGCCTCGGCCAGCCCGGTCCCGATCGCCGTCGGTTCGCAGGAAATCTCCGTGGACGTGACCGTGGTGTGGTCCTTCGCCTGATCCGTTCGGCTGACTTCGGCGCTGTTCAGTCCTGTTGATCACGAGTCTGTCTCGACCGGTTCAGGTTTTCTCAAGATCGCGCCGATGGAGCATCCGTGCCCCGACGCAGCGCCGCGCGATCCGTACCGGACGATCAGTTCGGCGTCGATCCGATGGCACCGCGGGTGCGTTACGACGTCGCGGTCGCTGCCGCGCTGCCGTGGGCCGCGGGGATCCTGGCCGTGTGCTATCTCGCGCTCGTCTTCGTCCGGCCGCTGGTACTGGCCCCGGCCGTGTCACGGGACCCGATCGCCCTGTCGGTGTCGGCCCTGACAACAGCCGTCCTGCTCGCCTCGATCGCGCTGGCGTTCCGCCGCCGCGGGATGCCGCTGCGGCTGGCGCATCCGTTGACCATGGCCGTCGTCTGCGTCGTCGCCGTGGACTCGCTGGCGGAGATGATCTGGAGCGGTGATCCGCGCGGGACGGTGACGATTGCCCTGGCAGTCACCGCAGCAGGCGCGGCGCTGCTGTCCACGGGGTGGTTCCTGTCCACCATCGGGGTGGTCTGGGCGGGGTGGCTGGTCGTCGCCACGAGCCTCGATCTTGGTCCGGCCCTACGGGGGTGGCTGCTCTCGATGGTCGCTGCGACCGTCCTGGGCGCCATGATCATGCTGTCCCGCCGCCGTGGCCTGGACGCCCTGGCCGGTGCCCTGCAGCACGTCGCGCAGGCCGCTGTCCGGGACCCGCTCACCGGGCTGACGAATCGTCGGGGTTTGGTCATGCTCGCCGACGAACTCGTCGCCCTCGCCGACCGGGACGGCGACGTGGTCAGTTGCACTCTGATCGACATCGATGGTCTCAAGGCCGTCAACGATGTCCACGGTCACGACGCCGGAGACCTCGTGATCGTCCTGGTCGCCGACGCGCTGCGCTCGGCGTTTCGGGCCAGCGACGTGGTGGGACGGTGGGGCGGGGACGAGTTCGTCGTAGTCGCGCGCGGCTGTGGGCCGGACACCGAGGTGCTGGAGGAGCGGGTCCATGCGTACCTGACCCGCACGTGGACGCGGTTCGACATGTGGACACCCGCGATCAGTGCCGGTCGTGCCCTACTGCCCGATGATGCCGCGGACCTGGCCGGACTCTTCGACGCCGCCGACGTCGCGATGTACGCCCGTCGCGCTGCGCGGCGCAGCGCCAGCGTCGTGGCGGCGGACTGAGGCCCGCGGCCGGGTCGAACGTTAGGAGTGCCACCGTGGAACTCGGCAGCCTTGTTGATCGGCTCGATTAGCGTGCATGCTCGTGGCCGCTGCCCGTCATGTCCTCGTGCTGGGTGACTCGCTGTGTTTCCATGGCCCGGAACGTACGGAGATCCCGACCGATCCCCGTACGTTCCCGCAGGCGCTGGCCGCGCGCCTGGCTGCCGGTGCTGACGGTGCTGACGGCTACGGCGACTCTGATGGCGGCGGCCAGGTCGAGGTCGATCTGCTCGCTCGGCCGGGCTGGACGGCGCGGGATGCCTGGTGGGCCCTGACCAAGGATCCCGTGGCGTGGGGTGTGTATCTGCCACGGTCCGACGCACTGGTGCTGGC
Source organism: Candidatus Nanopelagicales bacterium (assembly GCA_038208295.1). Classification (GTDB taxonomy): domain Bacteria; phylum Actinomycetota; class Actinomycetes; order S36-B12; family JBBQYX01; genus JBBQYX01. Next base: position 35,581 of record JBBQYX010000010.1, on the reverse strand, counting down.
CGTGGGCGGCATGGACCAACTGCCCGCTGCGGTGCCGACCTGGCTGCGGGAGGGCATCGCGTACGTCCGGCCGGGGGGACTGCGCCGACGGGTGCGGCGTGGCTACCTGACGTTGAGCCCGGCGGTGATCCGTACGGTGAACGGGCGGCTGCGACAGCTCCCCCAGGTCGCCACCGACCGCTATCTGACCCGCATCGTGGCAGCAGCACGGCACTGGCGGCCCGGCCTGCCGATTGTCCTGGTCGGTCCCTCGCCATGGACGGCGTCGATCTATCCGTCGTGGCGGACACATGCCCCAGCGGTCGCCGCCGCCCGAAGTTGGGCGGCTGCGCAGCAGGTCGGTTTCGTCGACACCGACCCGATCGTGTGTCCCACCCTGCACGATGGGACGGCGAATCCGGACGGGATGCACTGGGCCTGGTCGGCGCACCGCGGCATTGCGGTCGCTGCCGCGGGGGAGTTGCGTCGCCAAGGCTGGTCGGGCCGAGCGTCGAGCTGACTCGAGGCAGTGCCAGCTCACCCGAGGCGAGCACGTCGGCCGCTCGGGCTATCCGGAAGCGTCCAGGCGTGCTCGATCCGCTGCTCGACGCCCCTCCGCGTAGCCCTCAGGATCGCCGATGGTGACGCGACGCGCGTGCGTTTGTGGGTACATCTCGTCCAAGAGCTCCTGAACCCGCTGCGACTGCTCCCGCAGCAACGGCACCAACTCCGTGCCGTGCCCGGTCGCGGCCTCCGCCTGTTGGGACACCGCGGTCAGCCGCTCCCCGATGCGACCGGCGTAGGCGATCAGGAAGGAACGCCGGAACGCGGCGGTCCGCGAGCCGTCTCGCGTGAGCTTGCGGCCGTGCGCCAGCATCGCGGCGTTCGCCTGGACGAGCAGGGACGTGACGAGCAACTCCACGGCGTCGAGGTCGGCCGGCTCCCCGACCACGCTGACGAACCCGAGACTCTCGCTGGACACCGCCTTCGCGCGGTTCGCGGCGGCCACAGCACCGACCAGCATCGACTTCGGTAACACGTACGGAGCGTCCAGCCAGATCCGTCGCGAGCTGACGACGGCGGGGCCTTCATGTGCTTCCGCGCGTTGCAGCAGATGCTCCAAGGCGTACCGGCTGACGAGTTCCTGTGCCTTGCCGGACAGCGCCTCGGCCTCCTCGGGGAACTCACTCGACTCGGCCTTCGCGAGCAGGCTGCGCACCCGCGCCAGCACCTTCTCGTCGCCCTTCTCGTCGTTTCGCCCGCCCTGTCGCCCGCCCTGTCGACCGTCCTGTGACCCGCGCTCGCGGGTGGTCGGGGCTGGCGCGGGTCGGGTTCCGGGGGGGTCGATCAGCTGTGGGATCACCGGCAGGCTCATGAGTGCCGCGGCCAGGCCGAGAGCCAGCTCCATTCCCGCCGCCGAGACGCTGGGCAGTCGGTGGGCCGGGCCGAGATCGCGGATCTGATCGCGCCAGGTGGCAGGCACCAGGGCAGCGGGGAAGCGGCCCGCCTGGGTCTCCAGCGCGGCGGCGAGCAGCGGGAGATGCCGGTCGCTGAGACGTCGACGCACCAGCTCGCCCAGGTCCAACGGTGACCAGCCGGCCCCGACGAGCGCGCGGACCACCTGGTCCAGCAGGGCGTCGAGCTGCCCGGCAACCAGGGGGGGCAGGACGGGTGAATCAGGGCTCGCCAGCGTCTTAGCCAGCATGCCGGTATCGCGCGGCTCCCGTTTGATCTGTTCAAGCGCCTCGCCCAGTATCAGCCGGGCCTGCTCCGGCAGGCTCGGACCGCTGCGCACCCCGAACCGCAGGCTGTCGTATGTCGGGTCGCCGAAGCCGTCGTCGAAGCCGTCGTCGAAGCCAAAATCGAAGCCAAAGTCGGGCCCCGGGGCGGGCTGGGGCGCCCGCCGGCGCTGCTGCGCGTCCCGCTGCCGCTTCTTGGCGGCGCGCCGGGCGCGGTTGTCGATACCCACGGGGGCTCCCTCGTCGTGGCGTGGCCGTTAGCTGTCTCGGTGGGTCGGCGGGCGGTGTCTGCTCGGTGGTCCGGTCAGTATGCAAGTCCGGTGCTGATCGCAACGAACGCTGGCTGGCGCGCCTGTGGACGTCACGTGGCACCGCTCAGATGAGGCCTGCACCGGCGGGAGGATGACCAGGTGACCACTCCCGCCTGGGTGCTGCTCGCACTGGCCGCTGTCGCTGCCGTCGCCGACTGGTGGGCGCTCGTGGTGGGCTCCGACCGCTGGGAGCAGCGGGCCAAACCGGCGGTCCCGCTCCTGCTGATCGGCGTTGCAGTGGCCCTCGATCCGGCTCAGCCAGCCGTCCGGGTCTGGTTTGTCATTGCGCTGGTCGGGGGTCTGGCCGGGGATGTGCTGCTGATGTGGGACCGGTTTGTGCCTGGCGCTGCGGCTTTCCTGCTCGGACATCTCGCCTACCTGGGCGGCCTGTTGCTGCTGCCGCGGCGGTGGGCCGGAGTGGTCATCGGGTTGTTGGCGCTGGCGGTCCTGCTCGCCACGGCCGGTCGTCGGATCGTCGCGGGCGCCCGTACGCAGGGCCGCACGCTCGCCGTGGTCGTGGCGGTCTACCAGGTGGTGCTGGGCGCAGTGGCGGTGCTGGCATTGGGGTCACCGGGTTGGTTGGTCGGCGCCGGAGCGGTGCTGTTCGTGGCTTCCGACACGCTGCTGGGCTGGACCCGGTTCGTCGGTCGGCCGGCACCGGGCGGCCGGGTCGCAGTGCACGTCACCTATCACCTGGCCCAGGTGCTGTTGGTCGCGTCGCTGGTCGTAGGGGCCGGCTGAGGACCGGACCGGTACTGGCGAGTCTCGCGTTGTCGCCGGGATCGATTCGCCGATCGGGGCGCTGCACCCGCCTCCGGTAGATTCACGGCCACCATGACCGAGATCCGCACGGCCGCCGAAGCGGTGGCCACCACGTCCGAGCCAACTGCCGAAGGTGTCGTTGCGCCCGCTGCTGCCCCGGCTGCCCCGACGCGTTCCGACCCCGTCGGGCGGGACGCCTACGACGTCGAGGCCATCCAGGCACGCTGGCTGCCGGTGTGGGACGAACTCGAGCCGTTCCGGTCCGGACTGCCCGGCGACGAGCGGCCGAAGAAATACATCCTCGACATGTTCCCGTACCCCTCGGGTGATCTGCATATGGGCCACGCCGAGGCGTATGCGATCGGTGATGTCGTCGCCCGCTACTGGGTGCAACGTGGTTTCGACGTCATGCACCCGATCGGTTGGGACGCCTTCGGGTTGCCGGCCGAGAACGCCGCCATCAAACGGGGCGTCGACCCGCGTGGCTGGACGTACGAGAACATCGCCCAGCAGAAGGCGTCCATGCGGCGCTACGCCTGCTCCTTCGACTGGGCCCGGGTGCTGCACACATCCGATCCGCAGTACTACCGCTGGAACCAGTGGCTGTTCCTGCGGTTGTTCGAGCGGGGGCTGGCCTACCGGAAGTCCTCGGCAGTTAACTGGTGCCCGCAGGACCAGACCGTGCTCGCGAACGAGCAGGTGGTCGGAGGTCGCTGCGAACGGTGCGATGCCGTGGTCACCAAGAAGAACCTGACGCAGTGGTATCTGCGGATCACTGACTATGCCGACCGGCTGCTGGACGACATGCAGCAGTTGGCGGGAACCTGGCCGGACAAGGTCCTGACCATGCAGCGCAACTGGATCGGCCGATCCATCGGTGCCGAGGTCCAGTTCGCGATCGAGGGCCGTGACGAGCCGGTGACCGTGTTCACGACTCGGCCGGACACGCTGTACGGCGCGACGTTCTTCGTGGTCGCCGCCGACTCCGCCCTGGCAGCGGAACTCGCCGCCGGAACCCCGGCCGAGAAGGAGTTCCGTGCCTACTTGGACCAGGTGAAACAGGTCTCCGAGATCGACCGGATGGACGCCGGTCGGCCCAAAACCGGGGTGTTTCTGCAGCGGTTTGCGTTCAACCCGGTCAACGACGAGCGCATCCCGGTGTGGGCCAGTGACTATGTGCTGGCCGACTACGGAACGGGCGCCATCATGGCTGTTCCGGCGCACGACCAGCGGGACCTGGACTTCGCCCGTACCTTCGACCTGCCCGTACGGGTCGTGGTGGCAGCCGAATCCGACCCGCTGGAGACCGGGATCGCAACGGCGGATGACGGCCCGCACGTCAATTCCGGACCGCTTGACGGACTGGACAAGTCCGCCTCGATCGAGCGCATGCTGGAGATCATGGCGGCAGAGGGCCGTGGTCGGGCGGCGGTGAACTACCGGCTGCGTGACTGGCTGATCAGCCGGCAACGCTTCTGGGGCACGCCCATCCCGATCATCCACTGCCCCGCCTGCGGTGAGGTCGCGGTTCCCGACGACCAGTTGCCGGTGGAACTGCCCGCTGCGGAGGGTCTGGACCTGACCCCCAAGGGCGCCTCGCCATTGGGCGCTGCCACTGAATGGGCCAGCGTCGACTGTCCGCAGTGCGGGGGTCCGGCTCGCCGGGACCCGGACACGATGGACACGTTTGTCGACTCCTCCTGGTATTTCCTGCGGTTCCTGAACCCTGCGTTGGAGTCCGCGCCGTTCGATCCCGCGCAGGCTCGGGAGTGGCTGCCCATCGACCAGTACGTCGGCGGCGTGACGCACGCGATCCTCCATCTGCTCTACAGCCGCTTCTTCACCAAGGTGTTGCACGACATGGGTCTGGTCGACTTCACGGAGCCGTTCAGCCGGCTGCTCAACCAGGGCATGGTCGTCATGAACGGGTCCGCGATGAGCAAGTCCCGCGGAAACCTGGTGCCACTGTCCGACGAACTGGCCATGCACGGGGTCGATGCCATTCGGTTGGCGATGGTGTTCGCCGGGCCGCCCGAGGACGACATCGACTGGGCCGACGTGTCGGCCGCCGGGGCGCGCAAGTTCCTGGCGCGGGCCTGGCGGTTGTCGGCGGAGGTGGCCAGCCCGGTCGGGGTCGATGCGTCGACCGGGAATATGGAACTGCGCCGGGTGACCCATCGCACGGTCGACGAAGCGGCCCGGGCCGTGGAGTCGTTCCGGTTCAATGTGGCGGTGGCGCGGACGATGGAACTCGTCAACGCCATCCGGCGCGCGGTCGACAGTGGTTGCGGCGCAGCCGATCCCGCAATTCGGGAGGCAGTCGAGGCGGTTGCGGTGCTGCTGTCCCTGGTGGCTCCGTACACCGCCGAGGACATGTGGGCGAAGTTGGGGCATCCCCCGACGGTGTTCCGCGCCGGTTGGCCCACGGTGGATCCCGCCCTGCTGGTCCAAGAATCAGTGACGTGCGTCGTCCAGGTGGCGGGCAAGGTGCGAGCCCGACTGACGGTGGGGCCGGACATCGACGAAGCCCAGCTGCGGGAACTCGCCCTGGCGGAACCGTCGGTGGTGGCATCGCTGGCGGGTCGCGCCGTGCTTACGGTTGTCGTACGGGCACCGAAACTCGTCAACGTGGTGCCCGGCTGAGATGGCCGGAACGATCGCACTGGTCACCGACTCGACCGCGTACCTGCCCGGTGATCTGCTGGCCGACCTGCGCGTGAACGTGGTACCCGTCCACGTCATCATCGGCGGCTCGGTCTACGACGAGGGTGTCGACGTCAGCCCGGCGCAGGTGGCCCGTGCGCTGCAGACCTGGCAGCCGGTGAGCACCTCCCGCCCGTCGCCGACCCGGCTGTTGGCCGCTTATCGGGCGGCGGCTGAGGCCGGTGCAGCGGAGGTCGTCTCGGCGCATCTGTCCGCGGACATGTCCGGCACCTATGAGTCGGCCCTGCTCGCGGCCCGAGACGCGCCGATCCCGGTGCATGTCGTGGACAGTCGCAGCATCGCGATGGGCCTGGGTTTCGCCGTGCTCGCCGGTGCGGCCGCGCAGGGTTTGGACGGCGCGGGTGTCGCCGAACTGGTCGCGGACCGGGCCCGGCGCGCACGGGTCCTGTTCTACGTCGATACGTTGGAGTTCCTACGTCGAGGTGGCCGCATCGGCGCGGCCCAGAAGCTGCTCGGGCAGGCGCTGCTGGTGAAACCACTGCTGCAGTTGGTGGACGGGCACGTCGAGCCGCTGGAGAAGGTGCGTACGGCCGCCCGGGCGTTGGCCCGGCTGGAGGAGATCGCCGTGGACAGCGCCGGCAGCGCCGCCGTCGACATCGCCGTGCACCACCTGGCAGCAGCCGATCGAGCCGACGCCCTAGCCGGCCGGCTGACCGCTCGGCTGCCGGACGCCCGGCTGGTGCGCAGCGAGGTGGGCGCCGTGGTCGGGGCGCATGTCGGCCCGGGCATGGTGGCCGTCGTCATCGCGCCGCGCTGACGCGTAACTGTGGCCAGGGCGCCCCGCTGACTCTGGAACAGGTCCGGTTCGGGCCACTTGGCTGACTCAGCGCAGCGGAGCAGCTGCGCCGTCGTCCACAGCCGAGCCGGGATCGCCCGGGGTCTGCACAGCTGCAGCGCAGGAGGCCGCCGGCCAGAGTCGGGTGCCTAGCGTCGCTGACATGGCCATCCGTCGAGCGCCGCTGCGTACCGGGACCGAGGAAGTTCTGCGACGCCTGTCCGACGTCGCCGAGGCGTGGCGACCCATAGCTTCGCCGGTCGGCCCGATCGTGGCCGGACTCGGCCCCAAGGAAACGATCCTCGACACCGGTCTCGTGGAATCTGCTCGCCCAGTCGGCCGCCGGGGGACCGTCGGCGAGGCCGACCTTGGAGAAACCGTCGACAGCGATGCCGTCGAAAGCGAGGCCGACCTTGGAGAAAGCGCGGCCGGCGCGGAGCCACGGCGACTGGACGTACGGGGCCTGCGCGCCGTCCTGGTCCTCGTCCTGGCCGGTGTCCTGGTCGCGGGCTGGTGGTGGTGGTCGGGCCGGCCGCGGGACGTCGCACCTGCACCAACAGTGATCGCCGCCGGCCTCGCCGTACCCGGTCTGCCGGGAGGCGCTGCCGTGGGGACCAGACCTGGTGAGTCCGGGGCCGCGGGCGAACCCGGCTCGCCTGGCCCGACCGCACCGTCGGTCGCAACGTCGGCGGCTCCGACGCGGGTCGTCGTCCACGTTGTGGGGGAAGTCCGACGGCCGGGAGTCGTACGACTCCCCCGGGGATCGCGCGTCATGGACGCCGTCACTGCTTCAGGTGGTGTGCGGCCCGGGGGATCGCTCGGCCCGGTCAACCTGGCAAGGCCGCTGACCGACGGCGAGCAGATCGTTGTCGGTCCGAATGCGCCGCCCGAGCCGGTGGCGGGTGCCACGGATACGGCCGGATCCGCCGGTTCCGTCGCTGGGACAACCGGACCGCTCGACCTGAACTCCGCCACGCTTGATCAGCTCGTCGCTTTGCCCCGGGTTGGTCCGGTGATGGCGCAGCGGATCATCGATTGGCGAACCGAGCACGGCCGATTCACCAGCGTGGCGGAGCTACGCGAAGTTGCCGGCATCGGGGAGAAGACCTTTGCGGACTTGGGTCCTCGGGTGCGGGTGTGAGGCGTGGACCGGAGGGGGGAGTCGGTGGCTGACTCCCCGGTGGCGCCCGCGGCACGAAGGGTTCGTCCAACCAGCCCATCGGGGGACGGCAGCCCGGTGGGCAGGGTCCCCAGCAGGCGTGGCGCTGTGTCCGCGAATCCCCCGGAAGGGGTCGGCTCCGCTCCGGCCGGTGCCGATCTAAGGCTTGCAGCCCTCGCTATCGGGCTGTGGTCGGGCGCTTTCGGCCTGGGCACGTTGGCCGACTCGCTGGGCGCGGATGCGGTCAGCGGCGTACTGATCCTTGGTGCCGGCGCGCTTCTCGTCGTGTTGGGCACCGCTGTGGGGTTCGCCTCGCTGGGGCCAACGTCCCAGGGGCGGTCCGGGTGGGTGGCTGGCCGAGGACACCGGGTGTCGGCACTGCTCGGCCTCGTCCTGGTGGGCATCGGTGCCGGCGGGTGGGTGATGTCGGTGACGGTAGCCGGCCTGCACGCTGATCCGGTGTCGACCTGGGTGCAGGAACGGGCCGCTGTGAGGATCGAGGCCGTGATCCGAGGTGATCTCGTATTGCGCCATCGTCCGTCCCGGGGACAGCGCGGGGCACAAGACCAATACGAGGCCCGGGCGGTGGCCACCCGGGTGACGGCTCGTGGACGGATCATCGACGTCGACCTTCCGATCCTGCTGCGCTTCTCCCCGCCGGCCGGCGGCGCCGCAACGCCCGCGGCATCCTCGGCCGCGGGTCTTACCGCTGAGTCCGCGGGCGGTACGACGACGGCACCCCTGCTCGCAGCCGGTGCCACGGTGTTGGCCGATGGTCGCTTGCGGCCGGCTCCCGTCCGGATGGGGGTCGTGGGTGTGCTGGCCGTCTCTGGCGCCCCGCGGACCCTCCTACGCGCACCACCGTTGGACGCCGCCGCGACCGCCCTGCGGACGGGACTGGCCCGGTCGACGCAGGACGCAGGTGTCGATCGCGATGCCGCCTCCCTGATCGCCGGGCTCGCGGTCGGCGACGAGTCGCGCCAATCCCTAGAACTTGCGGATGCGATGCGCACCGCCGGCTTGTCCCACCTGACGGCTGTCAGCGGGGGCAACACTGCTCTGGTCCTGCTCGTCGTACTGGGCGCCGCACGCCTGGCCGGCCTGCGGACCCGGTCCCGCGTTGCCGTCGCAGCGCTGGCGCTCATGGGTTTCGTGGTGCTGGTTCGCCCGCAGCCGAGCGTGCTGCGTGCCGCGGTGATGGGTGCCGTGGTGTTGATCGGCACGATGACCGGATCGCGTCGCCGCGGTGTCCCGACGCTTTCCGCGGCAGTTGTGGTCTTGTTGCTGCTCAGTCCGATGCTGGCTCTGTCGTACGGGTTCGCGCTGTCCGTCGCCGCGACCGCGGGACTGCTCGCCCTCACCCCGCACCTGATCGACGCCGCGCGCCGGCGGCGCCTGACGGCCCGGCTGCCGCCGGCCGTGATTGCCGCTGCGACGATCACCCTGGCGGCGCAGGTCGCCACCGCCCCGCTGATTGCGTCCTTGCAGGGCGGAATCGGCCTGGCCGCGATCCCGGCGAACCTGCTTGCCGCGCCGATCGTGGCCCCGGTGACGATGCTCGGTCTCACTGCCGCCCTGACGGCGTGGTGGTGCCCGCCGCTGGCAGTCGCCTGCGCCTGGTTGGCCGGCCCGTTCGCCAGCTGGCTGGCGCTGGTCGCGCACACCTGTGCAGCGTTGCCGTTGGCGATGGTTCCGTGGCTGGACGGCGCGGTCGGGGCAGTCTCGGTTGTCGCTGTGCTGGTCGCCGGGTTCGGTGCTCTGCGGTACCTGCGCGGTCGGTCGGTCGACCCGCGCGTCGCGCGGGCCGTGGTCGGTGCCGTTCTTGCCGCCAGCGCCGTGCTGATTCTGCGTCCCCCGGCCCGGGTGGGGTGGCCACCTCCGGGGTGGGTACTGGTTGTCTGCGACGTCGGGCAGGGGGACGCTTCCGTCCTGCGCGTCGACGAGGTGACCGCGGTGGTCGTCGACGCCGGCCCCGATCCCGACCTGGTCGATGGTTGCCTGCGTGACCTGGGGATTACCGCCGTAGCCGCCCTCGTACTCACTCACTTCCACGCCGACCACGTCGACGGCGTCCCCGGGGTCCTGCGCGGGCGCTCGGTCGCGTCGGTGGTGACGTCGCCGTTGCGGGAACCGGCCCCGCAGGCCGGAGCGGTCGATCGGTGGTTGGCCACCGCGGGTCTGACGGCAGCGCCGGTGACCACCGGCGACGAACGCCGGGTGGGTCCCCTGAGGTGGCAAGCGCTGTGGCCGAGCCGCATTATCCGCGGCCAGGGGTCGCTGGCCAACAACGCGAGCGTGGTGCTGTTGGCCGAGGACGCCGGCGTACGGATCCTGCTCGGCGCCGATGTCGAACCGGCTGCGCAGGTGGGCCTGCGCGGAAACGCCGCGCCGCTGCGCGTCGATGTGGTCAAGGTGCCGCATCACGGGTCCAGTCACCAGGACCCGCGGTTCGCGTCCTGGGCAGCCGCCCGGCTGGCCCTGGTGTCTGTCGGCGTCGGCAACGACTACGGGCACCCCTCCTCGGTGACCCTGAACGCCTACCGGGTGGCGGGTGCCTTGATTGGGCGTACCGACCTCGGCGGCGACCTAGCGGTGGTTCGCGATGGCGACGGCTCGATCGGCCTGGTCTCCCGCCGGTGACCGCCCACCCGCGGCACTATCGACACCCAAACGTCGTTGGGTGCGCTCGCGACTCATGAGCACGATCGGGACTTGCTATATTTCGCTATAAGTGCCTCGAGTTGCTATAGATGCTACTTTTTGCTCATGTCCGCGTCCAATCCGTACCGGCCAGGTTTCGCCCAGACGCCCCCCGTGCTGGCCGGCCGCGATGACATTACCGACGCGATCAGCGAGGCCTTCGACGTCGCCGCGCTGGACGGTCGCTGTCCACGACCCATCCTGCTCGTCGGTGCGCGCGGCGTAGGTAAGACGGTCTTGCTCGAGTGGGCCCGGCTCGAGGCCGCACCGGCGAGAGCCTGGCTGACCGTCACGCAGGAAGTCCCCCGCGCCGGGACGTTCATCGCTGACACGATCGCCGGGCTGGCCGATGCGCGCGACCTGTATCTGCAGCAACCCGACCGGGCAGGCCGCTGGCGGACCGCTTCGGCAACCGTGAAGGCGTCGGCGTTCGGGGTTGGCGCAGAAGCGGAGTTCCGCCGCGATTCCCCCGATGCGACTGGTCATCACGCCAGCCTGCTCGAAGCTCTCGAGGAGGTCATGGTGGCGGCCCGGCAACTGAACGCTGGTCTGCTGCTCACGATCGACGAGACGCACGCGGCCACCAAGGGCGAACTCGCTCAGGTCGCCGCTGCACTCCAACGCGCAGCCGCCGAGGGGTGGCCGCTCGTGGCCCTGCTGGCCGGCCTGCCAAGCATGCAGGATCCACGCCGCATGGTCACCTACCTGGAACGCGCCGAGTGGCACCAGGTCGATCTGCTCAACGAGGCCGATACCCGCACGGCCGTGGCGGGGCCAGCCCGGGCCGCCGCTCGACCCATGACCGATCAGGCCGCACAGTTGCTTGCGGACGCCAGCGGCGGCTACCCGTACGCCATCCAGGTCCTGGGCCATCACACCTGGCGAGCGTCCTCCGGCCATTCCACGATCACCGTGGAACATGCGATCCGCGGTGCCGCTGCCGCCCAGCGGGACCTGTCCAACGGCCTTTACACCACACGCTGGAACGACGCCTCGCCGATGGAACGACGCTACCTGCGAGCACTCGCTGAGCTGCTCGCCGCCGGGCAACACCCCAGGGGCGCCGATGTCGCCCGAGCCATGGGCAGGCAGCCGTCGGAGGCGTCCTACCTGCGGGCCCGACTGCTCACGAAGGGCACGGTGTACGTCCACGCCGGCCGCATGCGCTTGGCGGTCCCCGGCATGACCGACTGGATTCTTGGCCGCGACGACGAGGCTGCGCCGGGAACGCCGCTTTGACAAGCGGCGATTTGGGGCAGAGTCACGGTCCCGGCTATCCTGACCCGTCGCACGGCGCGAGGAGTGCTGTCGCGCCCGGGGACCGTCCTGGTCCGTTGAGTGACAGATCGACCGGATCCACGTCAGTTGGATCGTGGCCGGCTGGATCGCAGCGGTCTGGGCCACGGTCTCGAACCCGATCCGACCACCGAAGATTCCGAGGCAGACGTCCCGTGGCGAACATCAAGTCGCAGCTCAAGCGCATCGGCACCAACGAGAAGGCGCGGGTCCGCAACAAGGCGGTCAAGTCGTCGCTCAAGACGTCCATTCGCCGTTTTCGCGAGGCCGAGGCGGCCGGCGACGTGGCCAAGGCCAACGAACTCGCCCGCGAGGCGTCCCGCAAGCTCGACAAGGCAGCCAGCAAGGGCGTCATCCATAAGAACCAGGCGGCCAATCGCAAATCGGCCATCGCTCGCCGGGCCGCGGCGCTGAACGCCGCCGCCTGACCTCCCGTACCAGTCGTACGCCCCGGCTCGGCGCTGTCCTTTTGGGCTGCATGCGTCGAGGTGTGCTGGCCCGATGGGGGGAGCCGACGTCCGGACCAGGTGGATCAGTCCGCCGACGACTCACGCCGGCTCAGGCCGAGCACCAGCCGATCCATCGCCCACAGTTTCTGTTCGGCGTCGAGCTGATCACCTTCGTACACTCCGCCCTTGACCGCTGCATCTGCCTCGGCCAGATAGGTCACGGCCCGGGCCAGCTCGTCGGGGCGCCACCGGTTCAATTGCGCCCGCAGGGAGCGCAACTTCCAGGGCGGCACGCCGACGTCGGCCGCGATCTGCCCCTCCGGGACGCCGCGCGGGGCACCGGCATAGCGGACCAGCGCGCGTAATCCTGTGGCCAACGCCCCGACGGTGGCCGGCCCGACCCGTCCCCCGTCATGCGACTCGGCGGCCCACCGCAGGTCGCGTAGCGCCGCCTCGGAACTGCGGTCCCAGACCGCGTCGGAGATGGCGAACCCGCTGACCTCCGCAACGCCACCGAAGTAGCGGGACACGTCCGCAACACCGATCGGGTCCGTTTCGACGTCGGAGACCAGCTGCGCGGTAGCGGACAGCAGCATCCGCAGGTCCGCTCCGACAGCGTCGATCAGGGAGTCCAGCGCCTGGGGGGTGATGCGCCGCTGCAGCGCGCGAACCTCGACAGCCAGCCGGTCGGTCAGATCCCGGCGCTTCTTCAGGGCTGGGCAGTCCACCTCGACCGGATGGTGTGTCCGCAGCGTCACGAGCAGGGCGGCGCCGGTCGGACCGCCGGCGGATCGTGCCTGCCGGGCGGTCGTGGCCTTCGAGGTCGTCACCTTGGCGGACCCAGTGGACCCACCCGCCCTGCTTCGCGTTGCCTGGGCACCGCCGGGGTGGATCAGGACTAGCCAGACGTCCGGTGGCGGATCTGCCGCAGCGGCGCTGAGCAGTGCGCCGGTCGCGGCGTCAGCCTTGTCCAGCCCCCAAACCACCACCACCGCCGGGTCCCCGAACAGGGTGGGCGACAGCGCGGCCGCGATCTCCGAAGCGGCGCCGTCGTCGGATGCGTCGATGACGTACCGCTGGGCCTGTGGCAGTTCGGCGCGTACCGCGGCCACGACCTGGGCCACCGCGCGCTCGGCGAGGACTGTCTCCGGCCCGACGGCTAGGGTCACGCGCGGGGCATCGGGGGAGGCAGTAGACACTCGCGGAGCATCCCACCGTCGGTGTGTGGGCGGTGCATCCCTGCACAACGCAACCTCAGCCAGTAGCTGCTGCGCGGGGCGTACGGGCCCGCGGCAGCGCAGGTCACCGCAGGTGTGGACGTGCGCCGGGCCGGTCCGGCGCCGCTGCATGGGACGATGGCCTACGGCCGGTCGAATGCACGACGGGCCCTTAGTGTCCGTGAACCGTCGCGCTACGTAGGTAGGTCTTCGCGTGAGTGCTCCACCGCCCGGCAGGACCGACCCCAGTCTGATCCGAAACTTCGCCATCATCGCGCACATCGACCACGGCAAGTCGACGCTGGCCGACCGGATGCTGCAGTTGACCGGAGTTGTCGACGCACGGTCGATGCGGGCGCAATACCTGGACCGGATGGACATCGAGCGCGAGCGCGGCATCACGATCAAGAGCCAGGCTGTACGGCTCCCGTTCGATGCGGCCGACGGGTTCACGTACGTCCTGAACATGATCGACACGCCCGGGCACGTCGACTTCACCTACGAGGTGTCGCGCAGCCTGGCGGCCGCCGAGGGGGCGGTCCTGCTGGTCGACGCGGCCCAGGGCATCGAGGCGCAGACGCTGGCCAACCTCTATCTGGCGCTGGACAACGACCTGCAGATCATCCCGGTACTGAACAAGATCGATCTGCCCGCGGCGCAGCCGGAGAAGTATGCCCTCGAACTGTCCCGGATCATCGGCTGCCAGGCCTCGGATGTGCTGCAGGTCAGCGCCAAGACCGGCAGCGGCGTCCGGGAGTTGCTCGAAGAGGTCGTGCGGGTCGTGCCGCCGCCAGTGGGGGACTCCCACGGACCAGCACGAGCCCTCATCTTCGACTCGGTCTACGACACCTATCGCGGGGTGGTCACCTACGTCCGGGTCATCGACGGCCACCTGTCCACCCGCGAGCGGATCATCATGATGTCCACCGGGGCGGTGCACGATCTGCTGGAGATCGGTGTGATCTCCCCGGAGCCGGTCGCCAGCCAGGGCGGAATCGGCGCGGGCGAGGTCGGATACCTGATCACCGGTGTGAAGGATGTACGCCAAAGCCGCGTCGGCGACACGGTCACCACCGTCACCCGGGGAGCGACGCAGTCCCTGGGCGGCTACCGCGATCCCAAGCCGATGGTGTTCTCCGGGCTGTATCCCATCGACGGGTCCGACTACCCGGAACTGCGGGAGGCCCTGGACAAGCTGAAGCTCAACGATGCCGCGCTGGTCTACGAGCCGGAAACCTCTGCCGCGCTGGGATTCGGCTTCCGCTGCGGATTCCTGGGTCTGCTGCACCTGGAGATTGTCCGAGAGCGCCTGGAGCGCGAGTTCAATCTCGACCTGATCTCCACCGCACCCAACGTCGTCTACCGGGTGACCCTCGACGACGGGGGTGAGATCGTTGTGACCAACCCCAGTGAGTTCCCCGCCGGCAAGGTCGCCGAGGTGTTCGAGCCGATGATCCGGGCGACGGTCCTAGCTCCCAGCGAATTCGTCGGCACGATCATGGAGTTGTGCCAGGCCCGGCGCGGGCAGCTCCTCGGTATGGACTATTTGTCCGAGGACCGGGTCGAGTTGCGGTATGCGCTGCCACTGGCCGAGATCGTCTTCGACTTCTTCGACTCCCTGAAATCCCGGACCCGCGGGTATGCCTCACTGGACTACGAGACCACCGGCGAAGAGGCCGCCGACCTGGTCAAGGTCGACATCCTGCTGCAGGGGGAGACGGTCGATGCATTCAGCGCGATCGTGCACCGAGACAAGTCGTACGCGTACGGAGTGGCGATGGCCGAGAAGCTGCGCAAGCTCATTCCGCGGCAGCAGTTCGAGGTGCCCATCCAGGCGGCCATCGGGGCCCGGGTGATCGCCCGGGAAAACGTCCGCGCGCTGCGCAAGGACGTGCTGGCCAAGTGCTACGGCGGTGACATCACCCGCAAGCGCAAACTGCTGGAGAAGCAGAAGGAAGGCAAGAAGCGGATGAAGATGGTCGGCCGGGTAGAGGTCCCGCAAGAGGCCTTCATCGCGGCGCTGTCGACGGAGGACGGCCGCTGATCGCTCCGTACGGCCTATCGGCGCCGTGGTATGGCGGCGCTGTGGGGTGCCAGACGAGCGAGTTTCTTGATCGGACTGGGGACGCCGGGCCACGCCGCGTTCTAGGGTGGCAGGAAAGCCAAGCAAGCCAGCAAGCCAAGCAAGCCAAGCACGCCAAGCACGAACTGTGCAGTTACCGCGGAGGCTCAGATGGTCATGACCAGCGGCTCGTTGACCGCGACCTACCCCACCCCTGCTCCGAGCGTCGGCCGGTCCTTCCTGGACCGGGTGGCGGCCTCGGCCGACCGGGACGCGCTACGGGGCCCGTTGGCCGGTGGCGGCTGGCGGACCTGGACCTGGCGACAGATGGACACCGAGGTACGCGAGTTGGCCGCCGGGCTGGTGTCGCTCGGCGTCGGGCTGGAGGACCGGGTCGGCATTGCCAGTTCGACCCGGGCCGAATGGGTGCTGGCCGACCTCGCGGTGATGTGCGCGGGTGCCGCGACGACGACGGTCTATCCCACGACGCAGCCGGAGGAGATCGCCTACATCCTCAGCGACGCCGACGTCGGAGTGCTGTTCGCGGAGAACCCGACCCAACTGGCGAAGGTTACCGAGGAGCGCGCGAACATCCCGGACCTGACCACGGTGGTGCTCATCGACGGTACGGCCGACGCCGAGGGCGTGCTGACCTGGGATCAGTTGCGCGAGATGGGCCGCGCCCTGTTGGAGCGGACCCCGGACGTGATCGACGAGCGGGTGGCGGCGACCGGTCCGGACAGTCTGGCGACCCTGATTTACACCTCCGGCACCACGGGTCGACCCAAGGGCGTCGAGCTCACCCACCGTTGCTGGACCTATGAGGGTGCCGCCATCGAGAAGTTGGGCATCCTGGTCCCCGACGACACGCAGTTCCTCTGGCTGCCGCTGGCGCACTCCTTCGGCAAGGTGCTGCTGTCCGCACAACTGCAGATCGGCTTCCTGACCGTCGTCGACGGGCGGGTCGATCAGATCGTGGCCAACCTCGGCGAGATCAAGCCGACGTTCATGGCCGCCGTCCCCCGCATCTTCGAGAAGGTGCACGCGGGTGTGCTGCGGCAGGGCACGGCCGAGGGCGGCCCGAAGGCGAAGATCTTCGAGTGGGCGATGGGGGTCGCTGCGAAGGTGGCGGCCGATCGGCGCGCCGGCCGCAGGTCTGGTCCGTTGACCATGGCGCAGTACGCGGTGGCCGACCGACTCGTCTACGCCAAGATCAAGGCGCGGTTGGGCGGCCGGATCCGTTACCTGGTCTCCGGGTCGGCCGCGCTGGCCGTTGAGCTCGGCGAGTGGTTCGACTCGGTCGGGATCGTCATCCTGGAGGGCTACGGGCTCACCGAGACCAGCGCAGCCACCTGCCTGAACCTGCCCAACAAGGTCGGCTTAGGCACCGTCGGCCCGCCGTTCTCGGGGACCGAGGCGATGATCGCCAAGGACGGCGAGATCCTGCTGCGCGGTCCTGGCGTCATGCGCGGCTACCGCAACCGGCCGGAACAGACTGCCGAGGTGCTGCTGCCCGACGGGTGGTTCGCCACCGGCGACATCGGGGAGATCGACGACCAGGGTCGAGTCAAGATCACCGACCGGAAGAAGGACCTGGTCAAGACCTCCGGGGGCAAGTACATCGCCCCCGGTGCCATCGAGGCGCAGTTCAAGGCGCTGTGCTCGCTCGCCGGCAATGTCCTGGTCATGGCGCACAACCGCAACTTCGCCACGGCCGTGGTGACCCTCGACCCCGACGCCCTCGACGCCTACGTCGCCGCGCACAGAATGCCGAGTGCCGATCCGGCGGTCCTGGCCCACGATCCCAAGATCCGCGCCGAGGTCCAGAAGGCCGTGGACGAGCTCAATGCGCGGCTGAACCGATGGGAGACGATCAAGGACTTCCGCATTCTGTCCCGGGACTTCACTGTCGACGATGGTGAGCTCACCCCGAGCCTGAAGGTCAAGCGCAAGGTCGTCGAGGACCGGAACGCGGACCTGATTGACTCGATGTACGAGAAGAAGTCCGACCACTGAACGACCACGCCTGATGCCCTCGATCCCACCCGAGGGCGACCCGGCGCCGGCGGACGGATCGTTGCCGGCGCCGGCGCTCGTCGGCGACCAGCCGCTCGGTTTCTACCTGCACGTGCCCTTCTGCGCCACGCGCTGCGGCTATTGCGACTTCACCACCTACACCGCGGAGGAACTCGGCCCGGACGTCAAGCGGTCGACCTGGGCGGGCACGGCGGCAGCTGAGATCCGGTTTGCGGCCGGCGTTCTGGGCGACACGGTCCGGCCGGTGTCGACGGTCTTCGTCGGCGGCGGTACTCCGACGCTGCTGCCGCCGGCCGATCTGGTGCGCGCGCTGGCGGCCATCCGTACGGAATTCGGCTTGACCGCCGACGCGGAGGTCACCACCGAGGCCAACCCGGACTCGGTCGACCGGGCTGCGCTCGCCACACTGCGTGACGGCGGTTTCACCCGGGTCTCCTTCGGGATGCAGAGCACTGCGCCGCAGGTGCTGGCCACGCTGGACCGTACGCACACCCCGGGGCGAGCCACCGCCGCGGTGCGCGAGGCCGCAGCGGTGGGTTTCGAGCACATCAGTGTTGATCTGATCTACGGGACACCGGGGGAGTCCGACGCCGACTGGGCGGCATCGGTGGATGCGGCGGTGCAGACCGGTGCGGACCACGTGTCCGCGTATGCCCTGGTCGTCGAGGACGGGACTCGGCTCGCGGCGCAGGTCCGGCGGGGCGAGTTGCCGCTGCCCGACGACGACGTGGCCGCACGGCGCTACGAGCAGGCCGAGCAGATCCTGGGCGTCGCTGGCCTGCGGTGGTACGAGATCTCCAACTGGGCGCGGCCAGGCGGTGAATGCCGGCACAACCTCGGCTACTGGCGGGGTCACGACTGGTGGGGCGTCGGCCCCGGGGCGCACTCCCATATCGGCGGGGTGCGCTGGTGGAACGTGCGGCACCCGGCGGCGTGGACGGCCGCGGTGGCTGCGGGCACGTCCCCTGCGCAGGCGCGTGAACTGCTCACGGCGGACGATCGGCGGGTCGAACAGGTACTGCTGCAGGTGCGCCTGCGCGGCGGCCTGGACGCCGCGCTGCTGGATCCGGCCGGGCGGGCAGCCGCGGCGGCCGTTGTCTCCGCGGGCCTGGCCGAGCCCGCCGCCTGGCGACGTGGCCGGCTGGTCCTGACACTGCGCGGCCGGCTTCTCGCCGACACGGTCGTGCGAGCAGTCCTCCCTTAACGCTGCTGCCCCGACAGTGCTGCCCGAGGTCGCCCGGTTCCGGACGCAGTGCGGCCCGGTCGACGCGTTCCACCGAACACGGTACGACGCCGGCCGGGCCGACAAACGTTGCCGCGGCCTACTTCACGATCCGCCAGTTGATCGGGTAGCGGTACGTCTGTCCGTTGTTGGCTGCGATCCCCGCCATGATCATCAGCACTAGGCCGCCGATGCCAACGATGATCAGTAGGAAGATTCCGATCAGAACCAGCATCAGGACGGCGCTCACCACGTAGGCGATGATCAGCGTGATCTGGAAGTTGAGCGCCTCGGTGGCCTGGTCCTTCACGAACGCCGACCGTTTGCCGTAGGTCAGCATGATGACTAACGCCGGGATGAAGCCCAAGACGATGCCGCCGAGGTGCGCGAACATCGACCACATCTTCTCGTCACTGGGCGACAGCGCTGTCTCGGTGTACCCGGCCGTGGGGTAACCGCCGGCGGGCGGGTAGGCGCCGGGCGGCGGGTACTGCCCCTGTGGTGCGTACTGCCCCTGTGGTACGTACCCACTCTCCGGCGGGGGCGGCGGGGGGTAGTCGCCGGCGGGTGGCGGGGTCGAGCCCTCGGGCTGCTCGGGGACGTTGGGGCCATCGGGTTGCTGCGTCATGGGTCTCCTCCTCGAGGACCGGGCGGGCCGATCCGGATGCGGTCGAGCGAGCCGCTGCCTGCCCAACAGCGGTGTCTTGCGTCCATGGTGGTCCGGTTTCGGGCCGCGGTGACGACGATGTGATCGCCGTCACCGACCAGCATTGCCGTTCGCCTCGGTGGCTGTGACGAAATCGACGAGTTCCTCGACCCGACCGAGCAGGCTGGGCTCCAGGTCCGCGTACGTGTGCACCCGTGCCAGTAGCCGTTGCCAGGCCACACCGGTGTCTGCACCCCAACCCAATGCGGTGCAGACCCCGTCCTTCCATTCGAATGCGGGCGGGATGCTCGGCCAGCGCTCGATACCGGCAACGGCGGGTCGGACGGCCTGCCAGACGTCGATGTACGGATGACCGAGGATCAGCACCTGGGTCGGTGCGACCCGGCGGGCCTCGGCAGCGATGCGGCTCTCCTTACTCCCCGGGACGATGTGGTCCAGCAGCACCCCCAGCCGCCGGTCCGGACCCGGCGCGAAGTCGCGTACCGCCGCCGCCAGCAGGTCCGCGCCCCCGAGCTCCTCCACCACGACGCCCTCGACCCGCAGGTCGTCGCCCCAGATCTTCTCCACCAATTGGGCATCGTGCTTGCCCTCGACCCAGATCCGCGAGCCACGGGCGACCCGGGCGCGCTGGCCCTGGACGGCCCGCGACCCCGAGGCCGTGCGAGCGGTCGCCCTGGTGGCCGGGACCACCGGGCGTGTCAAGGTGACCAGCGTCCCGTCCAGGCGGAAGCCGGCTGGCTGCAGCGGGAACGCGCGCCGCCGGCCGCGCCGGTCGGCGAGCACCACGGCCAGCCCGTCGGCCCCCTTGTCCCAGCCGACGACGGCCCCGCACCAGCCCGAATCCGCACACTCGACCACCAGACCTGGCTCCGCAGGCACCGCGGCCACCCGGGGTCGGCGGCGTGGATCGCGGTCCCGCGCCCCGGCGGCCAGCACATCGGTGCCGTACGGATCGGGCGGGCGCTCACTGCGGGCGGCAGGCACGACCGGGAACCGTAGCCGCCGACGCGGGGCGGGCGCCGCCACCACGCCGTAGAATTGGCACTCACCCGGACTCAGTGCCAAGTGGCCAGCCTGTGGCGCAGGGGGCCGTCGCCGCTGGCGAACCGAACATGGTGATGTTGAACGGCCCATCCAGGGGAGGTGCGAGTTGCTGGACGAACGGAAGCTGACGGTGCTGCGCGCCATCGTGGAGGACTACGTCTCGACCCGGGAGCCGGTGGGCTCCAAGGCCCTGGCCGATCGTTACGCGCTCGGCGTCTCGCCGGCGACGATCCGCAACGACATGGCCGCGCTGGAGGAGGAGGGATATATCGCCCAGCCGCACACCAGCGCCGGCCGGGTCCCCACCGACAAGGGCTACCGCCTGTTCGTCGACCGGCTGACCGAAGTCAAGCCACTGTCCGCTGGGGAGCGTCGGGCTATCCACTCCTTCCTCGATGAAGCGGTCGACCTCGATGACGTGATCGCGCGCACCGTACGGCTGCTGGCGCAGCTGACCCGACAGGTCGCGCTGGTGCAATATCCGTCGCTGGTGCGTTCGATGATCCGGCACATCGAGTTGGTGCCGCTGACCTCCGCACGGGTGCTCCTGGTGCTGATCGCTGACACCGGCCGGGTCGAGCAGCGGGTCGTCGAGACCCCCGAGCCGATCACTGAGGCGCAGGTCTCGGCACTGCGGGGGCGATTGAACGCCGCCGTCGCCGGGCGCCGCTTCACCGAGGTCCCCGACGAGCTCGCCGACCTGACGACCGCCTTGAGCCCGGCCGAGCGACCGCTGGCCACCGTCGTGGCCGCCACGCTGCTGGAAACGGTGGTGGAACGCGACGACGAGCGCGTCATGCTCGGCGGCACCGCGAACCTCACCCGTTACGGAGAGGTCTTCGACCGGACCGTCCAGCCGGTGCTGGAGGCGCTGGAGGAGCAGGTCGTCCTGCTGCGGCTGCTCGGGGAAGCCACCAGCCCGGAGGCCCTCACCGTACGTATCGGGCACGAGAACTCCGTGGACGGGATGGCGGCGGCCTCCATCGTCGCCGTCGGTTACGGTCGCGGCGAGGAATCCGTGGCCCGCCTCGGGGTGTTGGGTCCCACGCATATGGACTACCCGGGCGCGATGGGCACCGTGCGGGCAGTGGCCCGCTACCTCGGCAGAATCCTGGCCGAGCAGTAACGCAACGAGCGGGCAGCTAGACCAGCAATCAACGAACCAGCAGTCACCGGAACTGCAGTGCGCGAACACCTCTGATGAGACAGGACACCGTGGCCACCGACTTGTACGAACTCCTCGCAGTGGCGCGCGATGCGAGCCCCGAGGACATCAAGCGCTCGTACCGCAAGCTCGCCCGTGAACTGCATCCGGACGTCAACCCTGATCCGCATACGCAGGAGCGCTTCAAGGAGGTCACCGCCGCCTACGAGGTGCTCTCCGACCCGGAGAAGCGGCAGATGTACGACCTGGGCGCCGATCCCCGCTCGGCCGGCGGTTTCAGCGGGCAGGGCGGCTTCGGCTTCGGCGACATCATGGACGCGTTCTTCGGCGGCAACGCGACACGTGGGCCGCGGTCGCGCACCCGGCGCGGCCAGGACGCCTTGATCCGGCTGCAGGTCGACTTGGCGGAGGCGGCATTCGGCACCGTCCGCGAGGTGCAGATTGACACCGCGGTCGGTTGTCCGTCCTGTCATGGCGCCGGCACCTCCCCCAACACCGAGGTGGTCACCTGCTCCATGTGCCGCGGCCGTGGCGAGGTGCAGTCGGTGCAACGCTCGTTCCTGGGCCAGGTCATGACCTCGCGCGCCTGCCCGCAGTGCCAGGGCTTCGGGACGCTGGTCCCGCATCCCTGCCCGGAGTGCGCCGGCGACGGGCGGGTCCGAACCCGCCGCACCCTGTCGGTGAAGATCCCCGCCGGGGTGGACTCGGGTACCCGTATCCAGCTAACCGGCGAGGGCGAGGTCGGTCCCGGTGGAGGGCCGGCCGGGGACCTGTTCGTCGAACTGATCGAGGCGGAGCATCCAGTCTTCCAGCGCCGCGGCGACGACCTGCACTGCACATTGACCGTACCCATGACGGCTGCCGCGCTGGGCACCACGCTGACCCTGGAGACCCTGGACAGCAGCGAGCCGGTCGAGATTCGGGCCGGTGCGCACTCTGGCCACGTCACGACCCTGCGGGCCCGTGGCGTGCCGCATCTGCGCGGGTCCGGTCGCGGTGACCTGCACGTCCACCTCGAGGTGGCCACGCCGACCAAGCTGGACGCCGAGCAGGAAGAACTGCTGCGCCAACTGGCCCGCCTGCGCGGCGAGGAGCGTCCGGTCGCCAACTTCACCTCCGGCCAGCCGGGGCTGTTTTCGCGGCTGAAGGATGCATTCTCCGGCAAGTGATCTTGCGGTTCCGGGGCCGGGGCCGGGGTTGGGTCGGGGGTCGTTGCGTTTGCTGATGGCTGAGTTCGCAGGCAAGGCGCACCGAGGGAAGAAGTGGGCGAGGTTGATCTCGGTCGCTGGCCGCTGCGTGAGGATGCGCGCACGTGTCCCTGCTGGTCCTCGGCTTGATCGCCGCGAGTGAGCGGTCGTGGTTGCTTCGGCGCGTCCGTGAGCCGTTGATCGCCGCGAGTGGGTGGTCGTGGGGGGTCGGGTTTCCACGAGTGTGCGCTGGTGGTCGATTTTGATCTTGGAAAGTCGACCACGCGGTCCCGGTCGGAATGATCAAGGCCCCTCTCGCGGGGATCATGGTCTGGTCGGCCGTGATTCCTTCGCTCGTCGCTGAGTTCGCAGGCAAGGCGCACCTGGGACAGGGGTTGGCGGCATTGGTCGCGGTAGCGGTGCCCCCTCAATTAGCGAGTGGTGGCTCGTGGTCGCCTTGGATCTTGTTAGGGCAGCCACGAACCACCAGTCGTAGGGATAAAGGGACCGACACCTAGGGTCACTTGGATGAGCGCCCCGGTCTTCGTCGTACCCGACCTGCCCGCTGCCGAGCCCGGGGACCGGATCAGCGTGGCCGGAACCGAGGGCCGGCACGCCGTCCGGGTACGCCGGCTGGGCGTCGGTGAGCCCGTCGAGGTGGTCGACGGACGCGGTCGGCGGTTGTCCGGAGTCGTAGACGAGGTGCCGAGTCGCGACGCGCTGATCGTCGCGGTACGCAGTGTCGCCGTCGAGCCTGCGCCGCAGCCCCGGTTGGTCGTCGTCCAGGCACTGGCCAAGGGCGACCGCGGCGAGTTGGCCGTGGAAACGCTCACCGAGGTCGGGGCAGATGTGATCGTGCCGTGGGCCGCGGCCCGGTGTGTCACCGTCTGGCGCGAGGAGCGGGTGGTACGGGGCCTGGCGCGGTGGCGGGCCACCGCGCGGGAGGCGGCCAAGCAATCGCGACGGTCTTGGGTGCCAGAGGTCGCCGACCTGACGGACACGGCCGCGGTCGCCGCCCTGATCGGCGCGGCGCAGATCGGCCTGGTATTGCACGAGGCCGCCGCCTTGCGGATGGCGTCGATGCAGTTGCCGGATGAGGGCGACGTGGTCATGGTCGTCGGCCCCGAAGGCGGCATCGATCCGAGCGAGCTCACGGCCTTCCAGGACGCCGGGGCATTGGCCGTACGGCTGGGCCCGACCGTGCTGCGCACTTCTACCGCGGGTGCCGCCGCGGCGGCGGTGGTGCTGGCGCGCACGGGCCGCTGGGCCTGAGCGAGGAGGTGCAGCGGGTCCGTCGCACAAGCGAGCGAAGCGAGTGCAGTGCAGGGCCCGCGGAACCGACGAAGCGAGGGCCCTATGAGAGCTGGGCCTGAGCGAGGAGGTGCAGCGGGTCCGTCGCACAAGCGAGCCGTCGGGTGTGCTCAAGGAGGGCGGCGGTGGCCGTCGCCCAAGAGCCGCGCCGGGCAGGCCGCCGCCGAACGACGCAGCGAACGCCCCATGAGATAGCGAGTGCAGTGCAGGGCCCGCGGAACCGACGAAGCGAGGGCCCTATGAGAACTGGGCCTGAGCGAGGGCCTATGAGAGCTCGACCTGAGTCCTCATCGACCCGGTCCGCGTTACGGTCGCCTCATGGACGACTGCCTGTTTTGCCGGATCGTCGCCGGTGACATCCCGGCCACGATGGTGCTGGAGACACCGCTGGCGGTGGCCTTCGCGGACGTGAATCCGCAGGCTCCGGTGCACGTGCTCGTGGTGCCGCGGACGCACTACGCCAACGCGGCCGGTGTTGCCGCGGCTGACCCGGCATTGGCCGGGGCGTTGCTGGGGGTCTGTGGCCAGGTCGCCGAGGCGGCCGGGCTGGACCCGACTGGCTACCGGATCGTGCTCAACACCGGCCCGGACGCTGGTCAGTCCGTCGCTCATGTGCACGCCCATGTGCTCGGCGGTCAGGCGATGGGCTGGCCGCCCTTCCCGTAGGGACGAAAGCCGTCGTTTTCTCCGGGGCGCGGCACGCGGCAGCCACGTACCATGGGCGCCTGCCCAGAATCGGGTGGCACCACGGACGCGGAAGGCAGGTCTCGAGCGGCGCGCCGCTGACCCATGACGACGATCGAACCTACCCAAGCCAAGATCATTGTGCCCGCGTCCCAGTCGATGGTGGGCGTGCTCGGCCCCGGCGACGACCTGCTGCGGGTGGTGGAGGCCGCCTTCCCGCAGGCCGACCTGCACGCCCGCGGGAACGAGATCACCGTTACCGGGTCGGCCGCCGATGTCCGGCTGGTGCAGTCGCTGTACGCGGAGTTGCTGGCCGTGCTGCGCACCGGCCAGGGGCTGTCCGCGGAGTCGGTCGAACGCGCGATCGGCATGCTGCGTAGCCAGGCCGAAGCCAGTCCGGCTGAGGTGCTCACCGCCAACATCCTGTCCTCCCGCGGCCGCACCATCCGACCGAAGACGTTGAACCAGAAGCGCTATGTCGACTCGATCGATCAGCACACGATCGTGTTCGGGATTGGGCCGGCCGGGACCGGCAAGACCTATCTGGCCGTTGCCAAGGCGGTCCAGGCGTTGCAGGGCAAGAAGGTCAATCGGATCATCCTGACCCGCCCGGCGGTTGAGGCGGGGGAGCGGCTGGGCTTTCTGCCGGGCACGCTGAGCGAGAAGATCGACCCCTATCTGCGGCCGCTGTACGACGCGTTGCACGACATGATCGATCCCGACTCGATCCCCCGGTTGATCACCTCGGGCACCATCGAGATTGCCCCGTTGGCGTACATGCGCGGCCGCACCCTCAACGACGCCTTCATCATTCTTGACGAGGCGCAGAACACCTCGGCCGAGCAGATGAAGATGTTCCTGACCCGGTTGGGTTTCGGCTCCACGATGGTCGTCACCGGCGACGTCACCCAGGTGGATCTGCCCACCGGGACCACCAGCGGGCTGCGCGTGGTTCAGGAGATTCTGGAGGGCCTGGACGACGTCGCGTTCTGCCGGTTGACCTCCCACGATGTGGTCCGGCACAAGCTGGTCGGGCGGATCGTGGACGCGTACGGCCGGTACGAGGAATCCGTTGCCGCCCGCGACCAGGTGGCCGCGGTCCGCGGCAGCCGTCGGCCCCGCCGTTAGCCGGTCGGCTGCACCTATCAGGATGCCTATCAGGATGACGATGCCGATGAGGATGTCCGCGTGAGCATCGAGATCAATAACGAGTCCGGTCTGCCGGTCGACGCTGAGGCGGTGGTAGCGCAGGCCCGTTTCCAGTTGAAGGAGCTGCGTATCCATCCCGCGGCGGAGCTGTCCGTGCTGTTCGTGGACGAGGCGGCCATGGCGGCGCTGCACATGCAGTGGATGGACGAGCCCGGGCCGACCGACGTGCTGTCCTTCCCGATGGATGAGCTTCGGGAGCCCGGGGCGGATGAGGAGCCCACCGAGGGCCTGCTCGGCGACATCGTCATCTGCCCGCAGGTGGCCGCCCGGCAGGCCGCCGAGCAGGGCCACTCCCGGGACCGCGAGATGTCGATGCTGCTCACTCACGGTCTGCTGCATCTGCTGGGCCACGACCACGCCGAACCCGACGAGCACGCGCGCATGTTCGGGCTGCAGGACCGGCTGCTCACCGCCTGGGTTCAGCACCGCGACGCGGGGGGGCAAGGTCGGTTGTGAGCGCGGTCGATGCATGGATCTTGGCCGTGGCCGCGCTCGCGGTGGTGCTCAGTGCGCTGCTGGTCGCCGCGGAGATGGCCGTGCAGCGGGTGTCCCGTTCCCGGGTGGAGGAGTTGCGCCGAGAGGGCGTTCGCGGGTCGGCTCGGCTGGCACAGGTGGTCGAGGACCGCGCCCGGCACGTCAACGTCCTGCTGTTCCTGCACACGGGGGGGACCATCGGGGCGGTCGCGCTGGTCACCTACGTCTGCGTCGGTGCGCTGCCGTGGCCGGTGGGCTGGTCGGTGCTGCTGGCCATCAGCGTCATGGTCGTCATCAGCTACGTGGTGCTCGGGGTGGCGGCGCGCACCCTGGGACGTCAGCATGCCGACACCATCGGCCTGCGCGCCGCCGGCGTCGCCCATGCCCTGGTGGTGTTGCTAGGCCCCTTGTCCTCGCTGCTGATCCTGTTGGGCAACGCGCTGACGCCGGGCCGTGGCTACCGCGAGGGGCCCTTCGCCACTGCCGCCGAACTGCGCGAGCTGGTCGACCAGGCCGAGGCCGACCGGGTCATCGAGGACGACGAACGCCAGATGATCCATTCGGTGTTCGAGCTCGGCGACACCATCGCCCGGGAGGTGATGGTCCCGCGCACCGAGGTGGTCTTCGTCGAGCGCTACAAGACGCTGCGGCAGGCGCTGTCCCTGGCGCTGCGCTCGGGCTTCTCCCGGATCCCGGTCGTGGGGGAGGGCCAGGATGACGTCGTCGGCATCGTCTACCTCAAGGACATGGCCCGGCGTACCTACGAGCATCGGGAGGCGGAGCAGACCGAGCGGGTGGAGTCGCTGATGCGCCCCCCGCACTTCGTACCGGATACCAAACGGGTCGACGATCTGCTGCGGGACATGCAGGCCGAGCGGATCCACATCGCCGTCCTGGTCGATGAATACGGTGGCACCGCCGGCATTCTCACCATCGAGGACATCCTGGAGGAAATCGTCGGGGAGATCGTGGATGAGTACGACACCCAGGCGCCGGAGGTCGAATCGCTGCCCGGGGGATCCTTCCGGGTCAGTGCCCGGCTAAATGTCGAAGACTTCGCCGACCTGATCGGCACTGAGATCGACTCCGATGAGGAGGGCGTGGAGACCGTCGCCGGCCTGATGGCCAAGCGGCTGGGCCGCGTACCCATCCCTGGCGCCCGTACGGTGGTGGACGGCTACGAACTGGTCGCGGAGTCGCTGGCGGGCCGGCGCAACCGGGTCGTCTCGGTGCTGGTGACACCGCTGGAGCGGCCCGACGCGTCGGCCGCGGACGGCGCCGGGTCCTGACCGCTGACGATGCGTGGAGCCCGCGGCGTACGCGAGGATGGCCCGATGCACAGTGAGACCACGTCGGGACCTGACCCGTCGAGCTGGCCGCAGCCCATCCCGCACCGCAGCGGTTTCGCCAGCCTGGTCGGTCGGCCCAACGTCGGCAAGTCAACCCTGACCAACGCACTGGTCGGGGACAAGGTTGCGATCACCTCCAGTCGGCCGCAGACCACCCGGCACACCGTGCGCGGGATCGTGCACCGACCCGACGCGCAACTGGTGCTGGTCGACACCCCCGGCCTGCACAAGCCGCGGACCCTGCTGGGGGAACGGCTGAACGACCTCGTCCGGGCCACCTGGGCCGAGGTGGACGTGGTCGTGGTCTGCATCCCCGCCGATGAACCCGTGGGCCCCGGCGACCGGTTCCTGCTGAGTTCGCTGGCCACCAGCGGGCGGCGCCGGCCGCTGGTGGCGGTCGTCACCAAGGCCGACCGGGTGACCCGCGATGTCCTCGCGCAGCGGCTGTCCGAGGTCGGCGCACTGGAGTCGACGGTGGGCATGGCCTGGGCACATGTCGTTCCCGTCTCGGCCGTCACCGGTGACCAGGTCGGATTGCTGGCCGACCTGCTGGTCGGCCTGCTGCCTGCGGGTCCGCCGCTGTATCCCGAGGGTGAGCTGACCGACGAGCCCGAGCAGATCATGGTCGCCGAGTTGATCCGGGAGGCGGCGTTGGAGGGCGTCCGCGACGAGCTCCCGCACTCGATCGCGGTCGTGGTCGAGGACATGGCCGCGCGTGAGGACCGGCCCGAGGGCCGGCCGTTGGTCGACGTGTATGCGGTGCTGTTCGTCGAACGGGATTCACAGAAGGCCATCGTGATCGGCAGCCACGGGTCGCGGCTGAAATCCGTGGGTAGCCGCGCCCGCCAGCAGATCGAGAAACTGCTCGGGACCCCGGTCTATCTGGACCTGCGGGTCAAGGTGGCCAAGGATTGGCAGCGCGATCCACGGCAGTTGCGGCGACTGGGTTTCTGAGCGAGCCGCCGCCGGCACGTCGGGGCGGCACCGCGCAGTGGGAGCCCTGGCCGTACCGAGACGCGCCGTTCGGGGTCAGGGCTGCGCGGGAGGACGGCTGGCCTCGCTGACGTGACCGATCCGTTTGAACCCGACCGATCCGTACAGCGCGGCGACGGCATCGTCGGTGGCCGACAACAGGACCAGGTCCACCCCGCAGCGCTCGATCGCATCCGCGACCAGCGCGGCGGTCAGTGCCGCGCCGATGCCCCGCCGACGCGCAGTGGGCAGGGTGGCAACACCGACGATCTCGGTGGCGGTGAAAACCTCGCCGCTGGCAGAGTCCTCGCCGCCGGCAGAGTCCTCACCGCCGGCAAAGTCCTCACCGCCGGCAAAGACGTCGTACACCGGCTGGTGCGACCCGGCGGCCACCACCCCGGAGTCGTCCTCGGCAGCCAGCACCACCGTGTGGCCGGCCGTGATGCGCGACCGCAGGTGCGTGTCCTCGTCGGGGCGGGCATTGCTCACGCGGGCGTCCCGCTGGACGACGCCGGCGCGACCGACCGCCATGGTCGTCTCGGCGAAGCCCAGTTCCGGCACGATTCGGGCGGCGGTCAGGGCCGCGTCGGCCGGCCCGATCCGGCGGATGACGATGTCACGGGGAGCCGGCACCGTGACTGGTCGGTCCAGGATGAGCAGCGGCCGTTGCGCAACATGCAGGCCCGCCGCGATAGCCGCCGGGCCGACCTCGGGCGCCAGATCGGTCACCCACTCGATCGCCACCTCCACCTCGCGGGCGTCCTGCTCGGCGATGACAACCGAAA
Source organism: Candidatus Nanopelagicales bacterium (assembly GCA_038208295.1). Lineage (GTDB taxonomy): Bacteria > Actinomycetota > Actinomycetes > S36-B12 > JBBQYX01 > JBBQYX01. Next base: position 6,302 of record JBBQYX010000010.1, on the reverse strand, counting down.
CGTCCGCAACGGTGACTTCGCGGCGCAGCGGACCGCGGGACCGGGTTGGTCGGGCGTAGTACGGCCAGCCCGACCGGGCCACGAACAAGGTCAGCGGCCCGACCGGGATCACCTCGGCGTTGCGGCGGGGTGCCGCATCCAGATAGGCGTCGCACCGATCGAGCAGGTCGTCGGTGCTGCGTTCGGACGGGTCGGTGACTGCGGACACGTTCGTCTCACTCATTGTCGTCAGCAGTCTTGTCGACCGGAGGCAGTTCGGTTCCGGGCTTCTCGCCCTTCTCGATCGTGGAGAGTTCCGGGACCAGTTCGTAGCGCTGACCGTAGGTATTCACTACCGCCAGGACAGCCGCCGCCAGCGGGATGCCGATGATCGCCCCGATCGGACCGAAGAAGGCGGCGCCGATGAACACCGACGCCAGCGCGATGGCGGGATGGACATCCATGGTCATGCGGGACACCCGCGGCATGAACAGGTAGTTCTCGATCTGCTGGTAGACGGTGGCGAAGGCCACGATCCAGATCGCGGTGATCGGTTGGGTGAACACCGTGAACAGCACCGGTACGAGGATGCCGATGTACGTACCGATGGTCGGGATGAACTGGCTGGTAATGCCGGCGAACAGGCCCATCGGCAGCCAGTACGGCACGTTGACCAGCCAGAAGAAGCCGGTATGCGCCAGCGCGGACAACCCGGCGAGCACGACCTTGGAGATGACGAAACCGCCGGTCTTGTCCAGTGCGATGTCCCAGACGGTGACGAAGACCCGCTGCGGGTCCGGTGGTAGCCAGGACCCGATCGTGCGGCGCAGCCGCGGTCCGTCGGCAGCCAGATAGAACGCGAAGACCAAGATCGTGAGTACGTCAAAGACCGCGGTAAGCAGCGACCCCAGGACGCCCAAGAAGCCCCCCGCGAGCGTGGATGCCATCCCGGTGATGCTGGACGAGGTCAGATTCAGTTGCTGCACGATCGTGTTCGGGTCGATGGCCAGGTGGAATGTGCGATTCAGCCAGTCCACGACCGTGCCCACCGACATCGGCAGCGACGTCACGAGGCCGGACAACTGAGTGAGGAAGAGCTGACCGAAGACGGCCATGACACCAAGGACGGCAACAACCAGGACCAGCATGACCAAGCCGGTCGCCAGGCCGCGCCGCATGCCGCGCCGGGCGAAGAACATGATCGCCGGCTCCATGGCGATCGCGAGCAGCCACGCGAGCAGGATGAGGAAGAGGAACGACCCCACGGTGTAAAAGGCCCATTGCGCCAACTCCAGGCCGACGAACAGCAGCAGCACGATGATGACGACCCGCCGCATCCGGGTGGGTTCGAACGCGACGTACTGCACCGCGGCAGCGGTCTTCGGTGTGGCGGACCTCGGCGCAGCGGCGGTCTGGGCCGTCGGGGTGTCCAGCAGGGGGTCCGGCTCGGTCACGGTGGGCTCCTCTCCGGCCGTGACGCTATCCCGGGCGGGCTCGGTGTCCGTGCCGCTGCGCCTGCGCCGGCTCGGGCGTTCGCGCCACTTGGTCCGCCGCGCCGAGGTCTGCATCCGCGGGGTCTACCCGATTGGGTACGAGACAATGCAGGGGTGCCGACCTACCGTGACGAAGCGGTTGTGCTGCGGGCCCAGCGGTTGGGGGAGGCGGACCGGATCGTCACCCTGCTGTGCCGCCGTACCGGGCGGGTGCGCGCGGTGGCCAAAGGGGTCCGCCGGACCGGCAGCCGCTTCGGTGCCCGGGTGGAGCCGTTCGGTCATGTCGACATCCAGTTGTACGAGGGGCGCTCGCTGGACACCGTGACCCAGGTGGAGTCCCTGGAGTTCCACGGTGCCCGGTTGGCTGGGGACTATCCGCGTTGGACGGCGGGCACGGCGATGCTGGAGACCGCCGAACGGTTGACGCCGGTCGAGCGTGAACCGGCCCCGCAGCAATACCTGCTGCTGGTCGCCGGGCTGCGGGCGCTGTCCCGCGGGGAGCACGAAGCCGGGCTGATCCTGGATGCCTACCTGTTGCGGTCGCTGGCCGTCGCCGGCTGGTCGCCGTCCTTCGATGCCTGTGCCCGCTGCGGACTGCCCGGCCCGCACAGCGCATTCCACGTGGCTGCCGGTGGCATGGTGTGCCCGGACTGCCGCCCGCCGGGGTCTGCCGCCCCGGCCGCGGCGACCGTCGAGCTGCTGGCGGCGTTGCTCAGCGGGGACTGGGCGGTGGCCGATGCCAGCCAGCTGCGGCATCGGCGTGAGGGCAACGGGCTGGTCGCCGCCTTCCTGCAGTGGCATCTGGAGCACGGGCTGAGGTCCCTGCCGCTGGTGGAACGCGCCTGACGGAGGAGAGCGCGGCGCCGCGTCGCGCAAGGCGAAGCCGCCGCGCAGCGGTGCTGCGGTCGACGAACGGAAGGGCCAAGGGGCTCGCGCCTAATGCGGCGCTTGGCTGCGCGTCGCTCGTGGACGACACGGCCAACCGGCTGACCTAAGCGGGCCTGACACCGGTCGCACGGCTGACTGGGGACGGCGCGCGCCGGCGTTGGGAGGCGCGATGGGAGGATGCGGACCGTGCCTAGGCCCGCCCGGCAGCCCACGCCGCACCCATCCGGGGCGGTCGTACCGCCGATCCCGCGGGAGCTGGTGCCCCGCCATGTTGCGGTGGTGATGGACGGCAACGGCCGGTGGGCCCAGCAGCGAGGGCTGCCGCGTACCGCTGGTCACGAGGCGGGTGAGGGGAGCCTGCTGGACTGCGTGCACGGCGCCATCGAACTCGGCGTGGGGTGGTTGTCGGCGTACGCCTTCTCCACCGAGAACTGGCGGCGTTCCCCGGAGGAGGTCCGCTTCCTGATGGGGTTCAACCGGGACGTGATCCGCCGCCGTCGCGACGAGATGAATGAGTTGGGCGTACGGGTCCGCTGGGCGGGTCGTCGCGGCCGACTGTGGAAGTCGGTCGTGGACGAGTTGCAGACCGCGGAGGAACTCACCCGGGACAACTCCACCCTCACCCTGACAATGTGTGTGAACTACGGCGGTCGAGCCGAGATCGCTGATGCCGCCGCTGCGGTCGCTGCGGAGGTCGCCGCTGGTCGGCTCAACCCGCGCAAGGTCAACGAACAACTCCTCGCCCGCTTCCTGGACGAACCCGATATGCCCGACGTGGACCTGTTCGTACGCTCCTCCGGCGAGCAGCGCACCAGCAACTTCCTGCTGTGGCAGTCCGCCTACGCCGAACTGGTCTTCGTCCCGACGCTGTGGCCCGATTTCGACCGCCGCCACCTGTGGCATGCATGTGAGGTGTATGCATCCCGTGACCGGCGTTATGGCGGAGCCATACAGAATGAGAGTGGCGGCGGAGCCATACAGAATGAGAGTGGCGGCGGAGCTATACAGATGGATCGTGGCGGAGCCATACAGATGGATCGTGGCGGAGACATCTCCGACGAACTCGCTGACCAGCCGTGACTCAGCTCGACTCCCGTGATACCCACAGCAGGAACCGGGAGTCCTATCGCCCTGGCGTGCTGGAGGGGCTCTCGGCGCTGCTGATCGTGCTGGTTCTCGGTCAGCGGTGGATTGTGGGGTGGTTCAGCGCGCCGGCCCTGCAGACGGCCGCGACGATCTTCGTCGCCATCATCGTGCAGGCGTTGCCGTTCTTGGTGTTGGGCACCGTGCTGTCAGGGGCGATTGCCGCCTACATCCCGGTGTCGTTCTGGCAACGGGTGCTGCCCCGGAACTCCGCGCTTGCGGTGCCGGTTGCCGGGTGCGCAGGGGCGGTGTTGCCTGGCTGTGAATGTGCATCGGTGCCGGTCGCGGGCGGATTGATGGCGGGTGGCGTGGCCCCCGCGGCGGCGCTGGCGTTCCTGCTGTCGGCGCCGGCGATCAACCCCGTGGTCCTGATGTCCACGTTCATCGCGTTTCCGGGGAAACCAAGCATGGTGCTGGCCCGGTTGATCGCCTCTCTGGGAACCTCCGTGATCATGGGATGGCTGTGGCTGCGGTTCGGCCGGTCGCAGTGGCTCCGGATTCCCGTCCGGGACCACCTGGTCGGGCGGACGAGTTTCGAGACGTTCAGGCTGACCACGACCCACGACTTCTTGCATGCGGGCGGCTTCCTGGTCATCGGTGGTCTGACTGCCGCTGCGCTCAACGTCGTGGTGCCGCCGGACTTGTTGCGAATGTTGGCGGATCAACCTCTCGTCGCGATCCTCGGCCTCGCCCTGCTGGCCGTGGTGCTGTCCATCTGTTCCGAGGCCGATGCCTTCGTGGCTGCCAGCCTGACTCAGTTCTCGTACACCGCACGACTGGCGTTCCTCGTCGTCGGTCCGATGGTCGACCTGAAACTGATCGCGCTGCAATCAGGTACGTTCGGCCGGGGTTTCGCCAGCCGGTTCGCCCCGACCACCTTCGTCGTCGCGATCCTGGCCAGCGTGGTCGTGGGATGGTGGCTGCTGTGAACCGGGAGATCCAGGCGATCGTGCTGCTGCTCGTCGGGGGAGCAGCGCTGCGCATCACCGCGTCCGGCACGTACCTGAACTACGTCAAGGAATCGATGCGACCGTGGCTGCTGCTGTCCGGGGGCGCCCTGGTTCTGCTCGGGGTGCTGGTGCTGGTCGACATCATCAGGTCGGCTCGTCGGACGGCGACCGCGGATCGGCTCGAGTCGACGTCGGGCGGTTCCTTGGCAGGAGACGTCATCAGTAGTGCCAATCCGGAGACTGCCGACGAGACCAGCCATGCGCACGCCCACCCCCACGGACCTGGCGGTCCGCGATCCGCGTGGTTGCTACTCCTCCCCGTCTTCGCGATCTTCCTGGTCGCCCCGCCGGCGCTGGGCGCCTACACCGCGGCCCGCGGCAGCACGAATGCAACCCCGCCCGCTGTGGCCGAGGCGCCGCCGCTGCCGCCCGGCGCCCTTGTTGACATCAACGTCAACGACTACGTGGCCCGGGCGGTGTGGGACGAAGGGCTGACCCTGCAGGGTCGCCGCGTACGCATGACCGGGTTCGCCACCCCAAACCCGGCGGGCGGCTGGTGGCTGACCCGCCTGACGCTGACCTGTTGTGCCGCCGATGCGGTGACGTCGCGGATCACGCCGCTTCAGGTCCCCGACCTGCCCGCCAACACGTGGGTGAGCCTGGTCGGTGCCTGGGTGCCCGGCGGTGGCACCCAGTCCGAGCAGGCCATCCCGAAACTGAAGGTGCAGAGCCTCACCCGGGTCTCCGCACCATCCGATCCGTACGAGTAACGCGAGACGGAACCGGTTGCGCTGCTCCCGGTCTAGGCGGCAAATCCCGTCCTGGGACGCCGCTCAGGAGGTCGGGCAGTCCCGGCAGCGGCCGAAGATCTCCAGCGTGTGTGTCACGTCGCTGAAGCCGTGCTCGACGGCCATCGTGGCCGCCCACCGTTCGACCCCGGCGCCGGCCACCTCGACGGTGCGGCCGCAGTCGAGGCAGACCAGATGGTGATGGTGGGAGGCGCTGCACTGGCGGTAGACCGACTGCCCGTCAGCCCGCACGATGACGTCGACCTCGCCGTCGGATGCCAGTGCGGCCAGGGTGCGGTAGACGGTCGTCAGCCCGACGGGTTCGCCTTGGGCGCGGAGCACCTCGTACAGGTCCTGCGCGGAGCGGAAATCGGCCAGTTGCCCCAGCGCGGCAGTGACCGCCGAGCGCTGCCGAGTCTGACGCCGGGAGCCGGGTGTTGTGGTTGCCGGACGTTCCTCGACGGCGGGCTCCGACCGGCGTACGGACCCGCTCACGGCTGCGCCCGTCCGCGCACCGCATGTTCTCCGGGCACCTGCCCGATCTCGGCGTGCGGCTCGAGGTCGATGGGCACCGCAACCGCCAGGCGTCGCCGCCGGCGCAGCGGGACGGCGATCAGCGCGCACACGCCGAACAGGCCCAGGGCCAAGAACACGATGGCCGGGCCTGGCGGCACGTCCACGTAGTAGGAGAACACCAGCCCAGCGATCGCGGACAGCAACCCGACGAGCACCCCGCCGGTGGCGGTTGCCCGGAACGAGCGGGTCAACTGCTGGGCGGCCGCGACGGGCACGATCATGATGGCGCTGACCAGCAGCAGCCCCACGGTGCGCATACCCACGACCACCGCGACGGCCGCAAGCACGGTCAGCATCGTCGACATCGCAGCGGTCCGGACGCCCTGGACGTGCGCGACGTCCGAGTCCAGGGACATCGCGAACAACTCGCGGCCGAAGATCGCCAGGGTCGCCAGAATCAGGACGACCACGACGGCCAGGGCCCACAGATCGCTGGCGGACACCGTCGACAACGAGCCGAACAGGTATTGGTTCAGTGCTGTGGA
>JBBQYX010000009.1:0-69629 GCA_038208295.1 Candidatus Nanopelagicales bacterium | reverse complement strand
ATTCGTCGATGAGGCACATCGGCTAGGGATGCGGGTCATCACCGAGGTCGTGATCAACCACACCAGTGATCAGCACGTGTGGTTCCAGCGGTCCCGGCGGGCGAAACCAGGCTCCAAGTGGCGCAACTTCTACGTGTGGAGCGACACCAACCAGAAGTACTCTGACGCCCGGATCATCTTCAAGGACTTCGAGACGTCTAACTGGACCTGGGACTCCGAGGCGCAGGCCTACTACTGGCACCGCTTCTACCACCACCAGCCTGACCTAAACTTCGACAATCCGGACGTGCACGACGCGGTTATCAAAGCCGCAGACTTCTGGCTGGACCTGGGTGTCGACGGGCTGCGCCTGGACGCCATCCCCTACCTGTACGAGCGGGAGGGGACGACCTGCGAGAACCTGCCCGAGACGCACGAATTCCTTCGGAAGTTCCGTGGTCATGTCGACGCAAAGTATGCCGATCGCATGCTTCTCGCAGAAGCCAACCAATGGCCCGAAGACACGCGGGCCTATTTCGGCCGCGGCGACGAATGTCATATGGCGTTCAACTTCCCCGTGATGCCGCGGATGTACATGGCGGTCCAGATGGAGGACCGTTTCCCGTTGGTCGACATTCTCCAGCAGACCCCGCCGATCCCAGATAACGCTCAGTGGGCGCTCTTCCTTCGCAATCACGACGAGCTCACCCTGGAGATGGTCACCGACGAGGAACGCGACTACATGTACCGCGTCTTCGCCAACGAACCGCGCGCCCGGATCAACCTGGGCATTCGGCGCAGGCTCGCACCGCTGCTCAAGAACGACCGGCGGAAGATCGAACTCCTCAACGGTCTGCTCTTCAGTCTGCCCGGCACGCCGATCGTCTACTATGGTGATGAGATCGGCATGGGCGACAATATCTACCTGGGGGACCGGGACGGAGTCCGTACCCCGATGCAGTGGAACGCCGACCGCAACGCCGGATTCTCCAAAGCAAACCCGCAACAGTTGTACCTCCCCGTCAACATCGACCCGGAGTATCGTTTCGAGTCCGTCAATGTCGCCTCCCAGCTCAACAACTCAGCTTCCCTGCACTGGTGGATGCGTCGCCTGGTGCGACTACGGCAGCGGCACCGGGCGTTCGGCGCGGGGACGCTCACCTTCCACTCACCGGAGAACTCGAAGGTGCTGTGCTTCACCCGGGAGACCGAGGACGAGATCATCCTGGTGGTGGCCAACCTCAGCCGGTTCGTACAGTGCGCGCAGGTGGACCTGGGCCAGTACGCCGGTCGCACCCCGGTCGAGTTATTTGGACAGTCGCGGTTCCCCGCAGTCGGGGAACTGCCGTATTTCCTGACGTTGGGTCCGCACGCCTTCTTGTGGCTGCGCTTGGATCCGGCGCCGGTCGACGACGCGGACGCGGCCGGCCCGAGCCGGGTACCGGTCCTGTCGCTCGCCGGCGGCTGGCAGTCGATCTTCACCCAAGCGCGCGCACGGGCCGCGCTGGAAAACGTCCTGCCCGAGGTGCTCATCCACAAGCGCTGGTTCAGCGGTAAGGCCCGGGTCATCTCCAACGTGGCCCTGCTGGACGCGGTGCCCGTACCCCGCGACGACCGCCATGACCCGGCATACGTGGCCATCCTCGACGTGACGTACACCGAGGGGGAACACGACACCTACATGCTGCCGCTCGCGTTGGCCACCGACGACCGGGCCGAGGAACTCGTCCACGATGTCCCTGCCGCTGTGGTCGCACGGGTGACGCCGCGCGGCGGGAAAGGGCAGACGGGCGTGCTGTATGACGCCGCCTACGACGAGGTGTTCGCTCGTCGCCTGCTGCAAACGATCGGCAGCCGACGGCGCTTCCGCAACAATGACGCGGGCGAGATCCACGGCATCGCGACCCGGGCTTATCGCAAGATCGCCGACGGCGCTGGGGATCTGACGCCGACGGTCTCCAAGGCGGAGCAGAGCAACACCTCGCTCATCTATGGGGACCGCTTCATCCTCAAGCTGTTCCGCAAGGCACCCCGTGGTCTGAACCCGGACTGGGAGATCGGCAGGTTCCTGACCGAACGATCGAGTTTCCCGCACGTTCCCTCGGTCGCCGGTGCCGTGGAGTATCGAGACGCCGATGGATCGCCTCGCACCTTGGGTGTTCTGCAGGAACTGGTAGCCAACGAGGGGGACGCCTGGCAGTACACGCTCCATCAACTCGGCACCTACTTCGAGGACGTGCAAGGCCTCGTCGACTCCCCGCGTCGCAACGAGCTCAACCCCGCTGGTCGCTGGGCCGGGTTGCGCCGCATCCACGTACCACCCGCGGTCCAGGAGTTCATCGGCCCGATGCTGCAACACGCTGAACTTCTCGGGACCCGTACTGCGGAGATGCACCTGGCGTTGTCGTCAGGGAAGGGGGAGAAGGAGTTCACGCCTGAGGCGTTCACGCCGCATTACCAGCGAGGGCTCTACCAGTCGGTGCGCAATCAATGCCGGCAGGCGTTCTCACTGCTGCGTCGTCGCCGTCACCTGTTGTCCGAGCGAGACGCCACGCGCGCGGACGAGTTACTCAAACTGGAGCAGGAGGTCTACGGCAAACTGGAGTACATCAAGGACCAGCGGATCGCCGCGCTTCGGATCCGGGTACACGGCGATTATCACCTCGGGCAGGTGTTGTTCACCGGCCGTGACTTCGTCATCCTCGACTTCGAGGGGGAGCCGATGCGTTCCCTGACCGAACGTCGGTTGAAGCGCTCGCCGTTGCGGGACGTTGCGGGCATGCTGCGGTCCTTCAGCTACGCCGCCTACGCGGCGCAGGCCGAGCACGAGCAGCGCGTCGGAGCCCGGGAGAACGCCGAGGTCATGGCCGTACTGGATCGCGGTGCACGGTTTTGGACTTCGTGGGTGGGGGCGGCTTTCCTGGAGCACTACACCGCCACCGCCCAGGGGGGGCTGCTGCCCGAAGGTGGCCCGGCTAGCGAGGTCCTGCTGCGCGCCTTCCTGATGGAGAAGGTCGCCTACGAGCTCGTCTACGAGTTGAACAACAGGCCGGACTGGGTGGGGATTCCGTTGCGCGGCATGCTGCATCTCATCCAATCGGACAACTAAGCACCGGCCGCGCGAGGCGGCGTGCTGGTTGCAGACGAGCGGCCTGGAATCCGTTCGGGTTCCGGGCCGCTGTCGTGCGTCTTCGCGTCGGGTTTGGTTGATTGCGGGGGGAGGTGTCGCGACCGCGCCTACGTGAAGATGGAGACTCCACCGGGACCGACCAGAAGGCCCACGACGATCAACAGGATGCCGTACAGGACGGCTCCTCGGAAGATGGTTACGATTCCAGAGATAACCAGGATGACAGCGATGATCCACAGCAGGGTTGCCATGGGCTTTCCTTTCCCTGATGGTGGAGCCGGCGGTCGCCGCTCACGTCAGCGCTGTCATGCCCGGCTTGGGCGTCGATGAACCTCGGCATCGAACTTTTAGGGAGCGTCATGACCGACACCAGTGCGCACGAGTCCCAGCAGCCCGGCACGCAGCCGAACCAGGAGCGGCAGACGCAGGCCCAGACGTCGGAGGAGGCCATGGCCCAGGACGTCGGCGGTGGCAACGGAACCCAGATCGATCAGGACGCTGCGGTGGAGCAGCAGTCCTACGGTTCGACCGGCAAGCCTGCTGGACCCGCCTGAACACGGCGCCGCCAACGGCAGGGGTCTCTAGTTTCTTAACCTGGGGAGTCGACTGGCTCGTCATCCACCGCCACGGGCGTGAGCGGATGATGCGCCGGCCCTTCCAGGACCGCCCCGTCGGCATCGAACCGCGACCCGTGGCAGGGACAGTCCCAACTCGTCTCCGCGGCGTTCCAGCGGACCAGGCAGCCCAGGTGCGTGCAGTGCGCATCGACAGCGTGCAGGGTCCCGACCGGATCGCGATACGCGGCCACCGTGCCATTCCCAGTCGCAGTCACTCGGGCCTCCCCGCGGGCAAGGGTGTCCGGTGAGTCCGCGAGGTGGGCGCGTACCCGGTCGCCGATGAAGCGAGCCGCCACCTCGGCGTTCTGCTTGACGAACGGAAGCGCACCGGCCCGTAGCGAGATGCGGCGGGCGTCGAAAGTCCGCAGCCACGGCGGGTCCTCTCCGCGCAATATGTCGTTGATCATCAAGGCGGCGGCGGTTCCATTGGTGATCCCCCAACCGCCGAATCCGGTTGCGGTAAGGACCGATGCGTTGGTGCCCAACTGGCCCACGTAGGGCACGCCGTCCAGTGATCGTGGGTCCTGGGTCGACCACCGATAGGCCACCTGGTCCACGCCGAACTTGTCCCGCATCCATTGTTCGAGCCGGGCGTAGTGCGCACCGGACTCGCTGGGGTCCGAGCCCGGATGGTCCTCGCCGGCGACAATGAGCAATTGCTGGCCGTCGATCTCGACAGTGCGGGTGGAGCGCACCGGAGAGGCTGGTGCATAGGTCATCCCGGCCGGCACGTTCCTCGGCAGCGGTCCGGCAACGCAGTAGGCCCGCTTCACACTGAGCTGGGCGAAGTGGCCGCCCCGATCCAGGATCGGGAAGTGAGTCGCAATGACCGCGGCTGGGGCAGTGAGGTCGCCCTTGTCGGTGCTGACCGTAACGCCGTCGGACCCGTGAGTGTGCACGTCGTGGACCCAGGTGCCGGGCAGCAACGTCACACCCAGACGCATGGCGGCGGCCGTGAGGCCGCTGAGATAGCGACCCGGGTGAAACTGCGCCTGATCCGGGAAGGAAATGTCGGCGCTGACCTCGAAGGGCAGCGGTGAGGCTGAGTCAGGGTCCAACTTCATGCCAAAACGGCGGCTGAGCTCACCCTCGCGGTGCACTGCCGATGCGTCGTCCTGCGCCGTTGCGTAGATGTGGTGGTGCCCCCGGATCAGGTCGCAGTCGATCTGGTGGCGCTCGATGAGGTCGTAGAAGAGTCGCAACCCGGCCAGGTTGGCAGCGGCGTAGTCGCCGGCCGCTTGTTCCCCTAAGGAGTCATGGATCTCGCTCAATCGAAGTCCATGGGCGACGGTTGCCTTGACCGTCGAGTACGTCGTCGAGTTCTCGCCCCACACTCCTGCATCGACCACAGTCACGTGCGCTCCTGCTTCGGCGGCCAACACCGCCGTCGTCAGGCCCGTCACTCCCGCGCCGACAACGATGACATCGGCGCTTCTCGCCGCATCGGTCGGTGCCGCTGATGGCTCGCTTCCGGCATGGGTGGACCGCCAGAGGGAGCCGTTCACAGTCCCTTGGTGACCACGCGCCGAGGTTCGAGTTGGAGCATTGTTCATCGCGACGACTCCTCAAAGCTTCTGCAGCGAAAGGTTACGCAAGCGGACAGCACGACGCGGGCCCCGGGAGATCCTGGGGCCCGCGTCGTCGAAGCAGCGGCCGCACCGGTCGGTCCGCTCCCGACGCCTGCGACGGCTACGACCGCTGTGTGTGTGGCCGTCGGCGGATCATGCATCGCTGCGCGCTGCCAAGTCGGCCTACCATTCTTAGTGGCCGAAGGCGTCCTTGACGTTCTCGCCAGCGTCCTTCATATCGCTTTTTGCCTGGTCCGTCTTGCCTTCACGCTCCATGTCGTGGTCGTCCGTGGCGTCGCCCACAGCTTCCTTGACCTTGCCCTTGACGTCTTCGACTGCGTTGTTGATCTTGTCCATGGCACCCATGATGAGTCCTTTCCGGAGGCGGAACTACAGCGGACGGCTGGGCCGTTTTGCCGCGCCATCGCTGCAGGGTTCCTACCCACCTAGCGCAACAGGAAACCCGTACAAAAGGCGGGCTGTAACGGTGACTAGCACGTTGATCAGGCGTGGATGTCGGCGAGTTCCGGCCCTGGAACGCTCTGGCCGAAGGCCGAGGTGAGAACGTCGTTGAGTTCTTCGGCGACGCGCCGCCAGGGATAGCGTGCGCTAGCTCGGTCCGCAGCGGCATGGCCCATCGCCTGAAGGGCGAATGGGTCGTTGTGCAGCGACGCAAGGACGCGCATCGCTGCGGTCATGTCGCCCACGGGCAGTAGCCGCCCGGTCACACCGTCCACCACGGTGTCGGTGAGGCCCCCGACGTCGAACCCAAGGACAGGCGTACCACACGCCATGGCTTCCACCGCTGACATCCCGAATGAATCGCTCCCCGAGAGATCGACGTATAACTCGGCGGAGCGAAACACTTCGGCCAGGCGGGATCGCGGGAGCCGCCCGCTGAACGTGACTCGTTTGGCTATCCCCAGTGTCTCGGCGGCCGCCATGAGACGGCGTACCTCCGCATCCGTCGACAACTCGGCCGGCTCAGGGCCACCGCAGACGACCAATTCCACCGCCGGAATGCGGCTGATGATGCGCAGCAGTCCGTCCATGGCCATGCCGTCCGGTAGTCGGCCTGCGGTAACCACGCGCGGCAGGTTACGCGTGGTGGCGGACGGCCCTGAACGGTCGAACGTAGCGGTGTCGATGCCGGCGGGCACGACGGGTACGGCGCTGCGGGCCAAACCGGGGCCCACCAGTCGGGTGGCCGCACTGGTGGAGGTGGCCACCGCGGTGGTTGCTGCTGCCGCCAGCGCCTGCCGCAGGCGCCCCAGGCCCGCGCTGTCTGGGCCCGACGAATCCGGTCGCGCCGCCTGATTGCTCCCGTCAAAGACGGAGACAACCGGTATTGCGGCCAGTTCTGAGTCTCTCGTGGCGGCGGCGACGGCCAGCGCGGCCGGCCAGGACACCGTCACGATCACGTCTGCGTGGCGGGCGCGCAGCGACCCGGCGATCTCGGCGGCGATGGCGGGAACCTGCTGCCGAACGGCATCCGCCAGCGGACCACCTGATGGGGTCCCACTGGCCGGGAGTTCCACGATTTCGTAGCTCCGCTGCCTGCTGAAGCCCGTTGCTTTCGGCAGGGACATGACCGGTGCGTCGACAGCCAACGTGAGGACAGTCACGTCATGACCCGTGGCGTTCAATGCCGGTGCGAGACCGGCTACGTACGCGTTGGCGAAGCCGGAGTGCTGTCCGCCTGGTTCAAGGGTGGGACTGCCGGATAGTGAGACCAGCGCGATCCTCACGTCTGCCCCCCTCCCTGCCATGGGTTCATCAGGGGGCGGCGTGCGGGCCGGATCCGCTGGCCTGGACCTTGTCGGCCAAACTCACCGCGTCGTCGCGGACCTGCGTCATGGCGTCTTCGGCCCGGCCCGGGTGCGTGTCGGCACTGTGGAGGTCCGCGGTCGGCCCGGTCGGGGAGTCGGCAAAGCCGTACGTGGCTCCGGCGGCGTCGGGGCTGGGCCCCGGGGATGAGGTGCCGTACGGGGAGTCACTGCTCATCCCGTCCTGGCGCGAACCCACCTCGGATCCGGCTGCGGGGAGCTTCAGGCCCACCTTCGCTGCAGCGCCACGAATCGATTCGTAGCGCTCCTGCCCGGCCCGAGCACCCGCGATGTAGCCACCCGTCGCGGCAATCCCGAGCATGAGCAACTTGCCCTTCATGGCTGTCTCCCTACGGTCGCAGTGGGACGGCATCAGCCGCCCGGATGCGTTCGAGGGTGCCCGGTCGAGCCGCTCGGGAAACGTGGGGCGCCAGCCATAGGCCGTGACCAGGGCGCGGTCGGGCGCGGTTTGATCCGGCGCTTGCCGGGGGAATGACCCAGGCGCCGTATGCGAGGCTCGTGGGAGCGAGCCCGCCTACAGTGCCACTGGCGAGCGTTCGCGCCGCCCCACGAGGAGGACTCACATGCAGGTATGGCCCGGCGTCTCATACCCTCTTGGCGCCACGTACGACGGGGCCGGAGTCAACTTCAGTCTATTCTCCTCCGTCGCCGACGCGGTGACCTTGTGCCTGTTCGACGACCAGGGCAATGAGAACTGCATCCCGCTGTGTGAGAAGGACGCTGACGTCTTCCACGGCTACATCCCGGGGATCAGGCCCGGACAGCGGTACGGCTACCGGGTTGACGGCCCCTACGACCCCTCGCACGGTCATCGATGCAACCAGAACAAGTTGCTCATCGACCCCTACGCCAAGGCGATCGACGGCCGCATCGACTGGGACGAGGCGTGTTTCGGCTATTTCTGGGACGACCCAGACTCGCGGAACGACCTGGACTCCGCCAAGCACACACCGAAGTCCGTCGTGATCAACCCGTACTTCGACTGGCAGGAAGACCGGCCGCCCCGCACTCCGTACAACGAGTCGATCATCTACGAGGCGCACGTCAAGGGCCTGACAATGACCCACCCAGGAATCCCCGAGGAGATGCGCGGCAGTTATGCCGGGATCGCCCACCCGGCAATGATCGAGCACTTCCACTCGCTGGGCATCACAGCAGTCGAACTCATGCCGGTGCACCACTTCACCCAGGACCACCACCTGCGCCAGCGGGGTCTTCGCAACTACTGGGGTTACAACACGCTCGGGTTTTTCGCTCCGCATGCCTCCTACGCGTATACCGGGATGGACGGCCAGCAGGTCTCGGAGTTCAAGGCGATGGTTCGGGACCTGCATAGGGCCGGTATCGAGGTTATCTTGGACGTCGTCTACAACCACACGGCCGAGGGCAACCACATGGGCCCCACGTTGTCGTTGCGGGGCATCGACAACGCCGCCTATTACCGCCTGGTCGAGGACGAGAAACAGCACTACTACGACACCACCGGCACCGGGAACAGCCTGCTCATGCGCAGTCCGCACGTGCTGCAGCTGATCATGGATTCATTGCGCTACTGGGTTTCCGAGATGCACGTGGACGGTTTCCGGTTCGACCTCGCAGCTACGCTGGCGCGTCAGTTCCACGAGGTCGATCGCTTGAGCGCCTTTTTCGACATCGTGCACCAGGACCCGATCATCTCCCAGGTGAAGCTGATAGCTGAGCCCTGGGATCTCGGCGACGGTGGCTATCAGATCGGCGGCTTCCCGCCACTGTGGACCGAATGGAATGGCAAGTTCCGTGACACCGTACGTGACTTCTGGCGTGGTGAGTCGGCGTCTATGCCGGAGTTTGCCTCCCGCCTCACTGGCTCCTCCGACCTGTACGAGAGCAGCGGTCGGCGGCCGATCGCGTCGGTCAACTTCGTGACCGCGCACGACGGGTTTACCCTCCGGGATCTGGTCTCGTACAACCATAAGCACAACGAGGCCAATGGGGAGGACAACAACGACGGGGAGAGCCACAACCGTGGCTGGAACTGCGGCATCGAGGGAGAGACCGACGACAAGCACGTGCTCTTCCGCCGGGCCCGTCAGCAGCGGAACCTGCTGGCGACCCTCCTCCTCAGTCAAGGGGTGCCGATGCTGCTGCACGGAGACGAACTCGGCAGGACCCAGGGTGGGAATAACAATGCCTACTGTCAGGATAACGAGATCTCCTGGATCCACTGGGACGACGTTGACGAAGCCCTGCTGGACTACACCACCCGACTGATCGCGCTGCGCCGGGCGCACCCGATCTTCCGGCGGCGCCGCTTCTTCCAGGGTGCCGATGTACGCGGCACGTCATCAGGACTCCACGACATAGCTTGGTTGCGCCCGGACGGCGAACCGATGGACGACGAGGACTGGGGAAACGGCTATGCCAGGTCCCTGGGAGTGTTCCTCAACGGCGAGGACCTGCCGGAGAAGGACCCCCGTGGTGTGCATATTCGTGACGACTGCTTTCTGTTGCTGCTCAACGCCCACGACGAAACAGTGGATTACTGCCTCCCGGGTCCGGAATTCGGCGACTCCTGGGACGTCGTCCTGGACACCACCACGCCGGACGGGTTCCCCGAGGGACGTGACCCATTGGCGGCCAAGGCCACCGTCCCGGTTCGTGGGCGCTGCACGATGCTGTTCCGTAGGTCGGCGTGACCGGTAGGAGTGACCGTACGCCGGTTTCGACATACCGTGTCCAACTGACCCCGGAGAGCGGCTTCCAGTGCCTGACGGAAGCCGCCGACTATCTGTCGGACCTCGGGGTCTCGCACGCGTACCTGTCCCCGATCCTCGAGTCCACCCCGGGCTCTCAACACGGTTATGACGTGGTCGACCACACGCGAGTCGACCAGGAACTGGGCGGTGAGGAGGGCCTACGCGTGGCCGCTGCCGCGCTCTTGGACCGGCACGTTGGGCTCGTCGTGGACGTCGTCCCCAACCACATGGCGTTGCCGACCCCTGAGTTCTTGAATCAACCTCTGTGGTCGGTATTGCGTGACGGTCCAGAATCGATTTGCCGCAACTGGTTCGACATCGACTGGGGCCAGCAACAGCCCGTTCTGCTGCCGATCCTGGGTCAGCGCATCGACGCCAGCCTGGACGCCGGCGAGCTGAAGATCGATCCTTCCGGCCCGTTCGGCGAGCCGGTGCTTCGCTACTTCGACCATGTCTTCCCATTGCGCCCGGGCACCGCAGAGTTGCCGCTGGAGGAGTTGCTCGCGGCGCAGCACTACCGCCTGGCGTATTGGCGGGTGGCGCACGAAGAGGTCAACTACCGCAGGTTCTTCGACGTCGACACCCTGGTGGCCATCCGGGTTGAGGACCCCCGCGTTTTCGACGAGAGCAACGCGATCCCCGTACGACTGGTCCGCGAGGGTCTGGTCGACGGCCTGCGCATCGATCACCCGGACGGGCTCGCCGATCCGCGCGGTTACCTGCGGCGACTGGCCGATGCCACCGGGGACGCCTGGATCGTCGTGGAGAAGATCCTCGAACCCGGCGAAGACCTGCCGGAGGACTGGGAATGTGCGGGGACCACCGGCTATGACGCCATGCTGCGTATCGGGAGTCTGTTCGTCGATCCGTCCGGGGCGCCGGTGATGACCGCGGCGTTCGCCGAGGACACCGGCATCAGGGCGGGGTGGCAGGAAGTGTCCGACGCGGCCCGTCGGGAGGTGCTCAGCGGCCTGCTGGCAGCGGAGGTGGATCGGCTCGCGGCTGTTGCGCATGATGCCTGCCAAGTCGACGTCCGGCTGCGCGACTATTCCCGTCGCGGCATGACGGAGGCCGTGGCGGAGTTGCTTGCCTGCATGTCGGTCTACCGCGCCTACGTAGTTCCCGGGGAGGACCCGCCGGTTGAATCAGTTCGGTTGCTGGAAGCGGCCGCTGAGGAGGCGCGCCGGCGGCTGCCGCAGCGTGCGCCGACCGTTGATCTGATGCGTGACCTCGCGCTGGGCCGACTGGGCCGTGGTGTGCGTAAGGACGAGTTCTTGGTCCGCTTTCAGCAGACCACGGGACCGGCCATCGCCAAGGGCGTGGAAGACACCGCAAGTTATCGCTGGTTCCCGCTGTCGTCCCTGTGCGAGGTCGGCGGCGAGCCGGATCACTGGGGGATATCTCGGGCCGAGTTCCACGCCTGGGCCGAACGACGTCGTCGGGAATGGCCGCATGCCATGACGGCCATGTCGACTCATGACAACAAGCGCAGCGAGGACGTACGTGCCCGGTTGTCGGTCCTCAGCGAGATTGCTGGGGAGTGGGTCACCACCGTACGCGCCTGGCGGGAACTCGTCGGTGCCTTCGTTGGTCCCGACGATGTGCCGGACCCTTCGATCGAGTGGCTGGCCTGGCAGACCATGGTGGGCGCGTATCCCATCGATGCCGACCGTCTCATCGCCTACCTCACCAAGGCCGCTCGCGAGGCGAAACTGCGGACGTCGTGGACTCTGCCCGAGGAGGGATACGAGCACGCGTTGGGGGTCTGGGTGCGCCGGCTCTCCGACGACGAGGGGTTGCAGGCCAGCATCGCCCAGATGATCGATCGACTGGCGCCCGGATTCGCGGCGAACGTTCTCGGTCAGCGGGTTGTGCAGGTCTTCGCCCCGGGGGTGCCCGACATCTACCAGGGTTGCGAGTTCGTGAGTCTGCGCCTGGTCGATCCGGACAACCGCAGTCCAGTGGATTTCACGGCCCTGCAGGCGGCGCTGCAGGTCGCGCTGGAGACCGAGCCCGATCCGAACATCGATGTATCTGCGGCCAAGGCCCGGCTCACCGCCGTGTCGCTGCGCCTGCGCCGCGACCGCCCGGACCTGGTGGGACCGGACGTGCCGCATACCGGCCTGGAGGTGACGGGCACGGCAGCCGAGCATTGCGTCGCCTTCGCCCGTGGCACCGACCTGATCGTGCTCGCTAGTCGTTATGTCATCCGCCTCGCGGCGGCTGGCGGCTGGGGGGACACCGCTGTCCCAGTGCCGGCCGGCAGCTGGCGCGACGTGGTCACCGGCAGGGAGTTTGTGAGCGAGGGTTCTCAGACCGTTGCACATCTGCTGGATGAGTGGCCGGTGGCGGTCCTGGTCAAAGAGGGAGGCTGAAGTGCTGTTTCGTCGGTGGGCTCCCGCCGTAGGCGAGTTGGTGGTACGCGGTACGGGGTCGGAAACCGCGTTGTTGCCCGAGCCGCAACATGCCGGGTGGTGGGTCGGCGAACCCGCCCTGGAGCACGGCGCCGACTACGCACTGCTACTGGATGGCGCCGAGGTGCCCGACCTGGCCGCCCGGTGGCTTCCGCAGGGAGTTCACGGGCTTGCCCGGTATTGGGACCCCGGCGTGTTTGGCTGGTCGGACGCTGGCTGGCGCGGGCGTGCCCTCGACCACGGATCGTGCATCTATGAACTCCATGTTGGCACGTTCACCCCCGAGGGGACCCTGGATGCTGCCATCGAGCGGCTAACCCAGTTGACCGACCTGGGTGTCACGCACGTCGAACTCATGCCACTGGCCGCCTTCGACGGAACGTGGGGCTGGGGCTATGACGGCGTGGCGCTCAACGCCGTGCACGCACCTTATGGCGGGCCGGATGCCCTCTGCCGCTTTGTTGATGCGGCGCACTCGCGCGGCCTGGCAGTATTCGCGGATCTGGTGCACAACCACCTGGGCCCCAGCGGCAACTACACCGAACGCTTCGGTCCCTTTCTCACCGACACTCATCAGACACCCTGGGGATCGGCGGTCAATCTCGACGCACCGGGCTCAGACGGCGTACGTGAACTGTTGTTGGGCTTCACGACCGGATGGTTACGGGATTTCCACCTGGACGGGGTGCGACTGGACGCCGTCCACGAACTACGAGACAACCGGGCGCTGAGTTTCCTGGAAGAGGTCACCACCCAGGTTGACCGGCTCAGCGCAGAAGTGGGCCGGCCGATTTCAGTCATAGCCGAGAGCGATCGTAACGATCCACGGATGATCCTGCCTCGGCCGGACGGTATCGGCATGTCGGCACAATGGGACGACGATGTGCACCATGCCCTGCACTGGCTGCTTACCGCAGAGACGGCCGGGTATTACGGTGACTTCGGCTCCGCGCAGGCCGTACGGAAGACGTTGGAGCAAGCCTTCCGACACGACGGCTGCTGGTCGGAGTTCCGGGGACGTTCGCATGGTCGACCGGTCGACTTCTTCAGGGTCACTCCCGAACAGTTCGTCGTGGCGCTGCAGACGCACGACCAGGTGGGGAACCGAGCCGTGGGCGACCGGCTGGCGCAGTTGGTCGCCCCGGAACGGCTCGCAGCCGGGGCGGCGGTGCTGCTGTCGCTGCCCTACACGCCGATGCTGTTCATGGGCGAGGAGTGGGGAGCTCAGACGCCGTGGCAGTTCTTTACGTCCTTCCCGGATGCCGAGTTGGGCGCAGCAGTGACGCGGGGCCGTCGAGGCGAGTTCGGAGCGCATGGCTGGGAAGCCGAGGACGTGCCCGATCCGCAGGATCCGCATACCCGCGAGAGGTCGGTGTTGGACTGGAACGAGCGTGACCAATCGCCCCACCGGGAACTGCTTGCCTTTTACCGAACCCTGCTGGCTCTGCGACGGGAAGGCCTGGGCGCCGGCTGGGGCAGTCCCACCGCCGAATCGCATCGGGTTCCCGGCCTGGAGTGCCGCATCGACACCGATCAGTCTGGTCGTCCGCTGAGCATCCGCCTGGACACCGCCGCTTGGACGACTGTCGTGGATCTCGGCGCTGGTTGCCGGGTGCAGGCAGCGGCAGGGGACGCGCGGGCCTCCTGGGGTGATGTCAGCGCCGTCGAGGGCGAGTGGGTGCTGGCACCGGGCGCCAGTGTGATCGTGCGCCGGTGATGCGCTGAATCGTCGCCGCCGGAAATCGTCACCGCCGTAGCCTGCAACGAGGCCCCCACCGTGTGGTGGGGGCCCGCCGCCACGTGAGTCTGCGCAGATCGACACTCATATGGTCATCACAGAATCGGCCAGTTTGGGCGCAGTTACGTGGCGGCGTTCTGGCCGGCCCAGCCGATGAGTAGTCCGGCGGCAATAATTAGGAAGAAGAGCACGATGAAAACCGCGATCATGACCCGATTTCGGGATGGCACCGGCGCAGGTCGTGGGTGCTGTGGCGAGTTCGGGTCGGTGGTCGACATGGCGTACTCCTGATTCGTTGGCGTCCCGTGCTGTACGGCCCGCAGTGGCTGGTACCCAATCTGCCCGGTCGATTTGACCACATGACCAGCTATCGGCGCGCTGCCGTGCCTCCGCGCGGCGTGCCCGTCATCCACCGTCGGGCGTCTCCAGATGCATACCTCGCTCCGCCAGGGCCTCCGACTCACCCTGCGGGTCCGATCCCGCGGTGTTGAACCCGCCGGCGTGGACGGCGTCATCGCTAGCATCCAGGTCGGCTCCCTGCTGCGCCTGCGGATCGTCCAGCTCGGGACCGCGGTCCCAGACGTCGCGAACCGAAGGCGTCTCCTCGACGACCGGTTCGCCGTCCAACGCGGCCTGGATCGCTTCCTGCTCGTACTGGGCTTGCAGGTCCTGGGCCTGATCGCCGACGTCTCCCGGGTCTGCAGCCGCCAGATAGGGGTCGTCAGCAGGTAGTTCGCTCATGTCGTCCTCACCGTGTGGTCTTGGTGGGTGGTCCCGAATCAAGCCGATGCCCGAGCCCGACCCGGCGCAAACCTGCCGGGCGCCCGGTCAGATCGAGAAGTCGACGTTCTCCCAGACCCCGGTGGGGGAGAAGTACAGCTCACGTGCCTCGATGTGACCGCGTACCTCCGTCTCCAACCGGTCGACTCGTGTAAGCAATTGCTGCACGGTGAGGCCGAGGGGGTCGGGCACCATGGCGTTGTCGAGGTCGGGCAGGTCGGCCGAGGTGTGCTTGCGCAGCCGGGCGATGACTTGACCAGGGACACCGACGACGACGGAGTTGTCGTCGACCGAGCGCACCAACACGGCATTGGCGCCGATCCGGGAATCGTGGCCGACGTCCAGGGCCCCGAGGACCTTCGCGCCGGCTCCAATGGTGACCCGGTCACCGACGGTGGGGTGCCGTTTGCCCGGGTCGAGGCTGGTCCCGCCCAAGGTGACCCCGTGGTAGATCGTGACGTCGTCGCCGATCTCGGCCGTCTCCCCGATCACCACGCCCGAACCGTGGTCGATAAACAGTCCAGCACCGATCGTGGCGGCGGGATGGATCTCGATCCCGGTGGCCCAGCGTGCGGTCTGCGACACGGCCCGCGCCGGGAACAGGGCGCCACGCCGCCACAGCGCGTTGCTGACCCGGTACGCCCATACCGCATGCACGCCTGGGTACAGCAGCGCGACCTCGGCTCGGGTGCGCGCCGCCGGGTCCCGCTCGACCACGCAGTCCAGATCACGCTGGAGACGACGCAGTGCAGGGCGCCAGCGGTCCCGGGCTGCCTGGATGCGTCCCGTGACGATTCCGCCTGCGGATGAGCGGTTGAGCGCCAACGTCAGTCGCCGAGACCCGCGAACAGCGGCGTGGACAGATACCGCTCACCGAATGACGGGATGATGACGACGATGAGTTTCCCGGCGTTCTCCGGACGTTGCGCGACCTGGCGGGCGGCGTACAGGGCGGCTCCGGAGGAGATCCCGACGAGCAGACCCTCCTGCGTGGCCGAGCGGCGGGCGGTCGCCATCGCGTCCTCGTTGGCGACCTGGACGACCTCGTCATACACGCTGGTGTCCAGGACCTCCGGCACGAAACCCGCCCCGATTCCCTGCAGCGGATGCGGGCCCTTGACGCCGCCGGACAGGACCGGGGAGGCGGCCGGCTCTACGGCAACCATCCGAACGGATGGCTTACGCTCCTTGAGGACCTGCCCGATTCCGGTGATCGTGCCGCCGGTACCCACCCCCGCTACGACAATGTCGACGGCGCCATCGGTGTCCGTCCAGATCTCCTCGGCCGTGGTCCGCCGGTGGATCTCGGGGTTGGCTGGATTAGCGAACTGCTGGGGCATGAAGTATTTCGGGTCGCTCTTGGCGAGTTCCTCCGCCTTGGCGATGGCCCCGCCCATGCCCTCGGGCCCGGGGGTGAGGATCAGGTCGGCGCCGTATCCCCGCAGCAGCAGGCGCCGTTCGACGCTCATCGTCTCCGGCATGGTCAGCACGCACTTGATGCCGCGCGCCGCGCACACCATCGCCAGGGCGATGCCGGTGTTGCCGCTGGTGGGTTCCACCACGACTGTGTCGGGACCGATCAGCCCGGCCTCTTGAGCGGCGTCGATCATGGCGACCCCGATCCGGTCCTTGACGCTGTGAGCCGGGTTGAAATACTCCAGCTTGGCCACGACCTGTGCGTCCGCACCGTCGGTGATCCGGTTCAACCGGACCAGTGGAGTGTTGCCGATCAGCTGCGTGATGTCGTCTGCGATGCGCATGCGCTCATTCTGGTGCATCCACGCCGATCCGCCATCGCCAGGGTTAGGCGACCCTCACCTAACGGCCCGAACCGGTCTCGATCCGTAGGTCCGTGGCCGCCCCCGGGGACCCACGCCGCCCGACCAGCGTGCCGGCGGCCAGACCCAGCAGGACTCCAAACGCGATTGCGATCATGGTGGCGCCGGTGGTGAGCAGCGAGTCGGTGCCGGCGCTGCGGTCCGCTCCGAGGATCTTGGTGACGCCGAGGAGGCCGAGCGCGCCGGGGACCAGCAGCCAGAACGCCGGCAGGAAGCTCACCAGCGTCGGTGGCCCGTTAGCGCGGGTGGCGGCGAAGGCGGCCACCGGGGTCATCAAGAATGCGCCGACGAAGGCGGACAGCACCCCGCCGAGGAAGAGACCGCCTATCACCTGCCCGGCATAGGCCACGTACAGCACGAGCAGCACCCAGCCCACAGAGTTCAGCCGGGCGCAGTTGTAGACGACGACGCCCAGGCCGAACAGCGCCACCCCGAGCCAGGGCGCCAGGTCGCCGAACGGGTTCGCCGCCGCCTCGGATACCCGCGCGGCTGGGACCCCGACGAGTTGGGCTCCACCGACGATCCCCAGCGCCAGCAGCGTCAGTTGCATGAACCCGGCGGCGAGTCGGGCCGCTCCAGCGATCATCTGGCCGGTGGCCAGTTCGATCACGGAGGTCGTGAGCAACGCCCCCGGCAGAAACGTGACCAGCGGGGCGATGAGCGGTGCGAAGACCCCCACGTCCAGACCCGTACGAGGCAACGTGAACACGACAACGGCAACGGTGAAGGCCGACAGCAGCGGGACGAAGACCTGGTATGCCGAATGCAGCCGGGCAGCCGCGAGCTGGACGAGTCCCACTCCCAACCCGAGCACCCCGGCCACGATCAGTTCGGCCCAGCCGGCATGCAGGATCAGCGCCAGTCCCAGCGTGAGGCCTACGTACCCGACCGTTCGGGTGACTGCCGAGTACGGCGGTAGTTGCGCGCGGATCCGCCGCAGCTGGGCCATCAATGGACCGGGTTCCAGGGCGTGCCGCTCCGCGGCGCTGACCAGCCCAAACACCTCCGTGGTCTGATCCAGCCGCAGTCTCGATGTGCCCGCGGTCGCCACCGCGGTCTGTACGGCCGCGCTGCCGGGGACCGAGACGATGAGCGCGGTCGGCAGCACGATGATCTCGGCGGCGGGTGCCCCGTATGCGTGGGCTACCCGGGCCAGGCTGTCCTGTACGTGGGTCACCGGATCGCCACAATCGATCATTGCCTCGCCGAGCGCCACCAGCATCGCGACCAGGGTGGCGGCCGAGGGGTCGGCGGGCTCGGCCTGACCGGTCGTCGCCGACCGGGCTGCCTCGCCGGCACCGATTGCAGCAGCGCTGGTCACGAGGACGTCGGCCGGACCAGCAGGCCCGGCTCGTCCGGCAGCCCCCGACTGCGTGCCTGCCTCGGCCCTACCGGGTGCGCCCGTCGGCGTCGCCGGGTCGCCAGCGGCGCCCTTCGCTGGAACGTCACCGGCGGTTCCCCCGAATGGCCGGACGCCTCGGCGGATCATGGCCACCAGGACGAAGGCGGCCACGAGCAGTGCCACCACGGCGATAACGATCGATGCCAGCGGGATCGTCGAGGTGGCCGCCGCCGGGGGCGTGGCCGGTCGCGGTGCGGGGGCCACCGTGGTCGACGACGCCGACGGGCTCGCGGACTGCGTGGGCGACGCGGTCGGTTCGGCGCTGGTGCTGGTCGGGCTCACGGTAGGCGTCGGGGTGGCCGTCGGACGTGAGTCGGTCGGTGCGGGTGCCGACGTCGGCGTCCCGGTTGGATCAGCTGTTGTCGGAGCGCCGCTGGTCGGTGCGTCGGTCGGCGTCGGGGTGAGCGCCGTCGGGTCCGGCGGGGCGGGCGCGGTGTCCGTGGGTGCCGGCACCGGCGGCGTCGGGGTGACCAGGGGAGGCAGCGCAGCGATCGCCGTCGCCGCGGCATCGGAGGATGCCGCCGTGGCCGAGTCCGCTGTCGAGTTCGCTGCCGCGTTGCCGCTGGTGGCCGCAAGGCCGCCGCCACCGGTGACCAGGACGGTCACCAGCGCGACCGCACCCAGCGCTCGCGACGCTCTCGATCGCCGGCGCGCCGGGCCCGTGGGAATCTGTCCGCCGCGCAACGTCGGCAGACCCGTGATCCATCTCGGCATGCCCCTGATCCTGCGTGCCCCGGACTCCCGATGGCCAACCGGGGGCCGACCTGCCACCCCGCTGTGGCCGGGCACATCCTCTCGCGGTGGCGCGCCCGGAGGGATTCGAACCCCCAGCCGACCGGGTAGAAACCGGTTGCTCTATCCGTTGAGCTACGGGCGCCGGATGACCAGCATCGCCTCGCATTGTGTCAAGTCCGCGGGCCGGTGGCGCCTGGTCACACCGCCGACGGGGGTATGGCAGTGCCGGGGCGTGGCGACATGCCCTGGTCAGGGCCGGCATGATCGTCGCGGCGTCGGGGTACACGGTCGGCGTGACCAAACCCACGCCTCCTGCGAGCGAACCGTCCGCCACCACCGCCAGCCTTGACCACCGCAGCGATGAGTCGTCCGATCCCAGCGTGAGTCGGGCTCAGCTGCTGCCCGAGGAGCAGGCGGTCGGCAGCGACGATCCGCAGGCGCAGGCGCGCGCCATCTTGGCGGACTCCGAGGCACGCGTCGCCGACGACCAGGCGGGCATCACCACCGGCCGCTCGCAGTACGAGGCACGCCGCTCCGAGGACACGGTGTAGCGGTCGATCACCGGTCAGCGGTCGCTGACGGGCCTGCAACGAGTGTCCACAGCGGCGGCCGATTCGGTGGGTGTGTCCCCAGGATGCGGCGTCGGGCTCCCTGGTGTGGCTGCACCGCACGAGGGTCGGTGTCCTGCCGGTGCCCACCGGGTGCGCCGACCGACTCCAGGAGCGCGTTATGAATGAGCTGAACGTCACGATGGTCGGCAATGTCGTCACGGACGTCGCCTTGCGGCAAACCCCGCGGGGGCACTCGGTCGCCTCCTTTCGGATCGCCTGCACACCTCGGCGGTTCGACCAGGGGAGCGGGTCATGGTTGGACGGGGACACCTCGTTCCTGTCCGTCTCCTGCTGGCGCGGCTTGGCCAGCAACGTGGCGCAGTCTGTGGTCAAAGGGATGCCGGTCGTCGTCACCGGTCGGCTGCGGGTGCGTGAGGTACTGCGTGAGGTGGCCGGCCAGTCGACGCGTACGTACTTCACCGAAGTGGAGGCGGTCACCGTGGGTCCCGATCTGTCCCGCGGTACGGCGGTGTTCACCCGCACCAAGCGCGAGGCGGTCGCCCGGGCCGAGGCGCAGGCGGTGTCCATCGCGTTGAGTTCCGTGGCCCCGGCTACGGCAGCCCGGGATACCGCGATCGACGCGGCTGCCGGGACACCGGTCAGGGTGCGGCTGCTCGCAGACCCCGAGACAGGGGAACTGATCGAGGTCCCGGATAGCGGTGCACGCGCGGCGATCGCGGCGGTCGGTGAACTCGCGGAAACGATGCTACGAGACCGTGACGTCGATGCTGAGAAGATCCGGGCGGCCTGATCCCAGGTCCGGCCCGCCCGGTTGGCCGGTCGACGGGAGGCGGGCACAAGCAGTTCGGCGGCTAGGCTCCTGGCCCATGGCTGAGTTCATCTACACCCTGCGCAAGGCCCGGAAGGCTCATGGCGACAAGGTCATTTTGGACGACGTGACCCTGTCGTTCCTGCCCGGTGCGAAGATCGGCGTGGTGGGCCCCAACGGGGCTGGCAAGTCCACCCTGATCAAGATCATGGCCGGGCTGGAGCACGTGTCGAACGGGGACGCCACCCTGAGTGCCGGTTACACGGTCGGCATCCTCTCGCAGGAGCCGGTGCTGAACGAGGACAAGGACGTTTTGGGCAACGTCGAGGAGGGCGTGGCCCAGACCAAGGCGATGGTGGACCGGTTCAACGAGATCTCCGCGGAATTGGCCGACCCGGATGCCGACTACGACACCCTGCTCGCCGAGATGGGAACACTGCAGGAGAAGATCGACCACCTCAATGCTTGGGATCTTGACTCCCAATTGGAACAGGCCATGGACGCCTTGCGCTGTCCGCCCGGCGATGCGGACGTGACCGTGTTGTCGGGCGGCGAGCGCCGCCGCGTCGCCCTGTGCAAGCTCCTGCTGCAGCAACCCGGCCTGCTCCTGCTGGATGAGCCCACCAACCACCTGGACGCCGAGAGCGTGCAGTGGCTGGAGCAGCATCGGGAGAAATACGAGGGCAGGGTGATCGCGATCACCCACGACCGGTACTTCCTGGACAACGTGGCGCAGTGGATTCTCGAACTGGACCGCGGTCGGGCCTTCCCGTACGAGGGCAACTACTCGACCTACCTGGACACCAAGGCCAAGCGGCTGAAAGTGGAGGGCCAGAAGGACGCGAAGCTGCGCAGGCGGTTGGAGGACGAGTTGGAGTGGGTGCGCTCCAACGCAAAGGCTCGGCAGACCAAGTCGCGCAGCCGGCTGGCCCGCTACGAGGAGATGGCCACCGAGGCGGAGAAGACTCGAAAACTCGACTTCGAGGAGATCCAGATCCCGCCGGGCCCGCGGTTGGGCAGCCTGGTCGTCGAGGCCAAGGGTCTCACCAAAGGTTTCGGTGACCGGCTGCTGATCGACGACCTGTCCTTCACATTGCCGCGCAACGGCATAGTCGGCGTCATTGGCCCGAACGGCGTCGGCAAGACAACGCTGTTCAAGATGATCGTGGCCACTGCCGAGGGGGGCTCGGACGACAAGGACGTGCTGCCCGACTCCGGTGACCTGCGGGTCGGTGACACGGTGAAGCTGTCGTACGTCGATCAGTCCAGATCCGGTTTGGACCCAACCAAGAACGTGTGGCAGGTCGTTTCGGACGAGCTCGACTGGATGAAGGTCGGACAGGTCGAGATGCCGTCGCGGGCCTATGTGGGCGCCTTCGGGTTCAAGGGTCCCGACCAGCAGAAGCCGGCGGGAGTGCTGTCCGGCGGCGAGCGCAACCGGCTCAATCTGGCGCTGACATTGAAGATGGGCGGCAACATGCTGCTGCTGGATGAGCCCACCAACGACCTCGACGTGGAGACGCTGGGTTCGCTGGAGAACGCACTGCTCGAATTCCCTGGCTGCGCAGTGATCACGTCCCATGACCGCTGGTTCCTTGACCGCATTGCCACGCACATCCTGGCGTACGAGGGTGACTCGCAGTGGTTCTGGTTCGAGGGTAA
This sequence comes from Candidatus Nanopelagicales bacterium, assembly GCA_038208295.1. GTDB lineage: Bacteria > Actinomycetota > Actinomycetes > S36-B12 > JBBQYX01 > JBBQYX01. The sequence continues at coordinate 47,804 of JBBQYX010000009.1, read as the reverse complement.
TTACGAGTCCTACGAGAAGAACAAGGTCGAGCGTCTCGGCATCGACGCCGCCCGTCCCCACCGCGCGACCTACCGCAAGCTCAGCCGCGGCTAACCGTTCACCCGTTTGACCCGTCGTCTGCTGCTCAGGCCGGCAGCCAGACGGCGTGGTCTACGGGCAGCACGAGTTGATAGCCGCGAAGTTTCACCGCCGGCCCGGAGCCGAGCAGGGGCGACAGGCCCCAGGCGGCTGGCAGGGCCACGTCGTCGGTGGACATGTTCACCACGCAGCGCACACCGGGACGCCCCGGGCGAGTGAACGACAGGACCTTGCGGCCCAGGTCGTGCGTGTCCCACGTCATGTCGCCGAAACCGAGGGCCGACTGTTCTCGTCGGATCTGTAGTGCCTGGCGGGTGAGTCTCAGGGTCGAGTCGGTGACGCCGGTCTGCGCGGCGACGGACAAATCGGCCCAGGCATCCGGTTGCGGCAGCCAGGATCTTGACGCCGCCCCGAACCCGTACGACGGTTCGGTGCCCGACCAGGGGATCGGCACTCGGCAGCCGTCCCGACCCAGGGCCAGGCCGTCGGTACGCAGGAACACCGGGTCCTGCCGCGCTGAGGCGGGCAGGTCAAGCACCTCGAACAAGCCGAGCTCCTGACCCTGATAGAGGTACGCCGAACCCGGCAACGCGAGCATGACCAGCATCCCTGCGCAGGCCCGGGACAGGCCGACCTCGATGTCGCGGATCAGCAGGGACTCGTCCAGTGCAGCGGCCGTGAGGTCACCAGTGCGGTGCTGGACGACGTTGTCGCCGGTCTCGTCCCGGGCACGCACCGGGGCGTACCGGGTCCGCGCCCGCCATACGTCGTGATTCTCCAGAACCCAGGTTGCGGTCGCTCCGACCAGTGCGTGTGCGGCCCGCGAGTCGTCGATCACACGACGCAGAGTCGCTGCATGCCAGGGGGATTTCAGGTGATCGAAGTTGAACGCGGTGTGCAGCTCATCCGGTCGCAGATAGTTCGCAAGGGCTCGTGGGGTCTCCACCCACACCTCACCCACGAATACTTTCGGCGGGTCGTACGTGTCCGCGACCCGCCGCCAACCCCGGAACACCTCGTGCACCCCCGGCTGGTCCCAGCGGGGATCCGGTCCGTTCTCCTCGTCCTGCGGCAGGTGCGCCGCATGGCTGGGTGCCTCCCCGGCGTCGGGATATCCCGCGGCCTTCACCAGGCCGTGTGCGACATCGATCCGGAACCCGTCTGCGCCCCGGTCGAACCAGAACCGCAGGATCGCGTGGAACTCCTCGATCACGTCGGGGCAGCCCCAGTCCAGGTCGGGCTGGCTGGCGTCGAACAGATGCAGGTAGTGCCAGCCGCTGGGTTTTCCGAAACCGTCCGGGATGGGTGTCCATGCTGGGCCGCCAAAAGTGGACTGCCAGTCGTTAGGCGGTTCAGTTCCAGCCTCGCCGTTGCCGCGTACGCAGTGGTAGCGACGCCAGGGCCCCTCCTGCAGTTTGGTCCGTGGTGCGACCCCCGCGGCGGTCGGTAGTTGCGAGCCCTGCGCCTCGACGAACCACTCGTGCCGGTCGGACGTGTGGTTCGGCACGATGTCGATCAGCACTCGGAGCCCGAGCCTGTGGGCCTGGCGGATCAACTCCTCCACGTCGGCAACGTCGCCGAACATCGGGTCTACGGCCCGATAGTCGGCCACGTCGTAGCCGCCGTCGAGCATGGGCGAGCGGTAGAACGGCGAGAGCCAGATGGCGTCGGCGCCCAGGTCAGCGATGTGTTGCAGCCGCGCCCGGATGCCGCCCAGGTCGCCCATCCCGTCGCCGTCGCCGTCGGCGTACGAACGGGGGTAGATCTGATAGATCACGGCCGTACGCCACCATTCGGGCGCGTCTGCAGTGGTTTCGGCAGAGCCGTCTGCAGGGGCGTCGGCAATGGCGTCGGCAATGGCGGTCGGCACGGTGGAGGGCTGCGTCACGGGGCGCCATTGTGGCTTGGGAACCTCCCGGCTGCCGCCTTGGGGGCGCGCAGAGGTCAGTCGGTGCCGCGCAGCAGGGTTCCGGGTGGGCTTACCAGCGGGACGTTGACCATCGCCTGCGCGGCGTTGAGCAGATACCCCCACAGGGCATCGTGCAGGGCCGGCTCCAGCGGAGGCTGTGCGTCCAGTGCCGCGCGCATGTGGGCCAGCCAGTGGTCTCGAGCGCCTTCATCGACAACGAACGGCTGGTGTCGCATCCGCAGCCGAGGGTGGCCGCGCTCGGCGGAGTACGTGGTCGGTCCGCCCCAGTATTGGATGAGGAACAGCCGCAGCCGCCGCTCCGCCGGTCCGAGGTCCTCCTCGGGGTACAGGGCACGGAGCACCGGGTCCTGGGCGACGCCGGCGTAGAAGGCCGCGACGAGATCAGTGAAGAACCGTTCACCGCCGAACAACTCGTACGGGGTCGGCTGGCGGGGGGAGTCCGCGGGCGTGCTCACCGGGCCAGTCTGCCGTGGCGGGGACGTCAGGCGCTGCGGCTGGGCGCCTCCAGCGGCAGCCCCGCGGCCACCATCTGCGCAGCGGCGGTGTCCATCCGCGCAGCAACAGCATCGCCCGGCGGCGGGGGCACCGCATCGACCGACTCCGGGTGGACCGCGTCGAGCGGGACCCACCGGGCCGCTGCCGCCGCAGCAATTCGTTCGGCCATGGGCCGAAACACGAAGGCATGGAACGGCGCTACAGACCACCAGTACGCATGCCCGGCCAGGCCGCGGGGGTGGAAGACGGCGCGCTGCAGCAGTTGCGAACGATCGCCAGGCAGGGACTCGACCCGGAACTCCAGCCAGGCCAGGCCAGGTAGCTTCATCTCCGCGCGCAACCGCAGCAGGCTCGGCGGGATGCGCTCCTCGACCCGCCAGAAGTCCAGCGCGTCCCCGACCTCGAGTCGCTGCGCATCGCGGCGGCCACGGCGCAGCCCGACCCCGCCCACCGCGCGGTCCATCAGGCCTCGGATGCGCCACAGGAAGTCCCCGGCATACCAGCCGGTCGCGCCGCCAATGCCTTCGACCACCGACCACAGCGCCTCCTGCGGCGCGTCGGCGCTGACCTCCCGTACGTCGGTGTAAAGACTGCCACCGGACCAGTCCGGGTCGGTCGGCAGCGGGTCGCTCGGGACCCCGGGAACCGACGCCGATGACCATCGGGTGACCACGTGGGCGTCCCGGACCCGGGTCAGAGCCAACGCCACCGACCGCTCGAAGGGCACCAGACCCTCGGGCGGATCGGGGATATACGCAGCGATGTCACGGTCCCCGCAGACTGCCTCGTTGCGCAGCGACTCGACCAGCGGCCGGGCGATCGTGGCCGGTACGGGGGTCACCAGGCCCACCCAGTGGCTGGACAGTCCCGGCGACAGGAGGTTCACGGGCAGGATGATCCGAGCCCGTAGCCCGGCGGCGCGGGCGTACCCGCTCATCATCCGCTGATATGTGAGCACCTCCGGTCCGCCGATGTCGAAGCTGCGGTTGACGTCGGCCGGCAGGTCCGCACTGGCCACCAGATAGCGCAGCACGTCGCGGATCGCGATGGGTTGGGTCCGCGTACGCACCCACCGTGGCGTGATCATCGCGGGGAGCCGTTCGGTCAGGTAGCGCAGCATCTCGAAGGACGCCGATCCCGAGCCGATGATGACCGCGGCCCGCAGTTCCGCCGTGGGCACGCCGCTGCTGCGCAGGATCCGGCCCACCTCGGCGCGCGAGCGCAGGTGCCGGGACAGCCGTTTGTCCGCGACGTCCGGGATCAGGCCGCCGAGGTAGACAATGCGCCGCACTCCCGCTTCGCGGGCCGCCGCCGCGAACCCCCGGGCGATCTCCCGTTCGGTCGCCTCCAGGTCCGCTCCCGCCTGCAGGGAGTGCAGCAGGTAGTAGGCGACTCCTACCCCAGCCAGGGCGCGGGCCAGGTCGTCCGGCTCGTGTGCGTCCCCCGCCACGATCTGCACGTCGCCCACCCAGGAGCGGTCCCGCAATCGCTCGGGGTGCCGGGCCAAGACCCGTACCCGCCGACCGGCTGCCAGCAGTTCCGGCACCAGCCGACCGCCGATGTATCCGGTCGCGCCGGTGACCAGGGTTAATTCGTCCATGCGCTGAGTCTGCTGCGCGACCCCGCGGCCCGCTACTTCGGCGGCGGCACGGACGCTGTGCCGAAGGCGGTACCGGTCGCCGGGTCGATCGGCGGCCGGGCCAGGATCGGCACCCGTATCCCGGCGCGGTCGAACGCCAGTTTCAGCCGTTCCCGGATGACCCTCGTCAACGGGACGGTCTGCTGCGGCACCGCGCGGGCGGTGATCCGAAGGAACATGGCGTCGCCGGACACCGATTCCACACCGGCGAACTCCGGGCGGCTGAGCAGCATGTCGTCGTAGCGCTCGTCGGTGTCCATGTCCTCCGCGACGGCCTCGACGATCTCGCGGACCCGGTCGAGGTCTTCGTCGTAGCCGACCGGCACGTCGACCACGGCAACCATCCAGCCTTGCGATCGGTTGGCCACCCGCAGAATCTCGCCGTTGCGGATGTACCACACGACGCCGCCAGGGTCGCGCAACCGGGTGACGCGCAGGGTGACCTCCTCCACGGTGCCGATCACCGGCCCCACGTCGATGACGTCGCCGACACCGAACTGGTCTTCCAGGATCAGGAAAATGCCGGACAGGTAGTCCTTGACCAGCGTCTGGGCGCCGAAGCCCAGCGCCACACCGACCACGCCAGCACTGGCGAGCAAGGGAGCGATCTGCACGCCCAACTCGGGCAGCACGGTGAGTGTGGCAATACTCCAGACGGCCACGCGTACGACGCTGCGCAGCAGAGAACCGATCGCCTCGGCCCGCTGCTCACGGCGCTCGCTCATCAATAGTGCGCTGAGTTCGGCGGTCCGGGCAGCACGCCGACTCTGCCCCAGCCGCTCCTTGCGGGCGCTGCTGGCCATCCGGCGAACCACTCGGTTGATCAGCCGGATCAGGATCCACTGCACCACCAGGGCGACGGCGACGACGATGGTGATGCGCAGCGGGACTCCCAGCGCCCACTCCCAGAACGGGTGCTGCGCCGCTGCTTCGAATACCGGACCGGCCGCGGTCATTAGCGGGCGTCCGCCCGGGAGGTGGCCTCGTCGGCCAGGCCGGTCCAGCGGGCCAGGAACGCCAGCATGTCGGCCGACTCCAGCACCGCCCGATCCACCGAACGGGCCCCGTGTCCGACGTCGCCCTCACTGCGCAGCAGCTGTGGCCGGGTGCCGCTGCTCGCGTGCTGGAGCGCGGCGAGCATCTTGCGGCCGTGCATCGGATCGGTGCGGGTGTCATTCGGGAACACCACCATCAACACCGCGGGATAGTCAGTGCCCTCCACGACACTGTGGTACGGGGAATACGCATGCAGCCACTGCAACTGCTCGGGAACCTCGGGGTCTCCGTACTCCACCGTCCAGGTGGCGCCGAGTTCGGAGGTCGTATAGCGGACCATGTCGAGCAACGGCGCCACACAGACGGCAGTGCGAAACAACTCTGGGAACTGCGTCAGGGCCGCACCGACGAGCAGACCACCGTTGCTCCCGCCGTTGACGGCCAGCTGTTCGGGCGTCGTCCACCCCTGCGCCACCAGGAATTCAGCAGCAGCGCGGAAGTCGTCGAAGACGTTCTGCTTGGCACCGAGCATCCCCGCCCGGTGCCACTGCTCGCCCTCCTCACCGCCACCGCGCAGGCCTGGCACGGCCCATACTCCGCCGGCCTCCACCCAGGCCAGGATCGAGGCGGAGAAAGCCGGCGTGAGAGAGATCCCGAAACCTCCGTAGCCGTAGAGAACCGTCGGTCGGGGCCGGTCGGGGTCGTTGCCGTCGGCGTGCGGGGACAGGACGACCATTCGTACCGGGGTGCCGTCCGCGGAGTTGTAGACGACCTGGTGCGAGCGGATCGTCGGAACCTCCACCGCGCCGGGCGGTGTCGCCCACAACTCGACCGCGTCCGTCCGTGCGTCGTAGGTGTAGATCTGCGGAACGGTGGTGTGGTCGGTGTAAAGAAACCACACGACCGGGCCCCCCTCGGGTTTCTCGATTGGGCCGGCGATGGTGCCCGAGCCTGGTAGCGGGACGGACCGCAGCAGTTCCCCGGTGGCCAGGTCGTGCAGGGTCAATTCGCTGATGGTGTGCCGGGTGCGACTGACCAGCAGCAGCGAGTGGGGCAGATCCTCGCCATCGAGGATCGCGAAACCGTCCAGAACCGCCTCGGGATCCTCCGGCAGGAGCTCGGTCCACTGCTCGTACTCAAGCGTGTGCGGATCGGCAACGCACAGCCGGGCCCGCGGGGCATCGCGGTCGGTGGCGATGTAGAAGCGGCCGTCGCGGCCGACGTCGATCCCGGTCTGGGCGTCGACGTCGCCCTGCACCAGGACGAATGCCGGGGCCTGCGGGGAGCACGCGTGCAGATCGGCCAGCCACAGGTCGTTACGCGGCTCGGTTCCTTCGGATGCAGACACCTGCAACCAGCGGCCGTCCCGGCTGACGCCGACGCCGTAATAGTTGGTCACGACCATGCTCGAGCCGAAGACCAGCACATCGGTGCTGGTCTTCGTGCCCACCCGATGCAGGTAGACGCGGCGATGGAACTGCTGCTCGCCCTCAGGCAGCCCCTGCGGAGGCAACCGGCGTACGTAGTAGAACGCATCGCCGCCCGGCAGCCAGGCGACGGGGGAGTAGCGGCACCGGTCGATGGGGCCGTCGACATCGGCACCGGTGGCCACGTCGAGCACCCGCAGGACGGATTCCTCCGTACCGCCCTCCGACATCTGATAGGCGAGCAGGTCGCCCTCCTTGGACGGCTGCCACGCATCCAGGGTGGTGCCGCCCGAGGGATCCAGTGCCATCGGGTCGATGAGCACCCGTTCGGTGCCGGCCGGGTCGACCACCCACAGCACGGCCAACTGCTGTCCCGGTTCGCGCCGGGTCACGAACTGCCGGCCGCGCCGCCACGCTGGTGGGGACACCGATCCGGAGCCCAGCAGTGCAGCGATCCGATCCGCGAAGACCGGCTGGGTGGACCAGCGGGCGCGCTCGGCCGCCGTCAGCCTCGCCTGCGATTGCAACCAGTCCCGGGTATGTGGATCGTCGGAGTCCTCCAGCCAGCGGTACGGATCGCGGATCTCAACCCCATGCCGAGTCTCGGTCAGGCCCAGCCGAGCGGCTGCGGGGTAGGCAGGTTGTGACGACAGCAGCGGCGCATGCTCATTCATGCCCACGACCCTAGGCGGGCCCAGCGAGATCCCAGGTCACCCAGAGCCCAATGACGTGCGACGCCGCGGGCGCCGGTGTCTGGGCACCGCGGTTCGCCGGATCGGCATAGCCTGAACCACTCAGCGCCAGCCGAACATGCCTGCCCAACGACGACCTGAAGGGGCGCCATGGCCAACGACGACCAGGGTCGCGGCGAGCAGGGCCGTCGCGGCGACCAGGCGGCCGCGACACCGCGCGGGGCACCGAAGACATTCGGGGGCAAACCGCCCCCGGTGGACTGGCGCAAGTGGATCAAGCCGGGTGCCTGGGGCCTGCTGGCGCTGTATGCGCTGGCTTTCGTCTTGCTCAACGGCGAACAGCACGATGTCCACTTCCTTTTCTTCACCGCCGAGACCAACACCATCTGGCTGATTCTGTTCGCCATGGCGCTAGGTGCCGGGCTGTCCGAGGGAGTACGCATGTGGCGCCGGCGGGTGGCATACCGCGGCGCACCCGACAGCGACTCTGGTCGCGACGCTTGACCGACCGCGCCCCCTTGATGTCACCGAGCGATCATCGGGAACGGTCCCTGCGCCGACAGGTGACCACTGGGATGGTGGCGGTCGTCGTGTTGGCGGTCGCCCTGTTCGCCCTGCCGCTGGGAGCCCTGGTCTGGCGGGACTTCCGGGAGCAGCAGTCGGCGGCGCTGGAGGAGGAAGCCACCCGGGTGATCGCCCTGGTGCCCGATGACTCCCTTCGTCCTGGCGAACCCTTGCCCGCGCCGCGCACCGAGGGTGTCGTACTCGGCCTGTACGACGCGCAGGGCAACCGGCTGACCGGTGCCGGCCCGGATCGCGCGCCGGAGGCGTTGACCGCGCAGACCGCCGGTGTCGCGCGCACCACGGTGCAAGACAACGAGATGGCCGTCTACACGCCGTTCCGGGCGGATGGCCGTACGCCGGTGACCGTGCGCGCCGCGATTCCCCTGACCGATGTCGACGCGCGCATCCACCTGGCCTGGGTGCTGCTGGGTCTGCTCGCCGCCGCCGTCGTAGCGGTCACGGCGGCGGTCGCCGCGGTGCGCGCGCGCCGCCTGTCCCGGCCGTTCGAGCAGTTGGCCGCGGCCGCCCGGGACCTGGGGGAGGGTGCGTTCGCCCTGCGGGTGGCTCCGACCGGGGTGACTGAGGGGGAGGACGTGGCGCGCGCGCTGGAGTCCAGCGCCCGCCGGCTGGGCGAGCGGCTCGACCGAGAGCAGCGGTTCGCTGCGGACGCCTCGCACCAACTGCGTACCCCGCTGACAGCGATGCGGCTGTCGCTTGAAGCCGCCTTGGTGGGCCCGGACGGTGATCTGGACTCGGCCGCCCGGGAGGCGCTGGCCCAGGCCGACCGGCTGGAACGCACCATCGACGACCTGCTCGGTCTGACCCGGTACACGCCGGACCAGGTCTCCCGCTGCGACGTGGCGGGGGAACTGGCCGATGCCTACAGCCGTTGGACGCCACTGGCCGAAGCCCGTGGCCGGGCCCTGACTGTGGTCGCCGAGACGGGGCTACCGCCGGTCGCGGCACCGGAGTCCGCCGTACGGCAGATCCTCGACGTCCTCATCGACAACGCGCTGCGGCACGGTGCCGGACCGGTCGTGGTGCGCGCCCGCGACGTCGCCGGGTCGGTGGCCATCGACGTGCACGACGCCGGCGGGGTGTCCCCGGCGGTCCGCGACGTCCTCTTCGTCCGTGGCAGTTCCGGTGCCGGCGGTACGGGTATCGGGCTGTCCCTGGCGCGCTCGCTGGCCCAGTCGCACGGTGGCCGGCTGTCGCTGGCCGCTGGTGGACCTGGGGCGTGTTTCACCCTGCTGCTGCCCAGTGCCGAGGATCATGACTGCGAGCCGAAGGAGCTGTCATGATCGGAAAGGCCGCGATGAATCGAGTCACCCACGTGCTGGTCGTCGAGGACGACGACGGCATCGCCGCTCCGCTGGTCGCCTCGCTGCGGGCCGCCGGCCATGAGGCCAGCCGTGCGGCCACCGCCGCCGAGGCCCGAGTGGCCACCCAGGCCCAGCCCCCGGACCTGGTGCTGCTCGACCTCGGGCTGCCGGACGCGGACGGGGTCGACCTGTGCCGCGAACTGCGTGGGTACGCCCCCGCAGCCGTGGTCGTCGTGCTCACAGCACGCGTGGACGAAGCCGATGTGGTGGTCGCTCTGGACGCCGGGGCCGATGACTACCTCACCAAACCCTTCCGGCTCGGTGAACTCCTGGCTCGGGTACGAGCCCATCTGCGCCGGGTCAGCCCGGTCGAGAACACCGGCGTCATGAGGGCCGGGCCAGTGACCTTGGACCCCGCCGCGCGTCGGGTCAGCGCCAACGGGGCGGAACTCGAGCTGCGTCCCAAGGAGTTTGACCTGCTGGCCGAACTGTTGCGGCACACCGGCGAGGCGGTCCGGCGGGAAGACCTCATGACGCGGGTGTGGGATGAGAACTGGTACGGCTCGACCAAGACCCTGGACATGCATGTCTCGGCCCTGCGTCGCCATCTCGCTGCGGCCGACGTCGATCCGGACCTCATCACCACCCTGCGAGGCTTCGGCTACCGCATCGAGGAGCAGCCGGATGAGTGAGCTGGATCTACAGTTCGCGAGTCGAGCGACGAGGAAGGCACACGAATGAGCCAGTTGCACGACCTGACGGCATTGGAGCAGGCAGCGGCGATCCGCAACCGCGAGATCTCCCCAGTCGAACTCACCGAGCACTATCTGGGCCGCACCGAACAGCTGGACACGCAGGTGGGTGCGTTCATCACGGTGACCCCCGACGTCGCCCGGGATCAGGCCGCGGCCGCGGAACGGGCCGTCCGGGAGGCCGCCGATCCCGCGGCGCTGCCCGTCCTGCACGGCGTCGTCGTGCCGGTGAAGGACCTGCATTTCCAGGCCGGGGTCCGCTGCACCATGGGGTCGATGACGTACGACATGGTTCCGTACGCCGATGACCACGTCGTTGCCAGAATGCGCGAGGGCAACCTGGTGATGACCGGCAAGACCAACACTCCGGAGTTCGGCCTGCCGTGCTACACGGAGAACGCCGTGGCGCCGCCGGCCCGTACGCCGTGGGATCTGTCACGGTCGGCCGGCGGCTCCAGCGGCGGCGCGGCGGCAGCGGTCGCCGCGGGGCTGGCGGCTGCGGCGCAGGGGTCCGACGGCGGAGGCTCGATCCGCATCCCGGCCAGTGTCTGCGGCCTGGTGGGCATCAAGACCTCTCGTGGCCGGGTCAGCAACGGTCCGCTGCGCGATGCCATCGGCGAGCTCAACGTGTGCGGCCCGATCGCTCGCACGGTCGCCGACGCTGCTGCGCTGCTCGATGTGCTGGCGGTGCCGTTCCCGGATGACCCGTTCGTCGCCCCCGCGCTGCCGCCCGGTCAGACTTACCTGGCTGCGGCCCGGCGGGATCCTGGCCGGCTGCGGATCGCCCGTACGCGGACCCCCATGCTCGCCCAGACGCAGGTGCATCCGGACTGTATTGCCGCCTATGACCAGGCCAGCACCCTGCTGGGCGAGCTGGGCCACGAGATCGTCGACGTGACGCTGCCGTTCACTCCCGACGTGGTGGCTTCCTTTGAGGCGGTGTGGGCGGTGCTGGGGCTGCTCACCCCGGTCGACCCGGCGCGGGAGGAGGATCTGCAGCCCCTGACCCGCTATCTGCGCGAACGCGCCCGCGCTGTTACCGGCATCCAGATCGCCCAGGCCGTTTCGATGATGCGGCTGATCAGTCGGGCTGCGGTTCAGTCGCTGTCGGGATACGACGCGCTGCTCATGCCGACCCTGGCTCAGCCGCCAGCTCTGGTCGGCGGGATTCGCAACGACGCCGACCCGGCGGCGGACTTCGAGGCCCAGAAGCGGTTTACACCGTTCACTGCCGTCATCAACGTGACCGGGCAACCCGCGATACAGGTGCCGTTGCACTGGACTGACGCCGGGCTCCCCATCGGCATCCAGTTAGTCGGTCGCCCGTTCGACGAGGCGACGATCATCAGCCTGGCCGCGCAACTGGAGACGGCCGCGCCGTGGGCGCACCGCCGCCCGCAGATGTGGTGACCCCGACCCCGACCCCGACCCCGACCTCGGCGGACCCAGCTGCCGGCGACCCCGTCGACCACGACCTCGCACGGCTGGCGCACGAGCTGGGGGTGTCCACCTCGTATTGGGACCAGTCCGGTCAGCAGCGATATACCGCCGCCGCCACCGTACGTAGCATCCTCGCCGCTCTCGGGGTTGACGCCAGCGGTCCGGGCCAGGTGACGGCCGCCCTCGCGGACCTGACCGACCAGCCCTGGCGGCGCACGCTGCCCCCCGTCGTCGTGGTCCGGTCCGGACGGATCGCATCCGTGGCGGTGCACGTCCCGCACGGGTCGGGTGTGTCGGTGCGGGTGCAGCTGGAGGACGGCGGGATTCGGCATGACGTCGTCCAGGTGGACCGCTGGGTGGAACCGCGGGTGATGGACGGCCGGCTGGTCGGCGAGGCCACCTTCGCGGTCCCGGGTGACCTACCGCTGGGTTGGCACCGCCTGCATGCGGAGCTCGATGGCGGTGACGCGGCCTCGTGCGCCCTGGTGGTCACCCCTGCCCGGCTCGAGGAGCCGCCGGACAGCACCCGCTGGGGTTTCATGACGCAGTTGTATTCGCTGCGTTCGCGACGGTCCTGGGGTATCGGTGATCTGGGCGATCTGGCGGATCTCGCCTCCTGGAGCGGCCGCGAACTGGGCGCTGGTTTCGTCCTTGTCAACCCGTTGCAGGCGGCATCACCGGTGCCACCGATGGCACCGTCGCCCTATCTGCCGGTGACCCGTCGGTTCGTGAATCCGATGTATCTACGGGTCGAGGCCATCCCCGAATATGCCTATCTCGACGCCGACGACCGGGCGGCAGTGGACGGGCTCGCGGCGCCGCTGCAGGCCGCGAGTCGTTCGACTGATCTGTTAGACCGCGATGCCTCTTGGGTGGCGAAACATGATGCGTTGCAACGTGTCTTTGCTGTTCCGATGTCCGTCGGCCGGAGAACCTCATTCACGGCGTACGTCGAGGAGCAGGGCGTCGGACTGCGTGACTACGCCACGTGGGCCGCGTTGGTGGAGGAGTACGGGATCAAGCGGGCCGACTGGCCGTCCGGCCTGAGCGACCCGCGCAGTTCCGCGGTAGCCGCCGAACGGCAGCGACTACTACCGACAGTGGAGTTCCACTGCTGGCTCCAGTGGCAACTGGACGAGCAGTTGGGCACTGCGCAGCGGGCGGCACGCGGCGCCGGGATGACGGCCGGGATCGTGCACGACCTAGCGGTGGGAGGGCATCCCGACGGTGCCGATGCGTGGGCCCTGGCCGACGTACTGGCGGCCGACGTATCGGTGGGAGCCCCGCCGGACATGTACAACCAGCAGGGGCAGGACTGGTCGCAGCCGCCGTGGCGGCCCGACGCCCTGGCCGAGGCCGCATACCTGCCCTATCGGGACATGCTGCGGACCATCCTGCGCAACGCCGGCGGGTTGCGGATCGACCACGTGCTGGGTCTGTTCCGGCTGTGGTGGGTGCCGCGCGGCAAGCCGGCCTGGCAGGGCACGTACGTCTCCTACGACCATGAGGCGCTACTCGGCATCCTGTGCCTGGAGGCACAGCGAGCCGGTGCGGTGATCGTCGGTGAGGATCTGGGCACCGTGGAGCCGTGGGTGCGCGACGTCCTCGCTGACCGCGGCATCCTCGGCACCAGCATCTTGTGGTTCGAGCGCTGGGACTCCGGCGAACCGAAGACCCCCGACCACTGGCGCCAGTTGTGCATGGGCAGCGTCACGGTGCATGACCTGCCGCCCACTGCGGGCTATTTGCAGTTGGAGCATGTACGCATCCGGGCCGAGCTCGGCGTGCTGACCCGGCCGTTGGCGGAGGAACAGACTGCGGCGGCGGCCGAGGTGGCCGATTGGCTCGAGGTGCTCCGCCGGGAGCGACTGATTGAGGCGGACGGGACCCCAGCGGTGGGGGATGTGGTCACTGCGCTGCATCAACTACTCTCCCGCGCTCCCTGCCGGCTGCTCGGTGTCGGGCTGCCCGACGCGGTCGGTGAGATTCGGACCCAGAATCAGCCCGGCACGGACCAGGAGTACCCGAACTGGCGGATCCCACTGTGCGACGCACAGGGTGCAGCCGTGCTGCTGGACGACCTACCCGGGGTGCCCCTGCTCCGGCGACTGGTGGACGTGCTGAGGACCTGAGCCGGGCGGCTGTTGTTGCCGGGTGCCCCGCGGGTATGGGGACGGTCGTCGGCGACCTTAGGACGCCCGTCGGCGACGGCTGGCGGGCTTGGCCGCCGCGACCGCCGCTTGCAGCGCGGCCTTGTCCATCGAACTGCGCCCGGCAATGCCGAGGGCTCTGGCCAGGGCGTCGAGTTCTTTGCGGGACAGCGAATCGAGGTTGTCCGGCACCGCGACCGACGGGGCCGGGCCCGACCGGGCCGCCGGGGTCCGCCGGGTGGCCGTCGGCCGGGTCGCTGGCTCCTGCTCGCTGGCAGTTTCGTCGGCACTGTCGTCGGCACTGTCGCTGGCAGTTTCGTTGGCACTGTCGCTGGCAGTTTCGTTGGCACTGGCACTGGCACTGGCACTGCTGGCACTGTCGCTGGTCTTACCGCTCCGCTTGCGACTCGCCGACTCCGTGGAGCTCGTCTTCCGCGGCGTCGGGGCGCCGGCCCCCGCAGCCGTGGTCGGGCCAGGATCAGCGCCTGCCGTGGGGCTGCTCCCCTTCGCTGCGTCGATGCTGGCCTGCAGCGCGGCGAGCAGATCGGTGACCGTCCCCGTCGGGGCGCTCGGCTGCGCGGCCACGATCTCCCGGCCAGCGTGCTTGGCCTCGATCATCTCCAGCACCGCTTGGGTGTACGTGTCGCGGTAGTCCTGCGGTGTCCACTGGGTAGCCATGGAGTCGATGAGCAGGCCCGCCAGATCTAATTCTCGGTCGTCGAACGTGAGATCGGTCCGCAGGGTCGGCAGTTCGGCGTGCGGATCGCGTACCTCGTTGGCGAAGAACAAAGTCTCCAGCAGCAGGAGGCCGTCCTGGGCCCGGAGCACCGTCAGGTATTGCTTGCCCCGCATCACGAACATGGCGATACCGGCCTTGCCCGAACGCTGCAGCGCCTGCGCCAGCAGCGAGTAGGTCTGGGCGTTCTCGGCCTTCACCGGCGCCAGGTAGTAGGTCTTGGCGAAGTAGATCGGATCGATCTGGTCCAGATCGACGAAGGCCTTGATCTCGATCGCCTTCGAGCGACTGGGCGCCAGCGCGTCCAGGTCGTCCGGCTCGACGATGACGTACTCACCGCCGCCGACGTCATAGCCCTTCACGATGTCCGCGAAGGCGACCTCGTCCCCGGTCCGCTCGTTCACGCGTCGGTAGCGCACTCGGTCTGTGGTGCCACGCTGGAGCTGGTTGAAGGAGATGTCGTGGTCGCCGGTGGCGGAGTAGAGCCCGACGGGTACGGAGACCAGGCCGAAACTGATGGTGCCGTTCCAGATGGGGCGGGCCATGGCGGTCTCCACTCGGTGGCTCGGCTGGGCGGTCAGGGATAAGGCTGCCCGTTCCAGTTACCCGCTGGGAAGACCTTTCGCACCTGCCAGTTCGGCGGAGGCGTCCAGAAGCGGGATCAACGGCCCCCGGTGACGTCCGTACGCGAGCACCGCCGCCTGCTGTGACTGACGGGTCACTGCCGGGCAGGCGTGTCTGACAAGAAATGTCAGACCCCAGGGCGAGGATGCAGCCGAGCCGACAGACAGCGGTTCATCCCCACCCTGGAGGCCCCGATGACCAGTCGCGCCGCGCCCTCGACTCCCACCCAGCCTGCGACGGGTGCCCTGCTCACCCGGGAGCGGATCGACGTCGCCACCGGCGCGCTGGCCGAGCATGACGCCGCGCTGCACGAGGCGCTGGTGGCCGACCTCGCCCACGGCCGGTGTGCAGCCGGCGCAGTCCTGCCCGAATGCTTGGACTGCTCGGCGGAGCTGCTGCACTGCCACGGCACCTGGATCGTGCATGCGCACGGCCTGGACCCCGGGGAGTGCACGCAGGCGGGATGCGTCGTCACCGCGGTTGGCCATGCCCTGCTGGTCTGGTGCGATGACGAGTCAGTTGCCTGCGGCTGCGCCCCTGGCTGAGCTTCTGCCTAGGCGTCCGTCATCTGCGCCCGCAGCGCCCGCAGCACCCCGTCGCGACCCTCGATCACCAGCCGCTGGGCGCCCGGGCTCAGCTGCGTGGTCGCCAGGAATGTGTCGGTGGCCGCCACGGTCTCGGGCTCGACGACCAGCGCCGGATACAGCCCCATCGTGATGGTCTGGGCCATGTCGATAGTGCGTTCCTCCCAGACTTGAGCCAGCGCCTGGAAATAGCGATCGACGTACGGGCGCAGCAGTTCGCGCTGGTCGGGCTGTACGAACCCGCCGACGGTCGCGGTCAGCAAGGCGTTGGGCAGCGCCAGGTCATGCACGGCCGACTCCCAGGCCGCCGCCTTGGCCTGCGCGGTGGGGACAGCGGCCCGGGCGCTGGTCGCATGCCGACGTCCTGTCGCCGTGTCATCCCTGGCGAGTTCGGCGTCGATCTCAGCGGGCTGGGCCTGATCCGTCGCTACCAGTCGGTGCAGGAGTGCCCAGCGCAGGTCGGTGTCCACGGCCAGACCCGGGAGCACCCGGTCACCGGTGAGCACGGCCCGCACTGTGCCGAGCTGCTCGGGCGTGGTCGAGGCGGACGTCGCCGTGCGCACATACGCCAACTGGTGGTCGCTGGCTGCGTCGGCCGCGTCCGCCAGTTCCCAAAGCCGATCGGCCCACTCGCGTAGGAGACCGGTCCGGTGGTCGGGTGCGGCGTAGACGTCGATGGCCGTCCGGACCTGCCGGCAGACCTGCTGGACCACCCCGACGTCGGATTCGCGGGCGAGCCCGGACATGGCCAGGCGGACGTAGTCGGTCGTGGCCATCTCGGCATCGCGGGTCATGTCCCACGCGGCTCCCCAGATGAGCATCCGGGGCAGCGAGGAGGTCAGGTCGGCGAAATGCTGGATCGCGGTCCGCAGTGAGACCTCGTCCAGCCGGATCTTCGCAAACGTCAGGTCGTCGTCGTTCAGCAGCAACAGTTCGGGCCGGCGCAGCCCGGTCAGTTCGGGCACCTCGGTCACCGGGCCGGTGACATCCAGTTCGATCCGGTGGGACCGCTCCAGACCCGCCGGGGTGCGGTCGTACAGACCGATGGCGGCGCGGTGCGAGCGCAGCGTCGGGGCGACCCCGTCCGGCGCGGATGGCGGTTCCTGGACGATCGCGACCCGCGCCAGCATGCCGGCCTCGTCTGTCTCCACGATCGGGCGCAGCAGGTTGACCCCGGAGGTCTGCAGCCACTGTTCGGTCCACTCGCTGAGGTCACGCCCGGAGGCGGCCTCCAGGTGGGCCAGTAGATCTTGCAGGCGGGTGTTCCCCCAGGCGTGCTCGACGAAGTAGGCCCGCAGGCCGGCGAGGAATTCCGCCTCGCCCACCCAGGCGACGAGTTGCCGCAGCGCGGACGCGCCCTTGGCATAGGTGATCCCGTCGAAGTTCACCCGGACCGAGTCCAAGTCGACCATGTCGGCGGCGATGGGGTGGGTCGAGGGCAGCTGGTCCTGGCGGTAGGCCCACGCCTTGCGCTGGTTGCCGAACGACGTCCATGCCTCGGTCCATCGGGTGGCATGGACGTTCGCGTGATGCGAGGCCCACTCGGCGAAGGACTCGTTCAGCCACAAATCGTCCCACCACGTCATTGTGACGAGGTCCCCAAACCACATGTGCGCCATCTCGTGCAGAATCGTGTTCGACCGCTGCTCGTAGGCGGCGTCGGTAACCCGGGAGCGGAACACCATGTCCTCGTGGAATGTCACGCACCCGGCGTTCTCCATCGCGCCCGCGTTGAATTCCGGCACGAACAGCTGGTCGTACTTCCCGAAGGCGTACGGCGTGGAGAACTCGCCCTCGAAGAACTTGAAGCCCTTCCGGGTGATGTCGAAGATCGCTTCCTCGTCCAGGTGTTTCGATAGGGATGCCCGGCAATAGATGCCGAGGGGATAACTACCGTGGGCACCATCAAACGTGCTGTGCACGTGGTAATACGGGCCGGCGACGATGGCGGTGATGTACGTCGAAATCCGCCCGGTGGGGCCAAACTCCCAGCGAGCCACGCCGCTACGGACCGATTCGGACTGAGGTGTTGCGGCATTGGAAACCACCTGCCAGTGGTCCGGCGCGGTCACTGTCAGTGCGAACGTCGCCTTGAGATCCGGCTGCTCGAAGCATGCGTACACCCGGCGGGCGTCGGCGGACTCGAACTGGGTGTAGAGGTAGACCTCGCCGTCCACGGGGTCGACGAAGCGGTGCATCCCCTCCCCGGTGTGCATGTACGCACACCGGGCCACGACCACAACCTCGTTGTGTTCGGCCAGGTCGGGCAGCGCGATGCGGGCGCCGGCGAAGACCTCGGCCGGATCCAGCGACACTCCGTTCAGCGTCACCGATTCCACCGCCGGTGCGATGAGATCCAGCCAGGTCGCACTCCCCGCGGATGCGGTGAACCGGACAGTCGTCGTACTGCCGAACTCGGTATCGCCGGCCGTCAGGTTCAGGTCCACGTCGTAGGACTCCACCCGGAGCGCGGCGGACCGCTCGGCTGCTTCGGCGCGGGTCAGATTCGTGGTGGACACAGGTGGTTCCCTTCGACGTCTGAGAACGTGGCAACGACGCGCGAACCGGTCTGCGCGGCGCCCGTCATCCTGTCACGCAGCGTGCCCACCTGTCGGTGGACAGTTCATGGCTGGAAGAATCCCAGCCGGCACCCGGCCCGACCGGCCTGGTGCACCGCTGGGACCGCCGCCGAGGAGACCGCATGACCGACAGTCCGCTCAGCGACCGCGGCGATGCAACCGCCTTGCACGGGACGACTGGGACGCCAGTCGACTTTTGGTTCGACCCGATGTGCCCGTGGGCGTGGCTGGCGTCGCGGTGGATCCTGAACGTGACGCAGGTGCGGGACATCACCGTGCGCTGGCACGTCATGTCCCTCGCGGTGCTCAACGAGGGGCGGGACCTACCAGCCGACTACGCCGACGTCATGCAGCAGGCGTGGGGACCCGTCCGGGTGGTGACGGCAGCGCAGTCGGCGCACGGCCCGGAGGTGGTTCTCCCGCTCTATACCGCTCTGGGTGAGCGCTTCCACGTCCAGGGGCAGCGCAACCACACCGGCGAGCCGCCAGTGGACCTGACCCCCCTGGTGGCTGAGGCGTTGACGGAGGTGGGGCTGCCGGGCGGCCTCGTGGCCGCCATGACGAGCACCGAGTTCGATGCGGAGCTGCGCCGGTCGCACCATCAGGGCATGGACCCGGTCGGCATGGACGTGGGGACCCCGGTGATCCACGTACCTGGCCCCGACGGGGGATCGGTGGCCTTCTTCGGCCCGGTGGTCACCCC
Organism: Candidatus Nanopelagicales bacterium; assembly: GCA_038208295.1. Taxonomy (GTDB): domain Bacteria; phylum Actinomycetota; class Actinomycetes; order S36-B12; family JBBQYX01; genus JBBQYX01. Next base: position 29,092 of record JBBQYX010000009.1, on the reverse strand, counting down.
GGCGCCGAAGGGCGAGGCGGCCGGCCGCCTGTGGGACGGCGTCGTGTTGGTGGCCGGTACGCCGGGCTTCTTCGAGCTGAAGCGGACGCGTACCTTGCCGCCGATCTTCGACTGACGAGCTCCCTACTGACGCCGTGTCTAGGTTGCTGCCAGACTCCGGCCATGCGCGTGCATCTGGGCAGTGACCACGCCGGCTACGAGTTCAAGGCCGTGCTGGCCGACCATCTGGTCGCCAACGGCCATGAGGTCGTCGACCACGGGGCAGCCGCGTACGACGCCGAGGATGACTATCCCGCCTACTGCATCGCCGCCGCGGCAGCCGTGGTGGGCGATCCCGGCAGCCTCGGGGTGGTGATCGGGGGATCGGGCAACGGGGAGCAGATCGCGGCGAACAAGGTCACCGGGGTGCGTGCCGCGCTGGCGTGGAACAGCGACACCGCGACGCTCGCCCGGGAGCACAACGATGCCAACGTGGTCAGCATCGGGGCGCGGATGCACGACCGTGACACGGCGCTGCTGCTCGTGGACACGTTCCTGGCCACCGACTTCAGCGGTGGCCCTCGGCACCAGCGCCGCATCGATCAACTGGCCGCCTTCGAGAGCGATCGTCAGCGCTGATCGGCGGTCAGCCCTGCCGCGGCTACGTCGTCCGCGCCCGCTGCACCCGTAGCGCCCGCTCGGCGGCGGCCAGGTCCTCAGTGGACGGCCGGGAGACGTCCCGCGCCCGCAGCGCCCCGTCGATGCTCAGCCGCGAGGGGCCGGGCGCGGTGAGCCGCCGGGCGACGCGCTCGTCCGCCTCGTCAAGGTCGTCGGCGCCGCCGGCCCGACCGGAGTCCCGTGCCATAGGTGCACGGTAGCCCGCTGCGCCCGATCGGGTCCGGCCCGCCCCGAATCCGCTCAGGAGTGTGCCCGCCGGGTCGATAGGAGTTCTGTCAGGGATGGCCCGCGCCCCAGCGCCGCGTCCAGGTAAGGAGGGACCGGGCGAATGACCTTTGCCGAGTTGTCGACCGTCCTGTGGCGGGAACGCGAGCTGCTCGAATTGCTCGTATTCAAGCTGGAGGAGGAGCAGTTGCTGCTCGCGGCCGGCCGCAACGAGTGGATTCCCCGGGCGGCCCGCGAGGTCGAAGTCGTTCTGGAACGGATCGGTGAGGCCGAGTTGGTCCGCGCCAGCATCGTCGACGAGGTCGCTCGCTCCGTCGGACTGCCCGCCAACCCCAGCCTGAACCAACTTGCCACCCGGGCTGTCGAGCCGTGGAAGGGCCTACTCCACGAGCACCGCAACGCGTTCTTGCAGTTGACCGAGCGGGTTGCCTCGGTGACCCAGGTGAACAAGGAACTGCTGTCCCAAGCCAAGATCACCGCAGATCGGCTGATGGCCAGCTTGGAGACCGGGAACCAACCGATGACGTACGTCCCCTCCGGCGCCCGCGAGTCGGTGGGCCGCCGGTCGATGCTGCTGGACGAGGAGGCCTGAGGTCATGGGCAGCTTCGACGGGATCTCCATCGCCCTGTCGAGCCTGTACGCCCAGCGCCGGGCCCTGGACGTGGCGGGGCAGAACATCGCCAACGCCAACACCGACGGCTATTCGCGGCAGCGGGTCGTCATGGACTCCATGGGCGCCCCGGCTACCCCGGCCATGTGGTCCACCTGGCAGGGCGGCGGCAGTGGGGTCGCGGTCAGCAGCATTCAGCGCCTACGGGACGGCTTCCTCGAGATGCGCGGGCAGACCGCGCACGCCACCCAGGAAGAGTTGTCCATGAATGCCCAAGCGACTGCCCGGGTGGAGGGCGTCTTCAACGAGCCGTCCGACAATGCCCTGCAGTCGATCCTCGGCGAGTTCTGGAGCGGCTTCGATGCCGTGGCCAACCGGCCCAACGACCTCGCGGCGCGCAGCCAGTTGTTGCAGCGCGGGCAGACCCTGACCGACTGGATGCACCAGGCATCCGGGCAATTGTCCGCCCAGTGGTCGTCCTACCGCGACCAATTAACCAACATCGCTGCGGAGGTCAACTCCACCGCCGCCGATGTCGCGAACCTCAATGCCGCGGTGATGCGCGGCACCCAGGCGAACCTGCCCGTCAACGAGCTCGCCGACCAGCGCGACAAACTCGTCATGAAACTCGCCGAGCTGGTCGGTGCGACCACCAAGGCCGGCGACTCCGGCACGGTCGATGTCTACCTTGGTGGCGCCTCGCTGATCCGTGGTTCCACGTACAACCAGATCCAGGTCGGCGGCCCGACCATGATGACGGAGGTCAGCGCGACCAACGCCGTCTCGCTGCAATGGGCCAAGGACTCCTCGGCTGTCCAGCAGGCGGGGGGGACCGGCAACGCGATCGTCAACGCGTTGGCCGACGGTGGCGTCATCCCTGGTTTCACCAAGCGGCTGGACGCTGTGGCAGCGTCGGTTGCGTCGGCGGTGAACACCCAGCACAAGTTGGGGTACGACCTGGCGGGGAATGCCGGTACGGATTTCTTCACGGCTTCGAACGCGAACCCCGTCGGCGCGGCGAATATCGTCCTCGCGTTCTCCGACCCGGCGAAGGTGGCCGCCTCCGGCGTGGCGACGGTGCCGCCTGCTACCGGTGGCAATCTCGACGGCGGGAACGCCGACCTGATGTCGAAACTGGGCGTCGGCCCGACGGCCCCCGACGCCGTCTACCGGCAACTGGTGGTGGATCTGGGCGTACAGGGCCAGACCGCGACCCGGCGGCTGGACACCCAGACCCAGATCACCCAGCAGCTGGACAACTCACGCGACGCGCAGGCCGGGGTCAGCCTGGACGAGGAGATGGCCAACATGCTGCTGTTCCAGCGGGCGTACGAGGCTGCGGCCCGGGTCATGACAACCGTCGACAGCGCTCTGGACACGCTCATCAACCGCACCGGCCTGGTGGGCCGGTAACCCCGGGAGAGGATCACGATGTACGGCTCCGTCCGGGTCACCCAGCGGTCGATCTCCGACCGTTCGCTGGCGGCCCTGCAGGCCAACCTCGATCGGGTGGGGAAGACCCAGCAGCAGCTGTCCAGCGGCAAGCAGATCTCCAAGCCGTCGGACGATCCGACCGGCACCGTCTCGGCGCTTCAACTGCGCAGCGAGCAGCAGCGCATGGCGCAGTGGCAGCGCAACGCCGACGACGGAATCGGCTGGCTGGGCACTATCGACAACACCCTGACCAGCACGATCGACCAGGTCCAGCGGGTACGGGACCTGACCCTGCAGGGCATGAACACCGGCGCCACCTCGCAGCAGTCACGGGAGGCCCTGGCGACCGAGGTCTCCGCCATCCGGGACTCGCTGATCGGGCTGGCCAACACCCGCTACCTGGACCGGCCGGTCTTCGGCGGTACGACGACCGGGACCGCGGCCTACGATGCGGCGACCGGTGGCTTCGTCGGTGATCAGAGCCCGGTGGCGCGTACGGTCGGCTACGACGCACAGGTCCGGGTGGACGTGGACGGGAAGACCACCTTCGAGAACGCGGCCGGCAAGAACCTGTTCGCCGTGCTGACCTCGATCGCCCAGCACCTGAGCAGCGACCCCGCCCAGCTTTCCACCGACCTCGGCGACCTGGATGCGGTGACCACGACCCTGAGCACCCGGCACGCCGAGGTAGGTGCCCGTTACAACCGGATCCAGCAGATGCAGGCCCAGCACGACACCCGCCAGGTGGATCTCACCAACTCGTTGGCCGAGGTGGAGTCCATCGACCTGCCCAAGACCATCATGACCCTGCAGATGCAGCAGGTCGGCTACCAAGCCGCTCTGGGGGCCACGGCCAAGGTCATCCAACCCTCCCTGGTGGACTTCCTGCGATGAGCACAGCAACGATGACAGCGACGATGCCATCCACAGCGACGATGACAGCGACAGCGGGGGCAACCGTGACGGCGGGGACAATGGCAAGCGTGACGGACCTCGACGTGCCCTCGGTCGACTTCGTGACCGACGTCCCGGGCTTCCCCGGACTGCGGCACTTCGTCCTGGTGCAACTGGACGACGGCGGTTTCGTCTTCGACCTGAGGTCGCTGGACGACGCGAGCATCAGCTTCGTGGTGGTCCCGTCGGTGGCCTTCTTCCCCGACTACGCGCCCGTGATCGACGACGGGACGGCGCTGGCGCTGGGCCTGTCCGACGCCGGCGACGCGGCCGTCCTGGTCATCGTCACCGTGGGCGCGAGCCTGGCCGCCTCGACCGCGAACCTGCTGGCGCCCATCGTGGTGAACACACGTACTCGCCACGCCGCCCAGGTCGTCCTGGAGGGTTCGGACCAGCCGCTGCGAGCCGCCCTGCTAACGGGGTCCTGACCGATCGCCGCTCGCGGCAGGTAGCGACCCATCCCGGGTCGCTGCACAGTCGCTACACATAGGGTGGCCGACGTGCTGGTTCTCACCCGCCGAGTCGGCGAGAGCATCGTGATCGGCCACGACATCGTCGTGACCGTGCTCGAGGTGCGCGGTGACGTGGTCCGGGTGGGCATCGAAGCCCCGCGGCAGGTCCCCGTACACCGCTCGGAGATCTATGCCCAGATCACCGAGGCCAACAAAGCGGCCGCATCACCGGATGCCGCCGCCGTGGCGGCTCTGTTCCAGGGCGCCAAGCCGGTCAAGGGCGCCAAGCCGGCGCCCGGTTCCGACCCTCAGTAGCGGCCGCTACTTCTTCAGCACCACCGACATGCGGCCCTTGCCGTACCCGGGCACGGTCACCACAAGATCCATCCGCCGCCCGATGGAGCCGGCGAGTGCGGCGATGTCCGACGGCGGCGAATCCGCATGGGTCGTCATCGTGTAGTACTTCACGTGCGGCGCGCCGGGCCCGTTGAACAGGGCCGCGGCGATGTTCAACACCTCGGAGAGGTTCTCCACGGCGCTGGCGGGCAGCGACTGCTTGGCGATCGCGTCGTTGATCCCGCCGACCGGCAACAGCCCTAGCGCCCCACCCAGATAGCCGGCCAGCGGCAGATCGATGGCGATGACCGCCGCAGTGGACAGGTAGTCGGTGACGTAGACCGCCAGGAACGGCGGGGCCGCCGGGATCACCTGGAGCAGATCCCCCGGGGCCACGTCCACATCCCGCCCGATGAGGTCGCTCAGCAGGTCACGGACTGCCTTGGACGTGGGCAGGGGGGTCTCACGCATGGGAGCACCGTAGTCGTCCGCTCAACCGAGCACCGGCGACAGGTACTCGGTGAACACGTCGGCCGTGAAGGGTTTGGCGATGAGGAACAAGGCTCCGGTGGCCATGGCGACCTCGCGCATGTCCGGCGACCCCTCGGAGGTGACAAAGCCGAAGGGGACCGCCTTGCCGGCCGCCCGCAGCGCCCGCAGGAAATCCAGACCAGACATCTCGGGCATGTTCCAGTCGGACAGCACGAGGTCCGGCGGATCGGCGAGAGCCTTGTCCAAGCCCTGGCGCCCGTCAGCGGCTTCGTCGATGTCATGGTCGCCAAAACCGGCTTGCCGCAGCGTTCGGGTCACGATGGAGCGCATCACCCGGCTGTCGTCGACGATGAGAATCTTCATAGTCATGGCCTCACTGCGTTCGGTCGATGAGACGTCGGGATCAACTCGGGTTCCACCACACGGACACGCGCAGGGCGCCGCCGCCGCTGGTGCGCTCGGCCCGCGCGAGCAGGACCCCACCGGGCACGGAGGTCTGCAGATCGCCGCCGGACACCACGGTGGGCAACGACAACCGACTGGGCTCGGGCATCAGGCTCTTCACCCCGCCGCCGACCATGTTGGCGAACTCGCCGATGGCGTCCGTCAACTCTTCGGCGCCCACCTCTTCGATGGGCATCATGAACATGGCACCGGTCAGCACCGTGTCCATGGACGCGGGCAGCTCGACCAGGACGGAGCCGTTCCACGCCCCGCTCACTGTCACCGAGCCCGTCGTATGCGTCGCAAACGACAAGTCGTAGGCGGGCAGCCCTTCGATGGACACCGAGGTCAGCACCTCGTCCAGAATCTCCGACAGGGCTGCCTCGTGCACAGCGAAGTCGTTCTGCAAAGCGGTCATGACTACCCCCTCGGGTCGCGGATGCGGTAGATCGGAGCCGGACCCATGGCTGCCCGGTCGAATTCGGTGTCGAGATTGAGCGTGGTCTCTGCGGCACCGAGGATCAGGAAGCCATCCGGCCGCAGCACTCGTCGCACCCGGGCCAGGATCTCCCGCTTGGTCTGCGGCGCGAAATAGATCAGCACGTTGCGCAGGAAGACGATGTCGAACGGTCCGGGCGGGGCCGGATCATTGAGGTTGTGCAACTGGAACGTCACCAGATCACGCAGTTGTTTGGCTACCCGCCAACCCGCCTTGTCCCGCGCGAAGTGCCGGACGAGATGGGAGGCGGGGAGTCCCCGGTTCATCTCTAGCTGGCTGAACAATCCGCCTCGGGCTCGCTCGATCATAGTGGGGGACAGGTCGGTGGCCAGGATGCTCGTTTGCCAGCCGGCCAGGACGGGCGCCTTGTCGGCCAGGGTCATGGCGATGGAGTAGGGCTCCTGCCCACTGGAGCACGCCGCCGACCATATGCTGAGCCGGCGCTGGAGGGCGCGGGTCTTCACCAGCTCGGGCAGGATGTGGTTCCCCAGCGCATCGAACGGGTGTCGGTCGCGGAACCACGACGTTTCGTTCGTCGTGAGCGCATCGACGATCTCGGACTTGAGCGCCGCCTCGGGCGAACGCTGAGCCGTCTTGATCAGCCCGGCCACATCGGTGTCTCCCCGACGGCGAGCGATCGGCAGCAGCCGGGATTCGACCAGATACTCCTTGCCCGGGTCGAGGACGATGGCGGACCTGGTCAACACGAGTTCCCGGACGAACGAGAACTCCTGGGCGGTGATGGTCATCGCGTCGGCACCGCCTCGGCGTGCGATCGTGCCGCGGTTCCGCCCGATGCCCTGATCCGATGAATGATCGTCGGGGCGAGTCGCGCCAGGGGGAGGACCTCCTCGGTCAGGGCCGCGTTGGACACCGCCCCGGGCATCCCCCACACCACCGAGGTCGCCTCGTCCTGCGCGAGGACCGAACCCCCGGCCCGGACGATGTCCTCGGCGCCGGAACGGCCATCGTGACCCATCCCGGTGAGTACGACTGCCAGGCTGTTGCCACCGAACATGGCTGCCACCGAACGAAACAGCACGTCCACGGCGGGTCGGCAGAAGTTCTCCTGCGGGCTCTGGTCGAGCGCCGCGATCAACTTGCCGCTCCGGCGGCCGACCGACAGGTGCCAGTCACCCGGAGCCAGCAGAGCCAGACCCGGGCGCAGTTCGTCTCCGTGTTCGGCCTCCCGGACACTGAGCCCTGATGCCCGGTCGAGTCGTTGCGCGAAGAGCCGCGTGAATACTGGCGGCATGTGCTGCACGATGACGATCGGCACGCCGAGGTCGGCGGGCAGTCCGGCCAGCAGGGTTGTCAGGGCATCGGGACCGCCCGTGGAGCAGCCAATCGCCAGCACCTCCGGATGCAGCGGCGAGCCGGCGGTGCGCGCTGTCACACCTGGCAGACCCGGCCGCTGGGTTGCGCGTCCCGGCGCCGTAGGCCGGCAGGCGCCAGCCGCCGCATTCGGGGGCTTGGTCAGACCGCTGCGGGGAGGCGTCGTCGGGGTCGCCCGGCGGGACCCGGTTCCCCCGCCCGCGCCCGCTCCTGACGTGGTGCGGAACGGATCGGCCACCCGGCCGCCCAGCGCACGCACCTTCGGGACCAATTGCGCGCGGACGGCCTCGAGAGCCGCCCCGAAACTGCCCGCGTTGGATGGTTTGGTGACGTAGTCACTGGCGCCCAGGGTGAGCGCGTCGAGAGTGGCGGCGGCGCCGTTCTCGGTCAGCGTGCTGAACATGATGACCGGCAGCCGGGGACGGCGCTTCTTCAGTTGTCGCAGGGTCTCCAACCCGTCCATCACCGGCATCTCGATGTCGAGTGTCACCAGGTCCGGGTCGAGCTTGTCGAGTTTGTCCAGGGCGATCTGGCCGTTGCCGGCGGTTCCGACCACGGTGATGTGCCGGTCCTCGTCCAGGACGGTGGTGACAATCCGCCGGATGACGGCAGAGTCGTCAACAACGAGCACCTTGATCGGAGGCATGTCAGACCTGTCCCATGCCGAGCAACGCGAGTTTCTCCACGATGGCATCGGCGGTGAAGGGCTTCATCACGTATTCGTGGGCACCCGCAGCGAGCGCTCGTACGATCTGTCCGTGCTCGCTCTCGGTGGTCACCATCATCAGGGTGATCCCGCGGTAATCACTGTGCGAGCGGCACTCGCAGACGAATTGCAGGCCGTCCATCACGGGCATATTCCAGTCCACCAGGGCCAGATCGGGCAGTGGACCGTCGGCCAGCGCAGCCAAAGCCTGCTGGCCGTCACCGGCATGGACGACGTCGTCGAAACCAACTTCGTTGAGGATGCGGGTGAGGATCATCCGCATCGCCCGGGAGTCATCGATCACAAGAGCCCGCATGGGGTGTCTCCGCTTCTTTCGACCAGCTCAGTCACGCGGCGGCGTTGACGTCGACGGCCTTTTCCACGTCGAGGGCCAGCAGGAGTTGCTCATCGAGCTTGTACGCGCCCAGGATGAGACCTCGGCCGGGACCGGACAGTGTCTCCGGTGGCGGCTCAAAGAGGTCGTCCTGGGTGTCGATGACATCGCCGATGGTGTCCACGAGGAGGCTGACCGCCTCCTCGTCCACCCGTACGACGACATTCATCGGCAGTTGGCCTTCGGGTGCCGGCGGGAAGCCGAGTCGATGGCGCAGATTGATGGCCGTTACCACCTGACCGCGCAGGTTGATCAGGCCGCCGACCGCGGGGGGCGCCAACGGGACCGACGTCATGGACTGGTTGCGGATGACCTCCTGGACGGCGTTCACGGGAACTCCGAACAGGTGCTCGGCGATTCGGAACGTCGCCAGTTGGGTGGACATCTCAGACTCCCTGGAGGACGGGCTGTTCGACCATGACGTCGTCGGTGGCCGTGCCCCGGCGGCTGGCAAGCTCCTGTGCGGCCAGTTCGGAGAAGTGCGGATCGACGACGGCCATCGCGGCCCGGACGTCGAGCAGTTCGGTGATGCGGTCCTGCAGCACGGCCGACTGGGCCAAGCCAGAGTCGTCGGTGTCCCCACGTACGAGGACGCTGGACTCGGTGATGTCGAGGATCTCCTCCACCACGATGCCGACACTGCGGCCGTACGCCGAGTAGACGATCACCTGGATGGTCTCGGGGTTCTCCTCCGCGTAGACGCCGAAGATCTCGCCGAGCTGCACCAGCGGGAGAATGGCACCGCGGTATTGCACGACATCGCGGCGGCCCGCGTGCTCGACCACGTCGCGCTTGAACTCTTCCAGCCGCGTAACCGTCGCGAGCGGGATGCCCACCCGGCGGTCAGTGCCCAGGCGGACGACCAGGTAGGACTCGGTGTCGCCCATGCCGCTTGCGACGTTCAGGTCAGCGGCGTCATCGTGGCGCCGCTCGGGAGCAAGCACACTGGATTGCTGTGCCAGCGCTAGGACATCGAGAATCAGCGCCACTCGGCCATCACCGAGAATCGTCGCGCCGGAGTACATCGACAGCCGCTTCAATTGCTGGGACAGCGGCTTGACGACGATCTCCTCAGTGTTGAGTACCTGATCGACGACGATGCCGAACTGCTGTCCGTCGGCGTTGAGGACGGCAATGTACGCAGGGATCGCTGGATCGCGTTCCTCCGTACGCAGTCTCAGCAACTCGTCCAGGAACACCAGTGGCAGGAGCTTGCCACGCAACCGGTATACGGGGGACCCGGAGATGTGCTCGATCTGCTGGTGGTCCCCGTCGAGGGACACCAACTCGACCAGGCTGATCTGCGGGACCGCGAAACGCTGTCCCCCGGATTCGATCGTGACAGTCGGGATGATCGCCAGCGTGAGCGGGATCTTGATGCGGATCGTGGTGCCGGCGCCTGGCTCGCTGGCGACGTCGACCGCGCCGCCGATGTTCTCGATGTTGGTCTTGACCACATCCATGCCGACGCCGCGGCCGGAGACGTTGCTGACCTGTTCGCGGGTGGACAGTCCCGGTTCGAAGATGAGGGCGAGCACGTCTCGGGGGGACATCGTCGACAGGGACTCGCGCGTGACCAGCCCCTTGGCCAATGCCTTCTGGCCGATCTTGGCTGCGTCGATGCCGGCACCGTCGTCGGCGACCTCGATGTTGACCTGGCCGCCTTCGTGGTAGGCGCGCAGGGACAGCACACCCTCGGCCGGCTTACCAGCGGCGATCCGGACGTTCGGCGGCTCGATGCCGTGGTCGATGGAGTTGCGAACCAGGTGGGTCAGCGGGTCCTTGATGGCCTCAAGGATCGTCTTGTCGAGTTCGGTGTCGCGACCGTCCATCACCAGGCGAACCTGCCGGCCGCAGGACACGGACAGATCCCGTACGACGCGGGGCAGTTTGCTCCACACGTTGTCGATGGGCTGCATCCGCGTCTTCATGACGCCTTCCTGCAGCTCGCTGGCGATCAGGTTCAGTCGCTGGCTGGAGCGCTGCAGGGTGGTGTCGCCCAGCGTCGCGGCGTGCGCCACGACCTGGTTGCGGGTCAGGACCAGTTCGCCGACCAGCCGCATCAGGCTGTCGAGCAGGTCGACGTCGACGCGCAGCGTGGAATCGGCGACGCTGCGCTTGTGGTCGCTGCCCGACTCGGCCTGGGCGGCGCTGGTCTCCCGCTGGACGTCCTGCTGCAGCAACGCCAGGGCCACATCGGTGTCATCCACCAGGCCCTGGTCGATGAGGATCTCGCCGATCCTGGGTACAACGGTCGAGTCGTGGACGGCGTGTGCCGAGAGCGCGTCGACCGGCTCAGTCTCGACCTGGGGGTCACCCTCGGCGACGAGTTTGGTCTCACTGTGAGTTGGCGCCTGGATCTCAGCCACAGGAGGCGGCTCCGGCTCCGTCTCCGGTTCCAACTCATCGGGTGCTGAAGCCGGCCCTGGCGGCGACTCTGGCGCCGACTCCGGGGCCTCCGCCGGTGCGCTGGTGGTTAGAGCCGTCGGGTTGTGCGCGGCCTCGAGCCGGGCCACCAGAGCGGAATGGTCGGGCGAGCCTTCGTCCCCTGCCAGCTCGATGTGCGCCAGCAGACTGCGGACGGCGTCGACCATGTCGAGCAGCACGCTGGTCCGCGCCTCGTCCAGCGGGAGCTTGCCGTCGCGGATGCGCGCCAGCAGGCTCTCACCCGCGTGCGTGATCGACTCCAGGTGGTTAAAGGCGAGGAACCCGCTGGTTCCCTTGATCGTATGAATCGTGCGGAAGACGCTCGCGACCAGTTCCCTCGAGTCGGGTTGCTGCTCGAGTGACACTAGGTCGCGGTCGAGTTGATCGAGGTTCTCGTGACTCTCGACCAGGAACTCGCTGACGATTTCGTCGATGTCGGACACTGGATACCTGCCCCCTTGGCGGCGGTGACACCCTCCTATCGGACGGGCTGGGGGTCGCCTTAGGGCTTGCGATGCGTTGCTTGTACGCAGGACGTGCATGCGCCGACGTGCTAATTGCGTGGCTGCTCCAGGTCCTCGCGCACGGCTGTGGCGCGCAGGACGGTGGGGGTGCGACGCTCGACTCGTCCCGCCCCGTGCCGGTAGGCATCGGTCAGTGCCTCAAGAGCGGCCAGGCCGGCCGCTGCGACGAGCACTGCGAGCAGGAAAGCGACCATGGCGTCGACCAGGTCACCGGTCGGGCTCTGGAAAGCGTTCACCAGGGCGGGCCCGCTCATCAGCAGTCCCAACAGGACGGCGCCGGGCGTGATGTGCCTCATGCGACGCCCCAGTCTGTGTCAGCGCCCACGGTCAACGGTCGAGCTGCCGACAGCTCGCCGCGACGCGGTGGCCGGCCGTCGACGGTCGCCACGGGGACGCCCAGCGACGTGACCGTCGAGAAATCACGGGTGGCGGCGGCGTTCTGCACGGCGATCGCATCGACCCGGCCCAGGGCGGTTAACCAGTCGGTGAGGTCCGCGGGCTTGCGGGTGGCGTCCACGACGGCCCAGATCGCCTCCGGGGCCAACGCCGCGATTAGGCCGCGGGTCCACGAGGCCACCTCGGGGTCCCAGCCGACGCTCAGCGGGGCGTCGACGGCGACGATCGTGACGCCGCCGCTGGTCGGGAAGGTTGCGGCCTTGCCCAGCGCCGCCGCGGGATCTGCCAACCGCCGCGCGGGCGGCACCCGGGCGGCGATCGGCTCGGGGCTGGCGAGCAGCACCCGGGTTCCCGGGACCCGCATCCGGCGGGCCTGCTCGGTCGCGGCAGCGTAGGCCGCCTCGGCTGCGCCGACGAAGGCGAGTACCTGGCCGGGGCCGCGCGGCGGGGCCGGCGTCGCCATGGTCTCGACCGGCAGCTGGCTCACACCCGGCGCGACTGCCGAGGTCGCCGCGAGGGGGCTTGCCGTGGCCAAGGCTGGTCGGGTGGTCGGCTTGCGGCCGTTCTTTGCAGCTGATGCCGGGCGGGTCTTGGCCGCGGGGGACGCTGCGGGGTTGGGTGCCGGCTGCGTGGCGGCGGCTGCCGCGGCGCTGCTGGTGGGTTCGACGTCGCTCGCGGCCGACTCGGCCGGGATGAGTGCCGCGGCATCGGCGGGGATGGGCCCGTCGGGGATGGGTCCGGTGCTTGGCTGCGTGGGTGTGGCGGCGGCTGCGGCAGTGACGTCGGTCGGCGGGCTGGGGATTTCCGCAGAGGTCTCCTGCGCAGACCGCGCTACCTGGGCCGCGGCCAAGCGGGCCAACACGGCCGCGAAACCGTCGTCGAGGAGTTCGTCGGTGCGTTCCGCCGCAAACAGTGGGACGAAAGAACTGGGCGCGGCGTCAGTGGCTCGTGCGGTCCCAACCAGCGGCGCGGGGGCGTGCGTTGCCGTTGGTGCGGCCCCAGCAGCCGGTGCCGATGCGGCGACCGAGACAGCCATGGGCCCCGGCAGGGACTCAGCTGTTGGTGCTGTTGCCTGAGCGGCCGTGAATGACTCCAGGCGGTCCTGCTGGTCGTAGGCGGCGAGCAGGCGCATTGCCAACGGCCCCGCAGAATCATCCGGCGCTGCCAGCCTTGGCGCTGCGGGGCTTGGCACGGCCGGCGTTGGCATCGCGGGCGTTGACAGAGCGGGCGTTGACAGAGCGGGCGTGGACAGAGCGGGCGTGGACAGAGCGGGCGTTGACAGTGCGGGCGTTGACATTGCGGGCTCTGCGGGCAGTCTCGGGATGCGGGCCGCCGCACTGCCCGTCGGCAGCGCAGTGTCCCTGGGTAGCGCGGTATTCCTGGGTAGCGAAGTATCCCCGGGCAGCGCAGTATCCAGGGGAAACGGCCGGCCCGCAGTTTGTGCCGGGGCCGTTTCTGCCTCCGTGGCGGCGACCTCGACGCTGACCTCGAACCGTTCCTTGGCGAAGAAACCCGCCACACCGCCGGTACGGATGCGCTCGGCCCGCACGATCCGAGCGGCGGAGCCGTGCTCGCTACGGATTTGTTCGAGGAGTTCCTCGATGTCGGTGCCCTGGAGAAGGAGACGGGTAGACACGACTCAACGCTCCGTTCGCCGGGTCATTCGGCACGCGGGTGGGAACCTGTCAGGCAGCACGTACGTGGGCACCGCTCACCACCCCGATCGCTTGGATCTCAGCGGGTCCGCCGAGTTCGGTGTAGGCCAGGACGCCGAGCCGCGGGAACTCCGTACGCAACAACCTGCGCAGTGCGGAGCGGATCTGCGCGGCGCAGACCAGGACCGGTTGGTATCCGCTGCGTTCCCCGTCCTCGACCAACCGAGTGATCTGCTGGCCCATGCTGACCAGTTGTGCGCTGTCGAGCAGCAGGAACGAGCCCTGGTCGCTGGTGCGCAACTGCCCGAGCATCTCTTGCTCGACCATGGGGTCCAGCGTGATGACGTGCAGCGATCCGTCGTTGGTGTAGGCGGCGCAGATGGCCGGGCCGAGGGTGGCTCGGGCAGCTTCGACGAGGCCGTCCAGGTCGGTGCCGTGCCGGCCGCGCGCGGACAGGGCCTCGAAGATGCGGACGAGGTCACGGATCGGGACCCGCTCCTCCAAGAGCTGCTGCAGGACTCGCTGAATCTCACCGAGGGTGAGGACCGCTGGCGTGAGTTCCTCCACGACAACCGGGTTGTTGCGCTTGACGGCATCGACGAGGAATCGCACATCCTCGCGGCCCAGCAGTCGGCTGGCGTTGTCCCGTACGACCTCGGCCAGGTGAGTGGTCACGACGGAGGCCCGGTCGACCACGGTCGCGCCGGACAGTTCCGCTTGCCGTTGCAGGTCCGCGCTGATCCACTTCGCGGGCAGCCCGAATACCGGCTCGCGGGTGTCCTCACCGGGCAGGACGTCGAGGTTGTCCCCGATGGCCAGCACTCGCAGCGGCGGCGCCTGGCCGCGGGCGACCTCCACCCCGTGCAGTCGGATGCGATACGTCGACAGGGGCAGTTCCAGGTCGTCGCGAGTTCGGACCGGGGGCAGCATCATGCCTAGTTCCAGGGCGAGTTTGCGGCGCAGACCCTTGACCCGGGCGAGTAGATCGCCACCCTGGTTGGGGTCGACCAGGTCGACGACGTCATAGGCGACTTCGAGTTCCACCGGGTCGACGCGCATCTCTTCGATGAGCGCTTCGGGGGAATCCGGGGCGACAACCGGCGTCTTGGCCCGCGCCTCCACGGCACGAACCTCGGCCTCCTGAGCTGCAGTGATCGGGGCCTTGACCCGGCTGGCAATGAAAAGGATCGTCCCGCCGACGAGGATGAACGGCACTTTCGGCAGCCCGGGGATGAGCATCATCGCGAGGACACCGGCGCCGCCGAGTTGCAGGGCGCGCTGCTGCATCCCGAATTGGGTGATGACGTCGGCGCCCATGTCCTGGTCGGTGGCTGCGCGGGTGACCACCAGGCCGGTCGCGACCGAGAGCATCAGCGCGGGGACCTGGGAGACCAGGCCGTCGCCGACGGTCAGCAGGGAGTACTGCGAGACGGCCTCGCCGACCTCCATGCCGCGCTGCAGCACACCGATGAGCAGCCCCCCGACCAGGTTGATGATGGTGATGATCACGGCTGCGATGGCGTCGCCCTTGACGAACTTGGAGCCACCGTCCATCGCGCCGTAGAAGTCGGCTTCGGCCGCGATCTCCCGGCGCCGCCGGCGCGCCTCGTCGTCGTCGATCAGGCCCGCGTTCAGGTCGGCGTCGATGGCCATCTGCTTGCCGGGCATCGCGTCCAGGGTGAAGCGGGCGCCCACCTCGGCGACCCGGCCGGCACCGTTGGTGATGACGACGAACTGGATGACGATCAGAATCAGGAAGATGACCAGGCCGACGACCAGCGAACCGCCGATGACGAAGTGCCCGAAGGCGTCGACAACCTGACCGGCGTAGCCGTTGACTAGTACCTGGCGGGTGACGGAAACGTTCAGCGCCAACCGGAACAAGGTGGCGACCAGCAGCAGCGAGGGAAAGATCGAGAAGTCCAGCGGTTTGCGGACGTACATCGACATCAGCAACACCACCAGCGCGAAGGCGATGTTGCAGGAGATCAGCAGGTCCAGGGCGGCCGGCGGGAGGGGCACGATCATCATGGCGATGATCGCGACGACGGCGACGGGCACCGAGAACTGGCTCAGGCGTAGACCGGACACGCAACTGGTCCCTCGTCAGCGGGCGTCGCCGTTCCGTGGCCGTACGTGCCGTCCTGGCATTTCCCCATCGGCAGGGTGCGGTCGGCACCTGAGCGGTTCGGGCTGACCCGGGCGGGTGATCGAGTTTGCGCTCAGGCGCGTACGGGTTGCCGGGCGGCCAGGGCCGCGCTGCGCGCCATCGACGCGGACGTGTGCACCCCGGCCGCGGTGCCACGCTTCTTCAGGGCCATGACGAAGGCGAGGATGCGCGCCACCGCGGTGTATAGGTCCCGAGGGACCTCCTGGCCGATGTCACACGTCTTGTGCAGTGCCCTGGCCAACGGCTTGTCCTCCACCATCGGCACCCGGTTCTCGCTGGCCAAGGCCCGGATCCGAGCCGCCACCACCCCCGCGCCCTTGGCGACCACCCGGGGCGCACCCTTGCCGGGGCTGTATTTCAACGCGACGGCGATGTGCGTGGGGTTGAGGATGACGACGTCGGCCTGCGGGACGTCGGCCATCATCCGGTTGCGGCTGAGTGCCTGGGCCCGTTGCCGCAGCGATGCCTTCACCTGCGGGTCGCCTTCGGCCTGCTTGTTCTCGTCGGTGACCTCCTTGCGGGTCATCCGGACCTGTTTGCGGATGCGCCGCCAGGAGACGAAGTAGTCCACCGCGGCCAGCACCAACGCCGCCGCGGCCACGTTACGGACCAACGACACGGCAGTGGTGCCAATGGTCATCACCACCGCCCGCACTGGCAGGGCACCGGATCCCATCACCACAGGGGTGATGTCGACGACGGCGCGATAGACCAGGATCCCGACCAGGGTCGACTTCAGCAGCGCCTTGATCATCTCCCAGCCGCCCTGCGGGCCGAAGGCGCGTTTGAGGCCGTTCCAGGGGTTGAGTTTGCTGAACTTGGGTTTCAGCCGCTTCGGGACCGGCATCGCGCCGCCTTGGGCCGCACCGCCGATGACCGCGATGAGCATCAGCGCCGCGAACAGCGGCAGCACCGCCAGGGCGGCCAGTTTCAGTCCTTCGCCAAGCAGTGCCAGCGCTTGCCCGGGATCGGGGTCTGCAGTGATGGAGCGGACGCTGAGCATGGTGGCGGCTGCTGCGTCGTACGTACGGCTGATGGTGAGCTGCATCAGCACGGACATACCCAGGATGCCGAGCCACGCGGTGATGTCGGGGGACCGGGCGACGTTGCCGTCGCGCTTGGCGTCCTTGAGCCGTTTCGGGGTCGGTTGCTCGGTCTTGTCGGAGCTGCCGGCGGCCATCGGATCAGCCGCCGATCAGGGTCAGTCCGGCGGTGACCCCGTCGGTGACCAGGGACGTGACAGCGCTCGGCAGCAGCGGGAACGTGAAGCCGACCAGGACCAGGACGACCATGATTTTCAGCGGGAAGCCGAGCGAGAAGGCGTTCAGCGCCGGTGCGATCCGGGTCATCAGCCCCAGGCCGACATCGGCGAGGAACATGACGCCGATCAGCGGGGCGGCGAGCTGGACGGCGGCCAGGAACATGGCGCCCAGTGCCCCCCCGACCTCGGTGATGTCCCCCAACCAGTCGACGGACCCGTCCAACGGCACCAGGTCGAACGATCGGGACAGTCCGGCCAGGCAGAGTGCGTACGCACCGGTGACCAGCATCAACACCGCGGCAAGGAACTGGTGCAGGCGGCCGAAGACGGAGTTTCCGTTCATCGACAATGGGTCATACGCGGCGGACAGCGAAAAACCACCGAACAGGTCGATCAGGTTCCCGGCGGCCTGGACGGCCGCGACGAAAACCAGCGTCATGAACCCCAGTGCGGCTCCTACCAGAACCTGGACGACGATGGCACTGACAATCGAGGCGGTGTCCAGGCTGGGTACGTGCGCCACGGTGCTCGGCGTCAGGAGCAGGCCGATGGCGGCGGCGAGCAGTGCCTTCACGGTGGCCGGGACGTTGCGGCCGTTGAACGGTGGCGAGATGGCCAGCCACGCCATGACCCGCGTGGTCACCAGCAGGAAGGCCATCAGGTCGACGGCCGAGGGGCCTGTCATGGCCGTGTCGCCAGCGCTGTCGTACACATCGCAGCGCGGCTCAGCCCTTGCCGAGAAGCTGCGGGATGAATGCGAAGGCCTCCAGGGTGAATCCGGTGAGTTCGTGCAGCATCCAGTTGCCGCTGACCAGGATGGCGGTGCCGACAGCGACGATCTTCGGTACGAAGGACAGCGTCATCTCCTGGATCTGGGTCATGGTCTGCACCAGGGAGATCGCGAAACCCACGGCGAGCGCCGTGAGCAGGATGGGCGCGGAGAGTTTCGCGGCGACGATCATCGCCTGCATACCGAGTTGGACGACCTGGGTGTCGTTCATGAGGGGTTTACTCCCAAGGTATGCGGTTGGACAGTGCGTGCATCGATTCCCAGCGAGTCGTGCTGCATGCTCGTCATTGGTAACTCGTCACCAGCGCCGTGACCACCAGTCCCCAGCCGTCGACGAGGACGAACAGCAACAACTTGAACGGCAAAGAGATCATCACCGGGGGCAGCATCATGGTGCCGATTGCCATCAGTAGTCCGCTGACGACCATGTCGATGATCAGGAACGGGAGGAAGATGACGAATCCGATGATGAAGGCGGCGCGCAGTTCGGACAGGACGAAGGCCGGGACCAGGGTGGTCATCGACACGTCCTTCTCGTTGGCCGGCTGATCCGACTTCGAGAGCTTGATCATCAACTGGAGTTCGTCCTGGCGGGTGTGCTCCAACATGAACGTACGCAGGGGCTCCACCCCGACGTCGTAGGCCTGATTGACGGTGATCGCCCCGTCCAGGTAGGGCTGGACCGCCTGCGTGTTGATCTGGCTGACAACCGGCGCCATGATGAACAGGCTGAGAAACATGGCCAGTCCGGCAAGAACCTGGTTGGGCGGCACTGACTGCAGGCCGAGGGCGTTCCGGGTCAGCGACAGAACGACGATGATCTTGGTGAACGACGTTGTCAGCAGCAAAGCTGCCGGGGCCACCGACAGCAGCGTCAGGCCCAGCAGCACGATGATCGAGGTCGACGGCTGGTCAGTGCCGGGGAGTTCGATCTGGATCGAGGCCGGTGACCCGGACGGGGTGGGGGTCGGCAGCGGGGCGCCGAAGGCAGCGGGTGCCACGACGGCACTGGTGATCAGCACGGTCGCCGTCCCCAGCAGGGTTGTGGCGACGCGACTGATCCTGGCGGTCATCGACGGACCGTCCGCTCCCGCAGGGCATCCACGGTCTGCCGCCAGGTAGCGGGGGACAGGATCGAGCCATGCAGTGCTGAGGGACGCGCCGCGTTTCTCAGTGTGTCGACTGTGCCGTCGGTACCGGTTGCTGCCAGCACGTCGTCCAGGTCTGGCTGGGCGTTCGCGATGTCCTGCCTGACGCCCAGTGCCGGGACCGCACGTAGGCCAGGCGCGCTTTTGATGGCGATCGTGGACTCGACGGACTTGTGGGCCAACATGCGACCGCGGCGGCGGGCCGGCTGCTCGGGTGCCGGCAGTTCGGTCTCACCCAGGACGCTCACGTGTTCCTCGGTGACGCCCAGCAGAATGCCCTTGTCTCCCAGGCGCACCATTGTGACGCAGGCATGCTTGGATAGTGGTTGGCGTGCAACGACTTCCAGCACAGAGGCATTGCGCGCACCGGTACGTCCGCGCAGGATGACCGCCGTCAACCAGATCAGACCCATGACGGCGCCCAGCGACAGGCATACCCTCGCGACCAATCCCGCGGTGTCCATCAGTTCCTCAACCCACCGGACCGCTGTTCATCCCACCGAACTGCGCCGGGGAGACAAAGGCCCGATCCGCGTCCGGGCCGTTGTGCACGATCTCGGTGACCCGCAGACCGAAGTCTTCGTCGACCACGACGATCTCGCCGCGCGCGAGCAGGGTTCCGTTGACCAGCAGATCCGCGGGTGTTCCGGCGGCCCGGTCGAGTTCGATGACCTGGCCGGGGGCGAGTTCCAGCAGTGCCCGTACGGGCATCCGGGTTCGCCCGATCTCGACGGTGATCTCCATCTCGACGTCCCGCAGCATGTCCAGCCCGGGCCGGGGCTGGTAGGGCTGGATGTGGCTGGAGGCCACCGGGCCCGGCCGCGGGCCGGGCACGGGTGCGTATCCGCTGGGCGCGTTCTGATACTGCGGCGCCTGGTACTGCGGTTGATTCTGGTACTGCGGTTGATTCTGGTACTGCGGTTGGTTCTGCGGCGCCTGGTATTGCGGCGGCAGGTCCTGGGGTGGCAGCAACTGCGGTGATTCATACTGCGGTGATTCATACTGCGGTGTCTGGGCTGGTGCTGGCGCTTGTTCCGCCGCCGGTACGGGTGCCGGTGCCGGTATCGCCTCGGTAATGTCCCGCACCTCGGTGTCCATGCCGGTCTCGGTTGCGAGCGGGAACCCGCCATCGATGCGGATCGCCAGGGTGGCCTTGTGCGATCCGTCCAGCAGCAGCGGAACGCTGATCTGGTCGTCGGTGCCGGGCAGCGCGGACAGCGGGACCTCCGCCGCTGGGCCGGCGGTGCACCCCAGAGCTGCCGCGGCGGCTTCCAAGGCCGGTTGCAGCAGCGTCAGCGTGTCCTGACCGGCCAGCGGGCCCTCGCTCAGCTGGCCAGCGAGGGTGACGCCGAGGACGAGCAGCAGGTCACCGGAGCGCTCGCCGGACAGAACCACCTGCAGGACCTGGGTGGGGGCCGGCGGGGGATACGGCTCGTCGCCCACCTCGGGGTCGCCGGGTTCGAGGGCGCTGGGCAGCGGCAGTTGTGCCGCGGCCGCTGCCGCCGCGGCGATGGCGGGGCCGGTGTCGACCCGCGGACCCGCGGCCGACTCGTCGGACTGGTCGGCCGGGTTGCCGGTCTCGTCGACGACACTCATGAGTCGGCCTCCTGGGGCGGGTTCACGATGAGGCAGGCCAGGCTTTTGCCTTCACTGCCGGGGACTGCGTACGCGAAGGTGACGCCCGCCGCGGTGATGGCCAGCGGCTGGGACACCGGGTGGGCCAGGGGCAGAACGTCGCCGACCTGCAGGTTCACAACGTCGGACATCCGCACGACGGTGGGGGTGAAGCGGACCGAGACATCCACGGGCACGACCCCGAGTCGGGTCGCCACCTCCAGCGCGGCGGCTTCTCGGTCCCGCCTGTCCCGGCCGAATCCGCTACCGGCGATGGCCTTCTCCAAGTGCGGGAAGACGTCGTTAAAGGGCAGGCAGAGGGTGGCGACGCACTCGTCGGCCCCGATCTTCATGTCAAAGGACATGACGATCACCAGGTCCGAGGGGGCGGCCGCCTGCGCGAACTGGGGGTTGTGCTCGATGTTGACGATCACCGGCTCGATCTTCATGAGCGTTTCAGTGGCGTAGGTCAGCTCGTGCAGGACGCGGTCGACGACGCCCTTGAGCAGCATCGACTCGATCTCGGTCAGTGCTCGCTCCGGCTGGGGCGGAAGGCCCGGGCCGCCGAGCAGATGATCGACGGAGGTCATGGCGCTGTCGAGGGAGAACTGCAAGATGCCGGCGCCTTCGAGCGGCTCCACCGAAAGGATCATCATGACGGTCGGGCTGGGCAACGAGCCGACGTACTCGTCGTAGGTCAGCTGCTGGATGCTGCGCAGGGAGACCGTCGAGACGGCCCGCAGGGTGGTCGTCAGCAGGGTGGTCCACTGCCGGGCAAAGGTGTCCAGGGCGATCTCGAGGACCCGGACGTGGTCACGGGACAACTTGGTGGGACGGCGGAAGTCGTAGAGCCGGGCCTCCCCGGTCGGCTTCCCCTTGCGGGCACCTGAATTACCGCCGCTCGATACCGCGCTGGCCTGAACCGGGTTGGGCTGGGCCGGGACGGGCACGCCGCTGCCGGAGGTCGGGCCGGTTGCGGTGTCCACGCTCACGGAAGTCTCATCGGCCGATCCGACGTCCTCTTGAGGATTTGCCGGGCACGACTGATACGAGGGTGGGGGTGGTGCCTGCCGCGGCTTCCTTGCCGCGGAACGCGTGAGAGGCAGCATCCGTGCCGCCGGTGGGGGCTACTGGGTGACGAACTCCGTGAGGTAGACGTCCATGACCTCGTCCTCGTAGTCCTCGACGACGCGTTCGGTGAGCTTCAGCTTCGCCGCCTGCCGGGTGGCCGGTGTCGTCAGCTGATCCACGGTCATGTTGCTGAAGACGTCGATGGCCGCATCGAGGGCCTTGCTGCCGTCGACTTCCTTGGGCGCGCTGGCGGTCGCCTGCAGGGCGAGGCCCAGTTTGAGGTAGTGCCCGTCGGCGAGGTTGAGGTAGATCGGCTCGACCTTGACGACCGCGCCGGCCACCGGCGCGACCGGCCCGGCGGGGGCTCCACCCTTGACGAACTTCAGGTAGACGACGGCGAGCAGCACCACCACCAGCAGGATGACGATGAGCTTCTTCTTGCCCTTCTTCTTCTTTGGCTTTTCCTCGGTTGCGTCCGACGGGTTCTTCGGATCGCCCTTGGCAGTGGGCGCCTTGAGGGCACTGTCAGCCATGGCTTCCTCCCGTTGTGGTGGGGTCGGTGGTGGTGGTGGTGGGTACGGTGACGCTGGCGCCCTTGACGTCTGGAATGAGACCGAGATCTGCCAGCACGACGACGTCCACGCGCCGGTTTGCGGCGGTCGAGCGCGGGTCGCTGGCGGGTAGCAGCGGGTGCTGGTCGGCCAGGCCGGTCGCGGAGACGCGTCGCGGCTGGACGCCCGCCGAGATCAGGTACCTGGCAACGGTGACGGCGCGGGCCGAGGACAGCTCCCATTCCGTCGGGAAGTTCTTGGGTTTCACCGGGACGGTATTGGTATGCCCCTCCACGGCGACGTTGTTGGGCAGGTCGTGCAGAGCGGGGGCGATGGCGGCCAGCAGGGTCCGGGTAACGGGTCGCAACTGGGCGCTGTCGGCATCGAACAGGGCCTTATTGGTGATCAGACTCACGACGAGTCCGCGCTCATCGATCTGCATGAGCACGTCCTTGCTGAGTCCGGCCGCCTGAAGACTCCCCTCGATGCGGGCCTTGGCCATGGCCATGTTCGCTGCCTGGATGATCTTCTTCAGTTGGTCGCTGGCCTGCTTGGCCCGCGCGGCGCCGCTGGTGACCTCCTTGGTGGTTTCCTTGGCCAGGTCGCCCGCAACATCGGGTCGGATGATCATCCCGCTGTGCGGGTCGAATGGGGTCCTGTCCATGGCGCTGGCGGGCAGCACGCTGGCGCTTCCGTCCATGAGTTGCGGTGAGGTGCCGAAGCCGGCGGCCATCCCGTCCTTGAGCTCGTTGAACTTTTTCTGGTCCACCTGGCTGATGGCGAACAGGACGATGAACAACACCATCAGCAGGGTCAGCATGTCGCCGTACGTGATCAGCCAACGCTCGTGGTTGACATGCTCCTCGGCGTGCGCCGCCTTCTTGCGGCGGCCCTTGGTGTTGGCCGACATCTCAGGCGGCCTTCTTCTTCTCCGCAGCCGGGGCGCTGGGCAGCAGTGCCCGCAGTTTGCGGTCCACCATGCGCGGGTTGGCGCCGGACTGGATCGCCAAAATGCCTTCCACGATGAGGCTCATCTGGGCGCATTCGGCATCGCTGACGCGCTTGAGCTTGTTGCCGATCGGCAGCCAGAACACGTTGGCGGACAGCACGCCCCACAAAGTGGCAACGAAGGCGCCGGCAATCATGTGGCCCAGTTCGGACGGGTTCTCCAGGTTGCCGAGAACTCCGACCAGGCCGATGACCGTACCGATGATGCCGATGGTGGGGGCATAGCCACCCATATCGTTGAAGATCTTCGCTTCCCGGGTATCGCGTACTCGCTTGCCGTCGATCTCCGCATCCAGGATCTCGGCGAGGCCATCGGGGTCAGTGCCGTCGACAGCGAGTTCCAGACCCTTTTTCAGGAACGGGTCGTCGATGTCGCGCATGGCGTCCTCGAGGGCGAGAAGCCCCTCACGCCGAGCCTTCTCGGCGAGGTGGACGATGGTGGCGACGATGTCGCCCTCGACCTGCTTGCCCTTCAGCAGCGCCTTCTGCAGGCTGCCGGGGATGGCCTTGGCCTCGTCCATCAGCCCGCCGGCGATGCCGACTCCGAAAGTCCCCACGAACACCAGGATCAACGGAGGGATGAGGATGATCTCCATGGGAGACCCGCCCTCCATGATCATCGCACCGAAGATCGCCAGGAGGGCGGCGCCGATGCCGATCAGCGTGGCCGGATCCATCAGGTGCTCCGGGTGAACGGCAGGACTTCAAGGCGGCCGTGGTGGGCCCGGTGGGAGGTACGGGGGATGCTCGGTTCGTCCCCGCCCGCGTCATCCGCGTCGCTGTCGTCCAGGGATCGCAGTCCGCTGCTCTCGAAGTCCGCTGCGGCAGCCAGGATGGAGGCGCGCAGCCAGCGGACCTTGGCGATGACTTCGGAGACGCTCTCGCAGATGACGTACTTGGTGCCGTCGACGAGGGTCAGGACCGTATCGGGGGTGCTGTCGGCGCGCTCGATCAGGTCTGGATTGAGGCCGAAGGCGACCCCATTCAGACGCGTGAGCATGATCACGGCAGCCATCCCTGGTCGATCCGCGGGCGCCATCCATGGCACCCAGGTATCTGTCCTATCGGTTCGCGGGCCCCAAGGCTGAGCCGATTGCGCCGCGGAGGGGGACCGTTCGAGGCTCATTTTGTGCTTGGTCCGGTGCTAGTCCGAGCGCAGCGACGGGGCCGGGCTCCGAAGGAACCCGACCCCACCGACCACTGCGGCACTACCACGCTTGGGACTACCGCTTGAGGTTGACCAGGTCCTGGAGGATCTCGTCGGAGGCGGTGATGACGCGGCTGTTCGCCTGGAAGCCGCGCTGGCTGACGATCAGGTTGGTGAATTCCGCGGCCAGGTCGACGTTGCTCATCTCCAGCATGCCGCCGGCCAGCAGACCACGACCGCCGCCGCCGGCGATGCCCAGCTGCGCCGAGCCGGAGTTGACTGTGGTCCGGTAGGTCGAGTTGCCGACCTTCTCCAGGCCGGGCGGATTATTGAATGCAGCCAGAGCGATCTGGGCCAGTGGCTGCTTCATCCCATTGGAGAACACCCCGACCATCGTGCCGTCGGGGGAGATGGAGAACGACTGCAGCGACCCCATCGCGGTGCCGTCCTGGCTCAAGGCTGAGACGGTGGACGAGCCGCCGTACTGGGACAGGCCGGCGAGGTCGACCGAGACAGCCGGAGTACCGAATGACGGCCAGGAACCTGCGGCCGGCGACGTCAGCTGCCCGGCGGCGTCGAAGGTGAGTCCGGTCGATACGAGATCCGTCGCAGGGTCCGCTGCGTCGGCAACGTGGAGCGTCCACGAGGGAAGCGGGTCCGGCGCCGGAGGAGCCGCCACCGCCGTGTTGTCGAACGTGAAGTTGAGCAGCGTCTCTTTGCCCAACGAGTCGTACGTCGTGATCGACGCCATGTACTTGGCTCCGGGCTTCGCATCCGCGGGCAGGTTTCCACCGAGCACGGTGGTCTTCGTCCCGACCGGCGGCAGCAGGGTCCCGATCGGTAGCACCACGTTTCCGGGCTGAGCCGTGGTCGCGATGACCCCATTCACCCCGGTCCAGCCCTGCACGATCATGCCGTCCGGTGTGGTCAGCCGGCCGCCGGCGTCCAGCGAGAAGGCGCCCGCACGCGAGTACAGCGGCTCGTTTCCGTTCTTCACGACGAAGAACCCATCGCCCTGGATCATCAGGTCGGTGCTGCGACCGGTGAGTTGGGCCGCGCCCTGGGAGTAGTTGGTGGTGATACCGGCGACCTTGACACCGAGACCGACCTGGGCAGGGTTCGTGCCGGCGTTGCCACCTTGCGGCGCACCGGCACCCTTGACCATCTGGGACAAGGTGTCCTCGAAGACCACGTTGCTCGACTTATAGCCGACCGTGTTGACATTGGCGATGTTGTTGCCGACCACGTCCATCATGGTCTGGTGACTGCGCAGGCCGGAGATTCCGGAGAACAGGGAACGCAACATGAGATGTCTCCTGGGTGGGGAAAGGGGCTCAGGCAGCCGGGGTGGATTGATCGGTGTTCGAAGTGGATTCTGCTGGGGGATTCGTCGTTGTCGGGGTCGCGCCCGCGGCTGGCGTCGTCTTGACGGGAGCGGCAGCTGAGACCTCGCTGACGGCCCCCATGGACACCTGATCCGTACCGATCTTGAGTACGGGGTCAGCGCCGGAGATGATGACCGAGGACACCTGGCCCTGCCGGGTTGCGCCTTTGCTGTCGGTGTATGTCACGTGCGCCCCGACCAGGGTGCTGGCCTGCAGCATCCGCTGGCTGGACAGCGACGACTCGTTCTGCCGAGACATCTCCTCAAGTTTCTCGACTACCGAGAACTGAGCGGTCTGTGCCACGAAGTCGGCGCCCTTGACCGGGTCCATGGGATCCTGGTTCTTCAACTGCGCGATCAGGAGTTTCAGGAACGCATCCTGCCCGAGGGCATTCTTGTCCTTCTTTAGGGACGGGTCGATCTGCCTGTCTGAGTTCGCCCCGATCTGTGCGGCCGCGTTCGTCGAGCCGACGGCGCCGGTGGTGGTCACGTTGCTCCTTTACAGGCTGAGATCGACGGCACCGGCATGGGCCGGGGCTGCACGCGGATGGCGAACGGGGGTGGCAGGCGCGTCCCGTGGCTGTGGTGCCGGGGCACGCCTCCAGTCGGGGCCTGCATCGACGTCTCCCTGCTGTGTTCGACCGTGACCACCGAAACCTGAAGTGCCGGGATCGGGAGCGTCGGTGGAACCCAGCGTCAGGCCAGCGTCGCTGAGTTCGCGTCGCAGGGCCGGCAGGGCATCCCGCAGCAGCGCGCGGGCCGTCTCGTCCGACCCCAATAGGGCCAGGCTGATTGTCCCTGCCTGCAGTTCGACGCTGATCCGTACCGTCCCGATCTCCTGCGGGTGCACCGTTATCGTCAGATGATGTGTTCCATCCGCAAGACGACGCAGTCCCATGATTCGGGGCGCGAGTTGGGCTGCCGTCAGGGCCGGGTCGGTCATCGGTGCGCTGGTACGTACTGTGGCCCGTGCATTCTCGGTTGCAGGAGTGGCGGTGGTGACGGTTGCTCCCAACGCGTCGATTCGACTGGCAGCGGGTTCGTTGGCGGAGGTCGGTTTGCCGGGTTGCTCAGTACGCAGGACCGTGGACTCGGCGACGGGGGCGACGGGGGCGGCGGTTACAGGCACGCCAGGCACACCTGCTGCGCTCGCGTGACCGGGTCCCGGCGGATGGGGTGCCGTCCCTGCCCCGACCGGCGCCGAAGACGGCGCAGGGGCCGAACTCGGTGTTGCGGTAGCAGGAGTCGGGCCTGCCATCGGACCGTCCTTGCTGACCGCGAGTGGTTGCGGCGCAACGGCGGTTGCCGTGGAACTCCCGGATCCAACAGGTCCGTCGTTGCCGGCCAGTCCCGCTGAGGTCCGCGCGAGCGCGGCCTGCGCTGCGACATCGGCAGCGTCGGACGCGGGCGTCACACCGCGCGACATGCTCGCGCTGGGTGGCACCACGATGTGCGCGTCGTCGACCTCCGGACTCGCCACTGAGGGAACCCCCGCTGCCGAGTTGCCCGCGGCGCGGTCGCCGACCACACCGGTGGGTGCCGGATCGGACCCGGCCGTGGCGGCGTTGGCCGCGCCAGGGCTGGCGTTCGGCGCAGTTTCTCCGGCGCTCATCGCCACGGCCGCTACGGAGGCGGCCGCGCCGGTCGAGGCCGACCCGGCGCTTGTGCCTGCCTCGACGAGATCTGCTGCCGCCGTATCGGTTCCGGACGCGGCTGCCACCGCAGCGACGCTGGGTGGCGCGGCGCTCGCCGGCGGCGAATCCGCGCCCGGCTCGTTCGTGACAGGGTCAGCCCCGGTCGATACCGGGCCGCCACCAGCCGCTGTCGTGTCGTCGCCGGACGCAGGGGCGCGGCGCCCCTGCGCACCGGATGTGGAGGCGTCGGCGCGGCGGGCTTCCCTGCCACGACCGGCAGCCGCTGCGTGCGCCCGGTCCGAGCGCGCTGTGTCGCAGCGCTCACTGGGCGGACGAACTCGATCCTCCCGGTGGGCGCCGTCACGCTCGATGGGCCTAGCCTCTGCGCGGTCTCGGTAGTCGCCGGACCCGTGATCGGTGCGTGCGGCAAGTCGGTCCGCCGGGCGGCGAGAATCATCGCGCCGGTCGGCAGCCACCAACGCGGCCAGACTACGGTCGAACTCTTCGCTACCGCCGCCGCCGGAAGCGACTGACGATGAGCGCATCGCGACAATGTCGCCAACGCCGGGCGCGCGCACTCCGGTCGTGCTGGTCACAGCGCTTCCTCCATTGCCGATCGGGGGCGAGTTACTGCTTCAGGTTGCATCGCCACTCCAGGCCTGCCGCTCGTCGTTGTCAGCCCAGACCCGCCGAGTTGGGGCCGGCGGGAACGCTGGCCGAGTTCGTCCAGGTCCCGCTGTTCCATCCGGGATCGTTCGGCCTCGACGCGAGCTGCCTCTCGCTGCATGAGCCGCTCCGCTGCGCTGCGGTCCTGCTCGGCCAGCGTCCACGCTTGCCGCGCACTTTCCTTACCTGCCGCGCGCTGCTCGGCTGCCGCCCGCAGTGCGACGACCGCACCCGCCTGGGCCCGCATGGCAGCAGCAGCCGCCAGGAAACTCGACCGGGAACCCCGGTCGGGGAATGACATCTCCCGCAGCGTCTCCTCGCCGTCGACCACGGCGGAGGTTGCCTCCACCCAAGCGTGGTGCGCGCGAGCCGCCTCCGTACGTGCCAGGCGCTCCCGGACGTCGCGTACCTGCTGCAGGACAGCGAAGGGGGATCGGCGGCTCATGACGTCACCACGGCGTGCAGCCGCGTCCAGGTTTCCTCGATGCTGCAGACCTCGTCGACGTCCTGGCGGAGAAACGCATCGATGGCGGGCATCAACTGCCGGGCCCGGTCCACGACCGGGTCGCTGCCCGGCACGTAGGCCCCGATCTCCAACAGCACCTTGCTGTCCCGGTAGGCCGCCAGCAGTCGGCGCAGCTCGGTCGCATCCGCTCGTTGGGACCGGTCGGTAATCGCTGAGACAACACGGGACACCGAGCCGAGCACGTCGATACTCGGATAGTGGCCCGACGTGGCCAGCGCCCGGTCCAAAACGATGTGGCCGTCCAGAATCGAGCGGGCCGTGTCACCGATGGGGTCGTGGATGTCGTCGCCCTCGACCAGCACGGTGTAGAGCGCGGTGATGGTGCCCCGGTCGCTAGCGCCGGCTCGTTCCATCAGTTTGGGCAGAAGCCCGAACACACTCGGGGGGTATCCGCGGGTGGCCGGTGGTTCACCGGCGGACAATCCGACCTCGCGCTGGGCGAAGGCTGTACGTGTTACAGAGTCCATCAGCAGCAACACATCGGCGCCTTGGTCGCGGAACCACTCGGCGATCCGGGTGGCTACGAACGCGGCTCGCAGCCGGACGACGGACGGCTGGTCGGAGGTGGCGACGACCATGAC
>JBBQYX010000008.1:0-74906 GCA_038208295.1 Candidatus Nanopelagicales bacterium | reverse complement strand
CGCTCACGTCCCGATGCCAACGCCTGACGCCATCGAGCCGACAGCCGCGATGCCGCGCTCACCGGCCGCCAGTCGGATGGTCGCGGACCCAGGACTCATAGGCAGCCAACGCCACCGGGAACGTTGGGAACATGAACTCCGCCCCGATCCGGGCGGCGATACCGTGCGCCTCCAGCGGGATCTCCAGGTCGTGCTTGACCCGCACCAGTGCGAACACCACCCCCTGACGATGGCATTCGGTACGGACCTGTTCCAGCGCATCGAGTCCGGTGATGTCCACTTCGACGTTGGCCTCAGCATTCAGCAGGAACCAGCGAGCCGGTGGCTCCGCCTCGGTGACCGTCGCCAGGCACTTGGTGACGAAATCTTCGGCGTTGGCGAAGAACAGGGGTGAGTCGTACCGGAACACCACCAGGCCGGGTATCTGTTGTGCGTTCGGGTAGTCATCGACGTCGTGCCAACCGGCCAGGCCGGGCACCTGGCCGAGCACCCCGTCATGCGGGCGGGCTACCCGCACGAGGAGATCAGCGACCGACAGGCCGATGGCGAAGAGCACTCCGTACAGGATGCCCAGGGCCAGCACCCCGAAGGTCGCGCCGATCGCGATGCCGAACTCCCGATAACGGAAACTCCATAGCCGGCGGAACTCCGCCACATCAATGAGGCGCAGTGCGGCATAGACGACCAGACCGCCGAGCGCGGCTGACGGGAATGCGGCGAGCAGACCGCCCAGGAACAGCACCGTGACCAGAACCCCGCCGATCGCGACCAGCGAATAGACCTGGGTACGCGCACCGCTGGCCTCAGCGATCACCGTGCGACTTCCGCTGGCAGACACCGGGTATCCACCGACGAACGCGGTTCCCACGTTGGCCGCGGACATGGCCAGCAACTCGGTGTTGGCATCGATCCGGTGGTGGTGCCGCATGGCAAAGGTCCGCCCGGTGAGCATCACGTCGGCGTATCCGACCACGGTGATCCCGATCGCCGGGAGGATCAGTACTGAGGCATCGGACACCGAGAAGGTTGGCAGTCCGACCGTCGGGAGTCCCGCCGGGACGGCGCCGACCGTGCCCACACCACGCTCCGACAACTGCAGCGCCCAGGCGGCGAAAGCGGCCAGCCCGACCGCCACCAACGGCATGGGAACCCGCGGGAAACGTCGCGCGGTGAGCAACAGGAACACCGTCACGGACGTCCCCAGGACCAGGGTCGGCATACTCACGCCGTGCACACGGACCGCGTCGGCGAAACTGCGCATCTGGTCCACGAACGTGTCGCCGCGAACCGGTACCCCAGTGATCTTGCCAAGTTGGCTGGAGATCATGATGACCGCGACGCCGGCCATGTAACCGACCAGAACCGGTTTGCTCAAGAGGTCCGCCAGGAACCCCATCCGGAAAAGCCACGCCAGCAGGCAGATGCCCCCGACCAGCAGTGCCAGCAACGCCGCGAGCCCTGCATAACGCCCGCCATCTCCGGCCGCGAGCGGCGCCAAGGCCGCGGCGGTCAACAGGGCCGTGGTCGACTCCGGCCCGACCGACAGCAACCGGGACGACCCGAACAATGCGTACAGCGCCATCGTGACGATCATGGTCCACAGCCCGACCTGCGCGGACAGCCCGGCCAGCGTGGCGTACGCCATCACCTGCGGCACCAAATAGGCGGTGACGGTCACCCCGCCGAGCAGGTCACCGCGCAGGTGTCGAGCCCGGTCGTAGTGCCGCAGCCGAGCAAGACCAGGCAGCAGGGTCATCGCCCGGGTGCGCCACCCGCGCCGCGCGCTCCCCGAATTCGTCGCCATGCCCGCGACCGCCCTCCGTCCCAGCCCGTGTGGGGAGCGAGGTTAGGGCAGCGACTGGGTGCCGTTACTCGACACGGTCCGGCCGTTACCACCAGCGAGTCGTTGGCGCATGGCCGCCCTGGTCAGCTCCGACGGGGTGGTCCGGGCGAGGAACTCGTTTACCACTGCGGCGAACCGGTCCGGTTCGTCGCGGTGCGGGAAGTGCCGGGACTGCTCGAAGATCTGTAACTCACTGCCGGCGATCGCCTCGTGTGCGGCGTAGGCGTGCGCCACCGGGATGATCGTGTCGTGGGCGCCCCACACGATCTGGGTGGCGCGGCCTTCGGCTAAGTAGTGCCGATCATGTGCGCTGACCCGCTGACCACTGGGTCCGACGACGCTGCGCAGGGTGTGGACGAAGGCGGCCCGCGCCGTGCTGTCCGACAGCGAGGCATACCCCCGGGCGGCTTCTGCCACTGACGGCCGTAACCGCAGTGGCAGGTGGCTCAGCACCTTGGACGCCGCGATACCGACCTCTCGGACCGAGCGGTGCGCGATCACCGGTAGCACGTACTCCGCACCCGGCAGCGTGGCGATCCGCAGCGCCATGCTGACCTCACGGCCCAGGCCGCCGCTGGAGACCAGGATCATCCGATTGCAGTGCGCGTAATACTGATAGGCGAACTGCATCGCCACGCCACCACCGAGCGAGTGACCCATCACGGTGACCGAGTCGATGTCCAGGGTCTCCAGCAGGTCACGCAGGTGACTGGCCAGGGCGCCGAGGGAGTAATCGGCCTGCGGCTTGTCGGAGTCGCCGTGCCCGAGCAGGTCCGGGGCGATCACATGGGAGTGCTGGGCGAGCAGCGGGATGACCGGGTCCCAGGTCGCGCTGCTGCTGGTGATGCCATGAATGAGCAACAGGGCAGGCGCCGACGGGTCGCCGTCCTCCCGGTAGCTGATGCGATGCCCATGCATCGTCACCTCTTCCATGTGCATCATGCTCATCCTCCCGGGGTCGTACGTGCCTGGGACGAACCGCTCGCTGGGAGTCCGGCCCGTCCGCAGCCAGCGTGGGCCCAAGGTGGCCCATTGCGGAAGGGGCCGATCGCCCTGGGCGGCGCGTCGTTGGACCGGGGCCCAACGACACGCGTCGATGCAGTGCGACACCGGGCCCGTGACGGTGATCGTCCCTACAGTGACCCCATGGCCAGGGACGAGGTACGCGATGCCGTGCTCGACGCGGCCCGGGCGGCGTTCCACGCCCGTGGCTACGTCAACACGAGCATGAAGGGCGTCGCCGCGGCGGCCGGCGTAGCACCCGCGGTGGTCCGTCGGTATTACGACAGTAAGGACCGGCTCTTCGCTGCGGCCATGAGGTTGCCGTTCGATCCGGCGACCGCCGTTCCGCAGCTGCTCGCCCCCGGCCTAGCAGGCATGGGCGAAAGGCTGGTGCGGGCCACCTTCGAGATCCTTGGCGATGAGGGCTCCCGGGCGGACCTCGCGGCACTGTTCCAGGCCGGGGCCTCGGCCGGCCGGGCAGCCCAGACGATCCGCGACTTCCTGGAGGCCAGCCTGCTGGACCGGATCGCTGCCGCCGTGGGGATTCCCGATGCCCGGATGCGGGTCGCGATGATTTCCGCGCACTTGGTCGGGCTGGCGGTCGTCCGCTACGCCGTCCGGCTCGAACCGCTGGCCTCCGCGCCGGAGGATGTCGTCATCAAGCTGTACGCGCCGCTGATCCAAGACCTGCTGGATCCGTCGAAGAGCCTGCCTGGTCGGCACTGAGCAAGGAGGTGCAGCGACGCCCGTCGCCCGAGCGCAGCGAGGGCAGGGATCGCGGAACCGACGCAGCGAGGTGCCAATGAGCAGGTAAATAGTGAGCAGGTGCGCGGGCGGCTAGCCTGAGCCGGCCGTCCCACCTCGCCCCTGGAGATCCCGTGCTGCGTGGCGTCCTGCTGTCCGTGTCACGCAACGACGCGCTGCGCCGCGTCGCCGCGCAGGCGCCCATCACCCGCTCCGTGGTCCGCCGGTTCGTCGCTGGTGAGCAGGTCCCCGATGCGGTCGGTGTCACGCAAACCCTGGCCGACCAGGGGCTGCTGGTCACCTTGGACCGGCTCGGCGAGGACGTCACCGACCGAGCTCAGGCGTGGGCTACGGCACGGGCGTACCTGAACCTGCTGGACGCCCTGGACCACCTGGGCCTGACTGGCTCGGCCGAGGTGTCGGTGAAGCTATCCGCCGTCGGTCAGGCGCTGCCCGACGCGGGGGAGCAGCAGGCCTACGACAACGCGACGCTGATCTGCGAGCGGGCCCGGCGCACGGGGACGACGGTGACCCTCGACATGGAGGACCACACCACCACCGACGCCACCCTGGAGACCCTGCGCCGGCTGCGCGCCGACTTCCCCACGACGGGTGCGGTCCTGCAGGCCTACCTGCACCGCACCGAGGGGGACTGCCGCGACCTTGCCTCGGCTGGGTCCCGGGTGCGGCTGTGCAAGGGCGCCTACGACGAACCCGAGTCGGTCGCGTTCGTCGACCGGGGCGACATCGACCGGTCCTACGTACGCTGCCTGAAGATCCTGTTCAGCGGCGCCGGGTACCCGATGGTCGCCTCGCACGACCCGCGGCTGATCGACATCGCGGGGGCCCTGGCGGTGCGCTACGGGCGGGCGCGCGGAACGTATGAATACCAGATGCTGTACGGGATCAGGCCGGGGGAACAGCGCCGGCTGGCCGCGCAGGGGGAGCGGATGCGGGTGTATGTGCCGTACGGCGAGGATTGGTACGGCTATCTGGTGCGGCGGATGGCCGAGAAGCCGGCCAACCTGTCACTGTTCCTGAAGTCGTTGACGTCCAAAAGTTGAACCGTCTCAGCCGTTTCGGGTTGATCGGCCGAATGTCACTATGCCCAGTCCCGTCGTTGGTGTGGAGGAGTGCAGCGTGAGTCTGATCGCGGTCGTTGGCGCCGGTGTGATGGGCGAAACCCTGCTGTCCGGCCTGATCCGCTCCGGAAAGCGCGCCGAGGACCTGCTGGTCGCCGAACGCCGGGCCGAGCGCGGCGCGGAGCTGACCGAGCGCTACGGCGTCACCGTGGTGTCGAACGCCCAGGCCGCCGAGCGGGCCGACACCCTCGTCCTGGTCGTGAAGCCGCAGGACATGGGTGTGGTGCTGGCGGAGGTCGCCGGCAGCATCCGGCCCGGCACGCTGGTGGTGTCTCTGGCGGCCGGGGTCACCACGGCCTATCTGGAGAAGCGGTTGCCCGCCGGGACGCCGTGCGTCCGCGTCATGCCGAACACCCCTGCCCTGGTCGACCAGGGGATGGCTGCCGTCGCCGCCGGGACGTCCTGCGACGAGGAGCACCTGGAGCGCGCCGAGGCACTGCTGCGAGCCGTCGGCAAGGTGATCCGGGTGCCGGAGAAGCAGTTGGACGCCGTGACGGCGGTGTCGGGCAGTGGACCTGCGTACATCTTCTTCGTGGTCGAAGCGATGATCGAGGCGGGCGTGCACCTGGGCCTGCCGCGGACCACCGCGACCGAGCTGGTGGTGCAGACGACCCTCGGCGCGGCGACCATGCTGCGCGAGACCGGCGAGCATCCGGTGGTGCTGCGCGAGCAGGTCACCTCGCCGGCCGGGACGACCGCCGCGGCGTTGCGGCAGCTGGAGGACCACAAAGTACGGGCGGCCTTCCTCACCGCCCTGGAGGCTGCTCGCGACCGTTCGCGGGAACTCGCCGCCGAGGCCTGAGCCGTGGCAGCCGTGATGGGGAGGCCTGCGGTGGTGCAGGCCGCACGCTTGGCGCACCGACCGGGCTGCCCACCCCACCGGAATTCGCCTGGGTGTGGCCGGCGTCTCACCGGGCGTTAGCGTGCGTGCATGAGCGAGCGGGTGAGCGTCGTCTGGGACGACGCACTGCGGGCCTACGACTTCGGCCCGGGACATCCGCTGGCGCCCATACGGGTGCAGTTGGCGATGCGGTTGGCGATCGAGTTCGGGCTGCTGAATCACGTCCACGTCGACGTCGCCTCACCGGTTCCCCAGGCCACCGAGACCGACCTGTTGCGGGTCCACGACGCCGCCTATATCGAGGCGGTGCGGCAGGCCAGCGTGGATCCGTACTACGAGAACGAGGCGTTCGGGCTGGGAACCCCGGACGACCCCGTGTTCCCTGGCATGCACGACGCCGCCGCCCTGGTCGCCGGCGCGACCCTGCTGGCGGCGCAACTGGTGCACAGCGGCAGCGCCGAGCACGCGGTCAACCTGGCCGGTGGTCTGCACCACGCGATGCCCGGTGCCGCCGAGGGCTTCTGCGTCTACAACGATGCCGCCGTCGCGATCGCCTGGCTGCTGGAGCAGGGCGTCGAGCGGATCGCATACGTCGATGTGGACGTCCACCACGGCGACGGTGTGGAGAAGATTTTCTGGGACGACCCGCGGGTGCTGACCGTCTCCATCCACGAGTCACCACGCACGCTGTTCCCCGGCACCGGCTATCCGCACCACATCGGCGGCCCGAACGCCGAGGGCAGTGCCGTCAACATCGCCCTGCCCGCGGGGACCGGCGACCAGGGCTGGCTGCGGGCCTTTCACGCCGTCACCCCGCAGGTGCTCGAGGCGTTCCAACCGCAGATCCTGGTGTCCCAGCACGGCGCCGATGCCCACTTCGACGATCCGCTGGCACATCTGACAATGTCCGTGGACGGGCAGCGGATGGCCGCCGAGGCGCTGCACCGCTGGGCGCACCGGTACGCCGGCGGCTCGTGGATCGCCCTGGGCGGAGGCGGTTACGAGTGGGTCGACGTGGTGCCACGCGTTTGGGCGCACTTGATTGCCATCGCCATCGACATGCCCATCGCCCCGAAGACGGCGACCCCGGAGGCGTTCCGCGGCTTCTGCATGGAGTCGCTGGGCCGTCCGGCACCCGGGCACATGACCGATGGCCGCGACCCGTGGCCGAAGTCGTTCGACGCCGGCTACGACCCCTCGGATCCGGTCGACGCCGCGATCCTGGCGACCCGGACGTCGGTGTTCCCGCACTTGGGCCTGGCCGCGGACCCGTTCCACGGGTTTTGATCGCCTGCTGATCGACTCCATGTGTTTACTCAACGCCGCCCGGTTCCCCATCCGTCCCACCGCCACTAGCCTCACACCGGAGTCCCGCGCGGGACCGCCGGAGGGGAAGCCGGCGCCGCAGATGGGGCAGAACAGAGGTCGGTGCCCGATGCCCGCAGCCGAACGTCCCATCGATCCTGTACGGCCGGCGCCAACCCGATCGATCCGTGGCGCGCAGCCGCTGTCCGAGGTGCGGTTCCTCACGGTGGCCGAGGTCGCGGCAGTGATGCGCGTGTCGAAGATGACGGTCTACCGGCTGGTGCACGGCGGTCAACTGCCGGCGGCGCGCGTCGGGCGGTCTTTCCGGGTCCCCGAGCAGGCGGTGCACGCCTACCTACGGGATGCGTTCGTCGCGTCTGCCTGACGCGTTCGGTTCGACCTCGTACTGCGGCTAGGCTCACGCCAGTTGGGTCCGTCGCGGACCCGGTCTACAAGCACCCCAAGAGTGAGGTTCCCGACGTGGGATCAGTCATCAAGAAGCGTCGCAAGCGGATGGCGAAGAAGAAGCACCGCAAACTGCTGAAGAAGACGCGCGTTCAGCGTCGCAACAAGAAGTAGGAGTCACCAGGCGCGGCGACGCGGGGAGGTCGAGATGGCTCGGGTCGTCCTGGTCACCGGTGTGTCGCGATATCTGGGCGGGCGATTGGCTCGTCGGCTGACCGAGGACCCGACGATCGAACGGGTCGTCGGGGTCGATGTCGTCCCGCCGCGAATGGACATCGGGACGACCGAGTTCGTCCGCGCCGACATCCGCAACCCGATCATCGCCAAAGTGATCGCGGCCACCAGTGTCGACACCGTTGTGCACATGGGCGTCATCGCCACGCCGATACAGGCCGGCGGCCGGATGGCCATGAAAGAGATCAACGTCATCGGCACCATGCAGTTGCTGGCCGCCTGTCAAAAGGCGCCCACGGTGCAACGGTTGGTCGTGAAATCGACGACGTCGGTCTATGGCGCCGGACCGCGGGACCCGGCCCTGTTCACCGAGCGGATGGAGCCGCGGCATCCCCCGTCCTCCGGCTGGGGTAAGGACTCCGTCGAGGTCGAGGCGTACGTCCGAGGGTTCCGGCGGCGTCGGCCGGATGTGACCGTGGCGACGCTGCGGTTCGCTAATTTCCTGGGCCCCAAGGTGAACACGTCGATGTCGTCGCTGTTCACCCTGCCGGTCGTGCCCACGGTTCTCGGCTACGACGCGCGCTTGCAGTTCGTCCACGAAGACGACGGGATGGCGGCGATCCACCAAGCCACGCGCAGTGACTTCACTGGCACGGTCAATGTCGCCGGCGACGGGGTGCTGATGCTGTCCCAGGCGATCCGCCGAGCCGGCCGCGTCGGGCTGCCGGTGGCGCCGCCGCTGGTGAGTCTGGTGGGCCGCGCCGTCCGCCGCGCAGGGCTCGCGGACTTCTCCCCCGAGCAGGTGCGCTTCCTGACGTACGGCCGGGCCGTGGACACCACCGTCATGCGTACGGTGTTCGGCTTCGAGCCGGCGTTCTCCACGGTGGAGACCTTCGACGACTTCGTCCGGGCCCGGGCGATGTCGAGAATCATCAGTCCCGAGCAGGCCGCCGCGGCCGAGGGCACGCTGCGCTCGGTGCTGACCGCTGGTGGAGGTGGGCGCGTTGCCTGATGCCCGGATCATCCCGATGCCCGAGGACGGCCGACGGGCGCCAGCACCGACACCGGACGAGTCCGGTCACCCGGCTGCGGAACGCCCGGCGGTGACCGCCGAGCCCGGTGGGGCAGCCCGGCGCCGCCCCACCAGGGTTCGATCCGCGACACCCCGCCGGCCCGCGCAGCCGACCGGAGTCCGGGCCGCGGCCAATACCGCGCCGTCGCCGGACACTCCCCAGCCACAACCGTCGATACCCGAGCGGACGCCCCCCGACGCTGCTCCCGAAGCCGACACGGCTGACCCAGCCCCCGCCGCCAGGCCGAAAACCCGCGTACAGCAGACAGCCGCACCGCGACCTGCGACCGCGGGCACCGGCCCGGACTGGGATGCCAAGGTCGCCTCGGCGCTGGCTTTCCTGCGTCGGCGGGTGACCGGTGACTACACGGTGGACGAGTTCGGGTTCGACCCGGAGCTGCTGGACTCGGTGATCATGGCGCCGATGCGACCGCTGTACGAGAAGTGGTTCCGCGTCGAGACCCGCGGGCTGAACCACGTGCCCAACGTCGGCGGCGCGCTCGTCGTGGGAAATCACAGCGGGACGATCGCGCTGGACTCGGTGATGGTGCAGTTGGCGCTGCTCGATCACCACCCCGCGCGCCGCGCGCTGCGTGGGCTCGGCGCCGACCTGGTCTTCCAGATGCCCTTCGTCGGCGAGATCGCTCGCAAGTCGGGGAACACCCTGGCCTGCAACACCGACGCCGAGCGGTTGCTGGAGAGTGGCGAACTCGTCGGTGTCTGGCCGGAGGGGTTCAAGGGTGTCGGCAAACCGTTCAGCGAGCGGTACAAACTGCAGCGGTTCGGCCGCGGCGGCTTCGTCTCCGCAGCGTTGAAGGCGCGAGTGCCCATCATTCCGGTCGCCATCGTGGGGGCGGAGGAGATCTACCCGATGATCGGCAACGCCAAGGTGCTCGCCCGCCTGCTCGGCCTGCCGTACTTCCCGGTCACCCCGACATTCCCGTGGCTGGGCCCGTTGGGAGTCGTCCCGCTCCCCAGCAAATGGATCATCGAATTCGGTGAACCCATCCTCACCGAGGACTACCCCGAACACGCCTGCGACGACCCCATGCTGGTGTTCAACCTGACCGACCAGGTCCGAGAGACAATCCAGCAGACCCTGTATCGCCTGCTCGTCCAGCGGCGCAGCGTCTTCCACTGAGACTCGCTGGAGCAACCCGGTAGCGGCGCAATTGCCGGCCGGGCTCAGGCGGTGCCCATAGGCCTTCGCTTCGTCGGTTCCGCGAGTCCTGCACTGCACTGGCTTCCACATGGGGCGTTCGCTGCGTCGACCGACGGCGACGGTCGCCGCCTTCCTCCTTGCGCACACCTGACGGCTCGCTGGTGCGACGGACTCGCTGCACCTCCTTGCTCAGGCCAGTGCGTCGGAGGCGTGCCGGACCGTCGCGATCCCGTAGCCGATGCCGACACCAACCGCGACCCCGCCGGCGGTGGCGGCGGGCAGTCCGACTCGCCAGGCCATCCGACGCCGGCGGTAGTCGCGGATCGGCCAACCGTTGTCGCGCGCGTGCTCCTTCAACTGGCTGTCCGGGTTGATGGCGGTCGGGCGGCCCACCAGGCTGAGCATCGGCAGATCGTTGGCGGAGTCGGAGTAGGCGGCGCACCGGGTCAGGTCCAGGCCTTCGCGCGCGGCCAAGGCGCGGACGGCCTCGGCCTTGGCTACGCCGTGCAGCGGCTGCCCGACCAGGCGTCCGGTGTAGACCCCGTCGACGACCTCGCTGACGGTGCCCAGCGCGCCGGTCAGGCCTAGTTCGCGGGCCAGGATGCGGGCGACCTCGATCGGCGTCGCCGTGACCAGCCACACCCGTTGCCCCTGGTCGAGGTGGTCCTGCGCCAGCGCGAGGGTGCCGGGCCACAGCTTGTCGCGCATCACCTCGTGGAAGATCTCCTCGCCAAGGGAGACGACCTCCCCCACGGGTCGGCCCTTGACGAATCCCAACGCCGACTCGGTCGCTGAGGCCATGTCCTCGGGATCCTCGGCGCCCGAGATCACGAATCTCAGTTGCTGGGTGGCGAAGCCGGCCAGGTCGCCGAAGCTGAAGAACTTGCGGGACACCAGACCGCGGGCCAGATGGAAGATGCTGGCGCCGCGCATGATCGTGTTGTCCACGTCGAAGAATGCCGCGGCCACCGGGTCGGGCGGCGCCGTCGGCCGGGGGATGTGCGCGACGTCCGCGGCGGCGGCTGATGCCTCACCGGCCACCCGGGAGCGGCGCAGGATGTCCAACGGTCGTGGAGGAGTCACGCCCGCACGCTATCGGCGCAAATGCCCGGCGCACCGGCGTACGTGGCTGCGGGTGCGGCGTTCGGCGGTCGAAGGGCGGTCCGCCGTGCCAGACTCCCGGCCGTGGTGGACCCGATGCCCAGTCGAGGCGAATCCGATCCCGCTGCCGAGGCGCGCGGGTCGGCCCCGCCGTCACCGCCTTCGCAGCCGCAAGCACAGTCTTGGCCGGATCCGCAGAGTCCACCGGTGGGATCCATCGCCGAGTTCGTGACCGCGGCGGCCCGGCGTACGCCCACCGGCACCG
This sequence comes from Candidatus Nanopelagicales bacterium, assembly GCA_038208295.1. Lineage (GTDB taxonomy): Bacteria > Actinomycetota > Actinomycetes > S36-B12 > JBBQYX01 > JBBQYX01. Next base: position 63,790 of record JBBQYX010000008.1, on the reverse strand, counting down.
CCCTGGTAGCGGGGCACCGGCGGCTCACCTGGGCCGAGCTGGATACGCAGGTCGATGCCGTGGCCGGGGGGCTGCTGGCCCGCGGCCTGGCCACAGGGGACCGGGTGGCGCTGCTGATGGGCAACCGGCCCGAGTTCGTGCTGGGCTATCTGGGGATCTTGCGGGCCGGTCTGGTCGCCTTGCCCATGAACGCCGGGTATACCGCCCCCGAGGTCGCCGCGCAGGTCGGCGACGCCGCTGCCCGGCTGTTGCTGTGCGAGACGGCCACCGCGCAGGCGGCCGGCGGTGCCGAGGCGGTCCTGGCCGCTGCCGGTGCCGCGATGGATGTTGTGGACGTCGACTCCGGGTCCTGGGGAAGCCTGCTGGCGGTGGGCCGCCACACCGACACACCGGTCGCCCCGGTCGAAGCCGATCAATTGGCCGTGCTGCTGTTCACCTCCGGAACCAGCGGCCGACCGCGGGCCGCGATGCTCAGCCACGGCGCCCTGCTGACCAACGTGGCCCAGCTGCAGCAGCTGTCCGCGCCGCGGGCCATGGCCCCCGACGACGTAGTGATCGCGGTCCTGCCGCTGTTCCACGTGTACGCGCTCAACGCCGTCCTCGGCCTGGCCCTGTCGGTCGGTGCGACGGTGGTGCTCTGCCCGCGATTTGGCCCCCGTTCGACGCTGGAGACCATCCGCAACGAGGCGGTGACGGTGGTGCCGGGAGCGCCGCCGATGTATCTCGCGTGGAGTGCTGAGACGGGCCTACGGGACTCCCTCGCGGGGGTCCGGTTGTTGTCCTCCGGGGCAGCGCCGCTGCCGCCGGCCGTCTTCGACCAGTTCGCCACCTTGACCGGCAAGACAGTGTGGGAGGGGTACGGATTGACCGAATGCGCTCCCGTGGTGGCCACCACGCTGGTCGGTGGCACCGCGAAGGCCGGATCGGTGGGCCGTCCGCTGCCCGGCGTCGAGGTGCGGCTGGGCGAGCCCGGCGCCGAGATCGACGCAGGCGACCCTGCCGAGCTGTTCGTTCGCTCGGCGTCGCTGTTCAGCGGCTACTGGCCCGACGCCGCCGACGGTCCGGATGCGCAGGGGTGGTTCGGTACCGGGGACATCGCTTATCTGGACGAGGAGGGCGACCTGCACCTGGTCGACCGCACCAGTGACCTGATCCTCGTGAATGGCTTCAACGTCTACCCCCGGGAGGTGGAACTCGTCCTGGAGGGGCTGCCAGGTGTAGCGGAGTGCGCCGTTGTCGGCGTTCCGCACCCGTACACCGGAGAGGCGGTCACCGCCTATGTGGTGCCCGACGACGGCGCCAGCGTGAGCGCGCCCACCGTGCTGGCGCATTGCGAGCGCCGGCTGGCCCGATTCAAGTGCCCGACCATCGTGCGGATCGTCGACGCCCTGCCGCACTCGGCCACCGGGAAGGTGTCCAAGGTCCGGCTGCGCGCCCAGGCGGAGGGGTGAGCGAGCCTGTCGCTTCGACAGCCCGGCCTCGGGTGATCCTGCTGGGCAAGCCGGGCTGCCATCTGTGCGACCAGGCGCGCACGGTGGTCGCTGGAGTCTGCGCGCGAGCCGAGGTTGCCTGGACCGAGCAGTCGATCCTGGATGACCCGGCTCTGTTCGACCAATGGTGGGAACGAATCCCGGTGGTCCTGATCGACGGAAACCTGCACCAGTGGTGGCGGGTGGACCCGCAGGTGCTCGCCGGGGCCCTCTAGCGTCCACATGCTGGACAGGTCCGTGGTCGGCTTTGTGCGTTCCTCGTTCGGCTGCCTACCCTGACGGCGCGCCCGGTCAGGGGTTCACCGGCGCGAACGACACCGGCCCCGCTTCGGCGTACGGGCCATCTCGTTCTGGTCGACGGTAGGTGTACGGGCGTGCTCGTCACGCCAGGCACCGGGGCCGTCGAGCGACCTACGAAGCCTCGCCGATCGTGCCCTCGGGTGCCTTCGGCGTCACGCAGTCCTGGGAGAGCCGTGCCGCTGCGCCGAGCCGACGAGCCGGCAAGCACGTCGGGTGTTCGTGCGCCCGTCAACGCGCCGCGCAGGCATGCCACCGCTCAGTCATCGGTGTCCACCGAGCCCACCGACCACCCCACGTCGGTCGTCGGCGCGGCCGGTCGGGGCATCCCCGGCGCTACGGTCGCGCGGCTACCCATCTATCACCGGGTCCTTGGCGGGCTGGCGGAGCGGGGCATCGTCACGGTCGCCTCGGCGCAGTTGGCGGTCGCCAGCGGTGTGACCAGCGCCCAGCTGCGCAAGGACCTCAGCCGGCTCGGCTCGTACGGCACCCGCGGAGTCGGCTATCCCGTGGGCCACCTGCGCTACGAGATTGCCCGCGAACTCGGTCTCACTCAGGACTGGCGCGTGCTGATCGTCGGCGTCGGAAACTTGGGTCATGCCCTGGCGAACTACCCGGGTTTCGCCTCTCGGGGTTTCCGCGTGGCGGCCCTGGTGGACGCCAACCCCGCCCTGGTCGGTTCGTACGTCGGGATCGCCGGTCACCAGCTGCCGGTCCGGCCAGTGCGCGAACTGGCCGACGCGGCCGCTGACAGCGATGCCAACATCGCGGTCATCGCCACCCCGGCCGTGTCGGCCCAACCGGTCTGCGACCGATTGGTGGCCGCCGGAATCCGCAGCATCCTCAACTTCGCGCCGGTGGCCCTGTCGGTTCCGGCCGACGTCGAGGTCCGCATGGTCGACCTCGCCGTCGAACTGCAGATCCTGTCCTTCCACGAGCAGCGGCGCGCCCAGAACTGTCCCGCCGGTCAGGTCGTCGGCGCATGACCCTCCTGGTCCTCGGCCTCAGCCACCGGTCCGCCCCGGTCTCGGTGATCGACCGGGCGGCGCTGCCCGCACCCGCGGTCACCGAACTGCTTCGCGATGTCGTCGGCTCGGCGCATGTCGGAGAGGCGATGGTCGTCGCCACCTGCAACCGGGTCGAGGTCTACGCCGATGTGGCCCGCTTCCACGGTGCGGTGGAGGACATCACCGCCCTGATCGGCAAGCACAGCGGCCTGGCGCGCGACGAACTCGTCCCGTATCTGTACGTGCACTACGACGACCGAGCGGCCCTGCACGCCTTCGAGGTCGCCAGTGGCCTGGACTCCATGGTGGTGGGGGAGCAGCAGATCCTCGGCCAGATGCGCCAGGCGCTGCGTACCGCCCAGGACCACGGGACCGCGGGTAAGACCCTGCACGACCTGGCCCAGTCCGCGTTGCGGGTGGGCAAGCGGGTGCACGCCGAGACCGGGATCGACGCGGCCGGCGCTTCGGTGGTCTCCGTCGGACTGGACATCGCGGCAGCGGCCTTCGGCGGCGCTGGCCGAATTGGCACAGCTGAGGGCGGCACTGCTCAGGGCGGCACAGATGAGGACGGCACAGCTCAGGGCGGCACCATTCAGGGCGGCGCTGCTCAGGGTGGCGCTGCTCAGGGCGCGGCGGCCGGACTGACCGGTAAGCGGGCCCTGGTGGTCGGCGCCGGCGCTATGTCGTCCCTGGCCGTCGCGGCCCTGGCCCGGGCCGGAGTCGCCGACCTGACCGTCACCAACCGCACCCCGGAGCGGGCGGCGCGGCTGGCCACGTCGCACGGAGCCCGGTCGCGGGCGCTCGCCGAACTCGGCGAGGCACTGCTGGTGACCGACCTGCTGGTGTCCTGCACCGGTTCGACCGGGCTGGTCCTCGACGCCGACGACGTCCGCTACCTGTTGCGGCGCAGGTCTTCCAGCGAGTCTTTGCCGCTGGTCATCCTGGACCTGGCCGTCCCGCACGACACCGATCCCGAGATCGGCGAGCTGGCGGGGGTAATCCGAATCGACGTGGCGATGCTGGCCGAGCGGGGCAGCACCGCCGCCGCCGAGGTTGATGTCGACAGGGCCCGGCTGATTGTCGAGGCCGAGCTCGCGGCATTCACCGCGGCGCGGGCCGCCGAACGGGTCGAGCCGATCGTGGTGTCCCTGCGGGCGCGGGCCACTGCGGTCGTCGAGGCGGAACTGCGGCGGCTGCGCCTGCGCCTGGCCGAAGTGGACGACACCGCGATGCTGGAGATCGAACACGCTATGCGCCGGGCCGCAGCCACCCTGCTGCACACGCCCACCGTGCGGATGAAACGGCTGGCGGCCGATCCTGAAGGTGAGCGGTACGCCCAGGCCCTGCAGCTGCTGTTCGACCTCGATGCGGCGACCGTCGGTCGGCTGGCCGACGCGCTGGAGGTCCTGGACGACGCCTCACCGGGCTCAGGTGCCATCGGCGGGCAAGGCAAGATCGGCCCAACGGACGGCCTGCTGACCACCGTCGCGGTGGACCCGAGCCGCGACCGTTCGGCGGCCGCCGGAGATGAGGCTGCCGCATTGAACGACACCGCCGCACACGCTAGTGACCTGGCCGACGAGATCGCCATCGCCGCTCTCACCGTGGACCTGGCAGACGGCACACAGTCAACGACCGATCGCGGTGCCCGATGACTGCGTGGCGGGTGGGGACCCGCGGCTCCCTGCTGGCCCGTACCCAGGCCGCGACCCTCGCGCAGGAATTGGAGAGGGTCTCGGGCCGGCCGATCGAACTGGTCCCGATCACCACCACCGGTGACCGCAGTGCCGAACCGCTGGACAAGATCGGCGGGACCGGGGTGTTCGTCGCGGCTGTCCGCGAGGCGCTGCACAACGGTGACGTCGATCTGGCCGTGCACTCGTTGAAGGACCTGCCGACCGCGCCCGCGCAGGGGCTGGCGCTGACGTGCATACCGCGGCGGGAGGACCCACGCGATGCGGTCTGTACGCGAGACGACGCGAAACTGGCCGACCTGCCGCCCGGTGCCCGGGTGGGTACGGGCGCCCCGCGCCGGGTCGCCCAGCTGCGCGCCGCGTACCCGCAGCTGACCTGTGTTCCCTTGCGCGGCAACGTGGACAGTCGGCTGGGACGGGTGCGTAGCGGGGAACTCGATGCGGTTGTGCTGGCCGCCGCGGGACTGGCCCGGTTGGGGCGTAGTGATGAGATCGCCGAGTTCCTCGACCCGGCCGTCATGCTGCCCGCTGCCGGTCAGGGTGCGCTGGCGGTGGAGACCCAGGCCGATGCCCCGGACGAGCTGACGCAGTCACTGCGGACGATCGACGATCCCGCCACCAGGGCGGCGGTCACCGCCGAACGCACGGTGCTGGCGACCCTGGAAGCCGGCTGCACGGCCCCCCTCGGCGTCCTGGCCGAGCTGTTTGAACCGGGCTTCTGGGAACCCGAAATAAGTCTGCAAGCCGTGGTGGTGTCGCCCGACGGCACCGAGTCCATCCGTAGATTCGCGACCGGATCCGCCGGAGCCGCAGCCGAGCTGGGCCATGACGTGGCCACTCAGCTGCTCGCCGCCGGGGCTGGTCGCCTGTTGGGGAGCGCCCGCCGTGAGCCCTAGCCGTGCCAAGAAGAAGCCGCTGGGTTGTGTGGCGCTGGTCGCCGCCGGTCCTGGTGACCCCGACCTGTTGACGGTCCGGTCGGCCACCCTGTTGCGGGAGGCCGATGTCGTCATCGCTGATGCCGACGCGCTCGGACTCGCCCGCGCCGCTGCCGGGTGCGGCACCGAGGTCATCGCTGCGGTCGACGAGGCGGGGCTGCCGCTGGATCGCACTACGCGGGCCCGGATGGTCACCGAGCACGCCCGCGCCGGTCGGTCGGTGGTGCGGCTGCTCGCTGGTGACCCCGTGCTGGACGGGGCGCTGGCGGTCGAGGCGACGGCGCTGCACCGGGCCCGAGTGCCGTTCGAGGTGGCCCCCGGGGTCAGTACGGTGACCGGGATCGCTGCCTATGCCGGCTTCGGGCTGGCCGGTGGCCGAGCCCGGCAGGTGCATGTCGTCGATGCCCACGACCCGGACATTGACTGGGCCGCGCACGCCGACCATCGGGTCACTCTGGTGGTTTTGGACGGCGCCGAGGCGGCGCCGGACGTCGCACAGCGGCTGCTCGCCGCGGGCCGCTCGCCTGGAACTCCGGTCGCGGTGACCCGCGGCGGCACCACGGTGGAGCAACGCACGGTCGTGGCCACACTGGGCACCCTGCAGGCCGAGGTCGACGCCGCGCGGCACGCCGGTCACGTTGGGCCCGGCCTGCTCGTGGTCGGCGAGGTCGTCGCCCAGCGGGACAAGCTGTCCTGGTTCGAGACCAAGCCGCTGTTCGGCTGGCGGGTCCTGGTCCCGCGGACCAAGGAGCAGGCCGGCAGTCTGTCGGTCGCACTGCAGCGCTTCGGTGCCGTCGCCGTGGAGGTGCCGACCATCTCGGTCGAGCCGCCTCGCACACCGCACCAAATGGAACGGGCCGTGCACGGCCTGGTTTCCGGTCGCTACGAGTGGGTCGCGTTCACCTCCGTCAACGCGGTCCGCGCGGTGCGGGAGCGATTCGAGCAGTACGGCCTGGACGCCCGGTCCTTCGCGGGTCTGAAGATCGCGGCGGTCGGGGAGCAGACCGCTGCGGCGCTGCGGGCCTTCGGTGTCGTCCCCGACCTGGTACCGGCCGGTGAGCAGAGCAGCGCCGGGCTGGTGGAGGACTGGCCGGACTTCGACGAACTGTGCGATCCGATCAACCGGGTCTTCCTGCCGCGCGCCGACATCGCCACCGAGACGCTGGTGGCAGGTCTGGTCGCGCGCGGCTGGGAGGTTGACGACGTGACGGCCTACCGGACGGTCCGGGCCGCACCGCCGCCCGCGGACACCCGCGAGGCGATCAAGGCGGGCGGCTTCGATGCGGTGCTGTTCACCTCCTCCTCGACCGTACGCAATCTGGTCGGCATCGCTGGCAAACCGCACCCTTCGACGGTGGTGGCCTGTATCGGACCGGCCACCGCCAAGACCGCGGAGGAGCACGGCCTGCGGGTCGACGTCCTGCCCGAGGTCCCCAGCATCGGGGCGCTGGCCGAGGCTCTGGCCGTGCACGGGGAGGACCTGCGGCTGGCCGCGGCGGAGGCTGGCGAGGCCGGTTGGCGACCGAGCCGGCGGCGTACGGGTCCCCGGCGCAAGGCCACCTGATGTTTCCCGTCGACCGGGGCCGGCGGCTGCGCAGAACACCGGCGCTGCGACGGCTGGTGGCCGAGACCCGGTTGGACCCGGCTGATCTGGTGCTCCCATTGTTCGTGCAGGAGGGCGCGACCGAGCCACGACCGATTGGCAGCATGCCAGGAGTGGTGCAGCACAGCCGTGGCTCGCTGCGCCGGGCGGCCGCCGACGCCGTGCAGGCAGGCGTCGGCGGGGTGATGCTGTTCGCCGTGCCGAGTGTGCGTGATGCCCGCGGCAGTGCCGCCGACGATCCGGACGGGATTCTGGCGAGCGCGCTGCGCGATGTCAGCGCGGAGGTGGGCACGGCCACCGTCGTGATGGCTGACCTGTGCCTGGACGAATTCACCGATCACGGGCACTGCGGGGTGCTGGATGTCGATGGCGGCGTCGACAACGACTCGACCCTGGCGCGCTACGCAGGCATGGGCGCGGTCCTCGCGGAAGCGGGTGCGGACGTGCTGGGACTGTCCGGGATGCAGGACGGTCAGGTCGCTGCAGTCCGGGCGGCGGTCGATGCGGCCGGGCACCCGATGGTCGCCCTGCTGGCGTACGCGGCTAAATACGCGTCTGCCTTCTACGGGCCCTTCCGGGAGGCAGTCGACTCGGCGCTGGTCGGCGACCGGCGCACCTATCAACAGGACCCGGCCAACGCGCGGGAGGCCCGCCGTGAGGTTCGCCTAGACCTCACCGAGGGCGCCGACATCGTCATGGTGAAGCCGGCCATGGCTTACCTCGATGTGCTGCGGCAGACCGCCGACACCGTCGACGTCCCGGTGTGGGCCTATCAGGTGTCCGGGGAGTACGCGATGATCGAGGCCGCCGCCGAGCGCGGCTGGATCGACCGGGACCGCGCGATTGCGGAGAGCCTGGTCTGCATCCGCCGGGCCGGCGCCGACGCGGTGCTGACCTACTGGGCGGTCGAGGCCGCGCAAGCCCTGCGTACCGGAGGCTGGGCATGATCGCAGCGCGCTTGCCCCAGGGAGTCCCGTCATGACGTACCCCTTCGACGCACCGGCGTCCCAGGCGCTGTTCGATCGGGCGCAAGCGGTGACGCCGGGCGGGGTGAACTCGCCGGTGCGGGCGTTCCGCGCGGTGGGCGGCACGCCCCGGTTCATGGTGTCCGGGCGCGGGCCCTACGTCACCGATGCGGATGGTCGGGAGTATGTCGACCTGGTGTGCTCATGGGGGCCGATGATCCTCGGGCACGCCCACCCCGAGGTTGTCGATGCCGTCCGCACCGCCGCTGCCCGGGGCTTCTCGTACGGTGCGCCGGGGGTCGGCGAGGTGGAACTGGCCGAGGAGATCGTGGCCCGGGTCGGCCCGGTCGAGCAGGTACGGCTGGTGAATTCGGGCACCGAGGCGACCATGTCCGCGATCCGGCTGGCCCGTGGGGTCACCGGCCGCAGCATGGTGGTCAAGTTCGCCGGCTGCTATCACGGTCATGTCGACGCGCTGCTGGCGGCCGCCGGTTCTGGGGTCGCGACGCTCGGCCTGCCGGACACCCCCGGTGTCACCGGCGCGCAGACTGGCGACACCCTGGTCCTGCCGTACAACGACCTGCCTGCCGTGGCCCGGGCCTTCGAGGAGTACGGGGACCGGATCGCCTGTGTCGTCACCGAGGCGGCCGCGGCCAACATGGGCGTCGTGCCACCGCATCCGGGCTTCAACGCCGGGCTGGCCGCGCTCTGCCGCAATCACGGTGCCCTGTTCATCAGCGATGAGGTGATGACGGGTTTCCGGGTGTCCGCCGCCGGGTGGTACGGCCTGGACGGCGTGATCCCGGACCTGCTGACCTTCGGCAAGGTGATGGGCGGCGGTCTGCCCGCCGCGGCGTTCGGCGGCCGGGCCGACGTGATGGCCCAGTTGGCACCGGCCGGCCCCGTCTACCAGGCCGGGACCCTGAGTGGGAACCCGATCGCCACCGCAGCCGGCACGGCGACGCTGCGCGCCTGCACGCCGGCGGTCTATGCCCACCTGGACGCGACCGCTGAGCGGGTCGGTGCCGAGGTGTCGAGCGCCCTATCCACGGCTGGGGTCGCGCACCGGCTGCAGCGGGCGGGCAGCCTGTTCAGCGTGTTCTTCACCGCCGAGCCGGTCAGCGACTATGCCGGCGCGCGCGGCCAGGAGGCGTTCCGCTACAGCGCCTTCTTCCACGCGATGCTCGCGGCCGGTGTCTCGCTGCCGCCCAGCGCGTACGAGGCCTGGTTCGTCTGCGCCGCACACGACGACGCGGCGCTGGACCGCATCATGGCCGCCCTGCCGAGCGCCGCCGCTGCGGCAGCCGCTGCCGTCGATGATCGGACCATGCGATGACCGAGACCCCCCCGGCCGACCGCACGATCGTGCACCTGCTGCGGCACGGCGAGGTCGACAACCCCGGTGGCGTCCTGTACGGCCGGCTGCCCGATTTCCACCTGTCCGAGCTGGGTCAGGAGATGGCGCTGCGGGCCGCCGCAGCGCTGGCCGACCGGGACGTGGTCGCGGTCATCGCCTCCCCGCTGGAGCGGGCCCAGGAAACCGCCGCACCGATCGCCGCGGTGTACGGCCTGCAGGTCAGGACCGACCCGGACCTGATCGAGGCCGACAATGTCTTCGAGGGGCAACGGGTCGGCGTGGGCGACGGTGTGCTGCGTATGCCCAGAGCGTGGCGGCACCTGTGGAACCCGTTCCGCCCCTCGTGGGGAGAGCCGTTCGTCGACGTGGCCGCGCGGATGCGGGCTGCGGTCACGCGGGCGCGGACGGAGGCCGTCGGGCACGAGGCCGTCCTGGTCAGCCATCAGTTGCCGGTCTGGGTGGCCCGGCTCGATCACGAGCAGCGGCGGCTTTGGCATGACCCGCGGCGCCGCCAGTGTGCGCTGGCGTCGTTAACGTCGTTGACCTATGAGGGTGACCGGTTGGTCGCCCTGTCGTACATGGAGCCCGCGGCCGATCTGCTCCCAAGGGCCAGCAAGGCCAAGGGCGCATGACCGCAGCGTTTGCAGCAGATCTGCCCGGCCGACCGGCCCGGCTGCTGGCCACGGCGCTGGCCTCGGTCGCGCTGGCCGCCGCGCTCGCCGGCTGCGGGCCGGCGGCGATCTCGGGCCCGGTCGACCAGGCCGGCTTCGTGGCCGGGGACGGGTCGCTGACCCTCGTCGGGGAAGCCTCCCGGGTCGCCGCGCCCGACCTCGTCGGCACCACCCTGGCCGGCGAGCCGTTCCGGCTGGCCGAGCTGCGCGGTCAGGTCGTCGTGCTGAACGTATGGGCCTCGTGGTGCGCACCGTGTCGAGCCGAAGCGCCCACGCTGCAACGGCTTTCGGTTGCTTTGCAGCCCAAGGGCGTGCAATTCGTCGGGCTCAACACGCGGGACTCGGCGACCGCGGCGAACGGGTATGTGCGTACCTTCGGTATCACCTACCCGTCGGTCGTGGACACCGACGGGCGCCTGCAGCTGCAGTTCCGGGACTCGCTGCCACCCCAGTCGATCCCGTCCACGCTGATCATCGACCGGGCAGGCCGGGTAGCCGGTCGGGCACTGGGCAAGGTGAGCGAGTCGTCGCTGCGCGGGCTGGTCGAACCGCTGCTGGTCGAGTCCGGGCAGCCCGGTGCGGTGGCATCGTCTGACCCGGTGGCATCGTCTGACCCGGTGGCATCGTCTGACCCGGCGGCGCCATCCGGGTCACCGACAGCTTCCGGGGGGGACTGAGCCGACGTGGGTCTGGTCGAGACCGTTACCAGCGGCTCCCTGCTGCTGGCGGCCCCCGTCGCCTTCGCGGCCGGGGTCGTCTCGTTCCTGAGCCCCTGCGTACTCCCGCTGGCGCCGGGCTACTTGTCCTTCGTCACGGGCCTGACCGGCGCCGAGCTGGCCGGCGAACGCACGGACCCCAAGGCCGTGCTGGCTGTGCCGGCGGGGACAGTCGTGGCGACCGAACCGGTCAGCGCAGCGATCCCGTGGCGACGCAGCCGGGTACTGGCCGGGAGCCTGTTGTTCGTCGCCGGCTTCTCCATCGTCTTTGTGTCCTACGGGGCGCTGTTCGGCAGCCTGGGCAGCCTGCTGCTGGAGTACCAGGCGGTGATCACCCGGGTCCTGGGGGTGATCGTGATCCTGCTCGGACTGGGCTTCCTCGGCGTCATCCCGGGCCTGCAGCGGGAATGGCGACCGCACCGGGCGCCCACGTACGACCTGTGGGGTGCACCGCTGCTCGGGGTGCTGTTCGGGCTCGGCTGGACGCCCTGCATCGGGCCGACACTCACGGCGGTGCAGGGCCTAGCGTTCACCGAGGCCAGTGCGGCTCGCGGGGCGCTGCTGTCGCTGGCCTACTGCGTTGGTCTCGGGCTGCCGTTCGTGCTCCTCGGCCTGTTGTTCCGCCGGGCGGCCGGTGCGCTGGGCTGGGTGCGTCGGCACTACGCCCTGGTCATGCGCATCGGCGGGGGCCTGCTCGTGGCCATCGGCCTGCTTCTGGTCACCGGCACCTGGGACACCCTGACGATCTGGCTGCGGACGATGGTGCCGGGGTTCGAGACGGCGCTTTGAAGCCGCCAGGTTGAATGGACGATTCAGGCCTCGGGGGCGGGGACGCCCGAGATCAGGCCGACCAGGGCGCGGCCTTCGGGGCGAATCTCGGCGAGGATGGGTTCGCCGTGCGCCGGTGTAGCGGACTAGTTGCGGACTGTTGGTGGTAGCCTGACACCAAGCCGTCAGGTCGCGTTCACGGCCCCGGCGACGGCAGCACCGGCGGCCGTGAGTCAGACTGAGGCGGCCATGACTGCTACTGACACCGGCCCGACGCCGCGGCCGCCCGGCGATGAGGCGCTAGATGAGACGCCGACGGAGATCGCCGCCGGCCTGAGTACGCAGCCCACCCCGGATTCCGTCCCGCCGGGGGTTCGGCTGGGCCTGGTCGGCACGCTGCGCTGGCTGTGGCGGCAACTGACCAGCATGCGTACGGCGCTGATCCTGCTGTTCCTCCTGGCGCTGGGCTCGGTGCCCGGCTCGGTGTTCCCGCAGCGCTCGATCGACGCGCTGAAGGTCCGCGACTACCTGGCGGCGAATCCCACGTGGGGGCCGGTGCTGGACCGCCTGGGCATGTTCGACGTGTTCGCCGCACCCTGGTTCGCCGCGATCTACCTGCTGCTGTTCGTGTCCCTGGTCGGCTGCGTGCTGCCGCGTACCCGATTGCACCTGGCGGCGATGCGCGCTGCTCCGCCGGCCGCGCCCCGACGGCTGCGCCGGATGCCGGAGTGGCGCGGGTGGCAGGCCCACGGCCCGGCCGCGGACGTGGGGCCCGAGGTGCTCAGCGCATCCGCCCAGCACCTGCGTGCGTCCCGGTGGCGGGTGACGCAGCAGGCGTACGACCCCGACCGAGGCACCGGCTGGGTGGCCGCTGAAAAGGGCTACGCCCGCGAGACGGGCAACCTGCTCTTCCACATCGCCCTGGTGGTGCTGCTGGTTGCGGTCGGCTACGGCGCGCTGTGGGGCTGGAAGGGCAACGTCATCGTCCGGGAGGGCCAGGGCTTCGCCAACACGTTGACGCAATACGACGCGTGGGCCGGTGGCCGGTTCGTCGACCCCGCCAATCTGGCGCCCTTCTCCTTCACGCTGGACTCCTTCGAGGCCGACTTCGAGCGTGGCGCCGCGCAGCGGGGCGCACCGCGGGTTTTCGAGGCGGCCGTCACGTACCGGGCCACCCCACAGTCCGAGCCGCAGCAGACGACCGTGGAGGTCAACAGCCCGCTGGCGGTCGAGGGCGCCAAGGCCTTCCTGGTCGGCCACGGTTACGCCCCGCACTTCGTCATCAAGGACGCCGGCGGCCGGGTGACCTTCGACGACTCGGTGCCGTTCCTGCCGCAGGACGGCAACTTCACCTCCACTGGTGTGGTCAAAGCACCCGATGCGACCCCGCAGGTCGGCCTGCAGGGGATCTTTCTGCCGACGGCGGTCGTGGACCAGGTACGCGGACCACACTCGATCTTCCCGGCACCCGATGACCCCATGGTCTTCCTGTCGGCCTGGCAGGGCGATCTCGGGCTCGGTTCCGGGGCGCCGCAGTCGGTCTACAAGCTCGACGTCGCGCAAATGTCCAAGCTGGGGCTGGAGGCGTTGGCCCCGGGGCAGTCCTGGACCCTGCCGCAAGGGGCTGGCACGGTGACGTTCACCGGCTTCGAGCGGTGGGCCACGTTCCAGATCGCGTACGACCCGGGCAAGGAGCTCGCTCTCGCCGCTGCGGTGGTAGCGCTGATCGGGTTGAGTTTGTCGCTGTCGATCCGTCGCCGCCGGGTGTGGGTACGCGTCAGCCGGGCCCATGATGCGCCGGGCACCGCAACGCTCGTGGAGGTCGCTGGACTGTCACGCACCGAGACCGGCGGGCTGCCGGTCGAGGTGGACGAACTGTCCGCCGCTGTCCGTTCCGCCGCGCCGCCCGTGGTTGCCGACGGGGTGTCCGACCCAGGTGCGGCGATGGATACCCTCGCGCCACCCCCCGCACCCTCCGATCCGACCGGTCGCCCGGTTCAGAAGGGATAGTCCGTGCCCTCAGCAGAGACCCTTGCGCAGGTCAGCAACGCAGCCATCTACGCCTCAATGCTCACGCTGAGTCTGGCCATGCTGGCGTTCGCTGCGTCCTTCGCCGCCGGCCGAGGCCGCGTCGCCGACTCCGTGCTGACTGTGACCGGTGCCGCCGTACGGGCTTCCACCAGCGCCCGAAGCGCCTCGGCCGGTGGTGTCTCGGTGGTCACCGCGGCCCCGCGACTGCCCGCAGTCGAGGACGACGGGGCGAACATCGAGCCGGGTCGCCGCAGTGGCAACATCGCGATGTCGCTGTCCTGGTTGGGGTTCGGCCTGCTGCTGGTGGGGGTGGTGCTGCGCGGGGTGTGGGCCGGGCGGGTGCCCTGGGGCAACATGTACGAGTTCTCGATCTCCACCGCGGTGGCGCTGCTCGGCGCGTTCCTGGCGTATTCCTTGCGCCGGGATATCCGTTGGTTCGGGATCTTTGTCGTCGTCCCGGTGCTGCTGATTCTGGGCTTGGCCGTCACGGTCCTCTATACCGAGGCCGCCCAGCTGGTGCCAGCGCTGAAGTCGTACTGGCTGGTGATCCACGTGTCGGCGGCGGTGATCTGCTCGGGCGCCTTCGCCCTGGGGGCGGCGTTGTCCGCGCTCTACTTGGTCCGGGCTCGGGCCGAGCGGCTGGCCGGCGCGGACGCGGTGCCGCAGGGCGCCTTCGCCTCCCGGCTGCCCGCAGCTGATCGGCTGGACGGGCTGGCGTACCGGATCAATGCGTTCGTGTTCCCGCTGTGGACCTTCGCCGTCATCGCCGGGGCGATCTGGGCGGAGAACGCGTGGGGTCGCTACTGGGGCTGGGACCCGAAGGAAACCTGGGCGTTCATCACCTGGGTGATCTACGCGGGCTACCTGCACGCCCGGGCGACCGCGGGCTGGAAGGGCACCCGGTCGGCGATCATTTGCCTGATCGGTTTCGGGTCCCTGACGTTCAACTACTTCGCCGTGAACCTGATCTTCAACGGCAAGCACTCGTACTCAGGGGTCTGAGCGGCGCGGGCGAGAAGAAGCAGCCGCGCGAAGACCCTGCCGATCTGGAGACGATCGATCGATCAGGTGGCCGGGGTGGTGCCGTCGCCCGCCTCGCCACCGGCGGCCCGGCGGCGTTCCTGCATCCGGCGGCGCCAGGCCTCTTCCTCGAGCCTGCGCAAGAAGGCGGGGTCGTCGTCGGGTGCGATCGGGCCGCTGCGCCGACCAGGCAACTGGCCGCCGGGCCGGCCAAGCCAAAACCAGGCCACAGCACCCACCACGGGAACCAGGCAGGCCAGCATCCACAGGGGCTTGCGCAGGTACGGCAGGCCACTTGCCGGGGTGCGCAGCACGTCGAAGAAGGCATACACGGCAAGGCCCAGCACGGCGAGCACGATCAGCACTCTGAACATCGACGAGTCACTCCCACGACTGGACTGGGCAGGGAGTCAGGGTAACCGCGCCGCCGCGAGGCCGCGCACTCATCTGGCTCGCCCAAAACAGGCCGTGGCCGCTTCGATGCCGAGCGGTGACCTAGTGCGGGGGTCGCTGCAGGTCGACGGCGGTCGAGGAGCGCTGGACCGCGACTCTCGCAACGCGCGCGTCCCGGCGCGTACGGGCTGTTTCGGTGCTGCGAGGCTTGCTGGTGATCCGAACGTGGACCCGGGCCAGGCCGAGGGTCATCATGACGAGCTTCCCATCTGCAGATCGAAGGGCGATTGCCCTTGTTGTCTTCGATTCTAAGGGGTACAACCCCTGTGATGCCTCGATGAAAGGAGTGTGGTGCCTCACACCCCGCCGAGCGAGGTTGGAACTGCCCTCCCCGTGCAAGCCGGAGACACGGCGGCAGCCGACACCGGGACTGTCATCGGAACCGGCTGTCACCAGCACTAGACCGGTACCGTGTTAACGAGCCCTGCGAGGAGGTCCAATGACCAGTCGGCAAAGCAGCCCGGCTGATGGCCGGGTGTACCTCCGCGACGTGAAACCGTACGCCACGGTGGACAGCCTGGATCAACTCCGTGGGCCCGCTGGCGGCGTGGTCGAACTGTCCCACTCGGTGCTGTGGGCACCCGGTGGCGGTCTCGTCGACCTCGACCAGCCCGGCGGTGTCAGCCTGGCTTACCGAGCGGTCCTGGGCGAGGGCACCGTCGAGGACCTGGTGCATGTAGTCAACGCGGACCGCTTGGTCGCCGCCTGGCCCGACCTGATGCTGCCGAGGAGAGTCCGGGAAATGTGGGAGTCACGGTTCCCCGAGCTGCGCTCGGCCACCGTCGCGTAACAACGTCCGATGAGCCAGGACACCCCAGAGCAGGACCGTGCCGGCGCCGTCCAGCGAGAAGTCGCCAAGATCGCCCTGGCCGGCGTCGACGGGTTCGCCCTGGCTGGGTCTGGTGCGATCCGCGAGCACGGCGTGATCGAGCGCCCCACTGAGGACGTCGACCTCTTCACCACAACTCAGGACGTTTCGGCGTTCAGCGTCGCCGTCGATCAAGTGATCACTGAGTTGCTGCGCAGTGGTTACCGGGTCGAGCAGAGCCGCCGAGCTCCACAGTTCGCCCGTCTGCAGGTGGCGATTGGCGACGGGCTCCTGGTCGACGTGGACATGGGGGTGGACTGGCGCCAGGACGACCCGGTAGTTCTCGACGTCGGGCCAGTGCTCAGCCTGGCAGATGCGGTCGGCAATAAGATCTCCGCCTTGTACAGCCGGGGAGAACCGCGCGACTACCTGGACGTTGATGCAATTCGTGCGTCCGGCCGGTTCAGTGATGACCAGCTGATCTTGGCGGCGGCGGAGCGCGACGCAGGTTTCGAGGTTGGCATGTTCGCCCAGCAGCTCGCCGGAGTTCGCCGGATCAGTCCGACGGACGTCGACCGCTACGGGGTCAGCGCCGACCAGCTGGAGGCCATCAAGACGCGATGCACTCACTGGGCCACGACGCTCCGCGAGCAAACTACAGGGGATCTGCCACCCGCTTAGGCCAGTGACCAATTGCGCAACCCCGCGATGTTCGAGTGAAAGGAATGCGGTGCCTCACGCCCTGCAGGCAGGCGAGCCCGATGACCTCGCCCCAGGCGCCGTGGCGCCAGGACCGGATGCAGGGTCGCCTCGACCGGTCGACCTCGACGCGGTCGACCGGGGGCTGGTGAATGCGCTCCTGGAGAATGGGCGAGCCACCTTCGCCGACCTGGCCCGTCAGGTGGGATTGTCGGCGCCCAGCGTGCAGGACCGGGTTCGGCGCCTGGAAGACAGAGGAGTGATCGGCGGCTATCGCGCGCAGGTGTCCGCCGCCCAGGTCGGTCTCGAGGTCTGCGCACTGGTCTCGATCGAGTTGTCCGATGACGCCGATCAAGGTCATGTCGAGTCATGCCTCGAGCGGCTGCCTGAGGTGGAGGACTGCTGGTTCGTCGCCGGCGACGACGCGTACGTACTGATGGTCCGGGTCCCGGACGTGGCCGGACTATCCCGCACACTCACCTCGATGCGCCGCATCCGGGGAGTCGGCCGGACCCGTACGACGGTGGTGCTCGAGACGCAATGGGAGGGCCGGGCCCAGCTGCTCCCGCCGTTGTCGGACTGACTGCCCCACCCGTAGGGGGCGTCGGTGGCCGACGCGAGGCGGCATACGGTGGAGGTGTGCATCCGTTCCTGCGCTATTCACTATTGCGGTTGGGGCTGCTCGCGACCACCGGGATCGTCCTGTACGCCCTAGGGGTCGGCGGCCTGCTTCTCCTGGTCCTCGCCTTTGTTGTATCCGGCTTCATCAGCCTCGTGGTCCTGGACCGCCAGCGAGCCGAGTTGGGTACGCGGGTCGGCGGCTACTTCCGCAGACTGAATTCGCGCATCGAGTCGAGTACGACCGCTGAGGACGACGAACTCGGCCCCCGGGATGTGCAGCCCACCGATGTCGTCGCCAGCGACGGAGCCGATGCGGGCCGTGCTCCCGTGGATGACCCCTCCGGCGAGTTGCTTCGGCCGACCGTGGACGAGGCCGACGAGCCGACTCGCTCGGATCGGCCTTAGCGCGCAGGTCGAGGTCGCGTTCAGGTCAGGTCGGTAGGGCAAGCCCGGACAGCGCCAGGCCGACGCCGAGCATGATGCCCAGCACCAGCAGCATCGCTCCCGTACCGGCGAGCACCGGAATCAGGTCCGGGCCGCGGGCACCGCTCAGGACGGTGCGTACTGGGCGAATCGAGATCAACGCGGCGGTGAGCCCCAACCAGGCCGAGGGCGCCTGCGTCGTCAGCAGCGCCACCACCGCATAGGCCACGATGACCAGCCCGACGTAGAGCCGTCGCGTCCCGTTGTCGCCCAGCCGCACCGCCAAGGTGCGTTTGCCCGACTCCATGTCCCCGGGGATGTCGCGCAGGTTGTTCACGACCAGGACCGCGCACGACAGCAACCCCACGGGGACGGCAGCGGCCGCGGCGACCCAGGTGATGCGGCCGGTTTGGACGTACGCCGTCCCCACCACCGCGACCAGGCCGAAGAAGACGAACACGAACAGTTCGCCGTATCCGGCATACCCGTACGGGCGCGGGCCGCCGGTGTAGAACCAGGCCGCCAGGATCGCCGCCGCGCCCACCAGCAGCAGCCACCACGCACCCGTCAGCAGCGCCAGCGCCAGGCCGGCGGCGGCCGCCACCGCGAAGGCCACGAGCGCCGCGGACCGCACCGCTGCCGGGGCGGCCAACTGCTGGCCGACCAGCCGGACCGGGCCGATCCGGGTCGCGTCGGTGCCGCGAACCCCGTCGCTGTAGTCGTTGGCAAAGTTGACCGCGACCTGCAGGGCCAGCGCCACGGCCAGAGCGAGGACCGCGCGGGACCAGAGCACCTGCCCGTCGTAGGCGGCCGCCCCCGTGCCGGCAGCCACCGGGGCGATGGCCGCCGGCAGGGTCCGCGGGCGCGCGCCGGCAACCCACTGAGCCACGCTCGCCACTCGGTCTCCCTCGTCCGGCCCCGTCGCGCCTCGGTCGCGCGGTTGGCTAGGGCGCCGACCAGCGCCGCAGCGTCACCTGGTCGATCTTGCCTGATGTGAGCAGCGGCAGCGCATCTAACACGTCCATCCGGCGTGGTGCCGCCACTCGACCCAGTCGCTTCGTCACCGCCGCGCGGAGCCGGTCCACCAGTCCCTCGTCCTCGAGCGCCCCCGCACAGCTGGGGACCAGCCACGCGGCCAGGCGCATCCCGTGCACCTCGTCCGGGGTGGCAACTACGGCCACGTCCAGGACGCCCACCTGATCCCGCAGCACCTCCTCCACCGCCCCCAGCGCGACGTTGATCCCGTCCACCTGGACGGTGTCGTCGGCCCGGCCGTGCACCGTGACTGTGCTGTCCTCACCATCCGGGGTGACGCTGCCCAGGTCGCCGGTACGGAACCATCCGTCCGCGAACGCGGCAGCGGTGCGATCCGGGCGAGCGCGATAGCCAGCGGCCAGCATCGGTCCGCTGATCTCCAAGTGGCCGGCCTCGTCGCCGCGGACCTGGACGCCCGCCAACGGCCGTCCGTCGTAGACACAGCCGCCGCAGGTCTCGGTCATCCCGTACGTCCGGATCAGGCGTACTCCTGCCTGCGCGGCCCGCGCCGCCAGCCCGTCACCGACTGCCGCGCCGCCGACCAGTACTACGTCGTAGCCGGCCAGCTGTTCGGCCGCCGCGGGGTCGGCCAGCAGTCGATGCACCTGAGGTGGCACCAGCGAGACGCATATCCGGCCTCCGGCAGCCTGGCTCCGCAACGCTTCGCTGGCCGCCACAAACGCCTGCGGCGTGAACCGGCCCGCGCCGCCGACCCAGTCCCCGGCGACGAGCGGGGTGCCGGCGAGCACTGCTCGCGCGACGACCATCAGGCCACCGGCCGACGTGACGGGCAGGGCGGCCAGCCAACCGCCGGGGCCGCCGGTCCGGTCCGCGGAGGCGGCGACCGCGGACCGGAGCGCGGCGTGCGGCAGCAGGACCCCCACCGGGTCGCCGGTCGAGCCGCTGGTCAGACAGACCCAGGCGATGTCGGGCCGCTCCAGCGGGAGGCCCGCCCGCAGCACCGAGTCGACCTGCACGCCCGCCGGGACCCCGGCGTACACGAAGCCAGCGTGCCCGGGTTCGGCCAGGGCGTCGGCCAGAGCGCTGCGTACCGCGGCGACGCCCGCAGGTCCGGGGGGTATCGGCAACGCCCGCAGGCCGGTGTCGGTCATCGCGGCTAGCCTAAGTCGGCTCCGCGGCGTACGGGCAGCGGAGCACGCCGGACAGGAGCTGTGCACCCGATGGATTCTCGAACCCGCTACGTCCTGCCCCCGGTGGTCGCCGACGACAGTCCCGCCCGCACCGACCCGGGGCATTCGAGTATCGAGCCAGCGGCAGCCTGGGTGCCGGCCGGGGACTACCGCGATATCCGGTACGAGACCGCCGACGGCATGGCGAAGATCACGATCAACCGGCCGGCCAAACGCAACGCCTTCCGCCCGCAGACCCTGTTCGAGCTGTCCGATGCCTTCAACGCCGCCCGCGACGACGACTCCGTCGGCGTGATCATCCTCACCGGGCAGGGCGACTGGGCGTTCTGCTCCGGCGGCGACCAAGTGATCCGCGGAAACGACGGCTACCTGGGTGACGACGAGGTCGCCGCCAAGGGCATCGGTCGCCTCAACGTCCTCGACCTGCAGATCCAGATCCGGCGTACGCCTAAACCCGTGGTCGCCATGGTGGCCGGCTACGCCATCGGCGGCGGGCACGTGCTGCACGTCGTCTGCGACCTGACCATCGCCGCAGACAACGCCAGGTTCGGGCAGACCGGGCCCAAGGTCGGCTCCTTCGACGGTGGCTACGGCAGCGGCCTGCTGGCCCGTCACATCGGTCAGAAGCGGGCCCGCGAGGTGTGGATGCTGTGCCGGCAGTACGGCGCCGAGCAGGCCTACGACTGGGGACTGGTCAACTCGGTGGTACCGCTGGTGGACCTCGAACGCGAAACCGTCGCCTGGTGCCAGGAGATGTTGGCGCACAGCCCGTTGGCGCTGCGGATGCTCAAGGCCAGCCACAACGCCGCCGACGACGGCCTCGCCGGGGTGCAGCAGCTGGCGGGTGACGCGACGCTGCTGTTCTACCTGACCGAGGAGGCGCAGGAGGGCCGCGACGCCTACAAGGAGAAGCGGCCACCGGACTTCAGCCGGTTCCCGCGCCGCCCATGATCGCGGCCGCCCAGCCCCGCCCGAGCAACGATCGACCCGCCGAGCTGTCGGCCCATGCCTGAACGCGGGGACGGCAGCGGCAGCGGACTCGGGCTGCGGGGCATCACTGCGTCGCTGACCTCCTTCGTACGCGGGGATCCCGACCGACGTGATCCCCGGCTGGCGGCCGTGCTGGACGGGGCGTTGGCCTTCGCCCTGCCGCTGTCCCGGCGCTTCCGTGGCACCACGCTGCGTGAGGGGATGCTGCTGCGCGGGCCGTCCGGCTGGGGAGAGTTCGCGCCCTTCCCCGACTACGACGACGCCAGCGCCGCGCGCTGGTTGGCTGCCGGGATCGAGGCCGCTTGGGGCGATTGGCCGGTGCCCGTACGCAGCACTGTGCCGGTCAACGCGATCATCCCGGCGGTCGGGCCCGAGGATGCGGCCGCGCTGACCACCTCCGCGGTCCGCGACGCCGGCTGCAGCACGGTCAAGGTCAAGGTCGCCGAGCCCGGGCAGTCCCTGGGGGCCGACGACGACCGTGTCGGCGCCGTCCGCGCGGTCCTGGACGACCTGCTCGGCCCGGGGCAGGGGCTGATCCGGGTGGATGCCAACGGGGCCTGGTCGGTGGCCGAGGCGGTCCAGGCGTTACGCGAGTTGTCCCGGCACGACCTGGAATACGCGGAGCAGCCCTGCCGTACCGCCGAGGAACTGCGCGAGGTCCGGTTGCAGGTGTCCGTGCCGATCGCCGCGGACGAGCTGGTCCGGCTGGCAGCAGATCCCGGGTCGGTCCGGCTGGCCGAGATCGCCGACGTCGCCGTCTTGAAGGTGCCGCCGCTGGGCGGGGTGTGGCAGGCGCTGGCCGTGGCTCGCACCGTCGGTGTCCCGGTGGTCGTGAGCTCCGCGCTGGACTCTGCCGTGGGCCTGTCCGCCGGCATAGCCCTGGCCGCCGCGCTGCCGGAGCTGCCGTACGCCTGCGGCCTGGGCACCGGCGCCCTGCTCGCCGCCGACGTGGTCACGACCCCGCTGGTGCCGCGCGCCGGCGTGCTACCGGCCGGCCGGGTCGACCCGGACACCGATGCAGCGCTGGCGGGCCGCTCGAGGCTGAGTGACAGTCGGGCGCGCTGGTGGCGGCATCGGTTGGCTGCCGCCTGGCGGGCGGGTGCGGCCGAGCACGTCGGTCACCTGGTGCGCCCGTGAGCAGCCAGAACCCGTCGACGGCGTTTGCGCGTACGGTCCTGGAATCGTTGCCCCGCAACGGCATCCGCGATGTGGTCCTGGCTCCCGGCTCCCGCTCGGCCCCGCTGGCCATGGCCGCGGCCCGGGCCGAGCGGGCAGGTCTGATCAGGTTGCACGTACGGGTGGATGAGCGCAGTGCCGGCTATCTCGCGCTCGGCCTGGCGGTCGGCGCCGGTCGACCGGTGGCGCTGATCTGCACGTCGGGGACCGCCGTGGCTAATTTGCTGCCGGCCGTGGTGGAGGCGTCCTACCAGGGCGTGCCGCTGGTCGTGCTCACCGCCGATCGGCCCCCCGAGGCGCGGCACACCGGCTCGCCGCAGACCATCGACCAGGTGGGGATCTTCGGCACTCACGTACGGCTGTTCGTGGACGTTCCCACGCCCGCTGCCAGTGCGGAAGGCGACTGGGCCGATCTGGTGGCGACCGCCGCGGCCGCTGCTTGCGGGGACACCGGCGCCCCGCCCGGCCCGGTGCACCTGAACTGCCCGTTGCGCCCGCCGCTCGTCCCTGATGGTGACAGCGATGAACGCGGCCAGGAGGACGACGCCGTCCGTGCGCAGGGCAACGCCGCTGACGCGGACACCAACGCCAGCCAGGCCACCGAGATTGATGGCGCAGGGACACACCCGGGCGGTGCTGCCCCCGCTACTACCGGCGTTGGCACCGGCGCCACCGACCGGCTGGTGGCGAGCCGCCCTGCTGCTGCCGGACCGGACGGGATCCCAGCCCGGGGGTTGCTGGTGGTCGGCCACATCGCCAGTGCGCCGGACCGCACCGTCCAGCACGCCGCCGCGGCGTTGGCCGCGGCCTGTGGCTGGCCGATCATCACCGAGCCGTCGTCCTGCTCCCACGACGCGCCCACCGCGCTGGCCCACGGGATCCTGCTGCTCGGCTCCCCACACTTCCGCGCCGAGCACGCACCGGAGCTGGTCGTCACCGTCGGGCTGGTCGGCCTGAGTCGCCCGCTGATGGACCTGCTTCGCCAAGCCCCGAGGCATGTGGCGGTACGGCCACCGCGCGGCGGGATCGACCCCCCGGATCCGCTGCATACCGCCGAGCAGGTGCTGGACCGGCTGCCCGACCCGCCGCAGCGACCCGACGTCGACCCGATGTGGCTCCAGGACTGGCAGCACGCCGATGAGGTCGCCGCCCGGGTGGTCGCTGAGTCCGTAGCCGCCGACGTCGCCGGACGCGGCCTGACCGGTCCCGCGATCGCCCGTTCGGTGTGGTCGAGCTGGCCGGACGACGGCGTACTGCTGGCGGCCTCGTCCTGGCCGGTCCGCCACCTGGAGGCCTACGCACCGACCCGCAGCGGGTTGCGGGTGGTCGGCAACCGCGGCGCCAACGGCATCGACGGGCTGCTCTCGACGGCCTGGGGAGTGGCCCTGGGACACCGCGACGCTGGGGGCGGACCGACGGTCGCCCTGGTGGGCGATCTTGCTTTCCTGCACGACGACCACGGTCTGCGGCGTACGCCGGGGGAGCCCGTACCCGACCTCACCGTGGTGGTGGTGGACAACAACGGTGGCGGGATCTTCAGCCAGCTCGAACAGGGCGGCCCGCAGTTCTCCGACACCTTCGAGCGGGTCTTCGGCACTCCGCACGACTTGGATCTGGTCGCCGTCGCACGGGCCAACGGCGCGGTAGCGACGTCCGTCACGACGCTGACCCAACTCGTCGAGGCGCTGTCTCGCGCCCGGGCCACCCCCGGAGTGCACGTGCTCGTGGCGCGGGTGGACTCCCGGGCCGCCGATCAGGCCTGGCTGCAGGAGGTCGCGGCCGCTGTGGACGCGGCCCTCGACGCTGGGTCGCATCCCTGATCCAGTAGTTGTACGCCCGCCCTGCGGTTTCAGTCCGATTCGATGGCGTCACGCATGGCGACGAGTTTCGCGGCGGACTCGGCTAGTTCGGCGGCGGGGTCGGACTCGGCCACGATGCCGCAGCCGGCGAATAGCCGCAGCGTGTCACCGCTGACCTGCGCGCAGCGCAGTGCGATGCCGAGTTCGCCGTCGCCGTGAGCGTCGAACCAGCCCACGGGACCGGCGTACCGACCGCGATCCATGCCCTCCAACTCGCGGATGACACCCAGGGCTCGCTCGGTGGGAGTGCCGCACACGGCCGCCGTCGGGTGCAGCGCCGCCGCCAGGGCCAGCACCGGAACCCCGTCGGCGAGCTGGCCGCTCACATCGGTGGCCAGGTGCTGCACATTCGCCAACCGCAGCACGTGCGGGCGGGCGGGGACGTCCAGGTCGGTGCAATACGCCGCCAGGGCGTCGGCGACCGAGTGCACGGCGTACTCGTGCTCGGACAGGTCCTTGCCGCTGGCGAGCAGCGCTTCAGCCAACCCGGCGTCCAGGCTCTCTTCGCCACGGCGCCGGACGGTGCCAGCGAGGACCCGGGACATGACCCGGTCCCCGGTGCGGCGGACCAGGAGCTCCGGGGTGGCTCCGACCAGGCCATCGACACTGAACGTCCAGCACGCCGGGTAGCGGTCGGCCAGTTGGACCAGCAGGTGCCGTACGTCCACGGGGGCGTTCAACTGGGCGACGACGTCGCGCGCCAGGACCACCTTGTCCAGTTCGCCGGCGCAGATCCGGGCGACCGCCTCGGCGACCGATGTCTCCCATTCGGCCGGATTGCGCGTGCCCTCGGCCCAGCGCACGCTGCCCGGCCGTTGCGGCACGCTCACCGGCCGCAGCACGGACTCCGGGCTCGGTGGGGTCGTGACATCGGCGCCGGGCTGGTCGTGGATCGAGTCCGGCCCAGCCGGCTCGCGGTCGATGACCGTCAGCCAGGCTCGCCCGTCGCGGCGGCCGAGGACGACCCGCGGCACGATGACGACCGAGTCGCCGGGCCGGGAGTCGAATCCGAAGGAGGCGAATGCGATCGGTCCGGTGCCGGGCAACTGCACCCGGTCGAAAATCCGGGCTGCGCTGCACCACCGACTCCACCACCGCTGCGCCCGGCTGAACCGCTCCGCTCCACCGACCTCGAATCGGGCAACCTCGCCCCAGGCCACCAGCCCCTCGCCACCGCGCACCCAGGCCAGCGCACCGTCGGCCGGTAGCCGTTCGAGCAGTTGCTCGGGATCGTCGACTTCGACGGTGTGCACCCGGGCGGTGTCGGGCTCGGGCTGCCGCCCTCGGCGGGGCACGCGGGCGAGCGGTCCGGACACGGCCTCAGCGTACGTCGCAGCCATCGGATCGGCACCAGGGTGATCTTCGCCTCAACTGGCGACACACGTGACTTTGGACTCTGCGAGGCGGCTTCGGCTCGATGGATCCTGCTGTCCCGTCCCGGTCGTTGACCCCCTCCTCCGACCGGTGCGTGGCACGGGGCCCCTCTAGACAGTGACGGCCCCGGCCACCCGGCCTCGGCGTCCCCCGCCGGGGCCGGGGCGTTTCCGGTCACCCTGCCACCTAAGCGTCCCCACGAGGGCTGGGCAGCCAGCAGGAGGGCGCAATCCCGACGTTTACCGCTTGACCCGGGAGCGCACCTGCTGATGGGGGAATGCGCTGGCAGGATGCCCGGGTGACGCGCGCGGACCTGGAGAAGAGCCCCGACGAGGTGGCGGCGATGTTCGACGGTGTCGCTGCCCGGTACGACATCACCAATGACGTCCTCTCGGCGGGGCGCACTCGGTCATGGCGCCGTGCGGTCTTGTCGGCCCTGGCGCTGCAGCCCGGCCAGCGCGTCCTCGATCTGGCCGCCGGCACCGGGACGAGCACCGAGCCGATGCGCCGGGCGGGCGCGTACGCGGTGGCCTGCGACTTCTCCCTGGGCATGCTCCAAGTCGGGCAGCGCCGGCTGCCGCTGCTGCCCTTCGTCGCCGGTGATGCGCTGCGGCTGCCGTTCGCCGATGCGGTCTTCGACGCGGTCAGCATCTCGTTCGGCCTGCGCAACGTGCGCGACCCCGACGTCGCGCTGGTGGAGATGCGCCGAGTGACCCGCCCCGGCGGGCGGCTGGTCGTCGCCGAGTTCTCCGCGCCCGTCCAGCGGCAGCTCCGTACGGCGTACACCGAATACCTGATGCGAGCCCTGCCGGTCATCGCCCGGCGGACCGCGTCGAACCCGGACGCGTACGTCTACCTGGCGGAGTCGATCCGGGCCTGGCCGGACCAGCCCGCGCTGGCCGCAAGGATCGCCGACGCCGGCTGGCGGCACGTGCAGTGGCGGAACCTGACGGGGGGCATCGTGGCGCTGCACCGGGGGATCTCATGAGCACCGGCGGGGGAACAACACCGCGCGGAGCAGGTGGCTGGGCACTGATGGGCGCACGATGCCCCGACGGGCCGCTGCGGGCAGGGGGCCTAGGATGAGCGCGCCACGCCTGGCGCGTCGTCCGGTGCGTGACCACCTACCGATGTGTGTTGATCCGACCTGCGGAATGGGAGCGTGCGTGGCGTGAACGTGTATACGCCCATACTCGTGCTCGGCATCCTCGCGGCCGCCTTCGCCGTGTTCTCGGTCGGCATCGCGGGGTTTACCGGCCCGCGGCGCTACAACCGGGCGAAGGTCGAGGCATACGAGTGCGGTATCCAGCCCACCCCGCAGCCGGTGGGCGGCGGGCACTTCCCGATCAAGTTCTATCTGACCGCGATGCTCTTCATCATCTTCGACATCGAGATCGTTTTTCTTTACCCCTGGGCAGTCGCTTTCGACCAGCTTGGTGTGTTCGGATTGGCTGAAATGGGGCTGTTCATCCTGACGCTGCTGGTGGTCTACGTCTACGTCTGGCGGCGCCGGGGCCTCGAGTGGGACTGACTGAGTGGGACTGACCAAGACGCACCATCCCCGCGCCACCGACCGCGCGGCACGACGGCTCATCCGGCCGCTGCCGTCGCTGACGAGGAGTACGAGCAGACATGGGACTTGAGGAGAAACTGCCGTCCGGCGTACTCCTGACCACGGTCGAACTCGCCGCCGGATACGTCCGCAAGACCTCGCTATGGCCGGCCACGTTCGGGTTGGCCTGCTGCGCCATCGAGATGATGTCGGCCGGCGGGCCGCGCTACGACCTGGGTCGCTTCGGGATGGAGGTCTTCCGCGCCTCGCCGCGGCAGGCCGACCTCATGGTGGTGGCCGGTCGTGTCAGCCAGAAGATGGCGCCCGTGCTCAGGCAGATCTATGACCAGATGCCCAACCCCAAGTGGGTTCTGTCCATGGGCGTGTGCGCCTCCAGCGGTGGGATGTTCAACAACTACGCGATCGTCCAAGGGGTCGACCACGTTGTGCCGGTCGACATCTACCTGCCCGGGTGCCCGCCACGCCCGGAGATGCTGATCGATGCGATCCTGAAACTGCGCGAGCAGATCCAGCACACAAAACTTGGTGTGCACCGCGAGCGCGAGGTTCGCGAGTTGGAGGCCGCTGCGCTGGTCACCCCGGCTCCCCTGGAGCTCAAGGGGCTGCTGCAGTGAGCGGGGACGGTGCCGTGCAGAACCCGCACGGCGAAGAGGTCGTCCCGGCCGGAGCGCAGCCGCTGGATGTCATCGCCGTACGGCAAGGTGCCTTCGGTGTGTCGGGATCTGGTGACACCAGCGGATTCGGCGGCCTGGTGTCCACGATCACGATGCCGGCCGCCGCTACCCGGCCGTACGGCAGCTGGTTCGACGCCGCCGCGGATGAACTCGACCTCGCCTTGAGCGAACGGGGCATCCCGATGAGTTCAGCAGTCGAGAAGGTCGTCGTCCACCGCGGCGAACTCACGTTCCACGTCCGGCGGGAGCACCTCGTCCCCTTCGTCACAACGCTGCGGGACGAGCCCGCCCTGCGATTCGAGTTCTGCAGCAGCGTCAGCGGAGTGCACTACCCGGTGGACACCGACCGGGAGTTGCATTCGGTCTATCACTTCCTGTCCATCACCCACCGGCGTCGGGTGCGGGTCGAGGTCAGTGCACCGGACGCCGATCCCCACATCCCCTCCATCGTCGCCGTCTACCCGACCGCCAACTGGCACGAGCGGGAGACCTGGGACTTCTTTGGCATCGTCTTCGACGGCCATCCGTCGCTGACACGGATTCAGATGCCGGATGACTGGCCGGGTCATCCGCAACGCAAGGACTATCCACTCGGCGGCATCCCGGTGGAGTACAAGGGCGCCACCATCCCACCGCCGGACGAGCGGAGGTCGTACCGCTGATGGCCGACAACGTCACCTACGAAGACGACTCAGCCGCTGCCGAGAACGTCGACTACGAGGATGATGTCGCGTTTGAGTCTGCCGAGGACGTCGGACCGGACCCGTACGCGGACTCCTATGACACGCAGGGTGGTCGGGTCTTCACGGTCTCGGGGCAGGACTGGGACACCATCCAGGCCCCCCCGGAGGGGACCAACGAGAACATCGTGGTCAACATGGGTCCGCAGCACCCATCCGCGCACGGCGTCCTGCGACTGATCCTCGAACTCGACGGCGAGACAGTCCGGCAGTGCCGACCGGCGATCGGATACCTGCACACTGGCATCGAGAAGAACCTGGAGTTCCGTTCCTGGGTTCAGGGCACCACGTTCGTCACGCGAATGGACTATGTGGCGCCGCTGTTCAACGAGGCGGCTTATTGCCTGGCGGTGGAGAAACTTCTCGGGATTACCGATGACATCCCCGAGCGGGCGACGATCATCCGGGTGATTCTGATGGAGTTCAACCGGATCTCGTCCCACCTCGTGGCGCTAGCTACTGGCGGTCTCGAACTCGGCGCCCTGACGGCGATGATCTTTGGCTTCCGGGAGCGGGAGGCCGTTCTCGACATCTTCGAGATGATCACTGGCTTGCGCATGAACCACGCCTATATCCGTCCCGGTGGCGTCGCCCAGGATCTCCCCGACGGAGCCGAACAGAAGATCCTCGAAACCGTCGCACTGCTGCGCAAGCGCTTCCCCGACACCACCAACATGTTGGTGGACAATGTCATCTGGATGGGTCGCACCGTCGGCGTCGGTTACCTGGACCTGGCTGGCTGTATGGCACTGGGGACGACCGGGCCCACGCTACGGGCCACCGGGTTGCCCCACGACCTGCGCAGGCTGGAGCCGTACTGCGGCTATGAGACTTACGACTTCGACATCCCGACCCGGGATACCTGCGATGCCTACGGCCGGTTTCTGATCCGGCTGGACGAGATGCAAGAGTCGCTGCGCATCGTCGAACAGGCGGTTTCCCGCCTGCGGCCCGGCCCGGTCATGGTGGCGGACAAGAAGATCGCCTGGCCGGCCCAGTTGGCTTTGGGCGGCGACGGCTTGGGGAACTCCCTGGACCACATCCGGCACATCATGGGTGAGTCGATGGAAGCCCTCATCCATCACTTCAAACTGGTCACTGAGGGTTTCCGGGTCCCGGCCGGTCAGGCTTACGTCGCCATTGAGTCGCCCAAGGGCGAACTCGGTTGCCACGCCGTCAGCGACGGGGGAACCCGGCCCTACCGCGTGCATTTCCGCGATCCGTCCTTCGTGAATCTGCAGGCCGTGCCGGCGATGGCCGAGGGTGGCATGCTCTCCGACCTGATCGCCTCCTTGGCCAGCATCGACCCCGTTATGGGTGGGGTCGACCGATGACGACCACAGCGCAGACCCATCCGTTGACCGCCACGGGAACGAGCCCGACATGCCGCTGACCGACACCACGAGCGAGCAGGCCCGTGCGCTGGCGGCCCGCTATCCGCAGGCGCGGTCCGCGTTGCTGCCGATGCTGCACCTAGTGCAGAGCGAGCAGGGCTACGTCACCCCGGAGGGGATCGCCCTGTGCGCGCAGGTGCTGGACCTCACCATGGCCGAGGTCAGCGCGGTTTCCACGTTCTACACGATGTATAAGCGGCGCCCGGTGGGCGAGCACCACGTCGGGGTGTGCACCAACACCCTGTGCGCGCTGCTCGGCGGCGACGCGGTCTATGCCGCGGTCAGCCAGCGGCTTGGGGTCGGGCACGACGAGGCGACCCCGGACGGCAAGTTCTCCCTCGAACGCATCGAATGCCAGGCCGCCTGTACGCACGCACCGGTAATGACGGTCGACTGGGAGTTTTTCGACCAGATGACGGTGGCCGGGGCGATCGAGGTCATCGACGCGCTTGAGCGTGGCGAAGAGGTCCGGTCCACCCGAGGCCCGGCCGTACGCGGTTTCACCGCCACTGAAGCGACTCTGGCCGGCATTGACGACGGTTTGGTCAACGAGGGCGGCAGCGCCGACGACCTGATGCTGGCCGGCCTGAGGCGGGCCCGCGAACTCGGCCAGACGGCGCCCTCGGCAGCCGGTTCCACGTCCGCGCGTAAGGAGGGCTGAAGCGTGCCGCTGACCCCCGTACTCACCGCCCACTGGGACGAGCCGGACAGTTATTCGATGGTCGGCTACCGTCGCCACGGCGGTTACGTCGGCCTGCAGCAGGCCCTGGCCCAAACGCCCGAGTCCATCGTGCAACTGGTCAAGGACACCGGTCTGCGCGGGCGTGGTGGCGCCGGATTCCCCACCGGGATGAAGTGGGGTTTCGTCCCACAAGACGGCAATCCGCACTACCTGGTCGTGAATGCCGACGAGTCCGAGCCGGGTGCCTGCAAGGACATCCCGCTCATGCTCGCCAACCCGCATGCGCTGGTCGAGGGCGTCATCATCGCCTGTTACGCCATTCGGGCACGGCACGCGTTCATCTACATCCGGGGCGAGGTGCCGCATGCATTCCGCCGGGTGGCGACGGCCGTCCGGGAGGCCCGGGAGGCGGGCTTCCTGGGCACCGACATCCTGGGCAGCGGTTTCGACCTGGACATCGTGGTGCACGCCGGGGCGGGTGCGTACATCTGCGGCGAGGAGACCGCGCTGCTGGACTCCCTGGAGGGCCGGCGCGGGCAGCCGAGGCTGAAGCCGCCGTTCCCCGCTGTGGCCGGCCTGTATGCCGCGCCAACGGTCATCAACAACGTCGAGACGATCGCGAACGTGCCCAGCATCGTCACGAATGGCTCGTCCTGGTTTCGGCAGTTCGGCACTGAGAAGTCCCCGGGTTTCAAGCTGTTCGCCGTGTCGGGGCATGTCCAGCGTCCGGGGATCTACGAGGCGCCGCTGGGGACAACGATGCGTGAACTGCTCGAACACGCCGGTGGGATGCGCGCGGGCGCCGCGTTGAAGTTCTGGCTGCCCGGTGGTTCGTCCGTCCCGATGCTGACCCCGGACCATCTCGACCTGCCGATGACGTACGAGGACATCGCCGCCGCGGGATCGATGCTCGGGACCGGCACCCCGATGGTGTTCGACCAGTCGGTCAGCGTCGTCAAGGCGGTGACCCGTTGGCTGGAGTTCTATAAGCACGAGTCATGTGGCAAGTGCACTCCCTGCCGGGAGGGCACGTACTGGATCACGGACGTGCTCAAGCGGTTTGAGCGCGGCCAGGGCACCGAACCAGATCTGGACAAGCTCAGCGACCTGTCCGCCCAGATCTTCGGCCGGTCGTTCTGCGCCCTGGGGGACGCCGCCGCCACCCCGTACCCTGCGGCGCTGAAGTATTTCCGTGACGAGTTCGTCGCGGCCACCCGCACCGCGGTCGACGAGGACTACGACCCCGTTGCCCCGACCGTCTTCGCCGGAGCTGGAGCCCGATGACCGTCACCTCCTCGACCCCGCTAGGCCTGCCCGCCGAGCCGCCGATCGACCTGGTCACCGTCACCGTCGACGACATCGACGTGTCCGTCCCCAAGGGCACGCTGATCATTCGTGCGGCGGAACTCGTCGGCATCGAGATTCCGCGGTTCTGCGACCATCCGTTGCTGGAGCCGGTCGCAGCCTGCCGGCAGTGTCTGGTGGAGATCGAGGGCCAGGGCAAACCGCAGCCGTCCTGCGCCGTCAGCGTTGCGGACGGGATGCGGGTCCGTACCCAACTGACCTCCTCGATGGCCGATGAGGCGCAGCGCGGGATAATGGAGTTTCTGCTCATCAACCACCCGTTGGACTGCCCCATCTGCGACAAGGGCGGCGAATGCCCCCTGCAGAACCAGGCGATGTCAAACGGCCGCGGCGAGACCCGTTTCCACGGCCCGAAACGCACCTTCGTCAAGCCCGTGGCCATCAGCGCCCAGGTGCTGCTGGACCGGGAGCGCTGCGTCTCCTGCGCCCGCTGCACGCGGTTCGCCGAGCAGATCGCCGGTGACCCGTTCATCGAACTGCTGGAGCGCGGCTCGAATCAGCAGGTCGGGATCGGCCCGGACGTCCCGTTCAACTCCTACTTCTCCGGCAACACGATCCAGATCTGTCCGGTCGGGGCGCTCACCAGTGCGCGCTACCGGTTCCGGTCGCGGCCCTTCGATTTGGTGTCCGTACCGACCATGTGCGAGCACTGCGCCTCGGGCTGCGCGCTGCGTACGGATTACCGCCGGACGACGGTGATGCGCCGGCAGGCCTGGGACGACCCGAGTGTCAACGAGGAGTGGAACTGCGACAAGGGCCGTTTCGCGTTTCCCTACCTGACCCGGGACCGGATCACCCGCCCGCTGGTGCGCGTGGACGGGGAACTGCGTCCGGTTTCCTGGCCTGAGGCGTTGGGGATCGCCGCCGCGGGCCTGAGCGCGGCGGCGGGCCGGGTCGGGGTGCTGCCCGGCGGCCGGCTGACGTACGAGGACGCACTGGCCTACGCCCAGTTCGCCAAGGGTGTGCTGGGCACCGACGATGTGGACTTCCGCGCCCGGCCGGCCTCGGTCGAGGAGACCGAGTTCCTGGCCGCGCAGGTGGCCGGGGCTCCCCTGGGGCCCACGTATGCCGATCTGGAGGCCGCCCCCTTCGTGCTGCTCGCCGGCTTGGAGCCGGAGGACGAATCGCCGATCGTGTTCCTGCGGCTGCGCAAGGCGGTCCGACGCTCCCGCCAGCTGGTGGCGTCCATCGCGCCGTATGCGTCGTACGGGTTAACGAAACTGTCCGGCCTGCTGGTCCCCACCGCACCGGGAGCCGAGGCAGCAGCCTTGACCGGGTTGCTCGGTTCGACCGGCGAGTCCGACACCGTGTCCGCTCGGATCAGCGCTGGGCTTTCTGAGCCGGGCGCGGTCATCCTGGTCGGGGAGCGGCTGGCCACCAGCCCGGGTGCCCTGAGGGCAGTGGTTGACCTGGCCCGGGCCACCGGGGCCGCGCTGGGTTGGATCCCCAGGCGGGCGGGGGAGCGCGGGGCGGTCGAGGCGGGCCTGCTGCCGGGGCTGTTGCCGGGCGGCCGCGACCTGTCCGATGTGGCGGACCGCGCGGAGGTCGCCGCTGTGTGGGGGGTACCGCTGGCGGCACTGCCCGCGCAGCCCGGACGTGACCTCGCCGGACTGGTCGAGGCCATCCTCGGCCATCGCGGCGAGCCGGACCCGGAGGTTGTGGCGCCGGTGGGCGCGCTGGTGGTCGGCGGGATCGAGCCGGTTGACGTGGCCGACCCGGCGGGCCTGCGGGCCGCGCTGGACGCCGTCGGCTTCGTGGTCAGCCTGGAGACCCGGCACAGCGAGGTCACCGATCGGGCCGATGTGGTCCTGCCGGCCGCTGTGGTTACCGAGAAGGCCGGCACCTACCTGGACTGGGAGGGCCGCTCGAGGGAATTTGGCGCGGTGTTCCGGGACTCCCTGGCGCTGCCCGACGGTCGGGTGCTGGCGATGCTGGCCGATGCCCTGGACCAACCAGTCGGCCGCGGTGATGTCGCGTCCGCGCGGGCTATCGGTGCCCGGCTCGGGGTGCGTCCGCGAGAGTCGATGGCGGATGCGGCCATCGAAGCGACGACCGAGACGACGACCCAGCTGAGCGAGACAACAACAGTCAGCGCCGCGGGATTTCAGGCGGCGCGGCTCCAAGCATCGAACGAATCAGCGCGCAGCGAATCAGCGCGCAGCGAACCAGCGCGCAGCGAATCAGGGCTGCTCGAATCAGGGCTGCTCGGACCAGGGCCAGGCCAGGCGCTCTTGGCGACGTGGCGGGAACTGCTCGACCTCGGCGTCATGCAGGAAGGTGAGCCGCACCTGGCCGCGACGGCCCGTCCGGCCGTGGCGCGCGTCTCGGCCGCGACGGCGAGCGAGGTCGGACTGGCCGAGGGCGCGCTGCTGGCCGTCAGTACCGACGCCGGGTTCATCACTTTGCCGGTGCGGTTCGAGGAAATGCCTGACCGGGTGGTCTGGCTGCCGACACACTCGGCGGGCTGCACCCCGGCGGACACCCTGGGCGTGGGTTCCGGTGCGCTGGTCCGACTGACTCGCGGGAGTGCGACATGATGGCGACGACGGTCGGCGGGGTGCGTACCGCAGTCACGGGCGACCTGAGCATCTTCGGGGTGGACCCGTGGTGGCTGGTCATCCTCAAGGCCGTCGCGATCTTCGGCCTGCTGGTGCTGCTGACCCTTTTCACCATCTGGGCCGAGCGACGCATCGTCGGCCGGATGCAGCACCGCATCGGGCCCAACCGGACCGGCCCGTTCGGGCTTCTGCAGTCGCTGATGGACGGCGTCAAACTCGCCCTGAAGGAAGAGATCATCCCCAAGACGGCGCACGTGGGGGTCTACTTCCTGGCTCCGCTGCTGTCGGCCATCCCGGCGTTCCTGGCCTTCGCGGTGATCCCGTTCGGTCCCGAGGTGTCCATCTTCGGCACCACGACGCCGCTGCAACTCACCGACTTCTCGACGTCCACGCTCTACCTGCTGGCGATCGCCTCGATCGGCATCTACGGCATCGTGCTGGCCGGCTGGGCGTCCGGCACGACCTATCCGCTGCTCGGCGGCCTGCGCTCGACGGCCCAGATGATCTCCTACGAGATCGCGATGGGTCTCTCCTTCGTCGCTGTGTTCCTCTACGCCGGCAGCATGTCCACCTCCCAGATCGTCTCCGCGCAACAGTCCGCGTGGTATGCGGTGCTGCTCCTGCCCTCCTTCCTGGTCTACGTCACCGCCATGGTCGGCGAGACCAACCGGGCACCGTTCGACCTCCCCGAAGCGGAGAGCGAACTCGTCGGTGGTTTCCACACCGAATACTCATCGTTGAAGTTCGCCATGTTCTTCCTGGCCGAGTACATCAACATGGTCACCGTCTCCTCGATCGCCACCACCTTGTTCCTGGGTGGCTGGCGGGCGCCGTGGCCGCTGTCACTGTGGGAGGGTGCCAATACCGGCTGGTGGCCGATGCTGTGGTGGTTCCTCAAGGTCGGGATCTTCATCTTCGGTTTCGTGTGGTTGCGGGGCACCCTGCCGCGGCTGCGCTACGACCAGTTCATGCGCTTCGGCTGGAAGTTCCTCATCCCCGTTTCGATCGCCTGGATTCTCGTCGTCGCCACCGCCCGGGTTGTCCGCAATGAGTACACCGCCGACACTCGCCAGCTGCTGCTGATCTTCGGGGCGATTCTGGTGGTGTTCCTCGCCATCGCCTGGGTGGTCGACAACCGGCGGCGGGGCGAGGAGGAACGGGCCGAGTTGCTGGCCGACAAGGCTCGCCGGGCGCCGTTCGATCCGTACGCCGGTGGCTACCCGGTTCCGCCGCTGCCGGGCCAGCAGTTGAGCGTCACGCCCCGGGTTCGTAGGCCCGTCCCGGCGACCGTGGCCGCATCAACGCCTCATGACCCCCTCACAGGCAATGACGAGGAGAGCACCGATGCCTGAGCTGCCCCAGGCCGTACGTGGCTTCGGGGTCACCTTCCTCACCATGTTCAAACCGGTGGTGACCGAGCAGTACCCCGAAGAGAAAGACAAGTTTCCGACCAAGCCTCGCTTTCACGGCCGGCACCAGCTCAACCGGCACCCCGACGGTCTGGAGAAATGCATCGGCTGCGAGTTGTGTGCCTGGGCCTGCCCAGCGGACGCCATCTATGTCGAGGGCGCCGACAACGAGGTCGGGGGGCGGTTCTCGCCGGGTGAGCGGTACGGCCGCGTCTACCAGATCAACTATCTGCGCTGCATCTTCTGCGGGCTGTGCATCGAGGCCTGCCCGACCCGTGCTCTGACGATGACCAATGAGTACGAACTCGCCGACGACTCCCGCATCCCGTTGATCTATGAGAAGAAGGACCTGCTCGGCCCGATGCTCCCCGGCATGGTCGCCGCGCCGCACGACATGGTCGAGGGCACCACCGAGAAGGACTACTACCGCGGCTCGGTGACCGGCGCCACGCAGGCCCAGATCGACGAGGTGCAGGCACGCGAGGCAGCTGCCGGCTCCGGCGAGCCGAATGCGGCCGATGATGCAGAGACTGTCATCCGGTCGGGACGGGGGCGGCGATGAATACCCTGGCTGCAGTCGAGTTCAACGCCGGCGAGCAGGTGACGTTCTGGATCTGCGCGATCCTGTCCGTCATCGGCGCACTGGGTCTGGTGCTGTCCCGCAAGACCGTGCACAGCGCCCTGTTCGTCGCCATGACCATGATCAACCTGGCTGTGCTCTACGTCGCAAACTCGGCGCCGTTCCTCGGGATGGTCCAGGTCGTTGTCTACACCGGCGCCATCATGATGCTGTTCCTGTTCGTCCTGATGATCGTCGGGGTGGATGCCTCCGACTCCCTGGTGGAGACAATCAAGGGGCAACGGCTGGTGGGGCTGCTGTTCGGTCTCGGCCTGGGTGTCCTGGTCACGGGCATGGTGGGCAATGCGATGAGCGACACCACCGCGGTCGGGCTGGAGGCAACCAACTCCGTTGACGGCGGGAACCTGCAGGGCATCGCACGGGTGATCTTCACCGACTTCCTGTTCGCCTTCGAGGCCACCTCGGCGCTGCTGATCACCGCCGCTCTCGGCGCGATGGTGCTGGCGCACACTGAGCGCTACGAGGCTCGCGCCACCCAGCGGGAGTTGTCCGAGGCCCGCATCCTCGGGGGCAGCCCCGGCCCGTTGGCACCCCCGGGGGTCTACGCCCGCCACAACTCGGTGGACACCCCCGCGTTGCTCCCGGACGGGACGCCCCTGCCGGAGTCCGTACCCGACCCGGTGCGCGGTCGTGGGGATCTCACCCCGGTCAATGCCGCAGCCGTACGGGAGACCCTGGCGCTGGCGCACGGCGAACCCATCATCGCGCCACCCCCCGGAGCCGAACTGCGCAGCACCGAGCAGCGCAGCACCGAGCAGCGCAGCACCGAGCGGCCCGACACCGAGAACGAGGAGGGACCGCAACTGTGAACCCCTCGAACTACGTGGTCCTGTCTGCGTTGCTGTTCACCATCGGCGCAGTCGGGGTTTTGGTCCGGCGCAACGCCATCGTGGTGTTCATGTCCGTGGAGTTGATGCTCAACGCCAGCAACCTGGCCTTCGTCGCCTTCGCCCGGATCCACGGCAACCTGATCGGTCAGGCCATGGCGTTCTTCGTGATGGTCGTGGCCGCGGCGGAGGTGGTTGTCGGACTGGCGATCATCCTGACGATCTACCGCACCAGACGGTCGGCCTCGGTCGACGAACCGAACCTGCTGAAGTACTGAGCCGGCTATGACGCATGAAGGGTTGACGACCGTGACCACCGACGAGGCGCCACGATGCTGAGCACAGGCGCAGCCGTCCTCGCCGAGGGCACCACAGGGGAATTGAGCGCCGCCACTGCCACGGGAGCGTTCTCGCTGATGTGGCTGCTGATCGGCATGCCCATTTTCGGCGCTGCGGTCCTGCTGCTCGCCGGTCGCCGCGCGAATGCCTGGGGGCACATCCTCGGCGTTCTCACCGTGGCGGCGTCCTTCGTCCTCGGCGTCGTCCTGCTGATCCAGATGATGGGCCGGCCAGCGGAGGAACGGGCCGTCGGACAGCAGTTGTTCACCTGGGTGTTCGCCGGTTCCTTCTCCGCCGACGTGGGGCTGCGACTGGACCAGTTGTCGATGGTTTTCGTCCTGCTCATCACCGGTGTCGGCGGTCTGATCCACCTGTATGCGGTCGGATACATGGCCCACGATGTCGACCGCCGCAAGTTCTTCGGCTACCTCAACCTTTTCGTGGCCGCGATGCTGCTGCTGGTCCTGGCCGACAACTATCTCCTGCTGTACGTCGGCTGGGAGGGTGTCGGGCTGGCGTCCTATCTGCTCATCGGGTTCTGGCAGTTCAAGCCGAGCGCGGCCACGGCGGCCAAGAAGGCGTTCATCGTCAACCGGATCGGTGACGTCGGCCTGAGCATCGCCATCATGCTGATGTTCGTCACCTTCGGCTCGGTCTCGTTCTCCGGGGTGTTTGCAGCGGTCGGGCAGGCCAACCCGAACACCGTGACCTGGATCGGCCTGGCCCTGCTGCTGGCCGCTTGCGGGAAGTCCGCGCAGTTCCCGCTGCACTCCTGGCTGCTGGATGCGATGGAGGGCCCGACCCCCGTCTCGGCGCTGATCCACGCCGCCACCATGGTGACGGCCGGGGTCTACCTCATCGCCCGCAGCAACGCGATCTACGATCTGACCTCGACCGCGCGCACCGCGGTGGTCATCGTCGCGGTCATCACGATGCTGCTCGGGGCGGTCATTGCTACCGCCAAGGACGACATCAAGAAGTCGCTGGCCGGCTCGACCATGAGCCAGATCGGTTACATGATGCTGGCCGTGGGTCTCGGCCCGGCCGGATATGTCTTCGCAATCTTCCACCTGCTCACCCACGGCATGTTCAAGGCCGGGTTGTTCCTCGGCGCCGGGTCGGTGATGCACGGGATGAACGACGAGGTCAACATGCGCCGCTTCGGTGCCCTGCGCACCATGATGGTGATCACGTATGTGACGTTCGGGCTGGGTTTCCTGGCGATCATCGGCATACCGCCCTTCGCCGGGTTCTTCTCCAAGGACGACATCATCAAGGTGGCTCTGTCGCAGAACATCTGGGCGGGGCTGGCGGCGCTGTTGGCCGCCGGGATCACCGCGTACTACATGACCCGGATGATGGCGATGACGTTCTTCGGCAAGCAGCGCTGGGACGACGGCGCCCACCCGCACGAATCCCCGATGGTGATGACGATCCCGATGATGGTGCTCGCGTTGGGATCGGTGTTCGGCGGTATGGGACTGCTCTACCTGGCCAACATAGAGACGTGGCTGGAGCCCGTCACCGGCTATACCGAATCCACTCCGGTCATGGCCGAGTGGCTGCTGATACTGATCACCCTGAGCATCGTGTTGATCGGTGCTGCGCTCGCCTTCCGGCAGTACGCCCGCAGCGAGATCCCCCGTACCGCCCCCTCAGGGGTCTCCCCGCTCACCGTCGCTGCCCGCAACGACATGTATGGCGATGCGTTCAACGAGGCGGTGTTCATGCGGCCAGGTCAGTACCTCACCCGCATGTTGGTGTGGTTCGACAACCGGGGGGTCGACGGTGCCGTGAACGGCCTGGCCGCACTGATCGGGGGGACGTCCGGGAGGCTGCGCCGCTGGCAGACCGGATACGCCCGGTCCTATGCCCTGTCGATGGTCGGCGGCGCCGTTCTGGTCGTCGCCACCCTGGTGCTGGTGAGGCTCCCGTGAGCTCGTTCCCCTGGCTGACCACGCTGCTCGTGGTCCCGCTGCTCGGCGCGGTCTTGGTGGCGCTGCTGCCCCGCGGTCGTGAACTGCTCGCCAAGCAGGTCGCGCTGGGTGTCTCCCTGGTCGTGCTGGTCCTGACGATCCTGGCGTCGCTGGCATTCGACGGGGGTTCGTCGGCGGCGCTGCAACTGACCGAGCGGGCCGACTGGATTCCCGCCTTCGGGATCTCCTATTCCCTCGGCGTCGACGGCATCGCCCTGGTGCTGGTCGCGCTGACGGCGATCCTCGTCCCGATCGTGATCCTGGCTGGCTGGCACGACGTCGACACCTCGCTCGGGTCGGTCAAGGCATTCATGGCCCTGGTGCTGTCCCTGGAGGCGCTGCTCGTCGGCGTCTTCGTCGCCACCGACGTGTTCTTGTTCTACGTGTTCTTCGAAGCCATGCTCATCCCGATGTATTTCATGATCGGGCGATACGGAGGCGCGCAGCGGCAGTACGCAGCCGTGAAGTTCCTGCTCTACAGCCTGCTCGGCGGCCTGCTGATGCTGGCCTCCCTGATTGGCCTGTATGTCGTGTCCGGGCGGGAACTCGGCGTCGGCACGTTCGACTTCGTCGCCCTGACGAACCTCAACATGGACCCGGCCACCCAGAAGATGCTGTTCCTGGGCTTTTTCTTCGCCTTCGCGGTGAAGGCGCCGCTGTGGCCGTTCCATACCTGGCTGCCGGACGCTGCGGCCGAGGCCACCCCCGGCACCGCGGTGCTGATGGTCGCGGTGATGGACAAGGTCGGCACCTTCGGCATGATCCGTTACTGCCTGCCGATTTTCCCGGCGGCATCAGACTTCTACGCGCCGGTCATCATCGGCATGTCCCTCGTCGGCATCTTTTACGGTGCGCTGCTGGCGATCGGGCAGACCGACATCAAGCGGCTGATCGCCTATACGTCGGTGTCGCACTTCGGTTTCATCACCCTGGGCATCTTCGCGTTCACCACGCAGGGCCAGTCCGGTGCGACGCTCTACATGGTCAACCACGGGTTCTCCACCGCCGCGTTGTTCCTGCTGGCTGGGTTCCTCATCAGCCGGCGTGGGTCGCGGCTCATCGACGACTTCGGCGGTGTCAACAAGGTCGCCCCCATCTTGGCCGGCACGTTCCTGGTCGCTGGTTTATCGTCGCTTGCCCTGCCCGGCCTGTCGAGTTTCGTCAGTGAGTTCCTGGTCCTGCTGGGGACGTTCTCGCGCTATCCATGGGTGGGCGTCGTGGCCACCTGCGGCATCATCCTCGCCGCGCTGTACATCCTGATCCTCTACCAGCGGACCATGACCGGGCCGGTACGCGCCGGGGTGGAACGGATGACCGACCTGCGTACCCGTGAGGTCGTCGCCATCGCGCCGCTGCTTGCCCTGATCATCGCCCTCGGAGTGTTTCCCAAGCCGGCTCTGGACGTCATCAATCCCGCCGTCAACCAGACGATGGATTCGATCGGCGCCACCGACCCGGCGCCGGCAGTGCCGCCCGTGGCTGAATCGGTCACCAGCACCGAAGGGACCCAGCCGTGAGCGCCCTGCTCGCCGCCACTACGTTTCCGACGCCGACGATCGAGTACGCCAAACTGGCGCCCATCCTGATCGTTCTCGGGGCGGGCGTGGTCAGCGTGGTTGTCGAGGCATTGGCCCCGCGGTTGAGCCGCCGCCCGCTGCAACTCATCCTCACCTTCGCGGCCCTCGTTGCCGCTTTCGTCACCGTCGTCCTGGCCGCCGGGACCCGGCAGATCGCCGCGGAGGGTTCGGTCGCCGTCGACGGACCCGCGCTGTTCATGCAGGGCACCGTGCTGCTGTTGGCGGCAGTGGCTGCGCTGCTCATCGCGGAGAAGGAGGTCGACCCCTCGGGTGACGCGTTCGCGGCGCGCGCGGCCGCCTTGCCGGGCACCGTGGACGAGCGAGAGTTCTCCTCACGGGGTTGGCTGCAGACCGAGGTATGGCCGCTGTTCCTGTTCTCCGTCGGCGGGATGCTGCTGTTCCCCGCGGCCACCGACCTACTGACAATGTTCGTCGCGCTGGAGGTCCTGTCCCTACCGCTCTACCTGCTGGCCGGGATGGCGCGGCGGCGGCGGCTGCTGTCGCAAGAAGCCTCGATGAAATACTTCGTCCTCGGTGCGTTCGCCTCGGCGTTCTTCCTGTATGGAGCCGCGCTGCTGTACGGCTTCGCGGGAACGCTCGACCTGTCTGGGATCGCCGATGCGGCCGCCGCGCAACCCGGCCAGAACGGGCTGCTGTTGGGCGGCATGGCGCTGGTCATCGTGGGACTGCTGTTCAAGGTCGCGGCTGCGCCGTTCCACCAGTGGACGCCGGACGTCTACCAGGGATCACCGACGGCGATCACGGCGTTCATGGCGGCCGGTGTCAAGGTGGCGGCATTCGGTGCGCTGCTGCGCATCATGTACGTCGCCTTCGGTGGCCTGCAGTGGGATTGGCGCCCGATGCTCATGGCGA
This sequence comes from Candidatus Nanopelagicales bacterium, assembly GCA_038208295.1. Taxonomy (GTDB): domain Bacteria; phylum Actinomycetota; class Actinomycetes; order S36-B12; family JBBQYX01; genus JBBQYX01. The sequence goes on along the minus strand of JBBQYX010000008.1, from coordinate 22,020 downwards.
TCGCGATCCTGACCATGGTCGTCGGTTCGGTCGTCGCGCTGACCCAGAGCGACGTCAAGCGGATGCTCGCCTACTCTTCCGTCGCGCACGCCGGTTTCCTGCTGCTGGGTGTCATCGCGACCAACCGGGCCGGGCTCGGCGGCACGATGTTCTATCTGCTCGCCTACGGCTTCACCACCATCGGTGCCTTCGCTGTTGTCTCCCTCGTACGGGATTCCGCGGGCGAGGCAACTCATCTGTCGCAGTGGGCAGGACTGGGACGCACCTCGCCGCTGGTCGCCGGATCGTTCGCCCTGTTCCTGCTCGCCCTGGCCGGGATTCCGCTGACCAGTGGATTCACCGGCAAGTTCGCGGTGTTCACCGCAGCGGTCGAGGGCGGCGCCACCTCGGTCGTGATTGTCGCCGTGCTGGCCAGTGCCGTGGCAGCGTTTTTCTACGCCCGCGTCATCGTGCTGATGTTCTTTTCCGAACCTCCCGAGGACGCCCCGGCGGTCGTGGTGCCCAGCGTGTTCACGGTGATCGCGCTGGCGGTCGGCGTCGCCGTCACCATCGGCCTGGGTGTGGTCCCGCAGCCCGTGCTTGACCTCGTGCAGCGCGCCGACGTGTTCGTCCGTTGATTGCTTCCGATCGAATCGAGCTCGAGGAGAGGACGCGCTGGTGAACCCCGGCCCTCCTCGTCGGCTGCTGTCGGTCCAGTTACCGGACGCCGTCCTGGAGTCAGAACTCGCCGCTGGACTGGTCCAGGTCGAGGCCGAACTCAGTGTCGCCGTGACCAGCGACTATCCGTTCGTCACCTCGGCCTCCCGGCACCTGGTGGACGCAGGTGGCAAACGATTCCGCCCCCTGCTGGTCCTGCTCGCGGCCCACTTCGGTGACCCCGACGCGGCCGGGGTTGTCCCGGCTGCAGTCGTGGTGGAACTCACCCACCTGGCGACCCTGTATCACGACGACGTCATGGATGAGGCGTTGATCCGCCGCGGCGCCCCTTCAGCCAATGCCCGGTGGGACAACACCGTGGCCATCCTCACCGGTGACTTCCTGTTCGCCCGGTCCTCGGGCATCCTGGCCGATCTGGGCCCCGAGGCCGTACGCATCCAGGCCCAGACATTCGAGCGGTTGTGCACCGGCCAGATCCGCGAAACCGTCGGACCACAGCACGATGAGGACGTGGTCGCGCACCACCTACAGGTGATCGCAGACAAGACCGGGTCGCTGATCGCGGCCGCAGGCCGCTACGGCGGCCTGGTTTCCGGCGCTGACCCGGTCGCCATGGAAACGCTTACCGAGTACGGCGAACGCATCGGGATCGCGTTCCAACTCGCTGACGACCTCGTCGACATCACCAGCGAGAGCACCGAGTCCGGCAAGACACCCGGAACTGATCTGCGGGAAGGCATTGCGACCCTCGCCGGCCTGTATGCACTGGCCTCCACCGACCCTGCCGACGCGCGGCTGCAAGAGTTGCTACGCCGACCGCTGCCCGACGATGCCGAACATGCCGAGGCGCTGGCCCTGCTGCGGGCCCATCCGGGAATCGAGCAGGCCCGCGTGCAGGCGCGGTCCTGGGCCGACCAGGCCCGCGACTGTCTGCGTACCCTGCCCGCCATCCCCGCCCGCGACGCCCTGGAACTCCTCTGCGACTACGTGGTCACCCGTACCGGCTGACATTCCTGGAGGTGAACGCTCCCGTGCTGGCGCTTCTCGCTTCATGGTGCCAAGATGGCACCATGAAGCGGGTGAATCTGCGCGACGTGCCCGACGACGTCTACGGCGCCCTTGTAGCGGCCGCAGAGATGAACCGGCAGTCGCTCAATGCCTTCGTCGTCGACCGACTCGCTGAGGCGGCGCGAGTGGCTGGTGTTGCCGACTACGTGTCCACCTACCCGGCACCGCGCGGGACCGGGATCACGACCGAGGAGGCGGTTGCGGCGGTACGCGAGGTGCGGGAGGCGTCGTGAGCCTGGTGGTCATCGACGCATCGGTCCTGGCTGCCTTCTATGCGGCGGACGACCTGCGACGCTCTGCCGTAGCCGAGCGGCTCAGCGCGGGCGACGCCCTACTCGCCCCGGCCCACCTGGACGCCGAGGTCGTCTCCGCGCTGCGCGGTATGGCTCGAGTGAATCGCGCCCTGGATCGGCGGGTGCCGATCGCGCTTGCTCATCTGGCGGGTTTCACGATCCGACGGATGCCCCTGGCTCCTCTGCTCGAGCGGATGTGGGCGCTGCGCCACAACGTCACGGCCTACGACGCTGCGTACATCGCCCTGGCCGAACGCTTGGACGCCGTGTTGCTCACGTGTGATGCCAGGCTCGCCAACGCGAGCGGGCCTACCTGCACCATCGACCTGATCAAGTGATGCAGATCGGGAAACGTCGCACTGATGCTCGCCCGCTGGCACCCTGTACGTGACCTGCACGTAGCCAGCGTGCCATTACCGGCCGATGGGACCGCAACCCCATTCGCCGCCATGATTTAGACCTGTTCCACGACCTCGAAGGCGTCGGCGCGGGTACGGGTCCGCCCGGCCCGTAGCGCGTCGATGGAGAAGACAATCAAGGCGACCCAGACGACGGCGAAACCCCACCAGCGCACGGCTGGCATGTGTTCCCCGGCGATGGTCACGCCGATGAGGAACTGCAGGACAGGGGTGATGTATTGCAGCAGGCCGATGCTGGACAGTGGGATGCGGTTGGTTGCGGCGGCGAATGCCAGCAGTGGGAGGGCCGTGATGACTCCGGCGGACATCAGCAGGGCTGTGTGGCCCAGCCCGTCGCCGAAGGTCAGTTCGCCGGTGGCCTGCAGCCAGCCCAGGTATGCCAGGCAGATCGGTGCCAGCACGGCAGTTTCGACGGTCAGGCTCGGCAGTGCATCGACACCGGCGACCTTCTTCGCCAGCCCATATAGCCCGAACGATGAGGCCAGCACCAGCGCGATCCACGGTGGTCGGCCGTACCCGACGGTCAGGATGAGCACCGCGATCGAGGCAATGCCGACCGCAACCCATTGCAGCCGCCGCAGCCGCTCGCGCAGGACAATCACTGCCAACGCAACAGACAACAGCGGGTTGATGAAGTAGCCCAGGGAGGCCTCGACCACTTGGGCGGAATTCACGGCGGCGATGTAGACGCCCCAGTTGATGGCGATCATGACGGCGGCGAAACTCAACAAAGTCAGCCGCCGGCGCTCCCGGAATACGGCAACGACGCGGCCCCAACCCCGTACGACACTGATCGCAAGGACGCAGAACACCAGCGACCACACGACCCGGTGGGCCACGATCTCCAGCGGGCTGGCCGGTTCCAGCAGGGGGAAATACAGCGGGAAGGCGCCCCACATGCCGTACGCGGCAACGCCGTACAGCAGACCCGTCGACATTCCGCCGCGCCGGTTAGTGCGTCGGGCAGACGCTCGTTTCGTGTCGCTGCTGGTGATTACCCCACGCTCCAGGTGTCCCGACCGGTCAACAGATCCTGCAGGTCACCTCCGGGCGCTTCGCGGGCAGTGGCCAACTGCGCCTGCAGCAGCCGATCGTACGACGACCGCTTGACATCCCGGAAAACCCCGATGGGGGTGTTCTCCAGGGTCAGCGGGTGCGACAGTCGGGACAGGGCGAATGCGACACCCGGGTCGGGATCGTGCACATCGTGGACGAGCAGGTTGTTGGTGCCGACCTCGTCCACCCGGACGACCCGTACGGTGCCGTTGGGCATCCTCGCCACGCCCTTCTCGTGATCCGCGCCGAACCGGATCGGCTCACCGTGGACCAGCCGGATGGTCAACTCGTCCTTCGTCTCGTTCTCCTTCAACGGATCCCACGCGCCGTCGTTGAAGATGTTGCAGTTCTGGTAGATCTCGACCAGCGAGGTGCCCTCGTGCGCCGCAGCGGCGCGGAGCACCTCGGTCAGGTGCTTACGGTCGGAGTCGACGGTACGGGCCACGAACGTCGCCTCCGCGCCGAGCGCCACCGAGACCGGGTTGAATGGGTAGTCCAGTGAACCCAGTGGTGTCGACTTGGTGATCTTGCCAAGTTCTGAGGTGGGGGAGTACTGGCCCTTGGTGAGTCCGTAGATCCGGTTGTTGAAGAGCAGGATCTTCAGGTTCACGTTGCGGCGCAACGCATGGATGAGGTGGTTGCCGCCGATGGACAGGGCGTCACCGTCGCCGGTGACCACCCACACGGACAGGTCGGGCCGGCTGACGGCCAGCCCCGTGGCGATAGCCGGCGCGCGACCGTGGATGGAGTGCACACCGTAGGTGTCCATGTAATAGGGGAAGCGGGAGGAGCACCCGATCCCGGAGACGAACACGATGTTCTCCCGGCGCAGGCCGAGTTCGGGCAGGAACCCCTGCACTGCAGCCAGGATCGCGTAGTCCCCGCAGCCGGGGCACCAGCGGACCTCCTGATCGGTCTTGAAGTCCTTGGCGGTCTGCTTCTCCTCGGTCTTGGGGACCGTGGATAGCGCCGGGAAACCCAGGTCGATGGCGTCAGACATTCGTAATCACGTCCTCGATCACTCCGGCGATCTCCGCGGCGCGGAACGGCAGTCCCCGCACCTGGTTGTAGCCCATGGCGTCCACCAGAAACTCCGCGCGGATCAGCATGAGCAGCTGGCCGAGATTCATCTCCGGGATCACCACGCGGCGATAGCCTTGCAGTGCCTCGCCCAGACCCGGCGGGAACGGATTGAGCTGCCGCAGGTGGATCTGCGCCACCCTCAGACCCTTCCCGCGCACGCTGCGCACCCCGGCCGTGATCGGTCCGTACGTGGATCCCCAGCCCAGCACGAGCACCTCGGCATCGCCGGTCGGGTCGTCAACCCAGACGGCGGGCACGCTGCGGGCGATCCCGGCGACCTTGGCCGCGCGGGCGCGCACCATCAGGTCATGGTTGGCGGGGTCGTAGGAAATGCTGCCGCTGCCGTCGGCCTTCTCGATGCCGCCGATGCGGTGTTCCAGACCTGGGGTGCCGGGCACTGCCCAGGGCCGGGCGAGCGTCTCCGGGTCCCGCAGGTAGGGCCAGAACTCGCTCGACCCGTCGGCCCGTACATGGTTGGTCTCAGTGGCGAACGCGACCTGCAGATCCGGCAGGTCCTCGACGTCGGGGATGCGCCACGGCTCCGAGCCATTGGCCAGATAGCCGTCGGAGAGCAGGAAGACCGGCGTGCGGTAGGTCAAGGCGATGCGGCACGCCTCGATGGCGGCGTCGAAGCAATCTGCAGGCGAGGAGGGGGCAACGATGGGAACCGGTGCCTCGCCATTGCGCCCGAACATCGCCTGGAGCAGATCGGATTGTTCGGTCTTCGTCGGCAGCCCGGTCGAGGGCCCACCGCGCTGGACATCGACGATCACCAGCGGCAGTTCCAGCGACACTGCCAAACCGATGGCCTCGCTCTTCAGGGCAACGCCCGGCCCGGACGTGGTCGTCACCGCCAGGGCACCGCCGTAGGCAGCGCCGATCGCCGCCCCGACTCCCGCGATCTCGTCCTCAGCCTGCAGGGTGACGACGTTGAGCCGCTTGTGCTTGCTCAGTTCGTGCAGGATGTCCGAGGCGGGCGTGATCGGGTAGGTGCCGAGGAACAGTGGCAGTTTCGCGCGCTGCGCGGCGGCGATGAGCCCGTAGGACAGCGCGGTGTTCCCGGTGATCTGGCGGTAGGTGCCCGTGGGCAGCTTGGCCGGCTTGACCTCGTACTGGATCGCGAAGTCCTCGGTCGTCTCACCGAAGGCCCACCCCGCTTCGAACGCCGCCAGGTTGGCGGCCAGGATCTCGGGTTGGCGACCGAACTTCTCGGTCAGGAAGCGGCGGGTTCCCTCGGTCGGCCGGTGGTAGAGCCACGACAGCAGGCCCAGGGCGAACATGTTCTTCGCCCGCTGAGCCTCCTTCTTGCTCAGGTCGAACGAGGCCAGTGCGCCGACCGTCAGGGACGTCAGCGGGATGCGGTGGACCTGATAGCTGTCGAGTGTGTCGTCCTCCAACGGGTTGGCGGCATACCCCACCTTCTCCAGCGCCCGCTTGGTGAACTCGTCGGTGTTGACGATCACCGATGCGCCGCGCGGCAGGTCCTTCAGATTGGACTTCAGCGCTGCCGGGTTCATGGCGACCAGGACGTGCGGGGCATCGCCCGGCGTGAGGATGTCGTGATCGGCGAAGTGCAGCTGGAAGGCCGAGACGCCGGGCAGGGTCCCAGCCGGCGCCCGGATCTCGGCAGGGAAGTCGGGCAGTGTCGACAGGTCGTTGCCGAACGAGGCGGTGGAGGATGTGAACCGGTCGCCAGTGAGCTGCATCCCGTCACCGGAGTCACCGGCCAACCTGATGATCACTCGGTCGAGCTGCACCACCTGTTTGGTCACGACTGCGCCACCTCGACACCTTCGCTGGATCCGCCGCGCGATGTGCGCAGGCCGGACGCCGGGAACGCCGCCCGGCTACTCCCATCTTGCCCCCCGGGCGCCGCGATCGTGTTGCCAAAGCAATGCAACGTTCCACATGTCGGACAGTGGTCCCGAGATGCGGACTGGCACCGACCCGGGCATACCCTCGGTGCGTGACATCCCGCAGCACCTCACCAGCGCTGGCCCACTGGGCGGCCGGGTCCCCCGCGAGCGTCTCGCCTGCCCAGCGCCCGCCCGGACCGGTCTACACGCTCGCGTCGGATCGAGCGGTGCGGCTGCACGTCCATGAGGCCGCGCTGGCGTGCTGCTCGATGGAGATCGCGGCTGCTATCGGGCTGGGGCTGCTGCCCGCAGTGGCGATTGACAATCCGCCCGCGCAGCTGCACATTCTGGTCGTCTCCGGAACGGTGACCGATGCGATGGCGCCCGCGATCGTTGCCGCCTGGCAGCAACTGCCCCAGCCGCGGGTGGTGCTGTCGTACGGGGCGTGCAGCAACACCGGTGGCCCGTACTGGGATTCCGCCTTCGTCACCAAGGGCATCGACGTGCTGCTTCCGGTCGCCTGCTATCTCCCCGGCTGCCCGCCGCGTCCTCAGGCGCTGATTGCCGCCGTCGCCGCCCTACGCCAGCAGTTGACGACGGCCGACGTCCCTGCGGATTCCGGGCGATGAACGACCCGACCGCCGGGCTCGCGACCGCCGTGGCCGAGGCCGGCGGTACGGATGTGCGCACCGAGGCGACGATCCCGCCGACCGTCCACGTCGCACCGCAGTCGTGGGCAGACGCCCTGGCCGCCGCCGCACAGGCCGGTGCCGTGCTGCTGGATTTCCTGACCGCGGTCGACGACGACCCTGCGGGCGTCGGCCTGATCGCTCACGTCACTTCGGTCGATGCCCGCGCTCATCTCCTCGTACGCACCACACTGCCCACCGAGCGGGCCGAGGTGGCAACGATCACTGGCAGCCATCCGGCGGCAGGGTGGTACGAGCGCGAGACCGCGGAGATGTTCGACGTCGTGTTCGTCGGGAGCCCGGACCCCCGGCCCTTGCTGCTCCCCGCCGGGGCACCGGCCGCGCTGCGCAAGCAGACGGTTCTGGTCGCCCGGCAGGTCGTGCCGTGGCCCGGCGCGGCAGACCCCGCGGACCGCGGCGGCAACCCCTCTCGGCGGCGCACGTCCCCGCCCGGTGTGGTCGACGGCTGGGCTAGTCCGCAGCCCCGGCCAGGCCAGGATCCGACGACGTGACCGCGGATCGCCCGACCGATGCCTCGGACCCGGTCACGCCCCGCGGTGTGATCGCACTCGACACCCAGGCGTGCACGGTGTGCATGATCTGCGTACGGGAGTGCCCGGACTGGTGCATCCACATCGACAGCCACACCGAGACGGTCGGGGACCCGGGCGCCCGGCGGCCCCGCACGGTGGCCGTGCTGGACCGCTTCGCCATCGACTACGGCGCCTGCCTGTACTGCGGGATCTGCGTCCAGGTCTGCCCCTTTGACGCCCTGCGCTGGGTCGCCGAGCACGACTACCCCGCAGCCGACGCCGCTGGCCTCGTCCACGAGACCGATCGGCTCAGCGGCTGGTGGTCGGACTAGGGGTGATCCGGCAGTCTCAGCGGTAGTTCACGAACTGCACCGGGAAGTCGAGGTCGGCGGCCTTCACCTGCGCGATGACGGCCTGCAGGTCGTCCCGGCTCTTGGCGGACACGCGCAGCTCGTCGCCGGTCACCTGCACCTTGACCCCCTTGGGCGCCTCGTCCCGGATGAGCTTGCCCAGCTTGCGAGCCTGGTCGCTGTCAATGCCCGCCTTCATCCGCGCGGACACCTTGTACTCCTTACCGGAGGCCCGCGGCTCGTCGGCGTCCAGCGCCTTCAGGCTGACACCCCGCTTGACCAGCTTGTCCTTAAAAACGTCGACCGCAGCGGCGACCCGCTCTTCGGTCCCGGCGACCAGCTCCACGCCCAGTTCACCGGCCCAGGCGATCCCGGCGCCGGTGTTCTTGAAGTCGAAGCGCTGGGACAGCTCCTTTGCCGTCTGCTGGATGGCGTTGTCGACCTCCTGGCGGTCGACCTTGCTGACGATGTCGAAACTGCTATCGGCCATCTGCTGTCCTCTTCGCTGTCGTGAGTCGTCGTTGCGCCGACGTGTATTCTCTCCTGCGCCGCGCGAGCGGTGGTGCGTCTCGCCCGCGTGACGTAGCCCGGCAGGTTGCCCGAGCGGCCAATGGGAGCGGACTGTAAATCCGTCGCGAAAGCTACCAAGGTTCGAATCCTTGACCTGCCACCCGCACCCGAGGGGCCCTGTCCAGCGCAGTTGCTGGGCGGGGGCCTTTCGCATTGCCTCGCGGGCGCCCGCCGGGAGTCGAGTGCGCCCCTAGCCGCCGCGAGGGGCACTGGCGATTTCATGATCACCGCGGGAGGCGTGTAGCGTACGCCAGCGCTGTGCCCCTTTAGCTCAGTCGGTAGAGCGTCTCCATGGTAAGGAGAAGGTCTACGGTTCGATTCCGTAAAGGGGCTCTGAGGATGGGCCCGCCTTCGGGCGGGTACCCATCACAGCGGCGGGGTAGCTCAGCCTGGTAGAGCAAGCGGCTCATAATCGCTGTGTCGCCGGTTCAAGTCCGGCTCCCGCTACACCGTGCCGGGCATCAGGCGTCGCGGGGGTGTCCAACCCGCCACGCACCCAGCCGTGCACCAGCAGTAACCGCCCGAAAGCAAGACCGCCCGACTTTGCGTGAGAGGCACTTCCATGGCCAAGACGACCGACATCCGTCCCAAGATCACCCTCGCCTGCCAGGAGTGCAAGCACCGCAACTACATCACCAAGAAGAACCGGCGCAACGACCCGGATCGCCTGGAGATGAACAAGCATTGCCCGAACTGCAACCGGCACACGGTCCACAAGGAGACCCGCTGACCGCCCGGGTCGGCTGATTCCTGCGACGTGGCCCTGGACCCCGCCCTGATCGGGCGCAGCTATCCGCCCAGCCCGGCCTATCTGGTGGGCCGGGAGAAGATCCGCGAGTTCGCCAGCGCGATCGGCGATGACAATCCGGTCTTTCACGACGTGGCAGCCGCCCAGGCGCTGGGCTACGCCGACGTCGTTGCCCCCCCGACGTTCGCGATTGTGGTGGCCACCAAGGCGTCTTCCACGGCGCTGCAGGACCCCGAGTTGGGGCTGGACTATTCCCGGGTGGTGCACGGCGAGCAGCAGTTCGCCTACGAGCGCCCGATCGTGGCTGGTGACTCCCTCGTCGTCACTGCGGTCATCGAGGACATCCGCTCCGCAGCAGGCAACGACCTGCTGACCACCCGAGCCGACGTCGCTACGAGCCAGGGCGAGCTGGTCTGTACCGCTCGCTCGGTGATCGTCAGTCGCGGCACCGCGGGACCGGCCTGAGATGGCCGCCAGCATCGCCCGGGCCGACGTCTCGGTCGGCACCCAACTGCCTACGCGCACGTTCGCTGTCCACCGGGCGGACCTGGTTTCCTACGCGGGGGCCTGCGGGGACTTCAACGTCATCCATTGGAACGAACGCATCGCCCGGGCGGTCGGCCTGCCCGACGTCATCGCGCACGGCATGCTCACGATGGCGCACGCCACGACCGTAGTCACCGACTGGGTCGGGGATCCGGGTGCGGTCGTCGAGGTCGGTGTCCGGTTCACTCGCCCGGTTGTGGTCCCCGACGACGATGCCGGCGCGAGTGTCGAGGTCGAGGGCAAGGTCGCCGAACTGCTTCCGGAGGGTCTCGTACGGGTCGAACTGCGCGCCACCAGCGCCGGTGCCACCGTCCTGGCGCGGGCGTTCGCGGTCGTCCGGCTGGCCTGACGGGTCCTCGGGTGGCCCCCCGGCTCGCCGACCTGACCACCCTTCAGGTGGGTGGGCCGGTGCGCGCACTCGTCGACGCCACCGACCCGGGACAGATCATCGACGTCTTGCGGGAGTGCGCCGACCAGGACGAACCCGTCCTCGTGCTCGGTGGTGGCAGCAACATCCTCGCCGCCGACGAAGGCTTTGCGGGCACCGTGCTGCGACCGGCCCTGCGAGGCATCGAGGTCCTCGACATGACGCAGGATTCGCGGCTCGAGGTGGCCGTGGGCGCGGGGGAGCCCTGGGACGACCTGGTCGCTGCGGCGACCGGCAACGGCTGGTCCGGGCTCGAGACGCTGGCGGGCATCCCGGGGTGGACCGGCGCGACGCCGGTGCAGAACGTCGGGGCGTACGGAACCGAGATCGCCGAGCGGGTCAGCGCCGTGGACGTGCTGGACCGTACGACCGGTGGCCGGGCCTGGTGGTCGCCGGAGCGCTGCGGTTTCGGCTATCGCGACAGCGTCTTCAAGCGGCAGCCGAGCCGGTACGTGGTGCTCGGGGTTCGTCTTTGGCTGCGCAACTCGCTGAGGTCGCAGCCCGTGCGCTACCCCGAGTTGGCCCGTGTCCTGGAGATCGACGTCGGCGCCACCGCACCCCTGGCCGACGTTCGGGCCGCGGTGCTCGCGCTGCGCCGGGCCAAAGGCATGGTGCTGGACCCGATTGACCCGGACACCCGAAGTGCCGGCTCGTTCTTCACCAATCCGATTCTTGAGTCGGCCGCGATCCTGCCGGCCATGGCCCCTCGTTGGGCACTGCCGGACGGCCGGGTCAAGACCAGCGCCGCCTGGCTGATCGAGGCGGCCGGCTTCGGCCGCGGGTACCGGATCGACCCGGGTGCTCGGGCGGCGATCTCCGGCAAGCACCCGTTGGCATTGACCAATACCGGGGCGGCTAGCGCCGCCGAACTGCTCGCTCTGGCGCGGGCCGTTCGGGACGGTGTACGGGCGGCCTTTGGCATCATCCTGGTGCCCGAACCGGTTCTGGTTGGCTGCCGGTGGGACTGATCGCCAGGGTCGCAGGGTGACCGATTGGGAGTTGGCCACGCCTGGCCCTACCCGGCCGGGCGCCGTGGCGAGCCTCCCCTGGTATTCCTGTCACCCGGCAGCGGTGGGCCGACCGCCGCAGCCGGTCCGCCACTAGGCCCGGTTCGACCTGACCTCGCAGGGTCGGGCGCGGTTACCTACGTCCCAGCGCCCGAGGCCCCCCGGCCCTGACCGCCCGGCCCACCACCGCGCAGGCTGGACGGCAGACGGTCAACCGGATCGTCCGGCCGGAGGTCTGTCATGGGCGAGCGACTCACCGTCGTGCTCAGTTCCGGTGCGCCCGACCGCCTGCATGCCGCCGCATCCCTGGTCGCCGGCGCGGCGGCGGTCGGCCTGGAAACACATGTCCTGCTGGTGCATGCCGGCCTGGCGGCTTTCGATCGCGAGGCGGTCGCCATGCCCATGACTGTGGTGCCGGGCGACGGCCCCGCGGCCGTGGTGTGCCGACGGCTGGCCGAGCCGGACGTACCCGCCTGGTCGGAGGTGCTGCGCGAGGCGAAGGAGATCGGCGAGGTCCACGTGCACGCCTGCTCCTCCAGCCTGCGATTGCTCGGGATGCAGTTGGAGCAACTCGACCCGATGGTCGACGACGTGCTCGGCGTCGCTGCCTTCCTGCAGTTGTACGACGGCGCCCGCGCCATGTACGTCTGAACGCGCTGTACGTCTGAACGCTGTACGTCTGAACGCTGTACGTCCGTCGCAGCGCGGGCCCCTCCTACTCCGCGAGCAGCCCGGCGATCCGCGCCACGCCCTCGACCAAGTCGTCGTCACCCAGCGCGTAGGACAGCCGCAGGTAACCCGGAGTGCCGAACGCCTCCCCGGGCACTACGGCCACCTCGACCTCGTCCAGGATGATCTCGGCCAGCTCGGCCGAGGTGGTGGGCGTGCGCCCGCGCAGCGGCCGCCCGAGCGCCCCAGCGACCGACGGGTAGACATAGAAGGCGCCGTCCGGCACCGGACAGGTCACCCCCGGGATGGCGTCGAGCAGGGAACTGATCAGCAACCGGCGGCGGTCGAACGCCGTGCGCATGACGGCGACCGCGGACAGGTCGCCGGTGACCGCGGCCAGGGCGGCGACCTGTGCGACGTTGTTCACATTCGAGGTGGCGTGCGACTGCAGGTTGGTGGCGGCCTTGACGACGTCGTCGGGACCGATCAGCCAGCCCACCCGCCAGCCGGTCATCGCGTACGTCTTGGCGACGCCGTTGACGACCACGCACCGGTGGGCAAGTTCCGGGACGAGGGCCGGCATCGAGGCGAATTCCGCAGCTCCGTACACGAGGTGCTCGTAGATCTCGTCGGTGACCACCCACAGGCCCTGCTCGTGGGCCCACCGGCCGATCGCGGCGACCTCAGCCGGCGGGTAGACCGCCCCGGTCGGGTTCGACGGCGAGACGAAGACCAGCATCGTGGTCCGCGGCGTCAGTGCCGCCGCAAGCTGGTCGATCCGGGCGCGGTAGCCCGTCGACTCGTCGGTCGGAATCTCCACCGGCACTCCGCCGGCCAGCCGAATCGACTCGGGATAGGTGGTCCAGTACGGAGCCGGCAGCAGTACCTCGTCACCGGGATTGAGCAGCGCGGCGAACGCGTTGTACAGCGCTTGCTTGCCGCCGTTCGTGATGAGCACCTGGCTGGCCTTGACGTCGTAGGCAGAGTCCCGCCGCGTCTTGTCGGCGACCGCCGCCCGCAGTTCCGGCAGGCCACCGGCCGGGGTGTAACGGTGCCAGCGTGGTTCGTGGCAGGCCGCCGCCGCGGCCTCGACGATGTAGTCGGGCGTCGCGAAGTCGGGCTCCCCGGCCCCGAAGCCGATCACCGGGCGGCCGGCCGCCTTGAGGGCCTTGGCCTTCGCATCCACTGCCAGGGTGGCGGATTCGGCGATCCCGGCGATGCGTCCTGAGATGCGCTGCGAGCTGCGGCCGGCAGGACGCTCAGAACTGCGCTCAGGACTGCGCTCAGAACTGTGCTCAGGACTGCGCTCGGGGGTGGCTGCGGTGGCGGCGGCGGGCACGTCGGTCATGGCGGCATCCTGTCGCATGCCGCGGGGGGTGGGCATGCTGCAGTCGGCCAGGGGCGCCGAGCCTGCGGCGGCGGGTAGGTCATCCCGTGATTGGACCCGCCGCCGGAGCGCGCCGTACACTCGACCGTCTTCGGTGGGCTACCACCCGCGTACTCGCCTGCCCGCACCTGCATCCGGACCGCCTGTCCCTGTCGAAGGCGCCCGGACGCCGGCCGGTCAGCAGCGGAGGGCCACCGACCGAGGGTCGTAGCTCAATTGGTAGAGCACCGGTCTCCAAAACCGGCGGTTGGGGGTTCGATTCCCTCCGACCCTGCGCGGCAGGCGTGGCTGCGCGTTGCGTACGCGACCCCGCGGCAGCAACGCCAGGGCACCAGCCACAGCTCACCACCAGGCACACTGCACACCACCGCAGCCCGACGAACACCGCTCGACCCAGCAGCGCCCCACCAGATCGACCCGTCCCGCCGCAGTCGGCGGCCAGCAGTCCGGAGGATCCGTGAGCGACACCAGCACGGCAGGTCACGCAGACCTGCCCGACCGTGGGTCGTCGGGGGAGAAGCTGGCGCGCAAGGACGGCGGGCCGAGTTTCTTCGCGCGGATCGCCCTGTTCGTGCGGCAGGTCATCGCCGAACTGCGCAAGGTCATCTGGCCGACCCGCAAGGAACTGATCACCTACACCTGGGTCGTGATCGTCTTCGTCGTTGCCGTTGCCAGCATCGTGGCGGTCCTCGACCTGGTCTTCGGCCGGGGTGTTCTGGCGATCTTTGGCAGCTGACGCCAGACCGTCCACCCGCTGCTGCGAACCCGCAAGGAGACGAGACCTCACGTGCCCGATGTGACACCCGACCCCGATACCGCCACCGATCCCATGGATGGTCGGGGTGGTCTCCCGGCCGACCCGGCCTGGGCGGATCCGTTCGCCACCCCGGCGGCGACTCCGGACGCCGAAGGCACCGCGCAGGGGGAGTCCACGCAGAGGGACTCCGTCGCGCAGGGTGACGCGGATCCGGTCGTCGGTACGAGTCCGGGCGACGATGGCGCGGACTTCGACGACGCGGACCCGGCAGCGCTGGAGTTGGCCGAACTTGCGCTGGCCGAGCCGTTCGACGCGACACCCGAGCTGCTCGACGCGGCAGCCGATGAGCCGGTGTCGACGGTGGACGCGGAGACTGCCGATCTGACGGCCGCCGACCTGATGGCGGCTGACGACGCCTCCGAGGTGAGTGCGGTTGCGCCGAGCGAGCCGGATGCCGAGGACGGCGCGGACGCAGCAGCTGAGGACCCAGTCGCTGAGTTCCGCGAGGCCATGCGTACGGCTGAGGGCGACTGGTATGTCATCCACTCCTACGCCGGGTACGAAAACAAGGTCAAGACCAACCTCGAGACCCGCATCTCCTCCTTGAACATGGAGCACGAGATTTTCCAGGTCGAGGTGCCCATGGAAGAGATCACCGAGATCAAGAACGGCCAGCGCAAGCTGAAGAAGCAGAACAAATTCCCCGGCTATGTCCTGGTACGGATGGAGCTCACCGACGAGTCGTGGGGCACCGTGCGGCACACCCCCGGCGTGACGGGTTTCGTCGGACACGGCCATCAGCCGTCCGCGCTGTCCTTGGACGAGGTCGTCGGCATCCTGGCGCCAGTCCCGGAGAAGAAGGTCGGCGCAGCCGCAACCGGTGCCGCCCCCTCGGAGGTCGCGGTCGTCGACTTCGCGATCGGCGACTCAGTCACGGTCATCGACGGACCGTTTGCGACGCTGCACGCCACCGTGTCGGAAATCAACGCCGAGGCGCAGAAGGTCACCGGCCTGGTAGAGATCTTCGGCCGGGAGACACCCGTCGAGCTGGCGTTCCAGCAGATCGAGAAGAACTAGCCCGTCCTGCCCACTGACCGACTCCCGCGCCCATCGCGGTAGCACCACCCCTGGAAGTAAGGACCCGAGGTCATGCCCCCGAAGAAGAAGAAGGTCACCGGCCTGATCAAGCTCCAGATCAAGGCCGGGATCGCCACGCCTGCCCCGCCGGTCGGTCCGGCGCTGGGCCAGCACGGTGTGAACATCATGGAGTTTTGCAAGGCCTACAACGTCGCGACCGAGTCCCAGCGCGGCGAGGTCGTGCCCGTCGAGATCACCGTGTACGAGGACCGCTCGTTCACCTTCGTGCTCAAGACGCCGCCGGCGGCGAAGCTGGTGCTGAAGGCCGCCGGCCTGGAGAAGGGTTCCGGCGTCCCGCAGAAGACCAAGGTCGGATCGATCACCCGCGAGCAGGTCCGCGACATCGCCAACACCAAGATGCCCGACCTGAACGCCAACGACATCGACGCCGCTATGAAGATCATCGAAGGGACCGCCCGCCAGATGGGCGTGACCATCTCGGAGTGATCGACTCCGTCGCCAATTGACATCGATCGACGTCGTCGCCAATTGACGTCGATCAACTCCGTCGCCAACAGGCGACGGCGTGGGAGGGCTCGCGCGACGCCCGCCTCACCACGACTGCCCGCACACCGCAAGGAGCAGACACATGAAGCGCAGCAAGAACTACCGCAAGCAGGCCGACCTGATCGACCCGACCCGGACGTACTCCCCGCTGGAGGCGGTCCGGATCGCCAAGCAGGCTACGAACGGTGCCTTCGACCCCACCGTCGAGGTGGCTTTGTGCCTGGGCGTCGACCCCCGCAAGGCCGACCAGATGGTCCGTGGCACCGTCAACCTGCCGCACGGCACTGGCAAGACCGCTCGGGTCCTGGTCTTCGCCAACGGTGCAAAGGCGGACGAGGCGCGGGCCGCAGGCGCCGACTTCGTCGGCTCCGATGACATGATCGAGAAGGTGCAGGGCGGCTGGACCGACTTCGACTCCGCCGTCGCCACCCCCGATCTGATGGGCAAGGTCGGGCGGCTGGGCAAGGTTCTCGGACCGCGCGGGCTGATGCCGAACCCCAAGACCGGCACGGTCACCATGGACGTCGCCAAGGCGGTCGAGGAGATCAAGGGCGGCAAGATCGAGTTCCGGGTCGATAAGCACGCCAATCTGCACTTCGTGATCGGCAAGACGTCCTTCCCCGAGACAAGCCTGGTGGAGAACTACGCCGCCGCCATCGACGAGGTCGGCCGGCTCAAGCCGTCAGCGGCCAAGGGCCGCTACGTCAAGAAGGCCACCTTCGCCACGACCATGGGCCCGGGGATCCCGGTCGACCCCAACCGCACCCGCAACCTGCTCGTGGAGGACGGCCTCGAGGCGTAGCCGCCACACCCCGCGCGACGCCCGCGATGCCCGCGGTGCTACCGGAGTCTCGGTGGCACCGCGGGCGTCCGTCATTCGGTCGCACTCATTCGCGGTGGTAGTCTGCGCCGCAGCCAATGACCGCTGGTTGTCGCCCCTGAGGCGACTGAAGGCCCCGCAGTGCGGGCGGCCCGCGCAGGTGTGAACGAGTTGATCCGGGCTCTTGTATGCGCCCCCATCGTCCCGTGCGCTCCTGCGCCGGGGCGTTTTTTCGTGGGACCGACGGCGGCGTCACACGAAGAGGAGACCCATGGCGCGGCCCGACAAGGCGGCCGCCGTTGCGGAGATTGCGGATGCATTCCGTAGCTCCCAAGCGGCCGTGCTGACCGATTACCGCGGTCTCACCGTGGCGCAGTTGAAGACGCTGCGCCGCTCGCTGGGTGGGACCACGTCGTACGCCGTGGTGAAGAACACGCTCACCAAGATCGCCGCCAAGGAGGCGGGCATCGAGGGTCTGGATGCTCTGCTGGTCGGACCGAGCGCCATCGCGTTCGTCTCCGGCGACGCTGTGGAGGCGGCCAAGGGGCTGCGTGACTTCGCCAAGGCCAACCCCCTGCTCGTGATCAAGGGCGGGGTGCTGGACGGCAAGATCCTCGATCCGGCCGAACTCAGCAAACTCGCCGACCTGGAGTCGCGTGAGGTCCTGCTGGCCAAGCTTGCCGGGGCGATGAAGGGCTCGCTGTCGCAGGCCGCCAGCCTGTTCAACGCTCCGCTGGCGCAGGCCGCGCGGGTGATCGAGGCGTTGCGGGTCAAGGTCGAGGCCGACCCCTCGGCGCTGTCCGGGGCCGAGCCCGACGCGACAGCACAGCCCGGCGCAACGGCCGAGCCCGACGCAGCGGCAGAGCCCGACGCGACAGCACAGCCCGACGCGACAGCAGAGCCCGACGCGACAGCACAGCCCGACGCGACAGCAGAGCCCGACGCGACAGCAGAGCCCGACGCGACAGCAGAGCCCGACGCGACAGCACAGCCCGACGCGACACCCGAGGCCGACGTAGCCGCCGAGCCCGACGCGGCAGCAGAGCCCGAAGCCGCAGCCGGGCCGGACACCCCGCAGGGCTGAGGCCCGTCCCGGTTGGGCCCCCAGCGCCCAGCCGGCTCCGGCTCTCAGCCGGACCCGTACGCAGGACCGCCGGCTCCCGTCGGACCCTGGTAGACCCGAAAGGAACACCCGTCATGGCCAAGCTCAACACCGACGAACTGCTCGACGCGTTCAAAGAGATGACGCTGCTCGAGTTGTCGGAGTTCGTGAAGAAGTTCGAGGAGACCTTCGAGGTCACCGCCGCCGCACCGATGGCGATGGCGATGGCTCCGGCCGCCGGTGGCGCCGGTGGCGGCGACGCCGCCCCCGAGGAGCAGGACGAGTTCGACGTCGTCCTCACCGGTGCCGGCGACAAGAAGATCCAGGTCATCAAGGAGGTCCGCGCCCTGACCAGTCTCGGCCTGAAGGAGGCCAAGGACCTCGTCGAGGGGACCCCCGCCACCGTGCTGGAGAAGGTCAACAAGGAGACCGCCGACAAGGCCGTGGCGGCCCTGGAGGCGGCTGGCGCCGCGGTGACCCTGAAGTAAGTGCTGAATACGTTGCCCTGAAGCAAGTGCCTGAAGCAAGTGCCTGAAGCAAGTGCCTGAAGCAACGCACCGCTGGGCGTCGACCGATGGATTCGGTCGGCGCCCAGCAGTTTGTACGGAGCACCGCAAGCCCCGTCGTTGGCAGGAAATCCCCCGCTCGGGCCCTGTGGTGCTTGACGGAACGCCGCGGATTGGTCACGATCGTCTCGCACCACACTTCCGGTGCGTCACGCGAGCAGCGTGACGTCAGGATCACCCGGCAGCGAGGACCGCACCGCAGAGCCTCCCGGCGCCGCTGTCGACGCCGGTCTGATGGGCCGCGATGCGCGTCGATGCTGTCGGGAGACCCACCGGGGGTCGACAGCGGCTTGCCCTTGGGGTACGCTGCGCTTTTGCGCTGCCCTGTCGACTCACTCACGCGGTGCCCGAGCGTTTCACCCCTCCTGGAACCCTTCTGGTCGCTCTGTCACCGTGCCACGTGGCTCGACCTGCCTGCGCGCCGATGAGTCCGCTGAAAACGCGAGCATCCGGAAGGACCCCTGTTGGCCGCCTCGCGCACTACCAGTTCCGTGCCCATGCCCCCCGGTCTGAATCGGGTCTCGTTCGCGAAGATCCGTGAACCGCTGGAGGTCCCGAACCTCCTCGCCTTGCAGACCGACTCCTTCGACTGGCTGCTCGGCAACGAGCGCTGGCGGGCCCGAGTGGCCGCCGCGCTGGAGTCCGGTGCCACGAATGTGCCCGCGACGTCGGGGCTGGAGGAGATCTTCGAAGAGATCAGCCCGATCGAGGACTTCAGCAGCACGATGTCGCTGTCGTTCCATGATCACCGCTTCGAGCCGCCGAAGTACACGGTGGAGCAGTGTCGGGAGAAGGACTTCACCTACTCCATGCCGCTGTTCGTCACCGCGGAGTTCATGAACAACGAGACGGGCGAGATCAAGTCGCAGACGGTCTTCATGGGCGACTTCCCGATCATGACGCCCAAGGGCACCTTCATCATCAACGGCACCGAGCGCGTCGTGGTCTCGCAGTTGGTGCGCTCGCCCGGTGTCTACTTCGAGCGTAGCGTCGACAAGACGTCCGATAAGGACATCTACGTCTCCAAGATCATCCCCAGTCGTGGTGCCTGGCTCGAGTTCGAGATCGACAAGAAGGACATGGTCGGGGTTCGGGTCGACCGCAAGCGCAAGCAGCCGGTCACCGTGCTGCTCAAGGCGCTGGGCCTGACCACCGAGCAGATCAATGAGCGCTTCGGCCAGTATGAGTCGATGGTCCAGACATTGGAGAAGGACCACATCGCCTCGCAGGAGGACGCGCTGCTGGACATCTACCGCAAGCTGCGGCCCGGTGAGCCGCCGACGGTGGAGGCGGCCCGCACGCTGCTGGACAACTATTACTTCAACAAGAAGCGCTACGACACCGCGAAGGTCGGCCGTTACAAGATCGACAAGAAACTCGGTCTTGACCTACCCCTGTCGCAGAGCGTGCTGTCCATCGAGGACATCTTGGCGACCATCGAATACCTGGTCCGCCTGCACGCAGGCATGACCACCGCCACCGGTCCGCGCGGCGAGGTGATCTGCGAGGTCGACGACATCGACCACTTCGGCAACCGGCGGCTGCGTACCGTCGGGGAGTTGATCCAGAACCAGATCCGCACCGGGCTGTCCCGGATGGAGCGGGTCGTACGCGAGCGGATGACGACCCAGGACGTCGAAGCGATCACGCCGCAGACCCTGATCAACATTCGGCCGGTCGTGGCCTCCATCAAGGAGTTCTTCGGCACCAGCCAGTTGTCGCAGTTCATGGACCAGACCAACCCGCTGGCCGGGTTGACCCACAAGCGCCGCCTATCGGCGCTGGGCCCGGGCGGGTTGTCCCGGGAGCGGGCTGGCTTCGAGGTCCGCGACGTGCACCCCTCGCACTACGGCCGCATGTGCCCGATTGAGACTCCTGAGGGCCCGAACATTGGCCTGATCGGATCGCTATCCAGTTTCGCCCGGGTCAATGCGTTCGGCTTCGTCGAGACGCCGTATCGCAAGGTTGTCGGCGACCAGGTCACCGATGACATCCACTACCTGACCGCCGACGAGGAAGACCTGCACGTCATCGCGCAGGCCAACTCCCCGCTGAACCCCGACGAGACCTTCGCCGAGGAGCGGGTCCTGGTCCGCACCAAGGGCGGCGAGGTCGACTTCGTCCCCGGTCGCGACGTGGACTACATGGACGTCTCACCGCGCCAGATGGTGTCCGTCGCAACGGCGATGATCCCGTTCCTGGAGCATGACGACGCCAACCGCGCCCTGATGGGCTCCAACATGCAGCGGCAGTCGGTTCCGCTGCTGCGCTCGGAGGCCCCGCTGGTCGGCACCGGGATGGAGTTCCGGGCCGCCGTCGACGCCGGCGACGTCATCACCGCTGAGGCCGCCGGTGTGGTGTCCGAGGTCTCGGCCGACTCCATCACGGTGGCTCAGGACGACGGTGCCTACCGCACCTACCGCGTGGCCAAGTTCACCCGCTCCAACCAGGGCACCTGCTTCAACCAGAAGACCCTGGTAGACGAGGGTGACCGCGTCGAGGCTGGTCAGGTCATCGCCGACGGTCCGTGCACCGAAGAGGGCGAAATGGCCCTGGGGCGCAACCTGCTCGTGGCATTCATGCCGTGGGAGGGACACAACTACGAGGACGCGATCATCTTGTCGCAGCGCCTCGTTCAGGACGACGTCCTGTCCTCGATTCACATCGAGGAGCACGAGGTCGACGCCCGCGACACCAAGCTCGGCCCCGAGGAGATCACCCGCGACATCCCGAACGTGTCCGAAGAGGTGCTGGCTGACCTCGACGAGCGCGGGATCATTCGGGTCGGCGCTGATGTTGTGCCTGGTGACGTGCTGGTCGGCAAGGTCACGCCCAAGGGCGAGACCGAGCTCACCCCGGAGGAGCGGTTGCTCCGGGCGATCTTCGGCGAGAAGGCGCGCGAGGTGCGCGACACCTCGCTGAAGGTGCCCCACGGTGAGTCCGGCAAGGTGATCGGCGTCCGGATCTTCGAGCGCGACAACGGTGACGAGCTGCCCCCCGGCGTCAACCAGCTGGTCCGGGTCTACGTTGCCCAAAAGCGCAAGATCACCGACGGCGACAAGTTGGCTGGTCGGCACGGCAACAAGGGCGTCATCTCCAAGATCCTGCCGGTCGAGGACATGCCGTTCTTGTCTGACGGCACCCCCGTCGACATCGTGCTCAACCCGCTGGGCGTGCCCGGCCGGATGAACGTCGGCCAGGTTCTTGAGACCCACCTCGGCTGGGCTGCGAAGTCCGGCTGGAAGGTCGACGGCAAGCCCGCATGGGCGCGCAACCTGCCTAAGGCCGCCCACGAGGTCGCTCCCGGCACCGTCCTCGCGTCGCCCGTCTTCGACGGTGCCCGCGAGGAAGAGATCACCGGGTTGCTCGAGTCCACCTTCCCGAACTTCGACGGCGACCAGATGGTCAACGGCGACGGCAAGGCGTACCTGTTCAACGGGCGGACGGGTGAGCGGTTCAAGGATCCGATCTCGGTCGGTTACATCTACATCCTCAAACTGCTCCACCTGGTCGACGACAAGATCCACGCACGATCGACCGGTCCGTACTCGATGATCACCCAGCAGCCGCTCGGCGGTAAGGCCCAGTTCGGCGGCCAGCGGTTCGGTGAGATGGAGGTCTGGGCACTGGAAGCCTACGGCGCGGCCTACGCGTTGCAGGAGCTGCTCACGATCAAGTCCGACGACGTTCTCGGCCGGGTCAAGGTCTACGAGGCGATCGTCAAGGGCGAGAACATCCCCGAACCCGGGATCCCCGAGTCGTTCAAGGTGTTG
>JBBQYX010000007.1:0-77564 GCA_038208295.1 Candidatus Nanopelagicales bacterium | reverse complement strand
AGTGCGCGGCAGCGGCGCGGGAACTCGGTGCGCAGGTGTGGGCGGACGGCGGCGTACGGCATCCGCGCGACGTGGCGCTGGCCCTGGCGGCCGGGGCGGCCCAGGTGATGATCGGCTCCTGGTTCGCCGGCACCCATGAGTCGCCCGGTGACCTGCAGCGCGACGAGCACGGCCGCTTCTACAAGGACAGCTTTGGCATGGCCTCAGCCCGGGCGGTACGGGCTCGGACCGCCGACGACTCCCCGTACGACCGGGCCCGCAAGGCCCTGTTCGAGGAAGGGATCTCCTCCGGCCGCATCTACCTCGATCCGGCCCGGTCCGGGGTCGAGGACCTGTTGGACGAGATCGTCTCCGGGGTCCGCAGCGCCTGCACCTATGCCGGCGCCGATTCCCTGGAGCAGTTGTACGACCGGGCCGTCGTCGGGGTCCAGTCGGCTGCCGGTTATGCCGAGGGCCGGCCGCTGCACGCCGGGTGGTAGGCGGGACGTCGCGCCGGTGGCCGGGCATCCGCAGGGGACGCCCGGCCACCGGTTGTTGTGGCGGTGGTGGACCGGTCAGCCGGTGGGCCGGGACCGGGCCCCGCTGACGGCCAGCACGAGGGCCAGGACGACGGTGGCCAGGCCTACCACGATGGGGCCGAGCAGGGCCCGCAGCCAGGCCATCGCGAGATCGGGGCCGACGGCGAGCGAGGCAGCCGCGACGGCCGGCTGCCCACCGGTGACGGTCAGCGCGCCGTCTGCCGGAGCGACCAGGGCTCCGATGGCGGTGCCGACCTGGGTCCCGGCACCGGGGGCGTCGTACTGGATGACGGCACCGACGGGCCTGATATCAACCGGGCTGCCCTGCCCGTTCGCCACAAGCAGTTCCGCGCTCAGGCTGGTCGTCGCGTTCTGGCCGCGGGGTGCCTCGGTATAGACGATGAGTTCTGCGCCACTCTCGACCTGCACGGTGACGGTTCCCGGCAATGCTGTCCGGGGGAAGGTGCCGGGGAGTTGGTGCTGCTGAACCAGGGCGACCACGCCCCACACCGTGGCGGCAAGGAGCCCGACCACGGCCACCAGGGCGGCTGTGATGAAACGGCGCCCGCTGGTGCGCTGCGGCTGACCGGTCGAGCGTGTCGTGACGGGGGTGTTCATGCGGATGCTCCCTGAGTTGATGTGCTCGGTGCGGTCTCGGCCAGCACTACGTCGACGAGATAGCGGTGGAATCGCGCACCCTCCTCGAACTGCGGGGTGTGCCCGGACTGGCCGAACGTCACCCAGGTCTTGTCCGGCGCGTCGAGAGTTTCGTACCAATTCTTCGCCAGGTTCAGGCGGGCGGGGAGTTCGTGCGCACCCTCGATGAGATACACCGGTACGTCGAGTGCTGGGACGGTTGACTGGAAGTCGATGTCCTGCAGCTGTGGGTACATCACCGAACCCATGTCGAACAGGGCGCGGAGTTTGTTCACCTTGTCCAGCGGGCCGTATACCGGCGCGCCGTTACCGTCCAGACCGCCCGGTCCGTCAAGTTGGAACGAAGCCGTCTTGTCGTAACTGGCCAGTTCGTCGTAGTAGGTGATCAGGTGGCCGTAGGCGTAGATGTCGCGGTACGGAGGCCGGCCCCACTCGGCCAGCAGCGCGGTCAGCGTGGCATCCCCGGTGCGCGCTGCATACTCGCGCGTCTGGTCGTTAATGGCTAGGTCGGTCGCCAGCGGATTCACCATCTGACCGGTGCCCACATAGGCGGCGTAGAGTTCTGGCCGCTGTTTCACCGCGTCCACGCCGAGCAGCGTTCCCCAGGAGTTGCCCACCACGTAGATCGGTCCGCCAAACTGATTGGTGAGTTTCTCGGAGAGTTCGATCGTGTCGGCGACCGCCTGCTGGTAGGTCCAGGTGTCTGTTGGATCGAGTGCGGCGTACGAGGTCCCGGTGCCCCGCTGGTCCCAGATGGCGACGACGAAGTCGTTCTCCAAGTTGGGTTCATACGCGGGCAGGTAGCCGCTGTCGCTCTGCCCGGGTCCACCGGCCAGGTAGAGCAGCACCGGGGCGGTGGTGCTGCGACCACGCAGCAGGACGGTCTGTTCCACCCCGCCCAGATCGAACGTGGCCAGTTCCGCAACGCTGCCCGGTAGGGGTTCACCGTCCGCCCCGAGGATCGGCGGGGTGCTGCCCGGACGGGTCAGCACGATGCCCAGCGCCAGCAGAGCGACGGCGGTGAGGCCGGCGATCGTGCGCCGGGCGATCAGTCCGGTCCGCGCCCATCCGTTCTGCGGAGCAGCCGGTCCACGCAGCTGCCGACGGATCAGCGCCACGCCGAGCGCCGCCCCGAGCGCTAGGGGCAGCAGCGCCGTCAGTCCGTGCAGCCCGCGACCGAGAAACTGCACGATGATGCCCAGCTGAGAGTCCCACCGCGGGGCGTCGACACTGGGCCCGACGACGTCCAGCCGGGCCAGTTCATAGACCGCTGCGAAGGCGGCGGGTGCCGCCAGGATCGACCAGCGGCTGCGGGTCAGGTATCCGATCAGAGCCCCGATGGCGAGGCCGGCGAGGATGCCGAGCACGACGTGCCAGGGGCGGACCGGTCCGCGCGGCATGACCAGCGCCGTGCCCCAGGCGTAAGCGGCGAGGACGGCGACTGCGGCGAGCCAGCTCGTCAACCGTTGCCGGCTGCTGCGGGGGGCTGGTACGGGATGCGGCGTCGCAGGGATGGGAATTGCTGGCGATGGGGCCGGGATGGCCTGGTTCGTTGTCATGACTCGAGCCTGCGCCGAGGCCCCGACGCCCCGCGTCCGGCCGAGGGCTCACGGTCTTCTCCGCCCGCGGGGGGAGGCGGCGCGGGTGTCTCCCGCTGCAGAGGGACGACGGTCCGGTCGGCGGCGGCTACGGTCGGCGGGTGCGCTCCTGGACGAGGCGGATGCGGGCGGCGGCGCAGCAGCGGCCGGCGGTCGTCGATGCGGCGATCGCAACCGTGCTGCTGCTGGCGGTGGCCATCGCACTGGCCGATGACGCCGGCGCGGGCTCGGCCTACCGACGCTCGGATCTGCTGGCGTACGCAGTGACCCTGCTGGGGGTGCTGCCGTACTACTGGCGCAGCCGGTTCCCACTGCTGGTTTTGATCCTGGCGGCTGTCCCGGTCGGCGTCCTGATCGAACTGGATTACTCAGAAGGTGCCTTGGGAGTGGGGCTCTTCCTGCTGGTGTTCACCGTCGCCGCGCACTGTCCCTCACCCCGCCGGCATCTCGCCTGGGCCGTGGTGGTGATGATGCTGGGGATTCTGGCGGTACGCAGTCCCGTGCGGATCGGACTCGCGGAACTGGTCACGAACTGTCTGCTGGTCGGTGCTGCCTTCCTGCTCGGGGTGTGGGCCGCCGAACGTCGTCGCTACACCGACTGGGTCGAGGAGCGGGCCCGGATGCTGGAACGGGACCGGGAACGGGCGGCCGAGCACGCGGTCGCCGAGGAACGCCTGCGGATCGCGCGCGAGCTGCACGATGTCGTCGCGCACTCGATGGGCGTGATCGCGGTGCAGGCGGGGGTCGGAGCCCACGTCATCGATGCCTCGCCGAACGAGGCAAAGGCTGCGCTGCAGGCGATCTCCACGGTCAGTCGGGATGCGCTGACCGACATTCGCGGCATCCTGGCCGCGCTGCGCGGCGGTGGCCCACAGGCTCCCGTCGGCCTCCCGTCCGCGACGGACCAGCAGTGCCGGGAAACCACCCGAGATTCGCGAGAAACACCTGACACTCGCGACCCGTCACCGCGGCGACCGACGAACGGGCTGGCCGGGCTGCCTGAACTCATCCGGGCCGCGGAGGCGGCCGGCATCGAGGTGAAACTCCTCGAGTCGGGCACCCGGCCGGCGCTCCCAGTGGGCATCGACCTCGCCGTGTTCCGGGTGGTCCAGGAATCCCTCACCAACGCCGCGACCCATGCACCCGGTTCGCGGGCTCAGGTGCGCATCCGCTATGAGGCTGGCGCCGTCGACATCGAAGTCACCGACGACGGGCCCGGTCCGTCCGCCCCGACCGGTAGCAATCCCGCAAATGACCATGTGGGTCTGGGCCTGCTGGGTATGACCGAGCGCGTCCATGCGTACGGCGGGGACCTGCAGGTAGGCCCCCTGCCCGGGAGCGGTTTCCGGGTGCTGGCCCGCATCCCGTATGCGGGGACCGACGCTCAGGCCACACCCTCCACCCCATCGGCGCCGGGAGCGGCTCACACGCTTGGACAGGGGACGTCATGATCCGGGTGGCGGTGGTCGACGACCAGGCGCTGGTCCGGCGCGGCTTCGTCGTGTTGCTCGACGGCGAACCGGGCCTCGAGGTGGTCGGCGAGGCCGGTGATGGGGCTGCTGCGGTCCGACTGGTTCGTGCAACGCGCCCGGATGTCGTGCTGATGGACATCCGCATGCCCGGTGTCGACGGTCTGCAGGCCACCAGGGACATCACCGCCGACCCGACGTTGGCCGCCACCCGGGTGCTCATCCTCACGACCTTTGACCTGGATGAGTACGTATTCGAGGCCCTGCGCAACGGTGCTAGCGGCTTCCTGCTGAAGGACACCGCACCGGACGAACTCATCCGGGCGATCGCCGCAGTGGCCGCGGGGGAGTCGCTGCTGGCGCCGTTCGCCACGCGTCGGCTCATCGAGGAGTTTGTCGCCCTCGGTCCCGCGTACGCCGCCCCCGGTGACACCGTCCGCAAGCGGGTGGGGCTCACGGGCCGGGAGCAGGAGGTGTTGGTCGCCGTCGCTCGCGGGCTGTCCAACGAGGAGATCGCCTCGTCGCTGTTCATGGGGTACGCAACGGTCAAGACCCACGTGTCGCACCTGCTGACGAAGATGCAGGCGCGTGACCGTACGCAACTGGTGATGCTGGCCTACGAGTACGGGCTGGTTCGGCCAGGGCAGTTGCCCCATCCGGATGAGTTGTCCCGTCCGGATGCGCTGACCTGATCCCCTCCTCCGACGGTCAACGGTGTTGACCGGATCTTGACCGAGTTAGGGGTCGGTACTGGGCTTATTCATCGGGTTCTCACAACCGCGCGGGTCATCGTCCTACTCGAGTCCAGTAGCACTGAGTCGGCAGCCAGGAGGAACGATGTCCGCTCGAGCGAACCGAGCCAGGGGTCTGCGCACCGTCCGGGGAGTCACCACCGGCGTGACGGCCCTGTCGCTCGTGGGCGCCGGCGGCGTGATGCAGGTCGCCGCCACCTCGACGCCCGCGTCGGCTCCGGCGACCGGACAGGCGGCCCCGGCCACCAGCAAGATCGCAGCCGCTGCACCCGGCCCGGCCGCTCCGAGCGCGGCGCCCACAGGTGTGCGTCCATCTTCCGCTGCCAGCGGCCAGGCCACCCCGACAGCGAGCAGCGGTGCCAGCGCTGGCGGATCGACGAGTTCGCCGTCGTCCGGCACATCGAGCGGCTCCGCGCCCCGCACCTCGACCGTGCACCAGGCTCCGGTCACGAGCGGCTCATGACCGGCCCGGCGCTGTGGTACGTCTCGCGCGGGACCGGTGTCGTCACCCTCGTGCTGTTCACCGCCGTGGTGATGCTGGGGATCCTGACGGCCAGCGGAGTCCGGTTCGGCTCCCTGCCGAGGTTCGTGACCCAGCAGATCCACCGCAGCATCTCGCTGCTGGCGGTGGTGTTCCTCGCAGTGCACATCGCCTCCGTGCTGCTCGACTCCTATGTGCACGTGTCGGTGGTGGACGCCCTGGTGCCCTTCGTCGGTGACTATCACCCGTTCTGGCTCGGGCTCGGCGCCCTCGCCTTCGACCTACTGCTGGCCATCGTGGTCACCAGTCTGCTGCGGACCCGGATCGGCCTGCGGACCTGGCGCCTGGTGCACTGGGCCGCGTACCTGTCCTGGCCGGCGGCGGTGTTCCACGGGTTGGGTATCGGCACCGACGCCACCACCGGCTGGTTCCGGGTGCTGACCGTCGCGTGTCTGGCCGCGGTGGGATTGGCTACGGCACTGCGCCCGGTGCATGAACTGCCGTGGCTGGCCCGCACGCAGCGTGCTTGATCGCCTGGATCAAGGTCCTCGGTTCAGCGGTAGGCGGCGATCCCGGTCAGGGCCTCTCCGATCACGAGGGTGTGCATCTCGTTCGTACCCTCGTAGGTGTAGACCGACTCCAGGTTGTTCATGTGCCGGATCACCGGGTATTCCAGCGTGATCCCGTTGGCGCCCAATATGTTGCGGGATTCGCGGGCGATGGCCAGCGCCTCGCGTGCGTTATTGAGCTTTCCGATGCTGATCTGCTCGGGACGGATGGTGCCGGCGTCCTTCAATCGGCCCAGATGAATCGCAAGCAGCATGGCCTTATCGAGTTCGACGGCCATGTCGGCAAGCTTCTTCTGGGTGAGCTGGAACCCTGCGATCGGCCGGTCGAACTGTTCCCGGTCGATGCTGTACGAGATCGCCGTCAGCAGGCAGTCCCGGGCCGCGCCCACCGTGCCGAACACAATTCCGAACCGGGCCTCGTTCAGGCAGGACAGCGGTCCCTTCAGACCCCGGACACCGGCCAGTATCGCCTCCGCCGGCAGGCGTACGCCGTCCAACACGAGTTCGGCAGTGACCGAAGCGCGCAGCGACATCTTGTGGTGGATCTCGTTGGCCTGGATCCCGGGAGTTTCCATGGGGACGACGAAACCGCGGATTCCTTCATCGGTTCGGGCCCAGACGACCGCCACCTCCGCCACGGTCCCGTTGGTGATCCACATCTTGGTCCCGTGCAGCACCCAATCGCCGCCGTCGCGCTTGGCCGCCGTCAGCATCCCGGCCGGGTTGGAGCCGACGTCGGGTTCGGTCAACGCGAAGCAGCCGATCGCCTCGCCAGTCGCCATCCGCGGCAACCACTGTTGTTTATGCTCGTCGGAACCGAATGCGTGGATCGCGTACATCGCCAACGACCCCTGCACGCTGACCAGGGACCGGATCCCGGAGTCACCGGCCTCCAGCTCCAGGCAGGCCAGGCCGTAGGACACCGCAGACGTCCCGGCGCAGCCGTAGCCGTCCAGGTGCATTCCGAGCACCCCGAGAACACCCAGTTCACGGGCCAGTTCCCGTACGGGAAGAGCGCCGGTCTCGAACCAGCCGCCGACATCGGGGCGGATTCTTCGGTCGACGAAGTCGGCCACGACGGAGCGCATCGCCTGCTCCTCCTCGCTGAGCAGCGAGTCGAGGTCGAGCAACGCGAACGGGTGCTGGGCGGTGGTCATCGACGCCTCCTGGACGAGATCGACGGACGGATCGACGGTATCGAAACGACGTGATGGGGGCGCTACAGGGTTGGGGTACGGGTGGGTGGGGTAACGCACCACACATTGGCGATGACCCGCGCCGATGCGTCCCCGACCCTGCGGAGGTACTCCATGAGCACAACCAGCGACTACGGCGACGGGTCCGACCGCCGCGATCTTGACAATGACGGCCCCCCCGGAGGAGTGGCCACTGCGTCCCGGGCGGAGCGACGGGACGCTCAGGGCACCGGGGCGACCAAGGTCATCTCCATCATCTCGATCATCTCGGGCATCGTGCTCGTGCTGGGCGGCATCCTGACCTGGGTCACGGTGGCGAACACGCTGGCGGATGAGAAGATCACCACCAGTCCGGATGCGTGCCTGGCCGGTCGGACCGTGGCGGACCCGTTCACTGCTTACTGCGAGGCCGAGGTCATCTCCAAGCACGCGTTAGAGGCGACCGGAGGCAAGACGTACGCCGAACTCGGCCGGGATGACCCGCTGCGGGATACGGCGATGACTGCGTCCTTCTTGCGCGCGTCGCTGTTTACTTCGGTGGTCGCCTTCGGGCTGTCCGCGCTGGTTGTCGGGTTGGGCATCCTGTTCATCTTGATCGGGGTGGCGCTGCGGCAGTTGGCGTCCGCGGTCACCGTCGTGATCCCGCGGCTGTAGACAACCGCACCAGCATTGACGCAACGGCGACGTCACACCACGCACGGCAAACCGCCACGGGCGGAGATCTCCGTTGACGGAGATCTCCGCCCGTGGCGGCGTGCTGCCCGGCTCGTACGTCAGTGCCCGCCGATCAGCCGCTGCATCCAGACGGCTCGACGCGCTGGACGTCCGGTGCGCTCCTCCACCCCATCGGCTGAGGTCATCACCGCCAGTCCTGCATTGATTCCCAGCCACCGCAGCGGCTCCGGCTCCCACCGCCGGGACCGATGACCGACCCATGGCAGCTGCACCACGTCGCTTGTGCGATCCAGAATCAGGTCGGTCAGGGTCCGCCCAGCCAGGTTCGACGTGCCGACCCCGTCGCCGACGTACCCACCGGCCCAGGCCAGCCCGCTTGCGCGGTCGAGTCCGCAACTGGCGAACCAGTCCCGCGGCACCCCCAGCGGCCCGCCCCAGCGATGGGTCACCGAATACCGCGCTGCCACCGGAAACAACTCGGTCAGCACGCGCCACAACTCGCGGTGGACGCCACAGTCGCGGTCGAAGTCGGCGTCGATTGCCGAGCCGAAGTGGTACGGCGCCCCGCGGCCGCCGAACGCGAGCCGATCATCCGCGGTGCGCTGGCCGTAGATGATCAGGTGCCGGCCGTCGCTGAACGTCTCCCGGCGACGCAGGCCGATCTCGTCCCAGACGTGCTGCGGCAGCGGTTCGGTGGCCAGCATCAAGGAGTAGACGGGAGCCAGGTCGCGGCGCTGGCCGGGCAGCCCCGCGGTGTAGCCCTCGGTGGCCCGCACCACGAACGGCGCCCGCACACTGCCGTGCTGGGTGCGGACGATCCCGGGTTCGATGCTGACCGCGGCGGACCCTTCGTAGATCACCCCGCCGCGCGTTTCGACCGACGCCGCCAGACCACGCACCAGGCGCGCGGGATGGATGGCGGCGCAATGGGGAGTGACGGTGGCGCCCAGCACGTCCGTGGCCCCGACGAGTTCCGCAGCCTCACTGGCACCGATCAAGCGCTGGTCCTCGGGGCCGAAACCCCAGGACCGCCATTCGGCGATCTCGGCGCGGGCTCGCTCGAGCTGGAGCGGGCTGCGGGCCAGCACCACCGTCCCGCCCTTGGCCCAGCCAATGTCCAACCCTTCGGTGCGGGCCACCACGCCGACCTCGTTCACGGTGTCCTGCATGGCGTGCTGCATCGCGATCGCGGCAGTCCGGCCAACCTGACCGCCACCGGCCGAAGTGGCCAGGGCGGCCAGTCCGGTGGGGAACAGCGCCGAGCACCAGCCGCCATTGCGGCCGGAGGCACCGAAGCCGGCGACCTCCCGTTCGAGCACGATCACCCGCAACGTCGGGTCGGCTGCCAATAAGTAGTACGCGGTCCACAGGCCGGTGTATCCGGCTCCGACGATGCACACATCGGCGTCGCGATCCCCGGGAAGCGGGGCCCGGACGGCCGGCTCGGGCAGGGTGTCCCACCACAGGGACAGCCCGCGGTAGCCGTCCGCAGTCGCGCCTGCCGCGGCGGTCACCGGTCGTGCGCTGATCACAGGTGGTTCATGCCCTCCGTCAGCACCGCGCGCAGTATGCGCTCCATCTCGTCGAACTCGGCCGGGCCGCAGGTCAGCGGTGGCGCGAGCTGGATGACCGGGTCACCACGGTCATCCGCCCGGCAGTACAGCCCGGCGTCGAACAGCGCCTTGGACAGGTAGCCGCGCAGCAGCCGCTCCGACTCGTCGTCGTCGAACGTCTGCTTGGTCGTCTTGTCCTTGACCAGTTCGATCCCGTAGAAGTAACCGGCGCCCCGGACGTCGCCGACGATGGGTAGGTCCAACAACTTCTCCAGAGTGGCGCGGAAGGCGTCTTCATTGTCCCGCACGTGGGCGTTGAGGCCTTCCCGTTCGAACAGGTCGAGGTTGGCCAGCGCGACAGCAGCGCTGACCGGGTGCCCACCGAAGGTGTAGCCGTGCGCGAAGTACGTGGTCCCGTGCCGGAACGGTTCGAACAGCCGGGCGCTGGCGATCATGGCGCCGATCGGGGCATACCCGGACGTCATTCCCTTGGCGCAGGTGATGATGTCGGGAGTCACGCCGAACCGGTTCATCGCGAACATCTCACCGATCCGGCCGAAGGCGCAGATCGTCTCGTCGGCCACGAACAGGACGTCGTGCCGGTCGCAGATCTCCCGGACTCGGGCCAGATAGCCAGGCGGCGGTGGGAAACACCCGCCGGAGTTCTGTACGGGTTCCAGGAACACCGCAGCGACGGTGTCGGCGCCCTCCAGCTCGATGGCCTCCTCGATCCGGTCGGCCGCCCAGCGGCCGAAGGCCTCGAGGTCGTCCCCGTGTTCAGGAGCCCGGTAGAAGTTGGTGTTCGGCACCTTGTGGGCGCCGGGGACCAGTGGCTCGAAATACTTCTTCGCGTCTGGGATACCAGTGATCGACAATGCCCCCTGCGGTGTCCCGTGATAGGCGACCGCGCGGCTGATCACCTTGTGCTTCATGGGCTTTCCAGTGATCTTGAAGTATTGCTTGGCGAGTTTCCAGGCGGATTCGACCGCCTCACCCCCGCCGGTGGTAAAGAACACCCGGTCCAAGTCGCCGGGCGCGTACGAAGCGAGGCGCTCGGCGAGCTCGATGGCCTTCGGGTGCGCGTACGACCACAGCGGGAAGAATGCCAACTCCGCCATCTGCTTGGCTGCGGCATCGGCCAACTCGGTGCGTCCATGACCGACCTGGACGGTGAACAGGCCGGACAGGCCGTCGAGGTAGCGCTTGCCGCCGTCGTCGAAGATGTACGCCCCCTCACCGCGCACGATCACGGGCACGTGGCCGCCCTCCTCGTACACGGAATGACGGGTGAAGTGCATCCAGAGGTGATCACGGGCGCGCTGGGCGAGGGCGTCCTCGCCGGGTTCGTGGACGTATTGCGGTGCTGTGGTCATCGTGTTCCCCAGGTGTAGATCTGTTTACGGAGTTTGAGGTAGACGAACGTCTCGGTGTGCCGGACGCCCGGGACGGCGCGGACGCGCCGGTTGACGATCTCCAACAACTGCTCGTCGTGCTCGGCGACCACCTCGGCCAGCAGGTCATAGCCTCCCGCGCAGATGACCAGGTAATCGATCTCGGACATCTCGGCCAGGGCGTCGGCGACGGCCTCGACGTCACCCTCGACGGTGATGCCGATCATTGCCGCGCGTGGGAACCCCATCTGCAGCGGATCGGTCACCGCGACGATCTGGACGACCCCCGTCTCCACGAGCCGCTGCACGCGCTGGCGGACCGCTGCCTCCGACAGGCCCACCGCCTTGGCGATCGAGGCGTACGGGCGCCGGCCGTCCTGCTGGAGCTGCTCGATGATGGCCTTCGCGGTGTCGTCCAGCGGCGCTGGGGGAGGCCGGTCACGGATGGGCACGGCAACCATCGTGCGCGACGGCGGCGGTGCTTGGCAAGCGAATCCGTGGTCGACTTCGAGATGAGGTACGGAATCGCTCGTTCTGCCACCTTCAATCTGTCGAGACTGACACTCGGTTGGCTAGCATGTCCATACCGGTCTCTATCCTCGCCGCCAAGGAGTCCCCGTGCCCGAGCCCCGCGCGCTCGCCAACTTCATCGACGGTCGCTCCGTCGACGCCGCCGATGGTCGCACCACCGACCTGATCGATCCGAGCACTGGGGAGGTGTTCGCCAACGCCCCGTTGTCCGGGGCCGCCGACGTCGACCGTGCCTACACCGCCGCCAGCGCCGCATTTGAGTCGTGGCGGGACACCACCCCGGCGGAGCGACAGACCGCGCTGCTGAAGATCGCTGATGCGCTGGCGGCGCACGCGGACGAACTCGTCACCCTGGAGAGCGAGAACACCGGCAAGCCATTGGCCGTGACCGCGGTCGAGGAGATCCCGCCGATGCTGGACCAGATCCGCTTCTTCGCGGGGGCGGCCCGGGTCCTGGAGGGGCGCGCGGCGGGGGAGTACATGAAGGGCTTCACTTCTTTCGTACGGCGCGAACCGGTCGGGGTGGTCGCGCAGGTGACGCCGTGGAACTACCCGATGATGATGGCGGTCTGGAAGTTCGCGCCCGCCATCGCGGCGGGCAACACCGTCGTGCTCAAGCCGTCGGACACCACCCCGGTAACCACCCTGCGGATGGCGCAGATCATCGCCGAGGCCGAAGCGCTGCCGCCGGGCGTCCTCAACGTCATCACCGGTGACCGGGACACCGGCCGCACGCTGGTCGAGCATCCGCGCGCCGACATGGTGGCCATCACCGGCAGTGTGCGGGCGGGTATGCAGGTGGCCGAGTCCGCAGCGCGGGCGGTTAAACGGGTCCACCTCGAGCTCGGTGGTAAGGCCCCGGTCATCGTCTTCGACGACGCCGACGTGGCAGCCGCGGCGCAGTGGCTGGCGGTCGCCGGCTACTTCAACGCCGGGCAGGACTGCACGGCGGCCACCCGGGTGTTGGTAGGCCCCCGGGTCCATGACGATTTCGTCGCTGCCCTGGCCGAGCAAGCGCTCGCCACCCGAACCACGTACGAGAACGGCGCGGGCGACGAGGACGCCCTGGTTCCGCCGGTCAACAACGCTGCCCAGCTGGACAAGGTCCTCGGCTTCCTGGACCGCACGCCGGTGCACGCCGAGGTCGTCGCCGGCGGTAGGCGACAGGGCGATCACGGGTTCTTCGTCGAGCCCACCGTCGTCACCGGGCTGCGGCAGGACGACGAGATGATCCAGAACGAGATCTTCGGGCCGGTCATGACCGTACAGCGCTTCACCGACGAGGCCGAGGCGCTGCGCTGGGCCAATGGGGTCGATTACGGTTTAGCGTCCTCGGTCTGGACCCGGGACATCGGCCGGGCGCTGCGAATGGCCAAACACCTTGACTTCGGCTGCGTTTGGATCAACACGCATATCCCCATCGTCGCCGAGATGCCGCACGGCGGCTATAAGAAGTCCGGCTACGGCAAGGATCTGTCGATGTACGGGTTCGAGGACTACACCCGCATCAAGCACGTCATGGCCAGCCTGGAGTAGCCCCCGACATCGGGTCAGGTCGGGATCCGTAAGGATGGACCTATGAGCCAGGGACCCCGGGTCGTGTCGGTCAGCACCGATGCCGAACACAGGTTCAGCAAGGGGAGTGTCGATCGGATCGAGCTGGTGGCAGGGATCGGTGTCCGCGGTGATGCACACGCCGGGTCGACAGTGCAGCACCGATTCCTGGCCGCCAGCAATCCGACTGCCCCGAACCTGCGCCAGGTGCACCTGATCCACCGGGAACTGTTCGAGCAACTCGGCGAGGCGGGTTTCTTGGTCGGCCCGGGAGAACTCGGGGAGAACATCACCACTGCGGATGTCGATCTGCTGTCCCTCCCCGTCGGGACTCGGCTGCAGTTGGGCACCGACGCGGTCGTCGAGCTCACCGGCCTGCGCAATCCATGCGTCCAGATCAACCAATACCAACCGGGACTGCTCAAGCAGGTCGTACGCCGAGAACCCGACGGCAGCGTCGCCCGGCTTGCCGGGGTCATGAGTGTCGTCCTGAACGGGGGAGTGGTGGCTCCCGGCGATCCCATCCGGGTCGAACTCCCGGACCCTCCGCACCGTCGCCTCAACCGGGTCTGAACGTCGGGCATCGCCGCGGATGCTCGGCGTGGGTCTCCCGGCGCGCCAGCTCAGTTGTACGCCGGCGCCCGGTACAACTCCCGGGTTACCGAGGTTCCGGCCACCCGGCGCCCGCCAAACCACACCGCGGTCGGGGGCTCCTGTCGTCGCAGCACCTCCGGCCAGGAATTGGCCTGGTAGAGCGTCAGATCGGCGCGGGCGCCGGGGCCGATGCCGTAGCCGTCGCCGAGGCGCCAGGCCCGGGCCGGAACGCTGGTCACGGCATCCAACAGTTGCCGCAGTTCAGCCGTCGTCGTCAAGTGGGCGGAGTGCGCGGAGATGAGTGCGACCTCCAGCATGTCCCCCCGCCCGAATGGATAGAAGCCGTCCTGCACGCAGTCCTGGCCGAAGGCGACCGGCACCCCCGCAGCCATCAGTTCGGTAATTCGCGTGCTGCCCCGGCGCACCAACCCCCGATCACCGCGGCCCTGCAGCACCAGGTTCGTCACGGGGTTGGCGACCACCGTGATGCCGGCTTCCGCGCAGCCAGCGATGGCCAGGTCGGCGTACGTCTGGTCCGCGGCAGCCAGGGAGCACACGTGACCGACACTGACCCTGCCCTGCCATCCGCGCCGCAGGGTCTCCTCGACAACCATCGCCAGGGTGCGGACGCCGCCGTCGTCCGTCTCGTCGACGTGCATGTCCACGTCCCGGTCATAACGCTCGGCCAGGTCAAAGCAGAACCGCACGTGCGCCCGCTGATCCTGTTCGGTTCGCTCCCAGTGCGGCATTCCACCGACGAGATCCGCGCCGGCCTCGAGCGCCGCGGCCATCAGCTCTGCGGCTCCAGGGTCGGCGAGAATGCCTTCCTGCGGAAAGGCAATGGTCGCGACCTCGGCGATGTCGGCGCAGTCCGCGGCGGCCGCCTGGACGCCCTGCAACGGGATGAGACCTCCGATGGTGTCCACATCGACGTGCGACCGCAGCCGGGTGCACCCGGCCAGGACGGAAGCCTCGATCACGGCACGTGCGCGTCGGCGAACGTCCTCGACCGTGTACGCCCGCTTCCGCGCCTGGATGGCCTCGATGGCGCCCCGCAGCGTTCCGTCGTGCTCTTCCAGATCGTTGCGGACCAGCACCTTGTCCAGATGTACGTGGGTGTCGATGAAGGCCGGAATCAGCAGACCACCGCGGCCGTCCGCGACGTCGGTCACCCCCGCGGCGACCGCGGCCCCGACCGCGGCCACCTGTCGGCCACTGAGAAGGACATCGACCCGGGAGCCGTCGGCCAGGGTCACGTCCCGGATGGCGCTCGTCGGCGTTGTCCCGGCTCGTGAAGAAATCATGGGTGTATTCAACTCCGATACGTGCCGGTGCGGGTCAGACCGGTTCGCCGATGTCCTCGTTCCACAGGGCCGGGTTCTCGGCGATGAAGTCGGTCATCATGTCGATGCACTCCGCATCATCGAGCACCACCACGTCGACACCGTTGGCGTGCAATAGGTCCTCAGGACCCCGGAACGTCTGATTCTCCCCGATCACGATCCTGGGGATCTTGTACAGGAGAGCCGCTCCGGAGCACATGTGACACGGGGACAGGGTGGTGTACATGGTCATGCGCGCGTACGTCGAGGCGGGCAGTCGGCCTGCATTCTCCAGCGCGTCGGTCTCCCCGTGGCGGATCGCGCTGCCCTGCTGGACGCGACAGTTATGGCCGACCGCGATGACGGTTCCGTCCACGACCAGAGCTGCGCCGATCGGGATGCCGCCCTCGGCCAGGCTTTTGCGCGCCTGGGCAACGGCGACCGCCAGAAACTCCTTGTCATCGCTCATCGTGTTTTCTCCTCCAGGATCCTTGGCTCGGTTCAGGTTCGTCGGTACGGCTTCAGATAGGCACCGGGGTACGCCACGTTTCGGCCGGACAACGCCAGCGCCACGATGACGACCAGATAGGGGGTGGCGATCAGCAGTTCGCGCGGAACGGCAGCAAACGCCTCGGTGATGGCCAACTGCAGTTGCAGCGCGTCGACACCGGCGAACAGCAGCGCACCCAGCATGGCTGGTACGACCCGCCACCGTCCGAAGATCACTAGAGCGATGGCGACCCAGCCGCGGCCGCCGATGATGTTCAGGGTGAAGGTGCCCACCATCGCCAGGGTGATGAAGGCCCCGCCGACCGCCATCAGTGCGGCCCCGAGGATGAGTGCGGCATAACGGGTCCGAGCCACGGGCACGCCGGCCGCGTCAGTCGCCTCCGGATTCTCCCCGACCGCGCGGACCCGGAGCCCGAAACCGCTGCGCCACAGCATCCAGGCCGCAGCCGGCACCACGACCAGGAAACCCAGATAGGTCAGCAGGTATTGCGACAGCACCGGTGTGTCGGGAAACAACAGCCCGAACTTGTCGATCTGGGTAAGGGACCCCCCGCTGAACAGGAGCCGGTTGGCGAAGTCGCTGGCGGCGATGAGCAGCAGAGTTATGCCGATGCCGGCGACGTGTTGATTCACTCCGAGGGTCACCGACAGCAGACCCATCAGAGCGCCGGCGAGCATGCCGGCGATCACTGCCGCGCCCAGACCCAGCCAGGGCGAGCCGGTGTTCGCTGCCACCAGGAAGCCGGTGAATGCACCGGCATACATCGTGCCTTCGATCCCGAGGTTCAAGATCCCGGCTCGCTCGGTGATGACCTCCCCGGTTGCCGCGAACAGCAGCGGGGTGGCACCCACCAGGGTGGCCGTAGCCAGATCAGCCAGACCGATCATGACGGCACCTCCGATGTCCGGCTGGGCCGACGTATCCGGATCCGGTAACGGCGCAGCACCAGGATCCCCACGGTGACCAGCAGGAACGTCGCGGTGACGACCTGGCCCATCTGGGGGGGAAGTTGCAGGACGCGGGAGGCCGACTCGGCCCCGACCTGGATAGTGGCCAGCAGCAAGGACACCAGGATGACCCCAATCGGGGTGAGCGCGGCCAAGGTGGCCACCACGATCCCGGTGTAGCCGAAACCGGGCGATATCTCTCCGGTCAACTGATGCTGCAGGCCAGCAACCTGGCTGACGCCGCCGATTCCGGCAATGGCGCCGCTGGCCAGCGCGGTGCCCAGCAACGTGCGTTCGACGGGCACCCCGTTGAAGCGGGCGGCGGTCGGGGCGAGCCCAACCGCGCGCATCCGCAGTCCGGTACCGGTCCGGCCTACGACCAACCAGACGACGACCGCCAGCCCGATCGCCAGGACGAATCCGAGGTGGACCCGGGTGCCGGGGATCACGGTCGGAAATATGAACCCCGAACCGATCTCCGCCGACTCCGGGAACTGGCTGACCGGGTTGCGCCAAGGGCCGTTCAGCAATCCCTGGACCACGAGTAGCGCTACCGGATTGAGCAGCAAAGTGGTGACGACCTCGTCGATCCCGTACCGCACCCGCAGCACGGCGGGGATCGCCACCCACAGTGCACCGGCCAGCGCCCCGGCAGCGATCACCAGCGGTATCGCGACTGGTCCGGGAAGATCCGGGACACCGATCCCGACCCAGGTGGCGGCCACGGCTCCGGCCAGGAACTGACCTTCCGCGCCGATGTTGAAGAAGCCGGTACGAAATGCCAGCGCCACTGCCAGGCCGGTGAACAACAGCGGGGTGGACGCCAGCAGCACTTCGGAGAACGACCTGAATGACGTCAGCGGCGTGAGGAGGTATCGCTGGTAGGCCGCGACCGGGCTGGCTCCGGCCGCCCGGATCGGTCCCGCGGTGAGGACGAACGTGATGACCGCGGCAAGAAGGACCAGCACCGGGGCGAGCCAGCGTGGTTCGTGGCCGCGCAGCACCAGGCGCATTAGGCCGCCTCTCCGGACATCAACAGACCGAGACGTTCCGGCGTGGCCTCCGCAGTGGGTAGTCCACCGACGATCCGACCGTCGAAGATGACGAGCAGCCGATCGGCCAGGGCCAGCAGTTCCTCAAGATCCTCCGAGACGAGCAGGATCCCGGCACCCAACCGGCGCCGTTCGAGCAGTTGGCGGTGCACGTAGCCAGCCGCCCCGACGTCCAGCCCACGGGTCGGCTGTGCCACCACGATCGCGGTGGGGTCCCGGACGAGCACCCGGGCCAGCAGCACCTTTTGCATGTTGCCGCCGGACAGTGCGCCCACCGGATCGCCCGGTGCCGCCTTGATGTCGAAGCGTTCGATCACGTCCCGGGCGTGCGCTCGGATCCGTCGGCGATCCAGGAAGGGGCCGCGGCGAAACGCCTCGATGTCCTCCAGGACCAGGTTCTGCTCCACCGACAGGTCCGCGACGATGCTGCCGTGCCGGTCCTCCGGGATGCGCCCCAGGCCGGCGGCCAGGATGGCGTGCGGGGTCGCGCCGGTGACGTCGGTGCCGCGGACTCGTACCGAACCGGAGGTGGGGCGGGTCATCCCGGACAGCACGTCGACCAGAGGTCGTTGGCCGTTTCCGGACACCCCGGCCAGGCCGACTATCTCGCCGGGGCGCACGACCAGACTGATCGAGTCGAGTGCCGGCCGGGCGCCGCGGCGCGCCACTGTCAGGTCGTTGATCTCCAGCGATGCGGGCCCCGGTTCTGCGTTCTGCGAGCCGACGAAACTGCCCCGATCCGCCCGGGTCACCCCGACAGTGGGGGTACCGACCATCAACGTGGCCAGTTCGCGCGGCTCGATCCCGGCGGCCGCGACGGTGTCCACGATGCGGCCGCGGCGTAACACGCTCACCCGGTGACTGATCGCGGTGACCTCGTGCAGTTTGTGGCTGATGAACAGCACCCCGAGGCCCTCATCGGTCAACCGTCGGATCGTGGCGAACAACAACTCGACGTCCTGCGGGACGAGCACCGCAGTGGGTTCGTCCATGATGAGTACCCGGCACTCGTGCGAGAGCGCCTTGAGGATCTCCACGCGCTGCTGCTCACCGATGGACAGGCTGCCCACCTTGGCGTCCGGATCGATGGGCACCCCCAGCCGGTCGGCGGTGGCCCGCACCTGCGCGCGAGCCGCCTCCAGATCCACTGGTCCAAGGCCCACCGAGGACAGCACCAGGTTCTCGGTCACCGTCATGGTCGAGACCAACGAGAAGTGCTGGGTCACCATGCCGATACCGCTGGCAATGGCGACTCGCGGCGAGCTGATCTCGACTGGGCTCCCGGCTATTCGGATGGTGCCAGCGTCGGGGCGGGTGAGGCCGTACAGGATCCGCATCAGGGTGGTCTTGCCAGCGCCGTTCTCACCCAGCAGGGCGTGGACCTCGCCTGTTACGAGGGCGAGGTCCACCCCGTCGTTGACGACTAAGTCGCCGAACGACTTGCGGATGCCGAGGAGTTCGACAACGGGCGATCCATCACTCACTTCAGTTGGGTCGAGCCGGCCGGCGTCTTCTCATCGACCGGTGTGGTGAAGTCGCCGGACTTGATCTCCGCCTGCTTGGCCTCGACCATGCTGATCACGTCTTGCGGGACGCCACCGGTAACCTCGGTGTTAATCGGCGCCAGCGCCGAGCCGCTATTGACCATGAAGCTGTAGTCCTTCAGGTTCGCCTCCTTGAAGCTGCCGTCCTGCACCTGACCGAGGACGGCCTGCACAGTCGGATCCATGTCCCACAAGAGACTGGTCATCACCGACGTCGGCCCCTGGTCCTGCTGGTCGGCCATTGCCCCGATGGAGCGCAGACCCTTTTCCTTCGCGGCCTCGATGACACCGGCCCGTTCGGCGAACAGGACATCCGCACCCGCGGAGACCTGAGCCAGTGCGGCCTGCTTGGCCTTGGCCGGGTCGAACCAACTGTTGATGAAACTCACCTTGACAGTGATCGACGGCTCGACCGATTGTGCGCCAGCGATGTAGGCGTTGACGATGCGGTTGACCTCGGGCACCGGGTAGCCACCCACGACCCCGAGGACCTTGGACTTCGTCACCCCGGCGGAAAGCATTCCGGCCAGGTAGGCGGGGTCGTGAATCCAGTTGTCGAACACGGCGAAGTTGGGTGCCTGCTCGGGTTCACCGGAACCGAACACGAAAGCAATCTCGGGGAAGTCCTTGGCCACCTTGCGTACCGCTGCCTCGTTGCCGAAGGCGTCGCCGAAGATAATGGCCGGCTGGTCGCTTTGGGCGATATCGCGCAGCGTTCGTTCCATGCCGCCGGAGTAGCCGATGTTGTCGACGTGCTTGTACGAGATCGTGCCCGCGTCCGCCTCCTTTTGCAGGGCCGCGTGGATGATGCCGTCCCAGGGTTCTTCCACCGGGGTGGCGAACGCGCCGTAGACCAGGGGCGTCGTGGTTGCTGCGGTTCCGGATTCGCTGCCCGACGAACTCGTCTCGGCAGTTCCGGTCGTTCCTCCGCAGCCCGTCATCGCCAGTGCGCCGGCCGCGGCCAGCACGACCAGCCGACGGATTCGGTGAGTTCGGTTCATCGGTTCCTCCTTGACATGCCCGAGCTGGATCCCCTGAACAAGGTGCCCCGGTGGGCGCTGACACGCAAGGGGCGAAACGTCAGGAGTAGCCACTTCGCCCTTGACGTCGTGTCCGGGTACAAGGAATCTAGCCAGCATGCGGCTCAGCGTTCGTGACCTGCTCGACCTGCCGGTGGTGCAGCGCGCGAGGCCCGAGGTGCTGGTCGGCCACGACTTGGCAAGCCGGGACGTGCGTTGGGTGCACACGTCGGAAATCCTGGATATCGGACCGCTGCTCAAGGGCGGCGAGGTCTTGTTGACCACCGGCCTCGGGCTGGTGGGGGCCTCGGCCGAGGCCCAGCGCGGCTACGTCCGGGCACTGGCCCAGCGTGGCCTCGCAGCGCTCTTGTTCGAGTTGGGACGCTCGTTCCCGGCCGCCCCGGAGGAGATCGTCGCGGCGGCTGCCCACCACAACCTGCCCCTGGTGGTACTGCACGCCGTGGTGCCGTTCGTCGAGGTCACCGAGACGGTGCACCAGGTCATCGTGGCCGCCGAAGTGGAGCGGCTGCGCCGTACCGAGCAGGTCAACGCCGAACTCATCGACGGCCTGCTCTTCGGTACCGGCCTGCCCGCGCTGATCGGGCGAATCGGCAATCTCGCTGGCTGCCCGGCTCTGCTGCGCGCCCGGGACGGACGGATCGTGGCGACTACTGATGCCGCTGGCGTGGATCCTGGCGCGGACGCCGCAAGCGTGACCTGCGCACGGACCGTTGAGGTCTTCGGAACAGCCTGGGGCGACCTGGTCCTCGTCGGCCGAGAGGACGCCGACCGGGCGACCGTACTGGAACGCGGCGCCGTCGCTGTGGCCCTGGAACTGGCCCGTACCGGCAGCGTGGACCCGGCGTTACGCGGCGCCCGGCGGGAACTGGTCCGGGACATGGCACGCAACACGTTCCGGTCGGCCGAAGAACTCACGGCACGCGCCGAGGTTGTCGGATTCGTACCGACGGCGGGTCGGCAACTGATGGCAATCTGTTTCGGTGTCGACGCCGCCACGCCATTGGCCCGCGGTGTTTCGGCCGCGGTCATCGCCGCCCGGCATCTGTTCGGCATGGTTCTGGTCGGCGACGTCGACCGCGACATCGTGGTGTGCGCAGCGGTGCCGCGCGACGTCGGCGGGAGTCTGCGCCGGGCGTTACAGCGGCTAGCGGACGCCGTCGACGAGGAGCTGCGGCTCACCACTGGAGGCCACGTGGTCGCGGTGACGGCTGGACCCGGGGTCGACCGGCTGCCCGAACTCGTCCGGGCGATCTCCAACGCGCGGGAGTCCAGCGCCTTGGCGCGGCATCTGGGGTGGGGCGTCCGAGTCTTGCTCTCGGCGGACCTGGGGATGCACCGTCTACTGGCCAGGCTCGTGGATGACCCGGAACTGGACCGCTTCATTGACGAACAGCTGGGCGCGCTGCTGCGGCACGACGCCCGACACGGTCGCGACATGTTGCCCACGCTGGAGGCCCACTTGGCCAATGGCCTGTCCAAGACGGCGACCGCGGCGGCCCTGGGGCTTCGCCGGCAGACCGTTTACGGCCGCCTGGAGCGGATTGAGGCGCTGCTGGGCGAGCCGCACCTGGCCGAACGCCGCACCGCCCTGGACCTCGCCATCCTGGCCTGGCGCCTGCGCAGCGCTGGGGCGGGGCGTCATCGGGCGCTGCTGAATCGACCGGAGGGGTGAGGGTTGGGTTGGCGCTCGGCTGCGACCGAACCGAGATCGGACTGCGACCGACCGCAGATGCCGGCCCTGCGTCGCCAGGGAGCGGGTCACCGAGCAGGAAGTGCGGACCGGGCGCGCAGAAACATCCAGCGTGGAGAAGGCCTGGGACCAGAGTCCTGCCCCAGAAAGGGTTCCGTTGGGTAAGGTCCTTGTGGTTGAGCCATCCGGCGGCCGGGGGTCCCTGCCGGCGGACAGCAGCGCGACCACACCCTCAAGGAG
Source organism: Candidatus Nanopelagicales bacterium (assembly GCA_038208295.1). Taxonomy (GTDB): domain Bacteria; phylum Actinomycetota; class Actinomycetes; order S36-B12; family JBBQYX01; genus JBBQYX01. The sequence continues at coordinate 55,680 of JBBQYX010000007.1, read as the reverse complement.
GCGGCATGACGTCCGCGTTCGCCTATCACGCCCCGAAATCCCGCACGGAGTTGCTGGATCTGCTAGCCGACTACGGCGAGACGGGAAAAGTTCTGGCCGGCGGTACGGATCTGATGGCGGACCTGCGCAACGGTTTCGCCCGCCCGGCCCATCTGCTGAACATCAAGAGCGTCGATACGTTTGACACCATGTCGTGGACCGATGCTGGTCTGGTCATCCGCCCTGGCGTCACCATCAACGATCTTCTGCGGGATGAGCGGGCGCGCAGCACCTACCCGATCCTCATGGCGTGCGGGCGCTACCTGGCCTCCCACCAGATCCGCAACCGGGCCACCGTGATCGGCAACGTCGTCAACGCCTCGCCATGCGCGGACATGTCACCCGCGCTGCTCTGCTTAGGGGCGCATGCGGTCATCTCCTCGGCCAGCGGTCGCCGGGAGATCCCCTTCACTGAGTTCTTCACCGGCGTCAAACGCACCGTGCTGCAGCCAGACGAGATCCTGGAAGAGATCATCGTCCCGCCGGATCTGGGCGGCGCCCGGGCCTCGTACCGCAAGCTCAAGCGAATCAGGGGACACGACCTCGGCATCGTCGGAGTGGCCGCCATGAGCAAGGACGGCGCATTGCGCCTGGGCATCTCCTCCTGCGCCCCCACCCCGTTGTTGGTGGCCGGCCTGTCCACGGACGACGACGCCGAGTCCATCGTGGCGGCGGCGCACGAGGCCATCAGTCCGATCACCGACGTCCGCTGTAGCCGCGAATATCGCAGCCACATGGTCGGGGTCTACGTCCGCAGGGCACTTCAGGAGGTGGCGTGATGCAGGTCTCGGTCAACGTGAATGGCATGGCATATCAGCGCGACGTCGAAGAGCACTGGACCTTGCTGCGTTTCCTGCGGGACAGCATCGGTCTGACCGGGACCAAGGAGGGCTGCAACGCGGGTGAGTGCGGCGCCTGCACGGTGGACCTCGACGGTCAGACGGTCAACTCCTGCATGGTGCTCGCCGTCGAGGTGGACGGCAGGCAGATCCGCACCATCGAGGGGGAGGCCGACCACGGCGAGCTGTCCGTCATTCAGGCCGCCTTCGCCCGCCAGCACGCCGTGCAGTGCGGCTTCTGCACGGGCGGAATGATCATGTCAGTCCGCGACCTGCTGCGGCGGACGCCGCGTCCCACGGTGGAGGAGATCAAGGAAGGCATTGAGGGAAACTTCTGTCGTTGCACCGGCTACGAACAGATCATCGAGGCCGTGCTGGACGCATCCGACCAACTCGACACCGTGGGTAAGGGAGAGCTGAAATATGTCTGATCACCTGAGCACAGCCCAGCAGCCCATTGTCGGCGCCGAGCACGCCCGCGTCGAGGGCATTGCCAAGATCACCGGAGATGCCATCTACACCGGCGACATGCTCGTGCCGGGGATGCTGCACGCCAAGGTCAAGAAGAGCCCGCACGCCCGCGCCCGAATCGTCAGCATCGACACGACGAAGGCGGCCGCGCTGCCCGGTGTCCACGCCGTGCTGACCGGGCACGACCTGGACTATCGGGTCGGGCTGTATATCGTCGACAAGGACATTCTCGCCAAGGACTCGGTTCGGCATTTCGGCGAGGCGGTGGCTGCTGTCGCCGCCGAATCGGTGGACACCGCTGCCAGGGCCGTCGAACTCATCGAGGTCGAGTACGAGGTGCTCACCCCGGTGCTGGATCCGCGCGAGGCCATCAAGGATGACGCGCCGCTGGTCCATCCCGACATGGGTGACTACCAGTTCGTGGAGGCGGCGTTCACACCGCAGCCCGGCACCAACGTGGCGAACCTGACCCGGATGCGTAAAGGCGACCTGGAAGCTGGGTTCGAAGAGGCTGAATGGATCATCGAGCGGGAGTACACCAACCCGTCCGTCCAGCACGTCCCGATGGAGACGCATGTCGCCATCGTGGAGTGGAAGGTCGGCGACCAGGTCACCATCTGGACGAGCGCCCAGTCCCCGTTCACGGTGCGCAACCTGTTCTGCGCCGCCATGCGGTTGCCGCACAACCAGGTTCGGGTCGTCGTCCCGCACGTCGGGGGCGGTTTCGGCGGAAAGGCCGGCATTCATCTTGAGCCGCTGCTGGCCTGCCTGTCCAAGGTGGCCGGGGGCCGGCCGGTGCGGATGCAGGCGACCCGCGAAGAGGAGTTCAGCCTGTTGCCGTGCCGCAGCGCGCTGACCTACCGCATCAAGACCGGGGTGCGCAGTGACGGTCGCATCACCGCCCAGCACATGACCATGCTCTGGGATGCCGGTGCCTACGCCGACTACGCGGTGAACGTCACCCGCGCCTCCAGTTACTCCGCCGGTGGGCCGTACGACATCCCGAACGCCTGGGTAGACGCGTACACGCTTTACACCAATAAGCCGTTTGGAACCGCATACCGAGGCTTCGGCCACGTGGAGTTCTTCTGGGGCCTCGAACGCCATATGGAGTTGATCGCCGAGGCCATCGACATGGATCCGCTGGAGTTCCGTCGGCTGAACTTGCTGCGCCCAGGCTCCACAACGCTGTCCGGTGAGCTGATCACCGAGCACACCGGCAACCCGAGGAAATGTCTGGACGCTGCTGCTGCCGCGATCAATTACGGCCGCCTCACTCCGGATGAGGAGGAGCACCAGGCCCGGACCGGACGGCGGATCGGCAAGGGCATGGCCACCTTGCACAAGGCGCCGGCGATGCCATCCTTTACCGCCAGCGCGTCTGTCATCAAGATGAACTCCGACGGCTCGGTGGTCATCAACATGGCGCTGATGGAGATCGGTCAAGGCTGTAATACAGCCATCGCGCAGATCGCTGCAGAGCGGCTGCGCTTCCCGATCGAAAAGGTGAAGGTTGCGGTCGAGAAGGACACCGACAAGGAGCCCTACGACTGGCAGACGGTGGCGTCCAAGGGCCTCATCCTGTCCGGTAATGCAACCATCTTGGCGTGTGACAACCTCTTGGAAAACGCCTATGGCGTTGCCTCCCAGGTGCTCCGGACCATCCCGGCCGACCTCGATCACGACGGCGAGAAGATTTTCGTCAAGCATCGCCCGGAGGCGTTCGTCACCTTCGCCCAGTTGTCCATTGGTTATGTGTTCCCCAACGGCAACGGCATCGGCGGGCCGCTGATCGGAGTGGGTCGATACATCGCTTCCGGTCTGACGAATCTGGACAAGGAGACCGGGCAGGGTCTGCCGGCGCTGGACTGGACCTACGGTGCACACGGCGTCATCGTCGATGTCGACCCGGAAACCGGTGAGTTCGAGGTGTTGGAGATCGCCTCGGCCTACGACGTCGGAAAGGTGATCAACCCGGCGATTGTCCGAGGTCAGAGCCTCGGCGGCATGATCCAGGGCCTGGGCACCGCGCTGTGCGAGGGATATATCTACGACGAGCAGGGCCGCCTGCTCAACCCCTCGTTCACCGACAACAAGATCCCGACCGCTAAGGACATCCCCAACAAGATCACCAGTATGGTCATCGAAACCCCACAGTTGGATGGCCCGTACGGTGGCCGCGGCGTGGGCGAACACCCGATGATCTCGGTGGCACCGGCCATCGGGAACGCCATCCAGAACGCCACCGGTGCGGAGCTCCTGCACATGCCCATCCGGGCCGAGGACGTGTGGCGGGCGATGAAGGACTTGGAGCCGATCGACAACTGGATCACCAAGACGCCCATCGGTTCCTGCCGGTCCGAGAAGTTGGGGGCGCACCTGCCCCTGCAGGACGAGTCCTTGATCCCGGCCCCAGCCGAGGGGGAATTGGTCAGCCACTGACAACCACGACCAAGACGACGGCCGCGCACCAGTCAACCGGTGGGGCGGCCGTCGTTGTGTCGGTGGCAGCCCGGGGGGCGGAAGTGACTTTCAGGCAGGTGCTGTGTCCATGTCCTCTGGCGTCGCGACGTCGCCAACCTCGACCATCGTCACTGGTTGCTGGTCCAGATAGTTCCGTGCCCCGCGATCCCCGACGGAACTCGCCGCAACTGCGGCCCAGTGAGATCGCGCGAACGTGACCGGGTGTCCACGGACCCCGTGGTACGACGCGGCAACGAGGTCTCCGGGCGTGGCCAGCACGCGTGCCACCGCGGCCGGGGTGAGTCCGGGCAAGTCGACCAGGGAGACCAGCACCCGGTCACAGTTGGCGAGCTGGCTCACCGCCGCCAGTCCACACCCCAGCGACGAGGCCATGCCTGAAACCCAGTCGGGGTTGACCACCGTTGTGGCGGCCGGGACTGGACCAACCCAGGCCCCCAGCACGACCACAATAGGTTGGCAACCGCCGTCGGCGAGCACCCGAACCGCCCGGTCCACCAACCGCTCGCCGTCAAACGAGGCTACGGCCTTGGGGCCGCCGTACCGGCGCCCGGCGCCGGCGGCCAGCACCAGCCCTGCCGTCCGGTTCATCCAGAGGGGGAAGTGTGGATGGGTCCGGTCACCCCGGTCAGCGGCGTGCCCGAACCTCCCCATCGAGTCAGTACGATCTCCGCGGCGATGGAGACCGCGGTTTCCTCTGGGGTTCGGGCGCCCAGATCGAGACCGATCGGGGAGTGGATCCGGTCCACGTCGGCATCAGTAAGACCCGCCTCGCGTAGCGCCACCGTCCGCTGCTCATGTGTTCGCCGCGATCCCATCGCGCCGATATAGCCGGCCGGCGTCTGCACGGCCTGCACCAGTGCGGGGACATCAAACTTCCGGTCATGGGTCAAGACGCAGATGACTGTTCGTTCGTCGACGTCCTGGGTTGCCAGCCACCGGTGCGGCCAGTCGACGACCACCTCGTCGGCATCCGGGAAACGTGCAGCGGTGGCGAAGACCGATCGGGCGTCCACCACGGTTACGTGGAAACCTAATAGCCGCCCGGCGCGGCACAGCGCCGCCGCGAAGTCCACCGCACCGAAGACGAACATGCGTGGCGGCGGTGCGAAGGCAATGACGACCACCTCAAGCCCGGTGCCCAGTCGCTCGCCGTCCAGCCCATACTGAAGAACTCCGTTATTTCCCGCAGCGAGCAATCCGCGCGCGTCGTCTCGCACGGCATCGTCGAGTCGGCGGGAACCCAGCGAACCGGTAGAACCGTTCTCTCGCAGGACCATGTGTCGAGCCGAGGCCCCGGAGGTTTCCACCACCACGGCCACCGCCGCTGGTTCCGCGGCCTCGACGCTGGCGACCAGGCCAGGGAGCTCGGGCCAGTCCGCCAGCGTGACCGGCCCCACGAAAACGTCGATGCTGCCCCCGCAGGGCAGCCCGACGGCAAGGGCATCGTCGTCGCTGACGCCGAAGGTCTCCAGCACGCTGCGCCCGGTCTCGATGACCTCTTGGGCGATCTCGTACAGCGCCCCCTCGACACAGCCGCCGCTGACCGATCCGGTGGCCGCGCCGTCGGCGGTGACGAGCATGGCCGCGCCCACCGGTCGAGGGGACGACGACCAGGTGTGCACCACGACGGCCAGCGCCGCGCTTCGGCCATCCTCGAGCGCACCCAGCAACGGACCCAGCACGTCCTGCATCTGTCCTGCTCCTCCTCGCAACGACCCGACCCTGACGAGCGGGACGGGATCAGGCCGAACACGGCTGCGGGGGCAGTCCGCGGGATGTCTCCGCCGACCGCCCCCGGAACCGGGTGATCAGAAACGCGCTGCTAACTCACGCTTCCATGTCCACGATCGCGATGACCGGGCCGCCGCCGGAGGGGCCCTGGTGCACGGCCGCCACAGAGACGAAGTTCATCGGGTCGCCGGTGACCGCGGCCACGACACCGCCGACCGTGGCCTTGATCTGCCGGTGCCAGGCGACGTCGGAGTCGTCCAGCATGATGTTCCGCCGCCCGCGGACCCGACCGGTGGGGTCCGCCTCGCACTTGAGGAACAGGTTGACCAAGCGTCCCTTGATGTGCCGGGGGTGCGGGCAGTCGGCCGGCATGTCGTCCAGGCCGGCGTTGCGGATGGCTGCCCAAACGCCGTCCATGTCCAGGGCGTCCTTCATGACGTCATGCCCGATGCGGTAGGGGCCACCCTGTCCGCGGGCGTTTCCAACCAGGACGATTTGGGCGCGGTCGAGTTCCACGCCAGACGAGCAAGAGGCGACCGAGGAGAACAGCGACAGGTCGGAGAAGATCTGCTCCGCGGTCGGCATCTCAATCTCACCAAGGGCCACAGCAATACCGAGCGCGGTCGTCGCGTTGGAAACGTCCATCGACTGAAGCGTGTTGTGGGTGAAGACCGTCTTGCCGCGCGACTCGGCGTCGTTGATGGTGTCCTGAACCAGCAGCGGCGTCTTGGTCTGCACATAGTGGACGTCGGCGACGTCGGTGATCCCGGCCACCTCCATGGCCTTACGGACCCCGGCGGCAACCTTCTCCACCATGGCCGGACGGCCGATGTCCTCGGGCAGGATCTGGTCGCTCATCGCGTTGCCGACGGTCACCCGCGGCTCATCGGACGGCGGGTACTTTCCCTCGGGGGCATAGGCGAAGATCGTGGCGTGCGGGCTGATGACGCCGTCGGTGCCGCCGGACCAGACCAGCGGGATTTCGGCGACCTCGTCCTTGCTGCGGGTGCCCTTCTCTACCAGGACATCGCGGTAGGCGTGCGTGGCGATAATGCGGGTGTAGTCGTTGACCCCGCCGTTCCCCTCGGTCTTGCCGACGACCGCGAGCACGTCGTCGGCGGAGAAGACGCCCTCGTCGATGAGTTTCGCGAAGCCACTGGCGTCGCTCACACTCTCGATCGGGACCTTGCGTACTTCAATGGCGCGTGGCATGTCTGACTCGATCCTCCTGGAATTGTTGCGGAAACAGACGGAGGGGCGGACCCGTCCGGGCCGCCCCTCCGCTGACTTCAGACCACTACTTCCTCGGGAACGCGCATGGTGGCGTTGGCGTCGATGATCGCCTGCGGGACGTCGAACTCGAGATCCGCGCCGACCATCTGCTGTACATAGTTCTTGACGGTGGAGTCCCAGTACTTCTTCGTGACGTAGTAGACGTGGGCACCGCCGAGCTCGTGCTGGACGTCCGGCCACGGGTACTGCGGCTGAGCCATGCCCAGACCCCACCGGCGCCAACCGTTGTACGACTCGTAGGTCGCCCACCACTCGGTGTTCTTCAGAATCTCGAAGCCGTAGTAGGCCTTCGCGTAATACATGATGGCGCCGATACGGCCACCGCGGGCCAGCGCCATCGTGTGCAGGCTGATGTTGATGTCCTCGCTGACCAGCCGGCCGTTCGCGAAGCCGACCCATTCGCCGTCGATGAGACCGACCAGGGTGTAGGGGTCCTTGAGGCGACTGCGGTACCAGCCCAGGATCTCGGCGTAGACTCGGGCGCCGACAATGTCGTAGAAGTCATGGTCGACGTCCATGAGCTTGCGCATGTAGCCCATCATCGCGGGGGCCTCTTCCATCCGGGCCTCACGGATGTACATGGTCCGGCCGTCCTTGAGCTTGATCATTGCGCCGGGCCACGGGGCCATCCCGATCGGGGGGGCCTGCAGCAGGGGCTCGATCTCACGCACGTCGAGAGTGATGGACTCTTGGCTGACGCGCTCGGGGGGGTCGATGAACATGCACATGCTCCATTCGTTGGGGTTGCTCGGATGTGCCGCGGTGGATCCCCCAGTGCTGGCTCCCCGCGGCCGCAGCGCGTACGGGGAGCCGGATGGCCGTTCTAGCGCTTCGTGGGTCCTGGTGTGGACCCTGGCGTGGAGCCGGGTGTGGACCCAGGTGCGGTCGGTGGCTCCGCGCCGAAGGTCCCGGGCAGGAAGGCTTCGCTGTCAGAAATTTCGGTGGTCGGCTTGTCGTACTTGTGCACACCGACCATAGCGCCGTACCGCATGACCTGGTAGATGACAATTGTGGCGAAGGTACCGATCGCGATGCCGTTGAACGAGATGTTGCCGGTCCCGCCATCGGAGGTCCAGGTGGCGTTCGCGGCACCCAGAATCAGGCCGATCGCCGCTGGGAACAGGTTGACCGGATTCTTGAAGTCCACGTTCCCCTCGACCCAGATGCGGCCACCGAGAACGGCGATCAGACCGTAGAGGATGATCGTGGCGCCGCCCAGCACTCCACCTGGGATGCTGACGATCAGGGCGCCGAACTTCGGGATCAGGCCCAGCACGATGGCGGTCAGGCCGGCCACTACGTACGCGGCGGTCGAGTAGACCCGGGTAGCAGCCATGACGCCGATGTTCTCGGCGTACGTCGTCGTTCCCGAACCACCGCCGGCACCGGCCAGCATGGTCGCGGCACCGTCACCCATGTAGCCGCGGCCCAGGGAGCGGTCCAGGTTGCGGTCGGTCATCGAGGCGACCGCCTTGATGTGACCGGTGTTCTCGGCGATGAGGACCACCACGACCGGCACGATCAGTGTGATCGCCGACCAGCTGAAGGTCGGAGTCTGGAACTCGGGCAGACCGAACCACTGTGCGTTGCCGAGGTTGGTGCCCAGGTCTGCCAACTGGTCCTGTGGAAAGGCGACCAGATAGCCGATGATGACGCCGATCAGGATGGAGATGCGGCCCAGGAAACCACGCAACAGGACCGTTGCCAGCACGATTGCTGACAGCGTAATCGTCGCAGTCAGGGGCTGAGCCTGGTAGCTCGCCCATGCCACCGGGGCCAGGTTGAGCCCGATGAGGGCGACGACCGCACCGGTGACGACTGGCGGCATGAGCCAGTTGATCCAGCCGGCGCCGAACTGGTTGACCAGCAGACCGATGACGAACAGGACCAGGCCGGCGGCGAAGATGCCGCCGAGGGCGGCCGAAATGCCACCGTCGGCCTTGGCGGCGATGACGGGGGAGATGAACGCGAAACTGGAGCCCGTGTAGCTCGGCAGCCCCATCCGCTGGCCTCGGCCCACTGTCGCGAGGATGAAGACCAGCGTGCCGACGCCCGAGAAGAAGATCGTGGCCGTCGGGGGGAATCCGGTGAGAACCGGGACGAGGAACGTCGCGCCGAACATGGCGATGACGTGCTGCATCCCGATACCGATTGTCAACGGCCAGGCGAGCCGCTCCTCAGGAGCGACCACGTCTGACGCGCCGACGTGGCGGCCGTCCCCGTGAACCGTCCACAGGACTCGTGCCATCGTCCTTGCACCACCTTCCCGAGCTCGATCGCCAACTGCCAGGGCGGCAGCGGCGGTATAGACGAATCCGTCACAGCGGACGTCCGCCATTGTGGGGGTTACCCAGATCGCCCTCGCCGCGGCGCGCCGCGGCGCAGGTGCGGACCCCCCAGGCCAACTGGTTTCCCCGGTCGACGAACATGGGACGACCGGTGCCCGCTACGTCGCGGGACCGTGGGCATCGCCACGATCTTGAAGGCTAGGGCCGCCCCGGGGGTGCGCGTAGGGACTTTCGTACATCAGTTGACCTCGGGTTGACAGGCAGCAAGTGGTCGCGGGGTGGGCCACCCAATCCACCGAAACGGATTCTCAACGACCGCGCTCGGTCTGGGATGCTGGGGAAGGTGAACGCGCACGATTCAGCGATCCGACCGGCGTGGTGCAGCACTGCCTTGCGCCGTCTGGTCGAAGGACCGCCGCGTCGCGGTGAGTTGGTTGGCCGATCGACCTACGCGTGGTATGTGGAACTCCCCGACGAATGTGACCCGCCGGTCCTTGCTCTGGTCACCGGGCCCGCGGTGCGGCTGCCGATCTGCGCAGGCGTCTTGCTGCTGCCCGAGATCGGGGAGGCGGTGCCAGTCGAGGTAGGCGCCGGTCGTATTGTGATCGGCGAGCACAGTTGGCAGCCAGCTCGCTGGTGGGAACCGCGGCCTGTCCTGAACGTCCAAGAATTACCGGGAGGGGTTTGTATTCTCGCCGCAATGGTTGCCGACGAACCAGCAGGCGCGTTCGGAATCGATCCGCAGTTCGGACGTCGCGCCGCGAGCGCCCTGGTTGCTGGCGACCCCGGCCCGGCAATCGATCTGCTGGGCGCGGGTCCTGGGCTTACCCCGGCTGGTGACGACGTGGTCGCCGGGGCATTGGCGGCCCTGGCTCTGGTCGACCGACTCGACCCCACAGTCGCCGCCGCGGTGAGCGCGGCCGCGAAGGTACGCACCAGCAGATTGTCGGCGGCACTGGTCGTCGCGGCAGCACGCGGCCAGGTGATACCCGAGGCGGCCCGGCTGCTGCGCTCGATGACCGGACCCGATGGGATCGACGGGGTTACCAGGCAGGCCAGAATGTTGTTTGCTGTCGGAGGGACGTCCGGCCGCGCCCTGGCCCTGGGGCTGTCGACGGCTTTGACCACAGTGACAACGGGGCCCATTCAGGAGGAACGATGAGTGCTCATGTCGAGGTGCGTGCCGGCACCTACCACGATTCGGTGACCCTCATGCTGGCCAGCCAGCAAGTGGCCGATCTGCCGGGAGTCAGGTCGGCGATGGTGGCGATGGCGACACCGCTCAATCTTGAGGTCTACGAGCGACTGGGATTCGATCTCGCTGCGGTGGCCACAGCCAGCCCCAACGATCTTGTGCTGGCCGTCGAGGCGGACGATGAGGGTTCGTTGGCTGCAGCGGTCAGTGCCCTGGAAGTGCAACTCACCGCCAAGGCCGCCCCTTCCGGTGGGGCGGCGGCCGACGCGGTCCAGCCACACACCCTGGCGGCGGCGCTGCGCGACGGACGCGGCACCTTGGCCCTGATCTCGGTAGCTGGCAGATTTGCGTTTGTCGAGGCGATGGACGCGCTGCAAGCGGGCGTCAGTGTCATGTTGTTCTCCGACAACGTGTCGGTCGAGCAGGAGGTATTGCTGAAGGACGAGGCCGCCCGTCGGGACCTGCTGGTGATGGGACCCGACTGCGGCACGGCTGTGGTCGGCGGGGTGGGTCTGGGCTTCGCGAACTCCGTACGCCTGGGATCGGTGGGGATCGTCGCAGCCTCCGGTACCGGCGCCCAGCAGGTCAGTTGCCTGCTCGACGCGGCCGGCGTGGGAATGAGCGCCGTGCTGGGCGTCGGTGGCCGGGATCTGTCCGCCGCTGTCGGTGGCCGTTCGACGCTGGCTGCGATGAAAATGCTTGACGAGCACGCTGGCACCGACTTCGTGGTTGTCGTGTCCAAGCCCCCGAATGAGGCCGTCGCCGAGCAGGTGCTGGCAGCGGCGGAGAAGATGTCGACCCCGACACTGGTGGGATTCGTTGGGCGGGGTCGAGAGGACCTCACCGCCTTGAGCAACCGGGCGCTGAGCATGCTCGGTGGGAACGTCGAACCACCGCAAGAGTGGTTGGTGCCGGATCGGCAACCGCAGCCTGGTTTCATCCGCGGATTGTTCTCCGGCGGGACACTGTGTGATGAGGCGATGGCAATTGCCGCGGAGGCCCTCGGCCCGATCGCCTCCAACACGCCGCTGGAGCCGGATTGGGCGTTGCCAGCGGACCTGCACGATGCTACCCACCTCATGATCGACTTCGGTGATGACCAGCTGACCCAGGGACGGCCGCACCCGATGATCGACCAGACCCTGCGCCTGGAACGCATCGCCGAGGAGTCCAAGGACCCGGACTGTGCGGTGCTGTTGCTCGACGTGGTTATCGGGCACGGTTCCCACCCGGACCCCGCCGCCGAACTGGCCCCGGCCATCGTGGCCGCCCGGGAGCAGGCGGCTGCCGACGGTCGCGACCTGGCGGTAGTCGTGTGCCTGGTCGGTGCGGCCGGCGACCCGCAGGGACTCGAACGAACGGCCACCGCGCTGAACGCGGCGGGGGCAAGCGTGCATCTGTCTAACGCGGCGGCGGCCCGGGTCGCCATCTCTCTGGTGGAAGGGAATACCCGATGAGTCGGCTCGACCTCGATGAGGCACCGGTGGTCGCGACCGTGGGGGCGGCGATGTTCGCCGACGCGATCACCGCCCAGGCGGCGCACGTCATCGCAGTGGACTGGAAACCCCCGGCAGCGGGGGTTGAGGAGTCCCTGGCCACGGTGACCGCGGACCCACGTTTCGCGGACGCCAACGCCGAAGCGGTCGGTCGGCTGTCCGCTGCCCGGGCGCACTGGCTGGACGTCCGCCCGGCCGCTGAGGTCCTGGGTCTGCAGCGGGGAGAGTTTCTGCACGCCGGTCCGCCGGTGGATTGGGCGAACGCCTGTGGCCCGCTGCGTGGCGCTCTGATCGGCGCCATGATCTACGAGGGGCTCGTCGACGACGTGGCCGCGGCGGAGAAGCTTGGCGCCAGCGGGGGCATCAACCTCGCCCCGTGTCATTCGCGCGGTGCAGTCGGGCCCATGGCCGGCGTGGTGAGTGCGTCGATGCCGATGTCCGTCCTGGCCGACCCGCAGACCGGGAAACAGGGCTATTGCACGCTGAACGAGGGGCTCGGCAAGGTCTTGCGGTTCGGCGCGTACGCACCGGAGGTCATCCAGCGGCTGCGCTGGCTGCAGGACGTGTTAGCGCCCAGCCTTGCGACGGTGCTGCAGCGGCACGGGCCGGTGGATGTCAGTTCGCTGATCGCCCAGGCTCTGCAGATGGGTGATGAGTGCCACAACCGCAACCGCGCTGCCACGTCGCTGCTGCTGCGGGACTTGACCGGTGACCTGATCGAGAGCGGCCTGCCCACCGCCCGGATCGCCGAGGTGTTCAATTTCATCTCCGGCAACGACCACTTCTTCCTCAATCTGGCCATGCCGGCCGGCAAGGTCGCGGCCGATGCGGCCCGCGATGTCCCGGGTTCCTCGCTCATTGTCGCCATGTCGCGCAACGGCACCGAGTTCGGCATTCAGTTGTCCGGTACCGGGGACGAATGGTTCAACGCTCCCGCACCCGAGGTCGACGGGTTGTACCTGTCCGGTTTCGGCCCTGCCGACGCAAACCCCGACCTCGGCGACTCGACGATCACCGAGACCATGGGCATCGGCGGAATGGCCATGGCCGCAGCGCCGGCCATCGTGCGGTTCGTCGGCGGCGAGCCGACCGAGGCACTGCGGCGCACTCAGGAGATGTACGAAATCACCATGACCGAGCACCCGATGTTCCAGATTCCGGCGCTCAATTTCCGGGGCACTCCCACGGGGCTCGACGCGGTCATGGTGGCGCGCACCGGAGTCGTTCCTGCGGTGAACACCGGCATCGCCGGCAAGGAGCCCGGGATCGGTCAGGTGGGCGCCGGTCTGGTGACCCCGCCGATGTCGGTGTTCACCGACGCCGTACGCGGTCTGGCGGCTCGGGTCCAGCGGGCTGCCTGAAAACCTGCGGCGCAACAGTAAGTGTGGGGGCGGTCCGGTACACAACCGGGCCGCCCCCACTCGTGTACGCGGTCAGCGTGTGCGCGGTCAGCGTGTGCGCGGTCAGCGTGTGCGCGGGAATCCGAGATCGACCGAGGAAGTCGCCGGGTCCGGCCAGCGGGAGGTCACGACCTTGCTGCGGGTGTAGAAGTCGACGCCCGCCGGACCGTAGATGGATGTGTCGCCGAACAGCGACGCCTTCCAGCCGCCGAAGGAGTAGTAGGCCACCGGCACTGGGATGGGGACGTTCACCCCGACCATGCCGGCGATGACGTCGAACTGGAACGCCCGGGCGGCGCCCCCGTCCCGGGTGAAGATGGCGGTGCCATTGCCGTACGGGTTGTCGTTGACCAGGCGCAGGGCTTCTTCGTACGTCTGCACCCGGGCCACGCAGAGAACCGGTCCAAAGATCTCCTCGTCGTACACCCGCATCCCGGGCGCGACGTGGTCGACCAAGGACACCCCCACGAAGAAGCCGTCCCCGACGAAGTCCTGGTCGCGGCCGTCGACCACCACGGTGGCCCCCTCGGCTGCGGCGCCGTCAAGGTAGCCGATGACCTTGTCCCGATGCTCGGCAGTGATCAGTGGACCCATCTCGGCGTCGGGATCGGTGCCAGGGCCCACGTGCAGTTTAGGCAGCCGGGCGGCGATCGCATCGACGAGCGGATCGGCAACGTTGCCCACCGCGACGACCACCGAGACCGCCATGCAGCGTTCCCCGGCAGAGCCGTACGCGGCGCTGACGGCGGCATCCGCGGCCATGTCGATGTCAGCGTCGGGGAGCACGACCATGTGGTTCTTCGCGCCGCCGAGGGCTTGTACCCGCTTTCCGTGGGCGGTTCCGGATGTGTAGACGTAGCGCGCAATCGGGGTCGAGCCAACGAAGCTCACCGCCGCAACATCAGGGTGCTCCAACAGCCGGTCGACCGCCACCTTGTCGCCCTGCAGAACGGTGAAAACACCGGCCGGCAGGCCGGCTTCGGCGAGCAGATCAGCCAGTATCAGCGATACGGACGGGTCCTTCTCGCTGGGTTTGAGAATGAACGCGTTGCCCGCCGCGATGGCGTTGGACAGCATCCACAGCGGCACCATCGCCGGGAAGTTGAACGGGGTGATTCCGGCGACCACCCCCAGCGGCTGGCGGATCGAGTAGACGTCCACCCCAGCTGAGGCCTGTTCGCTGAAACCCCCCTTGAGCGCCGCCGGGATGCCGCAGGCGTACTCGACGTTCTCCAGACCGCGGGCCAGCTCCCCGGCCGCATCTGCGGGGACCTTGCCGTGTTCGGCGGTGATAGCGGCGGCGATTCGCCGACGGTTGACGTCGATGAGATGCCGGAACGCGAACATCACCTCGGTTCGGCGGGACAGCGAGACCGATCGCCAGGTCTGAAAGGCAGTCGCGGCGGAGGTGACGGCAGTGTCCACCTCCGCCACCGAGGCAAGCGACACTCGTGCCTGGACCAGTCCGGTGGCCGGGTCGTACACGTTCGCGCTTCGTCCAGACGTCGAGGCCCGAGCGGCGCCGTCGATCCAGTGCTCGATGGTGTTCATGGGTGGCCTCCTGATGCCGGTGGTGAGGTGCGGTCAGCGTAGACAGTCCCGGCGGCCTGTTCGGGCTGGTCACGGCTGCTGCAGCGGGGCCGGGAGCACGTCGAGCCTGCGTCACGATTGAGCGTCGGATGCGGACGGTTCTGACATGTACCGATGGAAATCGTCGCGGCAGCACTCGGATGCCACGGAATCGCTTGTCAGCAGGGCCGGCTCATGTGATTATCGGTCGCCGCGACGGGGCTCAGTCGTTGCCAGGGTCGCGACGACAAGGATACGGCGGGAGCCGCGGCGGGGTCCGGGCCAGTGACGGCTGTGCACGACCAATACAAAGGAGACCATCAATGAGCATGCCCTCCCAGCCCGGCGACCTGCGGGTGGAGCTGCTGCGGCGAGCCTTGTCGCGACGCGGCTTCCTCGCCTCCGCAGGCGCGGTCGGGGTGGGCGGCCTGCTCGGCGCCTGCGGCACTTCCAGCAGCGGGGGCTCGGCCACGGCGACGCCGTCCTTCGCAGCCGACACGTCGGCGACCGACAAAATCGTCCGGTGGGCGAACTGGACGCTCTACCTTGACTACGACGACCAGAAGAAGGTCTATCCCACCCTGGTCGACTTCGAGAAGAAGACCGGCCTGAAGGTCACCTACCGGGAGGACATCGACGACAACGACACCTTCTGGGGCAAGGTCAACGGTCAGCTGACCAACGGGGACGACATCGGCTACGACATCGTCACGCCCACGGACTGGATGGTCGGGCGCTGGATCCGGCTGGGCTACGCACAGCCGTTCGAGAACGTCCCGAACACCAAGAATCTGCTGGCGAGTTTGCAGGACGTGCCCTTCGACAAGGGTCACCGGTATTCCGCGACCTGGCAGTCCGGGTTGGCCGGGCTGGCCTGGGACAAGACGAAGGTGCCCGGCGGCCTGAAGAGCATCGAAGACCTGTTCGATCCGAAGCTGCAGGGCAAGGTCACAGTCCTGTCGGAGTTTCGGGACACCCTTGGTCTCCTGATGATGTACCAGGGCAAGCGCATCGACGGTGAGATCACCGACGAGCAGTTCACGAACGCGCTGGACCTGCTGGACAAGCAACTCAGCGACGGTCAGATCTATAAGGTCCAGGGAAACTCATACAAAGAGGACCTGGTCTCGGGGAAGGCCTGGGCCGGCATCGTGTGGAGTGGTGACATCTTCCAGCTCAACGCGGAGAACAACGACCGGTGGGGATTCGCGCTGCCGGACTCCGGCGGGACGCTGTGGAGCGACAACATGCTCATCCCCTCCACCTCACCGCACAAGGCCAACGCGGAGAAGCTCATCAACTACTACCTGCAGCCAGACGTCGCCGCCGAGGTGGCCGCCTACGTCAACTACATCTGCCCGGTCGAGGGCGCCCAGGCCGAGATGGAGAAGATCGACCCCGAACTCGCCGCGAGCGAGTTCATCTTCCCCAGCGCAGCCACCTTGGCCAACACCCAGGCCTTCGGTGTGCTCAGTGCCGAGCAGGAGCAGTCGTTCACCAAACAGTGGCTCGAAGTGATCGGCTCCTGAGGTGTCCGACGACGTCACCCGGGCGGCCGGGGACCTGGTCCTGACCGATGTCACCAAGCGATTCGGCGATTTCGTCGCCGTCGCCGACCTCAGCCTGACAATTCCGCAGGGGTCCTTCTTCGCGCTGTTGGGACCGTCCGGCTGCGGCAAGACGACGACGCTGCGGATGATCGCCGGACTGGAGGAGCCGACCGCGGGGCAGATCAGTATCGGCGAAACGGATATCACGTACGAAAAACCGTACCGCCGTCCGGTCAATACGGTCTTCCAGAACTATGCACTGTTCCCGCACCTGGACATCTACGAGAATGTTGCATTCGGTCTGCGTCGGCGCGGGGTCAGGGATGTCAAGGCCGCGGTGACCGCGGTGCTGGAGCTGGTGGAGCTCGGACACCTCGCCAGCCGCAAACCAGGCCAGCTCTCCGGCGGTCAGCAGCAGCGGATCGCGCTGGCCCGTGCGGTGGTCAACCGTCCTGCGGTGCTGTTGCTGGATGAGCCGCTGGGTGCGCTGGACCTGAAACTGCGCCGGCAGATGCAGATCGAGTTGAAGCGGATCCAGACCGAGGTCGGCCTGACGTTCGTCCACGTCACGCATGACCAGGAGGAGGCCATGACGATGGCCGACACCATCGCGGTGATGAACAACGGTCGGGTGGAGCAGCTCGGTCCGCCGACCGAGCTGTACGAGAACCCCCGTACGGCATTCGTCGCCAACTTCCTCGGACAATCCAACCTGCTGCCGGCGACGATCGAGGACAACAGCGGCGACACCCTGATCGTGCGCGTCGCCGACCGGCGGCTGGCGGTGCCACGAAGTCGCGTCGCCGGGGAGCCGACGACGAGCGCATTGCTGGTCGGGGTGCGACCGGAGAAGATCCTCATCCACCCGGCGGGGGAGCCGGGCGAAGACGGCAACACGCTATCCGGCACGGTAGTGGACGCCTCGTTCGTCGGGGTCTCCACGCAGTACGTGGTCCGGCTGCCGTGGGAGGCGGAAATGGTGGTCTTCGCGCAGAACATCGGCGTCGCCTCCATCCTCGTGCCCGGCACCGCCGTCGAACTCGCCTGGGCGCCGCCGCACACGTTCGCCCTGGACGGGGCGCAGGACGTACACGCCGGAGTTCAGGACGACCTGGCGACGGTGGGGAGCTGAGTCATGGCGATCGCGCAGGCGCTCGGCGACGCGGCCGAAACCCCACCTGGCCACCGCGGCGGACCCAGGGGCGCAGGCCTGGGTAGTAGCCGCTGGCTGCCCTATGCCTTGCTCACCCCTGGCCTGGCCTGGCTGGCGTTGTTCTTCGCGATACCGCTGGTGATCCTGTTCTTGACGTCGCTGCAGACACCCGTCCCGGGCGGGGAGATCGGCGCCTTCGAGCAGACATTCTCGTTCTCCAACTACGCGGACGTCCTGACGAACTCGTCCTACCTGATCCCGCTGCTGCGGTCGTTTGCGTTCGCGCTCATCGCGACGGTGGCAACACTCGTCATTGGCTATCCGCTGGCGTACGTCATCGCCTTCAAGGCCGGCGCATGGAAGAACTTCCTGCTGGTGCTGGTGGTCGCGCCATTTTTCGTGTCGTTCCTGCTGCGCACGATCGCTTGGCGTCAGATCCTCGGGGATGAGGGGCCGGTCATGTCGCTCTTGCGGACCGTCGGGCTGGCCGACCCCAACTCGTCGATCTATCCGTCCAGTTTCGCCGTGGTCGCCGGCCTGACCTATAACTTCCTGCCGTTCATGGTGCTGCCGATCTACGCCTCGCTGGAGCGCATCGACACCCGATTGGTGGAGGCCGCCGGCGACCTGTATGCCAGCGGCCCGGTGGCGTTCCGGCGGGTCACCTGGCCGCTGTCGCTGCCCGGTGTGGTGGCCGGGACGCTGCTCACATTCATCCCCGCGGCCGGCGATTTGGTGAACGCGAAACTGCTCGGCAACCGGGACTCCTCGATGGTCGGTAACCGGATCGAGGGCCTGCTGCTGAATGCGAATGACTACCCGACCGCCGCGGTGCTGTCGTTCGTCCTCATGATCGCGATCCTGGTCCTGGTGGGTCTGTACGTACGCCGCAGCGGGACGGAGGACCTGGTATGAGCACGATCGCCCCATCCCGTCCGGCCGGCGGAACGACACCGAGACGTACGGGTCGGCGCCGGCAGAGCTGGCTGTCCCGCAACGCCTTGCGGATCTACGCGGCCATCGCCTTCGTCTACCTCAGCATTCCGGTGCTGTACACGCTGGCCTTCTCGTTCAACGATGCCGGGCGCAGCAACCTGGTGTGGCGTGGCTTCACCCTGGACAATTGGACCAATATCTGTGGGCCGGACAACATTTGCGCCTCGCTGCGCAACTCGATCGTGGTGGGCCTGGTTGCGACCGTGCTGGCGACCATTCTGGGCACGATGGTCGCTTTCGCCCTGTCCAGGCACCGGTTCCGCGGCCGCTCGACGACCAATCTGCTCATCTTCTTGCCCATGGCCACCCCCGAGGTGGTCATGGGCTCCTCATTGCTGACGCTGTTCCTCAACATGCGGTTCCCGCTCGGTTTCCCGGCAGTGGCAATCGCCCACATCATGTTCTGTATCAGTTTTGTCATCGTCACGGTGAAGGCGCGGGTGGCCGGTCTGGACCCGCGGTTGGAACAAGCTGCGATGGATCTGTACGCCGACGAGCGGCAGACGTTCTGGAAGGTCACGTTCCCACTGGTGGCACCCGGCATCGCCGCGGGCGCCTTGTTGGCCCTGTCCTTGTCCTTCGACGACTTCATCATCACCTATTTCAATGCCGGTTCGGACTTCACCACGTTCCCGGTCTTCGTCTGGGTGAGTTCGCAGAAGGGGGTACCGGCGCAGGCGAACGTGATCGGGTCGCTGATGTTCGTGGTCGCGCTGAGCCTGGTCATTCTCTCGAGGGTCGTGGGGCGCCGTCGGCAGGGCCCGAAGGCCTGAGGGGCTGCCGACGTGCCCTTTGCCCGTTCGCCCGGACCACGTGCCCTGCGGGCAGTGCGCGACGCCAACCGCCGTCCGTACTGGCTGGACAGTCCTGATCGTCCGTTGGCGGCGGGGACCCTGACCGGTGATATCCGCGCCGAGCTGGCCGTGGTGGGCGCCGGTTTCACCGGCCTGTGGACCGCGTTGCTCGCTAAGGACCGCGACCCTGGCCGGGATGTCGTGCTGCTGGACGGCGGGACCGTCGGCTGGGGGGCCAGCGGCCGAAATGGCGGTTTCTGTTCGGCGTCGCTGACGCACGGTCTGGCGAACGGGCACGACCGCTTCCCGGCCGAGCTGGGTACGTTGCTCCAGCTCGGTGCCGAAAACCTCGACGAGATCGAAGCGACGGTCGCCCGGCTGGGGATCGACTGCGACTTCCGGCGCAGCGGAGAACTCGACGTCGCCACCGAGGACTATCAGGTCGAGGGGCTGACGGAGGTGGCGAGCCTTGGTGTTGAGTACGGACTTGACCTCGAAGTCCTCGACGCCGGCCAGACGCGAGCCCGGGTGGACTCACCGCTGTATCGCGGCGCTGTGTGGGACTCCCGCGGAACGGCGATGCTGGATCCGGCCCGGCTCGCCTGGGGTCTGCGCGACGCCTGTCTGCGGGCTGGTGTCCGGTTGTACGAACGCACCCCGGTGACCGGGCTGGATTCCCGCCGCGCGGGCGCCGTTCAGCTACGCACGCGCGATGGACGCGTCGCGGCCCGCCGGGTGGCGCTGGCCACCAACGCTTTTCCGCCGCTGGTCCGTCGGTTACGCCACTATGTCGTGCCGGTCTACGACTACGTCCTGGTCACCGAACCCCTGACGAGCGCGCAGTGGGCGGAGGTCGGGTGGGCGGGGTATGAGGGGATCGGCGACAGCGGCAACCAGTTCCACTACTACCGACGCACGGCGGACGGCCGGATCCTGTTCGGCGGTTACGACGCGATCTACTACCGCGGCAACGGATTCGGCTCGCAGCACGAGCATCACAGCCAGTCGTACGCCCTCCTGGCCGAACACTTCACCCAGACATTTCCGCAACTGGGCGATGTGCGCTTCTCCCACGCCTGGGGCGGGGCAATCGACACGTGCTCCCGGTTCACTGCGTTTTGGGGAACGTCAGCCGGTGGCCGGGTCGGATGGTCGATGGGCTACACCGGACTGGGCGTGGGCTCGAGTCGATTCGGAGCTCGGGTTCTGTTGGATCTGCTCGACGGACTGGACTCCGAACGGACGCGGCTATCCATGGTAGGCAGCACCCCGCTTCCGTTCCCGCCGGAACCGTTGCGCGGCATCGGTATCGACCTCACCCGCTGGTCCCTGGACCGAGCCGACCGCTTCGGCGGCCGCCGCAATCTGTGGCTGCGGACCCTGGACCGCCTCGGGCTCGGCTTCGACTCCTAGCCGGTTGTCAGACACCGGCGCGCGGCGCCCGTGGGCACCGCGCGCCGGTGTTGCGATCAGGCCGGTCCAGCGCCCGGGGGAGGTCCGCCGAACCCGGGGGGCGGGCCGTCGAATCCCGGCGGCGGTCCACCGGGTCCGCCCATGCCGGGGGGCGGTCCCATCTTCATCATCTTCAGGAACTCCACGATGCCCAGCCGCAGCATGTCGCGGGTGCCGTCGCAGGACTCACCGACCCATGCGTCGGCGAGCATCTGACCGGCCTTGAAGTCGTCGCTCACGCCGTAGCCGCCAAGGACCTTCACCGCTCGCTCGGCGTTGCGGATGGCGACGTCGACCGCGAACGTCTTGGCGGCCGGGGCCAGCACACCGGCCGCGCGCGGGTCGCCCCGGTCGGCCGCCCAGGCCACCTGCCAGACCATCAGCCGGGCAGCCTCGACGTCGGCGACCATGTCGGCCAGCTTCAGCGCGACCGCCTGGTGCTCGATAATTGGCCGGCCCCAGGAGATGCGGTGACTGGCGTACTCGAACGCCAGGTCGAACGCCGCCCGGGCCAGTCCGACGTGCGCGGCGGCCAACCCGGAGGACAAGAACGGCAGCGCCTGGAAGAAGAACATCATGTTGGCGCCCTCCTCCCCGATCCGGTCTTCAACCGGCACCCTGACCTCGTCCAGCGACAGGTCGTGGTGCATCGCGGTCTTCCAGCCGATGAGGTGCGTCTTGCCGCCAAGCTTGAGTCCTGGCGCATCCGCCGGAATCATGAACAGGGACGTGCTCTCCCGGGCCGGCTTGTCCAAGTCGGTGCGGGCCATGACGAAGTACGCGGAGGCGGCCCCAGAATTGGTGGAGAAGCCGGCCTTGCTGCCGCTGATGACGTAGGAATCCCCGTCGCGCCGGGCCAGGGTGCGAAGCCCGATAGCGGGGTTGGGGTCGGGGCAGAACGTATCCGCGCCGGCAACGTCCGGCTCACTCGAAGCGCTGGCCAGGACAAAATCGGGAGAACCCGCGATTCGGGTGAGCCAGCGCTTCTTCTGGTCCTCGTTCGCGCCCAGCAGCAGCAGAATCGGCGAGGTCACCGTGACGTTGAAGTAGGACGCGGCGATGCCGATGTCGGCGGCGCCGAGTTCCTCCATCACCAGCACGTTGTCCAGGGCCGTGCCCCCGGTACCGCCGTACTCCTCGGGAATCAGCATGTGGGTGAAACCCAGCGAGCCCGCCTTCACGAAGGCGGGCCGGATGATGTCCCACGGCGACGTGCCGGGCTCGCGTTGACGGATGGCGGCGGCGGCCGGCACGATCTCGCGTTCGGCGAAGTCGCGGGCGGTCTTCTGCAGCAGTCGCTGTTGCTCGGATAGGGCGAAATCGACCATGGAACGCTCCTCGGTGGGCTGGGGCCGGGGGGCGGGGACGACCGCGGGTCCGCGGAGTCACCTGTTCGGCTCGATACCGGTGGGGGGTATCGCGACGCACGGCACTGCCCCGTCGCAGCGTGAAGCGCGACGGCGTCGTGCCGTGACGGTGAAGGGTAGGCATACAGAGGGATACTGTCTACACTTTCGCGTGACCAATGTCTCGTCGGTCCGCCCAGTGGAACGAAGGGTCAGGGCGGCCAGCACTGGGCTTGAGGAGTGCGCACCCCACGGGCTTGACCGGTCACCCGGCGGGCTCGGCGTGCATCGCCTTGAAGGTGAGCAGACTCGGGGCGAACTTGTGGGCACGGGCGTCGACGTCGACATGGATCACCGCGGGTCGCTGTGCCGCGATGGCCTCGCCCAGGGCCGCCCGCAGTCCGGCGCCGTCATCCACCCGGAATCCCAGGGCACCCATGGCCTGCGCCATCGTGTCGTAGCGGGTCTCACCCAGGTCGGTGTTGATGCGCTTCTCCGCCGGCAGCCCACCCTCGGCGACGAGTTGCTGGGCGTCCAGGGCGAACTCCTGGTTGACCTTGACCATTCCCCAGGCGTGGTCGACGAGTACCACCACGATCACCGGCAGGTCGTTGCGGACGGCCGTCTCGATCTCCAGCGGGTGGAACCCGAAGGCGCCGTCGCCGATGAGGCAGCAGACCGTGGCGGTAGGCCGAGCCGCCCTGGCGCCGAGGGCCTGGGCCACCCCGGCGCCGAGCATCCCGAACTTGTACGTGGACAGCAGCGAATGTGGCTGTCGCACCTGGTGATACAGCTGCGCCCAGATCGCGGTGTTGCCACCGTCGGCGACCAGCACGGAATCGTCCCCGCACACCTGCTGGGCGATCCCGGCCACCTGAGCGGAGTGCAGCGGCGCGGCCTCGGTGGCCAGTGCCTGATCCAGTGTGGCCCGGGCCTGCGTACGGGCGGCACCGTACGCAGCGAGCCGTTCGACCCGAGCGGGGCCCGGCACGACGTCACGCGAGCGCAGTTCGGCGGCGAGTGCGGCCAGGAACTCACGTGCGTCGGACTGCACCGCGATGTCGACCGGCTTGTTCATCCCCAGCAGGACGTCGTCGATGTCCACCTGGATGAGTTGCTGGGAATCCGCCCGACGCCAGTTCGGTGCCTTGCCCCACCAATCCGTCTCACCGAATCGCGTACCGACTGCGAGGACCACGTCGGCGTCGTTGCGCACCCGGTCGCACAACTCGCTGTACGGCATGGGGATCGCCACGTCGAGGCGCTCGTCGATCGCATCACGGGCGGCCCAACTAGTCGTCACCGGGGCGTGCAGCAACTCGGCGACCTCGCGCAGTTCGGTGGTGGCGTGCGCGTGCAGCACCCCACTGCCGGCGTGCAGCATCGGCGCCTCGGCGCCGACCAGGAGGTCCGCGGCCGCAGACACCTGGGCCGCCGCCGGTCCGACCGGCTGCATGCGCCGGTATCGTGCCGGCGTCACATCCTCCACCGTCATGTCGAACTCGGTATTCAACACGTCCTCTGGGATGGTCAGGTGGACGACACCGGGGCGCCCGGACCAGCTGTGCCGCAACGCCTTGTGGAACATCTCCGGAATACGGTCGAATGACGGAACAGCCTCGCTGAATTTCGCCATCGGGCGGATCACAGCCGGCTGGTCGAAATACTGGTAGGTGCCGCCCCGGTCCGGGCCGACGATCTGATGCCGCCGCCAGGAGGTCAGCAGCAGGACCCGATTGCCCTCGCCCTGTTCGACCGCCACGCCGGGCAGCGCATTCGCCACCCCGGGCCCGTTGCTCGCGATGGCCACCCCGAGCCGCCCGGTCAGCCGGGCGTAGGCACCGGCCATGTGTAGCGCACTGGTCTCGTGCCGGGGGGTGACCAGCCGAATGCCGTGGTCACGCAGGGTGGAATACAGGCCGAAGTAACTGCCGTCGATGATGCCGAACACCACCTCGACGCTCTCGGCCGCCAGCATCCGGACCAACCGCTCGCCGCCGGTCATGCTCGTCATCGCACTGCCTCTCGCTCGGGGATGGCGGGGTTTCGTCGGTGCCGACGGATCATGTCCGCCGCTAGTTCGGCCCCATCGAAGGCGCCGGCCGCGATGCGGTCGGCGACGGTGCGCAGCACGACCCGGTCCGCAATCGCCGGTGCATGCCGACCGAGGAAGAACTCCAGCCGGCCGCGGCGCGAGGTCGGCAGATCCCGCCGGGGCCGTACGGACGTGCACGCGGTCAGCACCGTGTCAACGACCCCAGCCAACGGCTCCGGCCGGGACACCCCCTGCAGGGACAGCCCGGCGACGGCCGTCGAGTCGTGGATCGGACTGGCGACCATGCTCGGATACACACAGGTCACCGAGACCACCGGCGCACACTCCAGCCGCAGTGCGTCGGCATAGGCCACCAGGGCTCGCTTGGACACCCCGTAGGCAGCCGCCAGCGGCAGCGGCAGGACGGCCATCCGGGAGGCGACCATCACCACCCGGCCACCGGACTGCTCCAGGGCCGGCAGCGCTGCGGCGGTCACTCGCCAGACGCCCAGCAGATTGATCTGCAACTGCCGGTCGACCTCCGCACCCGGCATTGCACCGGCCGGCGCCGGGCCGCCGATCCCGGCGTTGTTGATGAGGATGTCCAGCCCGCCGAGCAGTTCGACGGCCGCGGCCACCCCGGCGCGCACGGAGTTCTCGTCGGTGACGTCACAGCTCAGCACCGGCAGCCGGGGATCGTCCTGCGGCTGTAGGTCCAGGCCAACTACTCGCGCACCGGCCTCGGTCAACCGGGCGGTGATGGCGCGACCGAACGTTCCGGCCGCGCCGGTGAGCAGGACCCGCCGGCCGGCGAGGTCGTGTTGCTGCATGTGCCCTCCCGAGCTAGCGGGCGACGGTGAGTCTTATCTAGCGCTCGTACGATAACCAAGACGGCCCGGGGGGCGGCGCGGCGTCGCTGCGGTCCAGCCGGGGTGTGCCGGGAGTGGACCCGACGAAGGGATGGATCCGCATGACGCACGAGCCGAAATCATCGCCCCTGAGCCCGGCCGCGGCAGGACCGCGCAGCGACCCGGTGGCCACGGGCGACGAGCCCGTACGGCTGCCCCGCGGACCCCTGTTGACGTTCGCGTCCGGCTCCTTCGGGATGGGCATCTACGTCACGGTGCCGGGGCTGCTGCTGCTGTATTACCTGACGAATGTCCTGGCGGTGGACGCCTGGCTGGCCGGTCTGGTGCTGCTGGCCCCCAAGGTTGTCGACGTGCTGGTGCACCCGTTCGTCGGCACGGTTTCCGACGCCGATCGGCAGCGACACGGGGACCGCCGCCGCCTGTTGTGGCTGGGCACGGTCGCGCTGCCGGTGGGTTTCGTGGTCCTGTTCGCCGCCCCTAGCAGCCTGGTCGGCGCGGCTGCTGCGCTGTGGGTAGGTTTGTTCTTCACGGTCGCGAACACGCTGTTCGCCGCCTACCAGGTTCCGTACCTCTCGGTCCCCTCCGACCTGGCTACCGGCTACGACGAACGCACCCGGCTGATGGGTTTCCGGATGGTCATCCTCACCGTCGGAATCCTGCTCGGTGGTTCGCTGGCGCCCTTGCTGGCACCGCAGGCGACCAGTTCACGCGGCGACTATCTGCGGATGGCCGTCATTCTCGGTGTCGTGATGCTGGGGACGATGCTGGCGGGTATGGCCGGCATCCGGCGGCTCGAACAGCGCGTCCCGGTGGCCAGCCGTGGTCCGGTGCAGTCCCGGCTGACTACGCGTCAGCGATTCGCCGTCGCATGGCACAACAAACCCTTCTTCTGGCTGATGACCGCCTATCTGATGATGTCCACGACGACACACCTGATGCTCGCGGGGACGCCGTTCTACACCGAGTTCGTCATGGAAAACTCGAAGCTCACCACGGTGCTGTTTGCCTGTTTCGTGGCGCCCGCGATCGTCGCGACACCGTTGTGGACCAAGGTGTCCCGCAGCTTTGGCAAACAGCGCTGCCTGCTCGCGGCCCAGGCCACGTTCATCGTTGGTGCGCTGTTGTTGCTGCTGGGCGGACCTGGCGGACTGGTGCTTGTGCTGCCAAGCATGTTGCTGTTGGGGATCGCCTTCGCCGGCATGCAGTTGTTCCCGTTCTCGATGCTGCCGGACACGGTCAAGGCCTCGGGTGAGCAGGGTCAGCGCAACGCCGGCGCCTTTACCGGGCTGTGGACGGCGACCGAGGCCACCGGAGCGGCGCTGGGTCCCTATCTGTACGCGGCGGTTCTGGCGTTTGGCGGCTTCGTGTCCACGACGGCTGGTCAGACGGTCGCCCAGTCGGACACCGCGGTCGCCGCGGTCCGCTACGGCTTCAGCATCGTCCCGGCCCTGGTCATGGTGTTCGCCATCTGGCTGCAACGTCACTATGCGCTGGACGCCGAGGCGCGAGAAGCGATGGACCAATCACTGGCCTGAGTCGGCTCGCAAAGGGTCAGGTTTGCTCATGCGCGTTCGCTGCGTTGGTCACGCGGACGCGCCGAACGCCTTCTCCAGCACGCTGAGGCCCTCGTCGAGCAGGTGCTCGGGGATCGTCAGGGGCGGCAGGAAGCGCAGCACGTTCCCGTACGTCCCCGCGGTCAGCACCAAGACTCCCTGCGCATGGCACGCCTTCGCCACTCGGGCAGTCAGGCCCGGGTCCGGCTCGGTCGTGCCCGGCGAAACGATCTCCACCGCCAGCATGGCGCCACGGCCGCGGACATCGCCGATGGCGGGGTGGGCGCTGGCCATCGAGCGCAGCCGGGGAAGCATGATCGACTCGATGCGACGGGCGGCGGCGCACAGGTCGGACTCGCGCATCGTCTGGATCGCGCCGAGCGCCGCCGCGCATGCGATCGGGTTGCCGCCGTAGGTGCCGCCCAGGCCGCCGACGTGGACGGAGTCCATGATCTCGGCCCGGCCGGTGACACCGGCCAGCGGCAAGCCGCCGGCGATGCCCTTGGCGGTGGTGACCAGATCGGGCACGACGCCCTCGTGCTCGCAGGCGAACCAGGCCCCCGTACGGCAGAACCCGGACTGCACCTCGTCGGCAACGAATACGATCCCGCTGCGCTGCGCGAAGTCGGCCAGTGCGGGCAAGAAGCCGGCCGCGGGCACGATGAATCCGCCCTCGCCGGGGATCGGCTCGATGACGATAGCCGCGACGTTCTCCGCGCCGACCTCCTTCTCGATCTTCGAGATCGCCTGGGCTGCAGCCTGTGCGCCGCTGAGACCGTCGTGGAAGGGATACGACAGCGGCATCCGGTAGACCTCGGGGGCAAAGGGCCCGAACGTGTGCTTGTACGGCATGTTCTTCGACGTCAGCGCCATCGTGAGGTTGGTGCGCCCGTGGTAGCCGTGCTCGAACACCACCACCGCCGCCCGTCTGGTGTACGCCCGGGCGACCTTGACGGCGTTCTCCACGGCCTCTGCGCCGGAATTGAACAGTGCGGACCGCTTCTCGTGGTCACCGGGGGTGAGGTCGTTGAGTGCCTCGCAGACCTCCACATAGCCGGCGTAGGGCGCCACCATGAAACAGGTGTGGGTGAACTCGGCGACCTGCTCCTGCACCCGGGCGACTACGTACGGCGCGGAGTTCCCGACGCTGGTGACGGCGATCCCCGAACCCAGGTCGATCAGTGAGTTGCCGTCCACGTCGACGATGACGCCACCGCCGGCCGCGGCCACGAAGACACCGAGCGTGCCACCGACGCCAGCAGAGACCGCCGCCGTCCGGCGTTGCATGAGTTCGACCGACTTTGGGCCGGGCAGCGTCGTGACCAGTCGGCGTTCCTGCGGGAGTCCGGGTCCGCCAACGAGAGGACCGTGGGTCGCGGGGGGACTCGCAGGTGTTGTCATCGGGAGGCCTTCCACCGGTGGGGACCCGGCCGCTTGCCAGGTGGGCTCTGTGGGCCGTCAGTATCGCCGGTTCCGGCCCCGGTTCAGTTCTGCTGATCCGGGCGCAACAGTGACTGCAAACTGGGCCCAGCCTCCAGCTGCCGGATGTCGGCGGGCAACGCCACCCCGGCATCTGACAGGGCCGTGACGGCCGCCTCGATGACCCGGTCCCGGGTCTCCACCGCGTTCAACTGCCGCGCGCCGGACCAGAACCGCACCTCGAAGTCGACCGTCGAGGGCGAGAGGTTCACCAGCAGGCACTCCGGCGCGGGTTCGCTCAGCACGCCATCGACGTCCCGGACGGCCTGCAAGGCAATCTGCCGGGCGCGGTCCAGGTCGGTGGCGTAGTCGACCCCGACCACCACGGACGTACGGATCTGGCTGTAACCGGTCTGCACGGTCAAGACCTCGCCGTGCACCGTGCTGTTGGGGACCAGCACGCGGCGGCCGTCGAAGGTGCGTACGACCGTCTCGCGCAAATTCACCTCGACCACGGTGCCGGCCACGTCACCCACCGCGATCTGGTCGTTGGCTCGGAACGGCTCCCGTACCAGGATCAGCACACCGGCGAACAGGTTCGACAGGACGCTCTGAAAGGCGATGCCCAAGGCAATGGACACCACGCCGATACCGCCGAGCAGGTCCACCGGGCGCACGCTGGGGAAGGCGACGGCCAGCCCAATACCGATGGCGACCAAGGCCACGAAGAAGCCCACCATGGCGGAGAAAACCCGCGCGTAGGAGGCGGTATGGGACCGGGCCCACCACCAACGGCTGCCCAGTTTGCTCAGCCGCGACAGCAGCAAGCCCACCACCGCGACCCCAGCGCCGATCGCGACCTGGGTCGGCTCGATGGCGGGCAGCCCCAAGCTGTCGCCCACGGTTGCCGGGTCCACGGCGGCCAGCACACCGGCACCGGATTCCATGAGCAGCACGTTCAACGTCACGACTCCGCTCTACCCCGCACCGGCTCGGATCAAGCGGTGCCGCGGGCCTCGCGGGCGTACAGCACTGCAGCCAACACGCCGGCGGCCGCGCCGGTCAGGTGCCCCAGCCACGAGACGCCATTCGGGACGGCGAACCACAGCACCCCGACGAGCAGGCTGCCGTACGCGAGTAGTACGACGATCGCCAGCAACACGTCGCCCCAGTGCCGGGTCAGCACCCCGGCGGCCAGCAGGTAGGCAAGCAGCCCGAACACCAGGCCACTGGCACCGACCGTGACCGTCCCGGCCGGTCCGAACAGCCAGACCCCGAAACCGCCGACCAGGACGATCGTCAGCACAACCGGCCAAAAGCGGCTGCCCGCCCGCCACGACACCAACAGACCCAGGATCAGCAGCGGGATGATGTTGGACAGCAGATGCCCGAACCCGGCGTGCAGGAACGGGGCCAGCGGGATGCCCACCAACCCGTCGAGCGACCGGCTGCGGATGCCGAGCGCATCGGCGTCATACGGGAGCACCCAGTCGAGCAGCTCGGCGAGCCACATAAGGGCGATCACAAGCAACACGGGTCGCCAGACACTGCGCGTGCGGGCCGCCGCGGAGTCCGTACGCCGATCGATGCTCATGCAACGAGTATCCGCACAGCCACCGACGATCGGCCACCGGCGGTGGTCGTCGTGTCGCCATCGAAAGCGCCGACCACGGCTGCCCGCACGGTTGACAGGAGCCCGGCCGGTGAAACCGGGAGACAATGCGTCGCGTGACACGACGGCGCGACGTGGTGATCCTCGGCAGCACGGGATCGATCGGCACCCAGGCGCTGGACGTCATCGCCCGCAACCCCGACCGGTTCGCCGTCGTCGGGCTCGCCGCCAGCGGCGGCAACAGCGGCAGTTTGGAACTGCTGGCCGCGCAGGCGGTCCAGACCGGGGCCACAGTGGTCGCGATCGCCGACGAGCAGGCCGGTCCGGGATGGTCCAAGGCCTGGACGGCTGCCACCAACGCCGCCGGGTCGGTCGATGCCCCCGAACTCATCCTCGGACCCGATGCCGCAGCCACCCTGGCCGCGCTGCCCAGCGACGTTGTGCTGAACGGCATTGCCGGCTCGGTCGGGCTGCTGCCCACCCTGGCCGCGCTGCGTGCCGGGCGGACGGTTGCCCTGGCGAACAAGGAGTCGCTGATCGTCGGCGGCCCGCTGGTCCGTGCCCTGGCCGGGCCGGGCCAACTCGTCGCGGTCGACTCCGAGCACTCCGCATTGGCGCAGGCGCTGCGGGGCGGTCGGCGCGAGGAGGTCGCCCGGCTGGTGGTCACCGCCAGCGGGGGGCCGTTCCGCGGCCGCACCCGGGCGGACCTGACGGCCGTGACCCCCGCCCAGGCGCTGAACCACCCGACCTGGGCTATGGGGCCGCTGGTGACCATCAACTCGGCGACCTTGATGAACAAGGGGCTGGAGGTCATCGAGGCGCACCTGCTGTTCGACGTACCGCTGGACCGCATCGACGTGGTGGTGCACCCGCAGTCGATCGTGCACTCGATGGTGCAGTTCGTCGACGGG
The DNA here is from genome assembly GCA_038208295.1 of Candidatus Nanopelagicales bacterium. Classification (GTDB taxonomy): domain Bacteria; phylum Actinomycetota; class Actinomycetes; order S36-B12; family JBBQYX01; genus JBBQYX01. The sequence continues at coordinate 25,185 of JBBQYX010000007.1, read as the reverse complement.
TCGACGCTGGCCCAAGCCTCACCGCCGGACATGCGGTTGCCCATCGCGTTGGGACTGGCCTGGCCCGACCGCGTACCGGACGCCGCCCCCGGCAACGACTGGACGAGCCCGACCGCGTGGACGTTCGAGCCGCTGGACGAAAATGCCTTCCCGGCCGTACGGATAGCCCGGCACGCCGCTGCCGCCGGGGGCACCGCGCCCGCGGTGCTGAACGCCGCCAACGAGACCTGCGTCGAGGCGTTCCTGGCCGGGCGTCTGCCGTTCCTGGCGATCGTGGACACGGTCGCCGCGGTCCTCGCCGAGCATCTTCAGGCCGGTCCGCAGCAGGCTCATCTGCAGCCAGGAACCGACCGTGGACCGGGAGCGTCGGATGAGTCGCTTCAGCCGGGGGCGCGGCATGTCGACGGGAACACCGTGACCCTGTCGGACGTTCTGGCTGCGGAGTCATGGGCACGTGTGCGGGCGGCCACCGCGGTTGCCGGGTGAGCCGGTCGTATGCGGAGTCATTGCCGTACGCGGTCGATGATCAGACCTGATGAGGACGACAAGATGATCGAGGTTCGCGTATGAGTGCCCTGCTGACCACCGTGGGCATCGTGCTGTTCGCGCTGCTCATCGCCGCCTCGATCGCGCTGCACGAGGTCGGGCACCTGCTGCCGGCCAAGCTGTTCGGCGTCCGGGTCAGCCAGTACATGATCGGTTTCGGTCCGCGGGTCTGGTCCAAGCAGAAGGGCGAGACCGAGTACGGACTCAAGGCCGTCCCGCTCGGCGGCTACATCCGCATGATCGGGATGTTCCCTCCGGCCAAGGACACCCCCGACGGGCAGCTTCGGGTCGCGAGCACCGGGCGGTTCGCCCTGCTCGTGGAGGACGCCCGCAAGCAGACCCTGGAGGAACTCCAGCCGGGCGACGAGGACCGGGTCTTCTACAAGCTGCCGGTCCGCAAGCGAATGGCCATCATGCTCGGCGGGCCGACCATGAACCTGCTGCTCGCGTTCGTGCTGTTCACCCTCGTATTCGTCGGGATCGGCATCGGTCAGGCCACCACGATCGTGGCCGACGTCGTGCCCTGTACCCCCACCGCCACCAATCTGAGCGGTGCAACCAACGCCGCTGGCAGCTGTCCCACCGGATCGGGACCCAGCGGGGCTGCCAGTGCCGGGCTGCAGCCGGGCGACACGATCGTCGCCGTCGGCGGTCGCCCGGTCGACGGCTGGGAGTCGATGACGGGGGCGATCAGCGCGGCGGGCGCCGGTCCGACGACGATCACGGTCGACCGGGCGGGTCAGCAGGTGGCATTGCCTGCCGACCTGACCACCGTCCCCCGACCGGTCATCGACGAGAACGGCAAGGCCACCGGTGCTGTCCAGCAACGACCGTTCCTGGGTGTGGGGCCAACGTATGAGACGGTCCGCCAGCCGCTATCGACTGTGCCCGGCCAGATGTGGTCCATCACCACCGCCTCGGTCAAGGCCCTGATCGGGCTGCCGGTGCGGTTGTACGAACTCGCCGGGACCCTGATCAGCGGTGGTGAGCGGGACCCGATGGGCCCGGTCAGCGTCGTCGGGGTCAGCCGCCTCGGGGGTGAGGTCGCCGCCTCGCAGGAAACGCTGCAGTCCAAGGCCTCGACGTTCCTGGCGCTGGCCGCCTCACTCAATCTGTTCCTGTTCCTGTTCAACCTGCTGCCGGTCCTGCCCCTCGACGGCGGCCATGTCGCCGGCGCCACCTGGGAGGCGGTACGGCGCAAGGCCGCCGCCTGGCGGGGCCGTCCCGACCCTGGTCCGGTCGACGTGGCCCGGCTGCTGCCGGTGGCGTACGCGGTCTCCATCCTGCTGATCGGGATGAGCCTGATCGTGATCTACGCCGATTTCGTGAAACCCATCACCCTGGGCGGCTGAACTGCCGCACTGCCAGGTACGCGCCTCGGAGGGATACTCGACGTCGTGACCATTGCTCTGGGTATGCCCGCTGCCCCCGCCCCGGTGCTCGCCCCCCGGCGCCCCACCCGGCAGATCGTGCTGCGGCACCCCACCCATCCGGTCGCGGTCGGCGGGGACGCTCCGGTAAGCGTGCAATCCATGGCGACCACCCTGACCGCGGACGTCAACGCCACCCTGCAGCAGATCGCCGAACTCACCGCCGCGGGCTGCCAGGTGGTCCGGGTCGCGGTGCCCAGTCAGGACGACGCCGACGCGCTGCCGCAGATCGCCCGCAAGTCCGGCATCCCGGTGATCGCTGACATTCATTTCCAGCCCAAGTACGTCTTCGCCGCCATCGAGGCCGGTTGCGCAGGCGTGCGCGTCAACCCGGGCAATATCAAGGCGTTCGACGACAAGGTGAAGGAAATCGCCGCCGCGGCCCGCGATCACGGCACCCCGATTCGGATCGGCGTCAACGCCGGCTCCCTGGACCCGCGGCTGCTGAAGAAATATGGCAAGGCCACGCCCGAGGCGCTGGTCGAGTCCGCGCTGTGGGAAGCGTCGCTGTTCGAGGAGCACGGTTTCCAGGACATCAAGATCTCGGTCAAGCACCACGACCCCGTCGTCATGGTGCGGGCCTACGAGCAGTTGTCCGAGCGCTGCGACTACCCGCTGCACCTGGGTGTCACCGAGGCTGGACCCACCTTCCAGGGCACCATCAAGTCCGCGGTCGCATTCGGGGCGCTGCTCAGCAAGGGCATTGGCGACACCATCCGGGTGTCGCTGTCTGCGCCGCCGGTCGAGGAGGTCAAGGTCGGCCTGCAGATCCTGGAGTCGCTGAACCTTCGGGCCCGGGGCCTGGAGATCGTGTCCTGCCCGTCGTGCGGTCGGGCCCAGGTCGACGTCTACACCCTGGCCGAGCAGGTGACCGCCGGGCTGCAGGGCTTGGACGTACCGCTGCGGGTGGCCGTGATGGGCTGCGTCGTCAACGGACCGGGGGAAGCCCGTGAGGCCGACCTCGGGGTGGCATCCGGCAACGGCAAGGGCCAGATCTTCGTACGCGGCGAAGTGGTGGCGACCGTCCCCGAGGCGCAGATCGTCGAGACCCTGATCGAACGAGCCATGGCCATGGCCGAGGAGATGGCCGGCAGTGACGCGGCCGGCAGCCCGGTCGTCGCCGTCGGCTGAGCCGGTCATCGCGCCCGGTTGGCACGGTGCAGCTTCGGTGGCCAGTCAGCCGGTGGGCACGTACGGCAGGATGCGGCGGGTGTCCGGGACGTTGCGCGTGCTCGCGGCCCGCGATGCTGCAGAGCTGACGGCTCTGCTGGACCGCAACCCCGTGGCCCATTGCTTCATCGCCTCGCGGGTCGCCGTGGGCGGGTTGGACCCGTGGCGGCTGGGCGGGGAGCTGTGGGGTTACGTCGAGAACGGTCGGTTGACCGCCGCGTTGTACGTCGGCGCCAATCTCATCCCGGTGGAGACGCACCCGGCCGCGCGCGCGGCGTTCGCCGACCGGTGCCGCCGGATCGGGCGGCGATGCTCCTCCATCGTCGGTCCGGCCGAGGAGGTTCTGGACCTGTGGCGCTTGCTGGAGCCGTCCTGGTCGCCGGTACGCGAGGTCCGTCACCATCAGCCGTTGATGATCTGCGACACCGATCCGCGGATCCCCGTACAGCCGCAGGTACGTCCGGTCCGCCCCGAGCAACTTGACATCCTGCTGCCCGCCTGTGTCGCGATGTTCACCGAGGAGGTGGGCGTGTCGCCACTGGCCGGCGGCGCCGGGGAGGCCTACCGGGCGCGGGTCCTGGAGATCGTGCGTGCCGGGCGGGCGTACGCCCATATCGAGGGCGGCCAGGTGCTGTTCAAGGCCGAGGTCGGTGCAGCCAGCGCGCAGGCCTGCCAGGTGCAGGGGGTGTGGGTCGACCCGTTGCTGCGGGGCCGGGGGCTGGCGGCCCCCGGCATGGCCTCGGTGGTGGCCCAGGCGCGGGCCACGATCGCTCCCGCGGTCTCGCTCTATGTGAACGATTACAACACCGCTGCACGCAAGGCCTATCTGCGTACGGGATTCCGCCAGGTCGGTGAGTTCGCCACGGTGCTGTTCTGACCGGGCAGTGCCGCCGCGGGCAGGCTGTGCGGGCGGAGGGGATCGAATGCCGGGGAGGTGGTCCATGGACGCGCCCGACCAGATGACGTGGCTGCCCGGTGATGGCGGCCCCCTGGTGGGGGTGCTCTATCCGCTGCTGCGCGCCGGCAGCGGGCAACTGGTCGGGCGCCGGGTCACCCTCGGCAGCGGCGCGGCGACCACGTCGATGACCGTCGCCGAGCTGGACGCTGGCTTCGGCGCCGTGGGCCTGGCGTTCGGGCAGCTGGATCGGGTCCGGTTGGTCGGTCGGGACGTGCTGTGGACCGACACGCCATTGCAGCAGATCACCGTGCATGCCGAGCGACTGCGACTGCGGCCCGCGCCGCTACCGACTCTCAGCACGGGACCCCTCGAGATGGAGATCACAGTGCCGGGTTCGGTGGTGTCGCAGCGGATCGCGCGCGCCCGGCCGGACGTACACGTGGAGATCGGCCGTGACGCCGTCGCCCGGGTGACCTTCACCCGCTACCGCCGGTGGGGTCACGTGGAGGTCCATCCCGCGCTGGTCGACAACTCCCTGGTGCTGACGCCACGGGCCCTCAACCTCGGCAGTTGGCAGACGGCTTGGGTCAGCAGACTGCCCGCGGTGACCATCCGACTGCCCACCCTGCCGCGCGGATTGCAACTGACCGGCCTCACGCTGGGACCCTCGACCCTTGTGCTGCGCGCTCGCGCGCAGGACTGGCACGGGAGCCTGGCCCCGGCGCACCTGCCGGGCCTGGTCCGCGCGGTGGCGACGGCGGGCGCGCAACTGATCGTGCCGCCGTTGATCCGCCCCTAGACCCAAGACCGGTGATCGGCCTTCCCCGCAGCGGAGCGGCATCGACGCCGACGCGCTTTGTCAGTCCCCCTCGCTATCCTCGCCCGCACCTGCCCCGCAGCCGTCGGTGCAGTCGAGGACATGCGCCCGCCGGGCAGGCCCGACCGGCGCACAGAAGGGAATCCCCGTGTTGTTACGCCTGTCGACGATGTTCCTGCGGACTCTGCGCGAGGACCCCGCCGACGCGGAGGTGCCCAGCCACCGGCTGTTGGTTCGTGGCGGCTACGTCCGGCGGGTGGCGCCGGGGCACTACAGCTGGCTGCCGCTGGGCTACCTGACCTACCGCAACGTCGAGGCGATCGTGCGGGCGGAGATGGACCGGGCCGGGTTCCAGGAGGTGCACTTCCCGGCGCTGCTGCCTCGGGAACCGTACGAGCAGACCAACCGCTGGACCGAATACGGCCCGGACCTGTTCCGGCTGAAGGATCGTCGCGGTAACGATTTCCTGCTGGGCCCAACGCACGAGGAGATGTTCACCCTGCTGGTGAAGGACCTGTACTCCTCGTACAAGGACCTGCCGGTCTCGCTCTACCAGATCCAGACCAAGTTCCGTGACGAGGCACGCCCACGGGCCGGGTTGCTGCGCGGTCGCGAGTTCGTCATGAAGGACTCCTACTCTTTCGACGTCGATGATGCGGGGCTGCAGGTTTCCTACGACCGCCATCGGGCTGCCTACGTCTCGACCTTCGACCGCCTCGGGCTGTCCTACGTGATCGTCTCGGCGATGTCGGGGGCCATGGGTGGCAGCGCCAGCGAGGAGTTCCTGGCGCCGTGCGAGTCGGGGGAGGACACCTTCGTACGCTGTGCTTCCTGCGACTACGCGGCCAACGTCGAAGCCGTGACAACACCTGTGCCGCAACCGGTTCCCTTCGATCAGGCGGCGCCTGCCGAGGTGCGCGACACCCCTGACAGCTTCACGATCGAGTCCTTGGTGACCCTGTCGAACGAGAGGTTCCCGCGTACGGACTGGCCGTGGACCGCGACCGACACGCTGAAGAGCCTGGTCGTGATGCTGGTCCACCGCGACGGCACCCGGGAGCCGCTGGTCATCGGTCTGCCGGGCGACCGGGATGTCGACGCCAAGCGGCTGGAGGCCGTCGTGCATCCCGCTGCGGTGGAGGCGTTCACCGAGGCGGACTTCGCCGCGTATCCGCAGTTGGTGAAGGGATACATGGGCCCCGGAGCGGTGGGTTCCGAGCGTGGCATTCGCTACCTGGTCGACCCCAGGGTGGTGGACGGGACCGCCTGGATCGCCGGAGCCGACCGGGTCGGACAGCATGTCTACGGCTTGGTCGCCGGCCGCGACTTCACTGCGGACGGGACCATCGAGGCGGCCGAGGTGCGCGCCGGGGATCCCTGCCCGCGCTGCGGCGGTGCGCTGGGTCTGGCCCGCGGCATCGAGATCGGCCACATCTTCCAGTTGGGCCGCAAGTACGCCGAGGCGTTGGATCTGCGGGTACTCGACGAGAACGGGCGGCTGGTGACCGTCACGATGGGGTCCTACGGGATCGGGGTGTCCCGTGCCGTGGCCGCCATCGCCGAGCAGTCGCACGACGCCAAGGGCCTGTGCTGGCCACGCGAGGTCGCCCCGGCCGATGTCCACCTGGTGGCCACCGGGAAGGACGACGCGGTTTTCGCGGCTGCCGAGAAGCTGGCCGACGACCTGGTTGCGGCCGGTGTGCGGGTCCTTTATGACGACCGGCGCGGGGTGTCGCCCGGGGTCAAGTTCAACGATTCCGAGTTGTTGGGGGTGCCGACGATCGTGGTCGTGGGCAAGCGGTTGGCCGACGGGCAGATCGAGATCAAGGACCGGGCCACCGGAGAGCGCCAAGACGTCGAGCTCGACACTGCGGTCGAGCATCTGGTGCGTGTCTGCCGGGCCTGAGCCGCAACGATCGGTAGGGATTTCGGGATGAGTGACCTACCGGTCGACACGCGGGGGCTGGTGGTCCTGCTGCTCGCCGCGCTGTTCGCCGGCTGGGTCGATGCGGTCAGTGGCGGTGGCGGGCTGATCCAGCTGCCGGCATTGCTGTTGGTGCTGCCGGCCGTCGAACCCGCCGCGCTGCTCGGTACCAACAAGGTGGCCGCGATCGTCGGTACGGCCGCGGCCGCCGTCACCTACATCCGTCGGGCGCCCCCGGACCTGCGTACGGCGGTCCCGATGGCTGGTGCGGCCTTCGCTGGCTCCGCCGCCGGGGCCCTTGTCGCCGCGTCGGTGCCGGCCGGTGCCTACCGCCCGGTCGTGATCGTTGCGCTGATCGCGGTCGCCCTGTGGAGCCTGGCTCGCCCTGGCTTCGGCAGGACCGAGTCGCTGCGCTGGGCCGGTCGGCGCCGGCACGTGGCGATCGCGGTGGCGTTCGGAGCCCTGATCGGGACGTACGACGGGGCCGTCGGCCCCGGCACCGGTTCCTTCCTGGTCGCGGTCCTTGTGGCCCTGCTGGGCTATTCGTTCCTGCGCGCCTCGGCCACCGCGAAAATCGTCAACGTGGGCACCAACCTGGCCGCCCTGGTCATCTTCGTTCCTGCGGGCCACGTGCTGTGGGGCGTCGGCGCGCTGATGGCCGCCGCCAACCTCACCGGGGGCATCGTCGGTGCCCGTACCGCCGTGGCCCGCGGGTCTGGATTCGTGCGCGTCGTGTTCCTCGTGGTCGTCGCCGCGCTGCTGGTGTCCCTGCTGCTGCCCCGCTGAGGGGTGATCTCGGCCTGGGCGACCGGCGTTGTTGCGTTCGGGCCGTGCCGGCAGCGACCACGGCCGCCCGAAGCGCTAGCTGCCGGGCCAGGCCTGCGCCGGGGCACCCCACTCGACCGCTGCGGTCGCTCGACGGACAGCCTGAGCGGCAGCCTGCTGGCGGGCGATGTCCCGGAGCGCGCCGGCGAGAGATGCGTAGGTCGCGGCGAGGCGGGCCTCGACCAGTGCGGCCAGCCGGGCGGCCGCGGCCGCATCGGTGACCGCAAACGGCGGATCGTAGGCAGCCGCCGCGGGCGGCGCATCGGCCTTCAGTGTCTGCACGGTCCGGCGCGCATCGTCGCGAAGCCCGCGATGCTCGGCCAGGGCCGCCCGTGCGCGGGTGCGATCCGCCCCGCGCAGCCGTGCGCCGATCAGCCCGAAGGCATAGACCGCCGCATCCTCACCGGCGATCACCGCCGCCCACGCCTCGGCCGGGCTCACGAGGTCCCCGCCACAGCAGTGGCGCCGTCATCGCCGGTGGTCGCGCCCGTTGCCCAGGCCGCTGCATGCTGGGCTTCAGAGGCCCCGATCCAGGCGAATGTCGCCGCGAGGGAGTCGTCGGTCGCAGCGACGCACGAGCGTTGTCGAGCCGCAGCGGCGGCCGTTTCGGCTGCCCGCAACGCACGGACCGCGGCAGCTCGCTGCGCCGGGACCGTAGCCGCAGTGGTCGGTTTCGGCGTGGGCCCGGCGCCCTGCACGGCCGCCTGGTGGGCCAGGTGCTGGGCTCGGTATTCACGTAACTGGCCCGCAATGTCCGGGTGGCGGCGCACGGTGGCGTCGTACAAAGCGATCAACATTGCCTCGCTCTGAACGGCCTGGGCGCGCACGGCGGCGTCGGGGTCGTCTGGCCCACCCGGCGTCGGTGGCGCGGTGGTCGGCCCGGGATCGGAGTCGCCGCTGCAGGCGCTCAGCGACAGGGCACCCGCGAGACCGATAGCCGCACCGGTCAACCCGCCCAGCACCGAACGACGAGCGACGGGCGACGGCATGACGTCCTTCCTGCGGCGGGCGGTCGTGAGGGCGTTGCGGCCGATTCTCGCCCATCCCGCCGACAACGCGGTCGACTGGACCGGCAATCGTCGCGGTTAGGGTGGTCCGCGAGGGCGCCGCCTACCGGTGGGCCGCCCGACAACTGCTGGTCAACCGCACAGGTCGAGGAGTCGCCATGGCCGTCACCCGGGAGTCCGTTGCGGCGGCGATCGCGCCTGCGGTCCAGGTCGCCGGCCTTGACCTGGAGGACGTGACCGTGACGACCGCCGGCCGCCGCCGGTTGGTACGCGTGATGATCGATCGCGACGGCGGCGTAACCCTCGACGACATCGCCGAGGTCAGTCGGGCGATCTCTGCGGCGTTGGACGCGGCAGGCGTGCTGGGGGAGACCCCGTACCTGCTGGAGGTGACCTCCCCCGGGGTGGACCGGCCGCTGACCCAGGTCCGGCACTGGCTGCGCAATATCGGTCGCCTGGTGCGGGTCCAGCAGACCGGGGAGGGCAGCGTCATCGGGCGCATCGGTTCGGTCGATGAGGACGCCGTGGTGCTGGACGTCGACGGTACACAGCAGCGGATCGACTTCGCCCGGATCGAGCACGCGATCGTGGAGATCGAGTTCAACCGGCCGGTCGGCGACGCCGAGGGCGACGAGTCCGGGACCGACGAAGACCTCGGCGCACCGCCCGTCGCGGGCACCAACGGCTCCGCAACACGGACCGACCGGGGGTAGGAGATCCATGGACATCGACGTCACCGCTTTGAAGAACCTGGTACGCGAGAAGGGTCTGTCCTTTGACCTCGTCGTGGCCAGCATCGAGGCCGCCTTGCTGGTGGCGTACCACCGGACTGTGGGCAGCCAGGCTGCGGCACGAGCGGTGCTGGACCGGCACACCGGGCACGTCGCCGTGCTGGTGAGCGAGACGGGCGAGGACGGCCAAGTCCTCGGCGAGGTCGACGACACGCCGGCAGGGTTCGGCCGGATCGCCGCCACCACCGCCCGCCAGGTGTTGCTGCAACGACTGCGAGAAGCCGAGGAGGAGATCACCTTCGGCGAGTTCGCCGCGCGGGAGGGCGACCTCGTCTCAGGCCTCGTCCAGCAGGGACCCGATCCCAAGATGGTGCTCGTGGACCTCGGCAAGGTCGAGGGGCAGTTGCCCGCAGCGGAGCAGGTGCCGGGGGAGTCGTACGCCCATGGGACCCGGCTGCGCTGCTACGTGCTGGCCGTTCGCAAGGGTCCCCGCGGGCCGCAGGTCATCCTGTCCCGGTCCCACCCGAACCTGGTCAAGGCCCTGTTCGCGCTCGAGGTACCGGAGATCGCTGACGGAACCGTGGAGATCGTCGGCCTGGCCCGGGAAGCGGGGCACCGGACCAAGATGGCCGTGCGGGCGACCCGTCCCGGTGTTAACCCCAAGGGCGCCTGCATCGGGCCCATGGGCCAGCGGGTCCGCCAGGTCATGTCCGATCTGCACGGCGAGAAGATCGACATCGTGGACTGGAGCGACGATCCGGCCGAGCTGGTGGCGTACGCGTTGTCCCCGGCGAAGGTCGCCCAGGTGATCATCGTCGATCCGGTGGCACGGGCGGCGCGGGTGATCGTGCCCGACTACCAGTTGTCGCTGGCGATCGGCCGAGAGGGCCAGAACGCCCGGCTGGCGGCCCGGTTGACCGGCTGGCGGATCGACATCCGACCCGACACCGAGCAGCACCGCGCGCCTGAGGCAACCGCGGGGTGACCAAGGCGGTAGACTCACCCCCGGCCGGTTGCCCGGCCCCGGTTCCTGCCTGCAATCGTGTGCGTGCCCCTGTGACACGTACCTGCATCGGGTGCCGTCGACGGGCACCGAAGTCCGACCTTCTGCGGGTTGTGGTGGTCGAGGGCGCCTGCGTCCCTGATCCCCGCGGCCGGCTCCCGGGCCGCGGGGCGCATCTGCACCCCGATCCCGGTTGTTTCGACCTCGCTGTACGCCGTGGCGCGTTTCTTCGTGCCCTCCGGGTGCCGGGACCGCTCGACCTTGAGCGCGTTCAGGCCTGGGTCGATCTGCAAGGCCGTTCTTTCCCGGTTGATGTACCGCCCACCGTCCCCTCACCGAGTCCGGAGCGTCACGGATGAGCACCCGATGACCACGCCGAGATGAGCGTGTCCCCCCCCCGCTGAGGTCCGTGGCGTTCCCACCCGGGCCTAGACAGGAGCACAGTGTCCAAGGTTCGGGTTTACGAACTCGCCAAAGAAATGGGGCTCGAGAGCAAGGTCGTCATGGCCAAGCTCAATGAGCTCGGAGAATTCGTTCGATCTGCCTCGTCCACCATCGAGGCTCCGGTCGTCCGCAAGCTGCGCGAGGCCATGCCAGCTGCGGCACCGGCCCCTACGGCCAAGCCCACGCAGCCGGCGGCCGCTGACCCGGCACCGGCGTCGGCGGTAGCGGCCGCACCCGTGGTCGCTGCGGCCCCGCCCGTCGCCACGCCCGTCACGCCCGCTACGTCCGCGCCGGCACCGACGGCGCCGGCTGCTACGCCGACCGGACCACGCCCAACGCCGCGTCCGGCCGTACCGAAGCCTCCGGTCACTCCGCAGGTGCAGGCGCCGGCTGCTGCGGCTGCATCGCCCGCAGCCCCGCCCGCAGCCCCGGCCGCAGCGCCGGTGCCCGGTGACGCGCCGCCCGCCCAGTCTCCCGCAGGAGCAGCCAGCCCGGCTGCGTCAGCGGCAGCTGGGCCGGCCGCGCCCGCTGCGACACCGAGTGGCCTGCCGGGTGCACCCCGGCCCACCGGCCCCCGACCGGGGAACAATCCCTTCACCGGCAACGCCGGCATGCAGCGACCCGCTGGTCCCCGACCCGGGAACAACCCGTTCAGTGGCCCCGCGGCCGGGATGCAGCGTCCCGCCGCACCGCAGCAGCGGGCAGGTGGCGGCGGCGTGGCCGGCGCTCCCCGCCCTAATCCCGGTGCGATGCCGCGGCCACCGGCCCCGGGCGGCGTCCCGGGCGCTCCCCGCCCCAATCCCGGTGCGATGCCACGCCCGGTCGCCCGTCCCGGCGGTGCACCGGGCCGTCCCGGCGGCGCACCGGGCCGTCCCGGCGCTCCGGGCCGTCCCGGCGGTGCTCCCGGCCGTCCCGGCGGCGGCGGCTGTTTCGCCGGTCGTCCCGGTGGCGGCGGTGCTCCCGGTGGTGGTGGCGGCGGTTTCGCCGGTCGCCCCGGCGGTGGCGGCGGCTTCGGCGGTCGCCCCGGTGGTGGACCCAACCGAGGCGGTACGGCCGGCGCATTCGGTCGCCCCGGCGGGCGGCCCACCCGCGGCCGCAAGTCCAAGCGCGCGAAGCGTCAAGAGTTCGACAACATGCAGGCCCCCACGATCGGTGGTGTCCGGCTGCCGCGCGGTAATGGTGAGGTCGTTCGCCTGCCTCGGGGTGCATCGCTCACCGACTTCGCAGACAAGATCAACGCCAGCGCAGCGGATCTGGTGGCGGTGATGTTCAAGCTCGGCGAGATGGTCACTGCGACCCAATCCGTCGACGATGACACGCTGCGCCTGATCGGTGACGAGCTGAACTTCGACGTCCAGGTCGTCTCACCGGAGGACGAGGACCGCGAACTGCTGGATTCCTTCAACCTGGAGTTCGGCGAGGACGAGGGTGTCGAGACGGATCTGGTCGCCCGCCCGCCCGTGGTCACGGTGATGGGCCATGTCGACCACGGTAAGACCAAGTTGCTGGACGCCATCCGGCATACCAATGTGGTGGCCAAGGAAGCCGGCGGGATCACTCAGCACATCGGCGCCTATCAGATCCTCACGACCTCCAACGATGTCGAACGCAAGGTCACCTTCATCGACACCCCCGGTCACGAGGCGTTCACCGCCATGCGTGCCCGTGGGGCGCAGGTTACGGACATCGCGGTCCTGGTCGTTGCGGCCGACGACGGCGTGAAGCCGCAGACCATCGAGGCGCTGAACCACGCCCAGGCCGCCGGGGTGCCGATCGTCGTTGCCGTGAACAAGGTCGACAAGGAGGGCGCGGACCCGGCCAAGGTCCGCGGACAGTTGACCGAGTACGGCCTGGTGGCCGAGGAGTACGGCGGCGACACGATGTTCGTCGATGTCTCCGCGAAGCAGCAGCTGGGTATCGAGGAATTGCTCGAGGCCGTGTTGCTGACCGCGGACGCGTCACTGGACCTGCGGGCCAACCCGACCCAAGACGCCCAAGGCGTTGCCATCGAGGCTCACCTGGACCGTGGCCGCGGCCCCGTTGCGACGGTCCTGGTGCAGCGCGGCACCCTGCATCCGGGCGACTCGATCGTGGTCGGCGATGCCTTCGGTCGGGTCCGAGCGATGCTGGACGAGAACGGCGACCAGATCGCGGTCGCGGGACCGTCGCGGCCCGTGCAGGTGCTCGGTCTGACCGCCGTGCCCGGTGCGGGGGACTCCTTCCTGGTCGTCAGTGAGGACCGGGTTGCGCGGCAGATCGCGCAGACCCGGGCCGCCCGCGAACGCAACGCGCAGCTGGCCAAGGCCCGCCCGCGGCGCAGCCTGGAGGACTTCCTCAAGACGATGGAGCGCGGCGAGCTCGAGGAGCTGACGCTGATCATCAAGGGCGACGTGTCCGGGTCTGTCGAGGCCCTGGAGGACGCGCTGCTCAAGATCGACGTCGGCGACGAGGTATCCCTGCGGGTCATCCACCGCGGGGTCGGCGCCATTACCGAGCAGGACGTCACCTTGGCCTCGGCCTCGGACGCGGTGATCATCGGCTTCAACGTCCGGCCGGAGGGTCGGGCTCGGGAGCTGGCCGAGCGTGAGGGCGTCGACGTCCGCTACTACTCGGTGATCTACCAGGCCATCGACGAGGTCGAATCGGCGCTCAAGGGCATGCTCAAGCCCGAGTTCGCCGAGGCGCAGCTGGGCACGGCGGAGATCCGCGAGGTGTACCGGTCCAGCAAGTTCGGCAACATCGCCGGAGCGTTGGTCCGGTCCGGGGAAATTCGCCGCAACAGCAAGGCGCGGTTGATCCGCGACGGCGTCGTGGTGGCGGACAACCTCACCATCGACTCACTCAAGCGCTTCAAGGACGATGCGACCGAGGTCCGGGACGGTTACGAGTGCGGTATTGGCCTGGGGTCGTTCAACGACATCAAGGTCGACGACGTGATCGAGACCTTTGAGATGCGGGAGAAGCCCCGAGGCTGATCCGCACGCAGGTGTGAGGGGCGTGATCCGGGTCCGTCGAGGTGCGGCAGCAGCCGTGCACCGACGGGCCCGGGGTCGTCCCCGACTCGTGCTGATCTCTCGGGGGATCTCGGTCCTGCGGCAACGAGAAAGGAGGGCCATCATGTTCGTCGCGGTGGACGAGTTCGACCTGCGGCTCGGCGACGTCCACTCGCTGAAGGGCAAGCGTGCGGTGGTCCGTCCGCTGGTGGCCGAGTTGCGCCGCCGGTTCGATGTGGCCGCCGCGGAAGCGGGGCATCTGGACCTGCATCGCCGTAGCTTGATCGGGGTGGCCGTGGTGGCCGCCGACGCGCAGCATTGCGGCACGGTCTTGGATGCGTGCGAGCGGTTGGTCGACGCTCACCCGGAGGTCGAGGTGCTGGCCGTACGGCGGCGGTGGCTCGGCGACGACGACGAAGGGACGATGACGTGACCAACCTGCAGGCGCGTGCCCGCCGACTTTCCGATCGCATTCAGGTGGTGGTCGCCGAAACCCTCGAGGGCCGGGTCAAGGATCCCCGGCTCGGGTTCACCACGATCACCGAGGTCCGGATCAGCAACGACCTGCACGATGCGACCGTCTTCTACACCGTGCTGGGAACGGATACCGACCGGACTGACACCGCTGCGGCGCTGGAATCGGCTAAGGGTGTGCTACGCAGTGAGGTCGGCCGCCAGACCGGCCTGCGATTCACCCCGACCCTGACGTTCATTGCCGATGTGCTGCCGGAGAGCGCCCGACACATCGACCACCTCATCGCCGCGGCCGCGGACGCCGACGCCGCCGTCCACGCGCAGGCGTCGGTGGCCACCTATGCCGGTGAGCCGGATCCCTACCGGGTCCCGCGTACGGACGAGGACAGCCTCAACTCGACCGGTCCCCTCGCATGATGGAGGCAGGCACGGTCACCTCCAGCGGCGGCGCGCGGACCGATTCGCTCGGTCCGGACCCGATAGCGACTGCCGCTGATGTCGCTGCGGCCGACCCCGGGGTGGCCGCCTCGGTACGGCGTACCGCCGAGCTGCTGCGATCGGCGCGATGCCCGTTGCTGCTGGCGCATGTCAGTCCCGACGGCGATGCGGTGGGCTCGGCGCTGGCGGTGGGTCTGGCCCTGCGGACGCTGGGAGTCGCAGCGGTCGTGTCCTTCGATGATGATCCGTTCGTGTTGCCGCGGTCGCTGGTCTGGCTGCCCGGCCAGCACATCCTGGTCGCTCCGGATGCGGTCCCCCAGCCCGACGTCGCGGTCTCCTTCGACGTCAGCAGTGTCGAGCGGCTGGGCGACCTGCACGCCGTGGCCGAGTCCGCCGCACACTTCATCGCAGTGGACCATCACAGTTCGTACACCGGGTTCGGCACATCCGCCGTCATCGACGTGCACGCACCGGCCACCGCCGTCCTGGCACTGCAACTCGTCGACGCCCTCGGCGTTGGGCTCGATGCCGACATCGCCACCTGCCTGTACACCGGGCTGATGACCGACACCGGCTCGTTCCGGTACGCAGCAACCACGCCCGAGACCCACCGGCAGGCCGCCCGCCTGCTGGCCGCGGGGGTCCGCCATGACCTGGTGGCCCGACGGGTCTATGACGACGTGCCGTTCGCGGCCCTGCGGATGCTGGGCTCGGCGCTGGACCGTGCCCAACTCGACACCGCAGCCGCCGGCGGGCTGGGGCTGGTGTCCACCACCGTGCCGCGGGCCGAACGGCTGGCGCTCGGCCTGGCCCTCGATGACGCCGAGCGGATCATCGACGGGCTGCGTGCCGCCGTGGAGGCCGAGGTCGCCGTCGTGCTCAAGCAGGAGGACGAAGGGTCTTGGCGGGTGTCCTTGCGCAGCAAAGGCCGCATCGACGTCGGCGCGGTGGCCACCGTGCTGGGCGGTGGAGGCCACCTGTACGCGGCCGGCTTCACCGATGGCTCGGACCCCGTTGCTGTGCTCGCCATGGTGCGTGCCGCCCTAGCCGGCGCCGCGATCCTGGCGGATTAGAGCGGTGCCACGAGGACCCCGTACCCGCACGGCACCCGACGGCCTGCTCATCGTCGATAAACCGGCCGGCCTGACCTCCCACGACGTCGTCGCGCGGGTCCGTCGCCTGGCCGGCACCCGCAAGGTCGGCCACGCGGGCACCCTGGACCCGATGGCCACCGGGGTCCTGATCCTCGGCATCGAGCGCGGCACCCGGCTGTTGGGTCATCTGGCCGTCACGGACAAGACCTACACCGCGACCATCCGGCTCGGAGTCGCCACGGTCAGCGACGACGCGGACGGGACCGTGACCGCCCGGGTAGACGCCGCCGGTGTCGATGAGCCGGGCGTCGCCGCCGCCGTCGCGGACCTGACCGGGGAGATCCAGCAGCGGCCCAGCGATGTCAGCGCGATCAAGGTCGACGGTCGCCGGGCCCACGCTTTGGTGCGGGCGGGGGAGGCGGTGGACCTGGCCGCCCGTACGGTGCAGGTCGGCGCCTTCGTGGTCCAGGCGAGCCGTCGTGGCGAGCAGGACGGTCTGGGCGTGCTCGACCTGGACGTAACGGTCGACTGCTCCACCGGCACCTACGTGCGGGCCCTGGCCCGTGACCTCGGCGCGGCGCTGGGCGTCGGCGGTCACCTGACGGCGTTGCGCCGCACCCGGGTCGGCCCGTACGACCTGGGCAGCGCGCACACCCTGGCCGCCCTCGAGGAGCACTACGAGCAGGTGCCGCTCGACGAGGCCGTGGCGACCGCCTTCGGGCGCTGGGACGTGGCCAGGGACGACGCCGTCCGGGTTCGGCACGGCGCTCGGCTGCCGTGGCCGGTGGACACTTTCGCCGAAGGAACCTCGGCCGCAGGACCGCTGGGAGTGTTCGGTCCGGACGGGACGGTGCTGTCCCTCGTCGAGCAGCGCGCGGGGCAGGCCGCGCCCCTGGTGGTGTTCAGCGGTGACTGACCGACATTCGGACCGGTCCACTGACGGGTCAGGGCAGTACGCGGATCCGCCGGCCGTTCGGGTCTGGCAGGCTTGCCTCTCGCCATGACCTCCTGTGCCCTGTCCGACGTCGCCGTGTGGCGCGAGCCCGCCGACGTGCCCGTCGATCTGCCCGGCTCGGTGGTCTGCATCGGAGTCTTCGACGGGGTCCACCGCGGTCACCGGTCGATCCTCGCGCGGGGACGGGCCCACGCGGCCACCGCGGGCCTACCGCTGGTCCCGGTCACCTTCGACCGGCATCCCGCCGAGGTTGTCCGCCCTGGCACCCAGCCGTTGCTGCTGACCACGCTGGAGCACCGGATGTGCCTGCTCGGCGACACCGGGGTGGATGCGGTGCGGCTGCTGACGTTCACCCACGAGTTGTCGCAGTTGGATCCGGCCGAGTTCGTGGCGGAGTTCTTAGGCACCGGCCTGCAGGCTCGTACGGTGGTCGTCGGTGCCAACTTCCGGTTCGGACGCCGGGCTGCCGGCGATGTTGAGACGCTGGCCGAACTGGGTGCGCTGCACGGGTTCACCGTGGACGCCGTCGACCTGGTGGGGGATGCGGAAACCTGGTCCTCGACGTACATCCGCGGCCTGGTGGCCGGCGGTGACGTGCGCGACGCAGCCGTGGCGCTGGCCCGTCCGCACCGGGTGGAGGGCGTCGTCGTGCACGGCGATCACCGCGGTCGCGAACTCGGCTTCCCGACGGCCAACCTGGACGCGACGCCGTACGCAGCCATCCCCGCCGACGGGATCTATGCCGGCTACGTGGTCCGTGACCCCTACGGTCCGAGGCGTCGCTCATTGCCGGCGGCCATCTCGGTGGGCACCAACCCAACGTTCCAGGGCACCCAGCGCCGGGTCGAGTCCTTCGTGCTGGACCGCGACGACCTGGACCTGTACGGCGAGCACATCGGCGTCGACTTCGTGTCGCGGCTGCGGGGCACCTGGACCTTCGACTCCGCCGCGGCGCTGGTCGCGCGAATGACCGTCGATGTCGCCGAGGCCCGGCACGCACTCGCGCAGTAGCGCCAGGCAGGAGTTGCGGCCGGAGCCGCGGTCGGCCGCATTGGGTGGGCGTGCCGCGAGCCGCTGGTACCCTCACGAGTGACGGCCATGGGGCGGGCGCCCCGTGGTTCGCGTCTGTTCACCCCCGTTTACGCATTTCCGCTGCGGGGGCCGCGCGCCCGAGAGGACGACACATGGCGCTCGCCGCCGACATCAAGAAGCAGATCATGTCCGACTACGCCACGGTCGAGGGCGACACGGGCAGCCCCGAGGTCCAGGTCGCCATGCTGACCCGGCGCATCTCCGACCTCACCGAGCACCTGAAGATGCACAAGCACGACCACCATTCGCGCCGTGGCCTGTTGCTGCTCGTCGGCCAGCGCCGGCGGCTGCTGCAGTACCTCGCCCGGACCGACATCACTCGATACCGCACCCTGATCGAGCGGCTCGGCATTCGCCGCTGACGTCACGGTCCACCGCTCCACCCGCACGAACCGCACCATCCGTTCAACCCCGCTCGGACCCGGCGCCCGCCGGGACAGCGCATTCCCCGGGGCGGTTGCCCGCCCGCGAGGTGTCGACTCCTCGGTGCTCGGTAGTGGTCTTCGGGACGCACACACGCGCCCCGCGGGCTTCGATCGAGTTCCGACGTCCCCTCGCCCGTGGCCGCCACCCCTGTCCGCGACGCACCCTTGCGTCAGCACAGAACAGGAGGGCACCCGTGGAGGGTCCCGACACGCACACCAGCACAGCCACGATTGACAACGGCTCCTTCGGCAGCCGCACCATCCGCTTCGAGACCGGCCGGATCGCCCGGCAGGCGGCCGGCTCTGTCGTCGCCTACCTCGACGACGACACGATGCTGCTGTCGGCCACCACGGCCGGCAAGCACCCCAAGGAGTCCCTGGACTTCTTCCCGCTCACCATCGACGTCGAGGAGCGGATGTACGCGGCGGGCCGGATCCCCGGCTCGTTCTTCCGGCGTGAGGGTCGGCCCAGCGAGGACGCGATCCTCACCTGCCGGCTGATCGACCGGCCGCTTCGCCCCACGTTCGTCAAGGGCCTGCGCAACGAGGTGCAGGTCGTCATCACGGTCATGTCGCTGAACCCGGCCGACCTGTACGACGTCCTGGCCATCAACGCCGCGTCAATGTCCACCCAACTGTCGGGCCTGCCATTCTCCGGCCCGATCGGGGCCACCCGCGTCGCCCTGATCAAGGGACAGTGGGTCGCCTTCCCCACCCACGCACAGCTGGAAGAAGCCGTCTTCGACATGGTCGTCGCCGGCCGGGTGGTCGGGGACGACGTGGCGATCATGATGGTGGAGGCCGAAGCCACCCCCACCACGATCGACCTGATCGCCGGCGGCGCCGGTGCCCCGACCGAGGAGGTCGTCGCGGCGGGCCTCGATGCCAGCAAGGCGTTCATCCGAGTGCTGTGCCAGGCGCAGCAGGAACTGGCCGAGGTAGCCGCCAAGCCGACCCGCGAGTTCCCGGTCTTCCTCGACTACAACGACGACATCCTCGAGGCGGTCTCTGCTGCGGTCAGTACCGAACTGGCTGCGGCTCTGACGATCCCGGGCAAGGTGGAGCGCGAGGCCGAGCTCGACCGGGTCAAGGATCTGCTGGCCGAGCGGCTGGTCGGTTTCGAGGGCCGCGAGAAGGAGGCTTCGGCTGCCCTGCGTGCGGTGACCAAGAAGCTGGTCCGCCAGCGGGTGCTTCGCGACAAGGTCCGCATCGACGGCCGCGGGCTGACCGACATCCGGACCCTGTCCGCCGAGGTCGAGTTCGTCCCGCGGGCGCACGGCTCGGCGCTGTTCGAGCGCGGTGAGACCCAGATCCTCGGGGTCACCACGCTGAACATGCTGCGGATGGAGCAACAGCTGGACACGCTGTCCCCGGAGACGCGCAAGCGCTACATGCACAACTACAACTTCCCGCCCTACTCCACCGGTGAGACCGGCCGGGTCGGGTCACCCAAGCGCCGCGAGATCGGTCATGGGGCGTTGGCAGAGCGGGCGCTGGTTCCGGTGCTGCCGACGAAGGAGGAGTTCCCGTACGCCATCCGGCAGGTCTCGGAGGCGTTGGGCTCCAACGGTTCTACCTCGATGGGCTCTGTCTGCGCTTCGACCTTGTCGCTGCTGAACGCCGGGGTGCCGCTGAGGGCTCCGGTGGCCGGTATTGCCATGGGGCTGATCTCCGACAACGTCGACGGGGAGATGTCCTACGTCGCGCTGACCGACATCCTCGGAGCAGAGGACGCCTACGGCGACATGGACTTCAAGGTCGCCGGAACTCGTGAGTTCGTCACCGCGTTGCAGCTGGACACGAAACTCGACGGGATCCCAGCCTCGGTTCTCGCCGGTGCGCTGACCCAGGCCCGCGATGCGCGGCTGGCGATTCTCGAGGTCATGAACGAGGCCATCGACGCGCCCGACGAGATGAGCGTCCTGGCGCCTCGGATCATCACGGTGCACATTCCGGTGGACAAGATCGGCGAGGTGATCGGGCCGAAGGGCAAGATCATCAACCAGATCCAGGAGGACACCGGCGCCGACATCACCATCCAGGACGACGGCACGATCTACATCGGGGCGACCTCCGGTGCCGCCGCCGAGGCAGCCCGGGCGACGATCAACCAGATCGCCAACCCGACGATGCCCGAGGTTGGCGAACGCTACCTGGGCACCGTCGTCAAGATCGCGACGTTCGGTGCGTTCGTGTCGCTCATGCCGGGCAAGGACGGCCTGCTGCACATCAGTGAGGTTAAGAAGATGGCCGGCAAGCCGCGGATCGACTCCGTGGAGGAGGTCCTCAAGGTCGGCCAGAAGGTCCAGGTCGCCATCAAGGAGGTCGACTCGCGCGGCAAACTGTCACTGGTGCCAGTGCTCGATGAGACCGACGGTGCCGCTGCCAGCGAGCCCGTGACCGCGGACGCCTGAGGCATGACGGCAGGCTCCGGCCACCGGTTCCAGATCGCCGCCGACCAGCCCCCCGGCTCCACCCGCACGTTGCAGCGGGCGGCCGACGGGGGGCTGGTCCGCCGGTCGGTGCTGCCCGGTGGTCTGCGCGTGGTCACTGAGGCGATGCCGACGGTTCGCTCGGTGGCGATCGGTATCTGGGTCGGCGTCGGGTCCCGGGACGAGACACCGGCGCAGACCGGCTCTGCGCACTACCTCGAGCATCTGCTGTTCAAGGGCACGCAGCGCCGCTCGGCACTGGAGATCTCGGCGGCGCTGGACGCGGTCGGCGGGGAGATGAACGCGTTCACCGCCAAGGAATACACCTGTTTCTACGCGCGAGTTCTCGACGTCGACCTGCCGCTGGCCGTTGACGTGCTCGCCGATCTGATCACCTCAGCCCGCATCGATCCGTTGGACGTCGAGAACGAACGGGGCGTCATCCTCGAAGAGATCGCCATGAACGACGACGATCCGGCCGACCTCGTGCATGACCGGTTCACCGCCGCCGTCCTCGGTGACACGCCGTTAGGGCGACCGATCCTGGGGTCTATCGCCAGCATCGAGTCGGTAACCCGACGCGCGATCCACGGCTTCTACCGCAAGTACTACCGCCTCGAACGGATGGTCGTCTCCGCAGCCGGCAACATCGACCACACCACGGTCGTACGCCTGGTTCGCGATGCTTTTCGGCAGGCCGGAGTTTTGTCCGGGGAGGCCGCGCCCGCGGCCCCGCGTACCGGCGTCGGGGCGCGCCGCCCCCGAATGAACCGCGGCGGAACCGTCGAGGTGCTGACCCGAGCAACCGAGCAGGCCAACCTGGTGCTGGGGATGCCGGGCATCAACCGCAACGACGACCGGCGGTATGCCCTCGGCGTGCTGAACACCGCGTTCGGCGGTGGCATGTCCAGCCGGCTGTTCCAGGAGATCCGGGAGAAGCGGGGCCTGACTTATTCGGTGTTCTCGTTCTCCACGGCGTACGCCGAAGCCGGGCTTTTCGGTGTGTATGCAGGCTGCCTGCCGCAGAAGATCGACGAGGTGCTGGCGCTGGCCCGTGAGCAGTTGCGGACCGTCGCCGACGACGGTCTCGTCGAAGACGAGATCGAACGCGGCAAGGGACAGCTGCGCGGCCAACTCGTCATGGGCCTGGAGGACACCGGGTCCCGGATGAGCCGCATCGCGAAGGCCGAGCTGCTTTACGACGAACTCCCAACGGTGGATCACCTGATCGCCGAGATCGACGCGGTGACTGCTGAGGACGTACATGCGGTCGCGCGACAACTGCTGCGGGCGGCGCCGACGCTGTCCGTCATCGGCCCCTTCGCCGCCGACCGGGACTTCTCCGCCGCCGTCCGTTGATTGCGCCGATGATGGCGTACGACGGACCCGGCCAGGTGTCCGAAGGAGACGACGTGAGCCATGCGGACGAGGGAGACGACGTGAGCAACGCCGAGGCGACCGAGCCAAGCTCTTCGGGGACGGGTCCGGACGCTGAGACCGAGGTGCCGGCGACCAGCGTCGTCGGAACCGCGACAGCGGCCGCCGCCCGGCGTGGTACCACCGGGTATCGGCTGCGGGTCGGCGTGGTCGGGGCGGCTGGTCGGATGGGCGCCACGGTCTGCCGCGCGGTGGACGACGCCGATGACCTCGAACTGGTTGCCACCGTCGACCTCGGGGATCCCCTGCAGCGACTGGTCGATGCGGACTGCGATGTCGTGGTGGATTTCACCCAGCCGGGCGAGGTCATGGAAACCTTGGCCTTCTGCATCGGCCACGGCTTGGACGTGGTCGTCGGGACGACGGGATTTACCGAGGAACGGCTCGACATCCTCGCTGACTGGCTGCAGGAGGCGCCGTCAGTGGGTGTCCTCGTCGCCCCCAACTTCGGCATCGGAGCGGTCCTGATGATGCGCTTCGCCGCGCAGGCAGCCCGCTTCTTCGAGTCTGTCGAGATCATCGAGATGCACCACCCGGACAAGGTCGACGCACCCAGTGGCACCGCCCGACGAACGGCGCACTTGGTAGCTGCGGCGCGGGCCGACCTGCCGGCCATGCCGGACGCCACCGCGGAGGCGATGGCCGGGGCCCGTGGCGCGCGCGTCGAGGGGGTTCCGGTGCATTCGGTACGGGCCCGCGGTCTGGTCGCGCATCAGGAGGTCCTGCTCGGCGGGCCGGGGGAGACCCTGACGATCCGGCATGACTCGATGGACCGGATCTCGTTCATGCCCGGCGTGCTGCTGGGGGTGCGTCGGGTCGCCTCGCACCCTGGTCTGACCGTCGGTCTGGAGAAGTTGCTCGACCTGGATCCCAGCGGGCATCCGTGATCGCGCCGACGCTTCTGATCTCGTGCTGTGCCGAGGTGTCCGCGTGAGAGCCCGCGCGATGGCCTTCGTGCTAGTTTTCCTGCTCGTCGTCTATCTGGGGTTCGCCGCCTGGCGGGGCGTCGACATCGCCCGCGACGGCCGCCCGGTCGCGGTCGCCCTGGGCCTGTCCGTGCTGGTGCTGCCGCTTATCGGCGCCTGGCTGGTGTGGCGTGAGGTCCAGTTCGGCTTCCGGGTCGAGCGGCTGGGACGCGAGCTGGCCGAACAGGGCGGCTTGCCGGTAGACGATCTGCCGCGACTGCCCTCGGGCCGGATCGAGCGTGACGCCGCCGATGCCGCCTTCGCCGTACGCAAGACCGAGGTCGAGGCCGCCCCGCAGGACTGGCGTGCTTGGTTCCGCCTCGGCATGGCGTACGACGATGCTCGCGACCGCAAGCGCGCCCGCGCCGCGATGCGTCGAGCGGTGGGTTTGCACGCAGAGGCGGGATTGCTGACCGTGGGCGAGATCGCGGCCGGTAATCGGGACGGCGAGCGCCCTGGGAGCGGCGACATTGCCACGGATGCCACCGGGCCGCCCTGAGGCTGAGTCGGGTGGGTCATAGATCGGCCTTGGTCACGATGCCCCCATCAGGGCAACCAGCCCAAGGCGCGAACCACGGCGGCCACGACCGCCCCAGTGGCCACCACCACCAGGAATGGCGCGCGGAGTAGCAACGCCACGACCGCCGCGCCAAGCCCGGCCGCTCGCGCGTCGATCAACAGGTGGCCGTTCGCGGTGAAGGTCTGGACCGCGACCAAGGCCGCCAGCAAAGCCAGCGGGAGCAGGCCAGCGATGCGCCGGACCACGGGCCGGTCCAGCACCTCGGCCGGGACCGCGACGCCGGCGACCTTCAGCAGCAGGCAGCCGAGCGAACCGGTAATCACCGCGACCCAGATCACGATGTGCGCCGACGGCCGGACCACGGATCGCGCAGCCCAGCGACGATGGCGACGACACCGGCTGCCAGGACCGGGACGCCCGCCGGGAGCCACGGTGTCGTCGACAGGGCGACGGCCGCGCCGGCCAGGGCGACCGCCAGATGGAGCGGCCTTGACTGACGGTCCTGCAGCCGTGGCCACAACAGGGCGACGAACCCCGCCGGGATCGCCGCGTCCAGGCCCAGCACCTTGGGATCCCCCAGCGCACTGGCGCCGAGTGATCCAACGAGAGTGGCCAGGTTCCACCAGAAGAAGACGTTCAGGCCGGTCGCCCAGAAGGCCAGCCGTGCTTCGGGTTCCCGGTCGAGGCGGCCCAGCGCCATCGCGGTGGACTCATCGATCGTCAGGTGAGCGGCGGCAAGTTTGCGCGGCCCGCGTACGGCCAGCAGCGGTGCCAACCGCAACCCGTACAACGCATTGCGGGCTCCCAGCAGCCATGAGGTGAGCACCGCCGAAACCGCGCCGCCGCCGGAAGCCAGAACCCCGATCAGCGCGAACTGTGACGCCCCGGTGAACATGACCAGGGACAACACCTGCGCCTGCAGCGGACTTAGCCCGCCAGCAACGGCTAGCGCGCCGAAGGAGACGCCGTAAGCGCCGGTTGCCAGCCCCACCCCGAGCGCGTCCCGCAGCACCGCTCGGCGGTCGGCCGAGTCGGTCGATGGCTCGGGCGCTGAGTTCGGCACGGATGACACCATCCGCACGCTAGCGCTGCCGTCATGGCAACTTGACCGGCCCGTATGTACGACAGAGCCGTACGTTGCGGCCGTGGTTTCCTGGTGTGACGTCTGCCTTGCGGGCGGCGGCTGGATTGGGATGTCTGACCGGCTACGCGCCGAGCTGCTTCAGGCAGGCGGATATCGAGCGTTGGGCACGTTCGGGTGGGCGGCTGGCGAGTTGTCGTCCGGTGTCGCGTTGGGTTAGGACGAGGACTGCGTTGGCGTCGCCGGACAACGACCACAGACCGCTGTGAACTTGGTGGTGGTGGAACCAGCACACGCCAACACAGTTGACACTGCTGGTTTCGCCTCCGTCGGCCCAGTGGATGATGTGGTGGATTTCGTCGATGTGGTTGCGGCAGCTGGGCCAGCGGCAGTGCTGGTCGCGGTGTCGGACGGCGACGGCGAGTGGGGTGGGGATGCTGCGGCTGGCGCGGCCGACGTCAATGGCGAGCCCGTCGGGGTTCAG